>CAZTCR010000005.1:0-99699 GCA_964612185.1 uncultured Eubacteriales bacterium
TAAAGCGCTCTCACTCCCCCGGCATAGCCGGGGGTTTATTGGTTAATACCAAAAAGGTGTTCGCCTTTTGCCGGCGAACATTCACACAGGTTATTTCAACCGCCCTTGTTGCCAGGAACCCCAGCACAAAACCGACTAAAGTTGAAATGATCAGTCCGTAAATGACCTTTTGAACGGACACCCAGTTAAACGCGTCGAGCCCTTTCAGCGACATCCCCGCGCCCATCAGTCCTGCTATGAGCGCATGGCTTTCGCTTGTCGGGATACCGAATTTCCAGGCGGAGGTTGACCATAAAACAATGGATAATTGCGCCGCGCCCAGGGTTATCAGCGCTTGTGTGCCCACACCGATGTCCACCAGACTGGCGGTTGTTTTGGCAACGGCGCTGCCCATTAAAAATACGCCGAGGAGGTTAAAAACAGCCGCAAGCACAATAGCAACCCGCGGCCTGAGCACGCGCGTTGACACCACCGTCGCGATGGCGTTGGGCGAATCTGTCCATCCGTTAACAAAGATAGACGTGCAAACAAGAATGATAACTGTAATTAATCCAATACCCATTTACAGCATGAATCCTTTCGTGTAAATTGAACAGGTTCTCTCGTCTGAAGGCCGGGCGTACGCCGGAAATGTGCTTTTTCACCTGACCGAATTCATCATTTCCTCGTAAGCCGAGAGCATCGTCGAAGCGCACTTTTTATCGATTGACACAATCTCCACATGCACGCTTTCCGGCGCGAGCATCGGTACAAAGTCGGTGTCCGCCACAATGTACCCCATCTGGTCATTGGCAAGGCCGAACACCAGCAGTTTTTTGTCCGCGCCGACCAGCTGCTGGATCGATGGCACTGTCCATGCTTTCCCGCTCCAGGACTCGGCAGCGCTTGGTGTGCCCCCATACGCGAGCGAGGGTTCCAGCTCGCCCGGAATCAGCGCAATGGCAATGTTTTTGCCGAACTGAGCATAGCCGATTTCCGAAACCAGTTCAATGCCGGCCATTGCTTTTCTAACAACCGTGTTTTGAAACAACCCGACTTTAAACGCAAGGATCATAATTTTGTTGCGCAAAGGAAGGAATATTTCTTTGTGACGGATATACAGCAGCGGTTCAACCGATATCTCGTCTTTCTCCGGTATACTCAGCAGCAAATCGGTAAAAGCATGCCCGTATGCCTTCATGGTATCTACAGCCGTCCGCTCTTCCGGCAAACCGAGCAGTTTCGAGTTCTTATTCATGGCGTTGCTTTGCACCGCGCCAAGGATTAGCATAAAGTTCGCGTTGGCTCTTTCGCCGATTTCCTTTTCCATATAGTATGGGTAATCCGAGGTAATCTGCCGGTTGCTCGAACCGTTGCCGCCGCAGTGGGTGCACCAGTTGATCATCCAGGTAGCCCTGCTTTGGGGGTTGTCTGGTATAAAACGCAACCGGTTCAGGTTGGTGTCATTGACATAGGGCGGGCGCTGATCTTTAATATAATCCGCCGCGTTCACCGCGCCGAAAACCATGGTGCCGGGTTCCAGTTGCTCGAAGGCGGTTTTGATGGTGTTGACGGTAACGCTGTAAAGATTTTCCATAAACGCCGGGTTTTTACCGTTTTTGATTCCGCCCCTTCTAAAAAGGTTTTTCACGGGATTGCGGAAAAATGCTTCCTTCAGCTCACCGTTCATGCCGAAAGTGTCCACCACACTGTGTTGGTGCAGCGTGAAAAGGTTGATGCTGACAATTTTGTTGTCCTTTGCGTACTGCGCCAAGCGGCTCCGGATTAACCGCACATCCTTGTTGGCAAGCCCGTATAAATCGAGGGCGGCAAATACAGCGGTTCCCCCGACTCCGTCATTGATGGCGGCAGCCCGCACCCGCATATCATCGTATATTTCTGTCGCCGTCTTTCTGCCGCCTCTGATTTCTCCGGCGACAAAGTGGCTGCCGTCCAACTCGTTGCCGGTCAGCAGCGAATCAACAGCAAAGCCCAAATGCCATTTTGAGTTGTTTGTAACTTCTCCCTCGAAAGCGCCGGTTCCCTCAAAGAAGTAATCGCTTACATACTTGCTTTTTTTCAAAAATACCGGGGACGGTGTGAGGAAGTTCACGCAAGTGAACAACCCATTGATCAGCTTTTGTGAAACATTATATTTCAGTTTGTACAGGGATTTTTTAGCCATACGAAAAACGGTCCTCCGGTTCTGTCAATCAATGGGCAGATTCTGACTGTTTTACAGTTTTTTGTCTTTATTTTTGATACCGACTTCCATCTGTTCGGCCGCTATCCTCGCCATCGTTTCCTTATCGGCCTCCGAAGCGCCTTTGGACATGTTTGAGCGGCGCTCAAGGAGTTCGGCGTACATTTTTTCACGCTTTTTGCCGGACAAATCGTAAAACAGCATCGGTATAATGCCGAGGAAACCTGTCACGAACGGAAGAATCGCGTAGGAAGCAAACAGCCAGTACTTGGTTGAGTTGCTCTGCGCGGCGCCCCGGATGTAAGCGGTCTGGTCATAATTAATCCAGCGCTTGATTTGGAGCGACAGCAAGTTGGTGTAGATACCCGCGAGTTTGCTCGCAAGCCCCTTCGCGACGGAGGTCATTGCCTCCGTGCGGTATCCGTTCTTCCACTCGCAGTAATCCATGGATTCATTGTACATCTCGGTGGGGATTACTTTACGCAGGCCGTAGAAAAACGCGATAATCGTTTCATGAACCGTCAGGGCAATGGCCATGATGGTTCTGTTTTTATACAATCCGTTTTGCTTGCCGCCGATGGACCCGATAATAAAAATCGGCACCATGAGCACCTGCCCGATGTATCCGCTTGCCAGGTATAGCGTACGGGACTGGAAGCGGCGGCGGAACCATGGGACAACCATGAAGGGCAGCGGGCCGAGCAGCGCCCCGGGGAAGCCGGTCACATACCCCAAAGACGCGAAATTGAGCACATCAATAAAGTAATCCGACCGGCTGCCGCCGACGGAAAAGGAACTCAGGATTTGCGAGAGCGTCATGAGCAGCACGGGCTTGTTGTTTGTGATTGATTTGATGCCCTGCATAATGCTCGGCGTTTGGACGGACTGCGCGACCCTTTCGCGCATAATGGTGTTAAACCACAGTGAAACAAGGCCGCCGACAACGCTTGTAAAAACACCCATGCCCACAAACAGTTTCAGGTACAGCGCGCTGACGGGGCCTTTTTTGGGCTTAATAATGTTGTTGCCGATGAGGTCAATCAGGATAGTCATAATCTGCTCCGGCAATTTTTCGCCGAACAAACCGGAAAAGAAGTTCGCGATCGTCAGCATCCGTGTTCTTTCCACCGGATGCGGTGTGATGGTGGTGATAATACCGCCCTGCGCGATGCCTAAAAAGGTACCGATTCCTTCACGAACGATTGCCAGAATGGCATAGACAATAAACTTATTGAGGTCTTCAGGCCCCGTCCCGCCGAAGAAAAGCGGCAGCAGCCAATACAGGCAGGTGCCGACGGTACCGGGTATGGCCAGCAACACCAGATACGGCTTGAACTTGCCCCAGCGTGTTCTGGTTTTATCCACAATCGCGGCGGTGAAGATGTCATTAATGATGTCCCAAATGCCGTTGATGACAGACAATATCTGCTGATATCTGAAGCTGACCTGCAGAATGGTGTTGACAAAGCGCTGACTATAGGTGTTGATATTAAAGCTCTGCGCCATATCCCACAGCACATAACCGGCAACCTCTTTGGTCCCCACATATCGCCGGTTTTGATAAACATAGTCGACCTGTGCTTTGGTAAACTCTTCCTCCGTTTGTTCAACAGCATCAACTTTTTTGTCTTTACCCAACACATCACATCCTTCAATTTTTTGTCTCCGGATATTTAAAACAATCATATCACACAAATTTAGCCGCTTCAATACTAACAAGCAAGCCTTTTGCTAAAACGACAGAATCCCTGTCGGCGCAGCACTTCATTTTTGACATGTAATTTCCTTTTTCCCAATCTATCCTCTGCTGTCTATGCTATAATAGCTCGACATTATGAGAAAGCAGGTTTCATTGATGACACACAAGGAAATGTTCGGTGACGCGAAATGGGTTGCACCTCAACCAAGCTGCGAGCAGCCCTGTATACGCAGCGAATTTGATGCGCAAAACACCCAATCCGCAGAAATCATCGTCTGCGGCCTCGGTTTTTTTGAGCTTTACCTCAACGGCAAGCGTGTCGCGGAGGATTATTTCGTCCCCGGCTGGACGGATTATGAGGAAAATGACAGTTTCAATACAACGGACAGATTTGCCCACCGCATCTACTGCGTCAAGTATGAGTTAACGCCGTTTATCCATACGGGTAAGAATGTCATCGGCGCAGTGCTCGGCGCGGGCTGGTATAAAAAGGTCGGTTACGGGGATGTTAAACTTTGTTTTGCGATAACCCTGACCGCTGAAGACGGTAAAAAGCAGACCGTTATCAGCGATAAAAAATTGAAATGGACGCAAAGTCCCGTCATCATGAGCCGTATGCTGTACGGCGAAACCCACGATTACCGGCTGGAACTCCCCGGCTGGGGCACGGCGAATTTTGATGAGTCCGCCTGGCAGCATGTGAATGAAGTGCCCGAACCTGCAAGTGATTTCCTGCTGTGGGACTGCCCGCCCGACCGGGCAATCAGGCAGCTTGAACCCAAGGTAGTCAAGCGCTTTATCCACTACACCATTTATGACGCGGGGGAAAACATCACCGGCTGGCCGGTGATAGAAATGACCGGCCGAAAGGGTTCCAAAACGGTCGCACGGTATACGGAGGAACTCGGCAAAACAGGCCTCCTTAATTCCGCCAGCTATACCTACAAACATTCCCGCAAAAGGATGCAAACGGATATCTACATCAGCTCCGGCAAAACGCGGCGAGTGCATCCCCGTTTTATGTGGCACGCGTTCCGGTATTTTTCATTAACCAACAACGCAAAGCCTTTATCTGTCACGGTGGTACACAGTGATGTCGCGGTGACCTCCGGTTTTGAATGTTCCAACAAGACGCTCAACTGGCTCTATGACGCTTATATCCGCACCCAGCTTTGCAATATGCACGCGGGCATTCCCTCTGACTGCCCGCAGCGCGAAGGCAGGGGCTATACGGGCGACGGCCAGCTTGCCTGCGACGCGGCCATGCTGGTGCTTGACGGGCAGAAGTTTTATAAAAAATGGCTCGGCGATATCACCGACTGTCAGGACGAGAAAACCGGCCATGTCCAATACACCGCGCCTTATTTCCCCTCCGGCGGCGGACCCGGCGGCTGGGGCTGCGCGATTGTCGAAGTGCCCTACACCTACTATTTGCATTACGGCGACAAGGATGTGCTGAAAGATTTTTTCCCGAAGATGCTGCGGTATTTCGACTATCTGGAAGCACACAGCGAAGACGGGCTGGTCACCAGCGATTCACCCGGCGCCTGGTGCCTCGGGGACTGGTGCACACCGGATGACATTAAAATCCCCGCGCCGCTGGTGAACAATTACTTTTATATCAAATCTATGTACCGCGTGCTTGAAATCGCGCCGATTGTCGGCCGTGAGAATGTCCGGGCAGAAATGGAAAAACACATTGCCGAACGAAAAGCCGCGCTGATAAAAACCTATTACAATCCGGAAACCGGTGATTTTGCCGGGGATATTCAGGGCGCGAACTCATTTATGGCTGACATCGGCCTTGGCGGGGATAAAACCTTTGACAACATCGTAAAAAAATACGAAAAGCTCGGCATGTACGACACAGGCATTTTCGGCACGGATATTCTGACAAGAATCCTCTTTGAGCGCGGGCAGGGGCAGCTGGCTTACGAGCTGCTCGCGGGGGAAAAAGAGGTTTCCTTCCACACCATAGCGGCGGCAGGTGCCACAACGCTTTGGGAATACTGGTCGGGCAAAAAATCCCACAGCCATCCGATGTTCGGCGCGGTGACAAGATATCTCTTTTATTATCTGCTTGGCATCCGGCAATCGGAAGGTTCAACCGGGTTTCAAAACATCGTTATCGAACCTGTCATTGCCGAAAAACTTGATTTTGCCACGGGGCATATCACCACCGCAAACGGCAAAATTGCTGTTGCCTGGCAAAAAAAGAACGGGGGCACAGAGTTTATTGTCGAAGTGCCCGCAGGTGTCAACGCGGCGTTCATCTGTCAAAATAAAAATATCCCGCTCAAGGCAGGCGTTAACACTTTTACCGTTTAACGCCTCTGTTTAAAATAGTAAAGGGTTTCTTTGAATATGAAAAAGTTTGAGCAAGTTTTAATCACAAGTGACTTTGACGGCACCTTAAAAAACGACGAGGGTGTCATCACGAAAGAGGTGCGCGAAGCCATCGCGTATTTCATTGCCGAAGGCGGGTATTTTACCGTTTCCACCGGCAGGACCTACCAGGGTTTTCATCTGTACGACCCCGGTTATATCAACGCCCCCGTGCTGCTGGCCAATGGCGCCATGGCGTATGATTACGAAAAAAAGTCGGTCGTATTTTTTGACGGCATCGGCGACGAAGGGCTGGCGGCGGTCAGAGCCGTGCGGGACAATTTTCCGGCGGCGTCTATTGAAATGTATCCGTTCAACGAAACCTGTGCCATACACCTGACGGATGACACCGAGCGCCATTTTACCAGCCAGTTCATTGAGTTTGATGTAATCACCGACCCGTCGCAGGCCAAAAGGCCTTGGCAGAAGGTGATGATCGGCAGCGATAACGAAACCTCGCAGAGAATTCAGAAGCTTTTAACATCCGTTACGGATGATCCCGCGTTTCTGCCGACCACCGGCTCTTTTGTTGAAGTAATGAAAAAGGGCGTGGACAAAGGCACGGGCCTTCATAAACTCGCCGATTATCTTGGTGTGCCTCATGATCGTTGCTACGCGGTTGGGGACGGCTATAATGATGTGGAAATGCTCGTGGCGGCTGCAGGTGCTTTTGTGCCGGAAAATTCCGCGCCGGAAGCACTGGCGGCGGCAACGCATATTGTGCGTTCCAATAACAACCATGCCGTCGCGCATGTGATTGAAATACTGGATAACTTGTATCCCCGCTGAGGAGCATGAAGGTGTTGTAAAAGCCCGGTCGGTATCGTATAATAATAGAGTGGCCTAAAACCGCTTTGGAGGAGTTCACCCATGACTGTAGGAAAAATAAAAGCTATTCTCGCCGCGGATGTTCTGTGCGGCGGCTGTTTGCTGGAACGGGATGTGCTTGCCGCCTGCGGCAGCGATATGATGAGCGATGTGCTGGCTTTTGCAAAAGAGCAGGCTGTTCTGCTGACCGGTCTTATCAATCCACAAGTAGTGCGTACAGCGGAAATGATGGATATGAAATGCATCGTGTTTGTTCGGGGCAAACGCCCCGGGGAAGACATCATTTCACTCGCGCGGGAGCGGGACATTATATTGCTTTGCACACGCCTGGAAATGTTCACCTCCTGCGGTTTGCTCTTTGCGAATGGCCTGCAGGGAGGCGGAGGCAAAAAATGAGCACGCTTAACCTGCACTTTGATGTTGACGGCAGCGACTTCACCCGGGCGGGTGAAGCCTCCGGCGAAGTGAAACGGGTTCTCAAAGAGCTGGGTTTGGATCCCGAAATTGTCCGCAATGTCTCCATCGCGATGTACGAGGGCGAAATCAACATGTTCCTTCACGCCGGCGGCGGTCAAATTGATGTGGAAATCTCCCCGGAAGTGATACGAATAGTGCTTGCCGACTCCGGCCCGGGCATTGAGGATGTATCGCTTGCAATGATGGAGGGTTACTCCACAGCATCCGACCACATCCGCACGCTGGGTTTTGGCGCGGGGATGGGGCTGCCAAACATTAAAAAGTACACCGACGACATGATTATTGAAACACAAATCGGCATAGGCACCACTATCCGCTTAAAAATATTTACAGCGAGCTGACCGATTTCCGTTTTTCCCGAAACATACAAAGGATTTGAATCATCATTATGGACATTTTTTACCATTCCGTCCGCCTGGACGCGGACAAATGCAAAGGCTGCATGAACTGCATCAAACGCTGCCCCACGGAGGCTATCCGTGTCAGGAACGGCAAGGCCGACATTACCTCCGAAAGATGCATTGACTGCGGGGAATGTATCCGGGTTTGTCCCCAGCACGCGAAGTCGGCCGAAAGGGACTCTTTCGACATACTTTCAAACTATAAATACAATATCGCGCTGCCCGCCCCCACACTGTACGGGCAGTTCAACAACCTCGACGACATCGACTATGTCCTCACCG
Organism: uncultured Eubacteriales bacterium; assembly: GCA_964612185.1. Taxonomy (GTDB): domain Bacteria; phylum Bacillota; class Clostridia; order Oscillospirales; family Acutalibacteraceae; genus UBA1447. Next base: position 8,255 of record CAZTCR010000005.1, read on the forward strand.
CGTTTAAAATGGTCGGCTTTGATGATGTTTTTGAGGTGTCCAAAGGCGCGGAGCTGATTTCCGAGGCTACCCGGCTGCTGCTCAAACGCGGCGAGCTGAAAAAGCCGGTCATCTCCTCCGCCTGCCCCGCGGTGTGCAGACTCATCCGCGTTCGCTTCCCGAATTTAGTGTCTCATGTGTTGGAGCTGAACTCCCCCATGGAAGAAGCCGCCCGCCTCGCAAGGCAAAAAGCGCATACGGATACCGGGCTGGCGCAGGAAGATATCGGTGTTTTTTTCATCACCCCCTGCCCCGCCAAAATCACCGCCATACGGCAGCCCATCGGGTTGGAGAAGTCGAACCTAAACGGCGCTTTCGCGATAAAGGACATTTACCCGAAACTGCTTGAACAAATGAACCGTCTGCAAGATTCCGGCAACCTGCGGCAGTCCGGCATCATCGGTGTCGGCTGGGCGGCAAGCGGCGGTGAATCGGCGGCACTGCTGCATGAGCGGTATATTGCCGTTGACGGCATTGAGAACATCATCAAAGTGCTCGAGGAAATCGAGGATGAAAAGTTAAACAATGTTGATTTCATCGAGCTCAACGCCTGCACCGGCGGGTGTGTGGGTGGGGTGCTGTGCGCGGAGAATCCGTTTATCGCCCGCTCGCGGCTGCAGCATCTGCGTAAGTACCTGCCTGTTTCCTGCAATCATCTGGATGGTGAACAGGTTCCCGATGATATGAAGTGGAAAAAAACGCTAAAAGGGATTTCCGTGCTTAAACTGGCGGAAAATGTGGAAGACGCCCTGAATATGATGAAAGAGCTCAACACAATTGTTGACCGCCTGCCGGGGTTGGACTGCGGCACTTGCGGGGCACCTTCCTGCCGCGCGCTCGCAGAGGATATCGTCCGGGGCATCGCGCTGGAGAGCGACTGTGTTTTTTATATGCGGGATGAAATGGGCAACCCCAGCTTTCAGGGGCTGATTCCCCCGCCGTTTCGAAAACCGGTAAAGGATGATGATGAATGACAGTAAAAACGATTGCGGAACAACTCAGCTTCATTTTCTTATGCGGGGAAAGTCTTGCCGAAAGGCCTGTCAGCGGTTGCTACTGCGGTGATTTGCTCAGCTGGGTCATGTCGCGCGCCCAAAAAGGCGATGTTTGGCTGACTGTGATGGGCAACATCAACTCCATTGGCGTCGCGGCGCTTGTGGAGCTTGCCTGTATCGTACTCACCGAAAACGCCGCATTTGATTTGCCCGCGCTCGAAAAAGCAAAGCAAAATGATATCATTGTTTTACGCGCAGAAAAGAACACCTACCAAACTGCTGCCGCGATTTCAAAACTGCTTTAGAGATATGAATCTTTTTTACGATTTTCATATTCATTCGTGCCTGTCCCCCTGCGCAGATAATGACATGACACCCTATAACTTGGTGAATATGGCAAAACTCGCCGGGCTTGATATGATCGCGCTGACAGACCACAACTCCTGCCTGAACTGCCCCGCGGCAATCGAGGCGGGCAAAAGAGCAAGTATCACGGTTATCCCCGGCATGGAGCTATGCACCTCGGAAGAGGTGCATATTATATGCCTTTTACCGGATTTGGCAAGCGCAACGGCTTTTTCAAACTATGTTTATGAACGCCTGCCGCGCATAGCTAACCGTGCGGATATTTTCGGCGACCAACTAGTAATAACCCCGCTTGATACGGTAAGCGAAAATTATCCGCAGATGCTGGCCTTTGCAAGCGCGCTGAGTATTTCCCGCGTGGTTGAAGCCGTCAGTTCCTTCGGCGGTATCTGCTACCCCGCGCATATTGACCGCCCCTCAAACAGCGTGATTTCAAATCTCGGCGGCATTACCCCCGAAATGGGTTTCCATGCGGCCGAGATAACACAAAAAGCCGAGCCGGCGGATTACATCGCGCGGTATCCGATACTAAAAAAAATGTTCCTTGTAACAAGCTCCGATTCACACCGTTTGGAAGATATCGGAAGGGTTCACCACTCAATTAACCTAATTAGGAATGATACGGAGTCCGCAATCGACTTTTTCAACAAATTTCTTGGTAAAAACAGCCAAAGTTGAGTTACTATTTTTGTAGGATTCATGCAAAAACCGTGGTATTTTATAGCTTTTCATGCTATAATACTCTCAAATGCATGATGAGGTCATATGGCATTCAGCACACTAATTTGTGCACAGCACCTATTTTCAGTTAAGGAGGAAAGGCAAAATGAAGAAAACAATCAGCAAAATACCCTTTGCGGGAACCAAAGAGCAGGAAGCCCGCTTGCAGGCTGTCATCGATGAATCCAAAGATAATCCGAGTTTGTTAATCCATGTCATGCAGCAAGCTCAGCTTATATACGGCTATCTGCCCTTTGAAGTTCAGGTGATGATTGCGGACGGGATGAACATCCCGCTGGAAAAAGTCTACGGGGTATCCACTTTCTACACGCAGTTCGCACTCTCACCAAAGGGCAAGTACAATGTTTCTGTGTGTTTGGGAACGGCATGCTATGTCAAAGGCGCGCAGGATATTCTTGACAAAGTGAGTGAAAAGCTCGGTATCGGCCCCAACGAGTGCACGCCCGACGGCCGTTTTTCTATCGATGCCTGCCGCTGTATCGGCGCATGCGGACTGGCACCGGTTATGATGATTAACGACGATGTCTACGGCAAGCTTACGGTAGACCAAATCGCTGCCATCCTTGACAAGTACATGGCATAACAATGCGCGAATTGTCATTGAATCTTCTCGATATCGCCCAGAACGCCGTCACAGCAGACGCAAGTCTGATTGAAATCGATATTATCGAGAATACGGCAAAAGGTGAAATGCTCATAACAATGAGTGATAACGGCAAAGGCATGACACCCGAGCAAGTCCAAAAAGTAACGGACCCGTTCTTTTCCACAAGAACGACACGCAAAATCGGCATGGGTATCCCGCTGTTTAAAATGGCTGCTGAAATGACCGCCGGCAATTTTTCCGTAAGTTCCCAAATAAATGCCGGCACAAAAATCACCGCTCTTTTCAATACGCGAAGTATCGATTTTCCCCCGCTCGGGGATATGGGTTCCACACTCGCGGCACTCATCGCTATGAACACACACATTGATTTCAAATATCGCCATGTTGTTGATACGAATGAATTAATCCTGCACACATCCGAACTCAAACAAATGCTCGGAGAAGTTCCGCTGAGCGAGCCGGCAGTTTTCGAGTGGATTAAGGAATACATCGGCGAACAAACACTCGCGCTTAACCCCGAAGGCTCCGCGCCTTATCATGACAAAAACGCCGGCGATACACCGGCACCGGATAATTCCGATGAAAGGAATGACTAAAAATGAAAACAATTGAAGAACTTAACGCAATCAGAGAAAAAGCCAAGGCTGATATGACCCTTAGAGAAGATCATACAGATGTTATCCGCGTTGTTGTGGGTATGGCAACCTGCGGTATTGCCGCAGGCGCCCGGCCAGTTTTAAACAGCTTTGTGGAAGAGGTTGCTCGCCGTAAACTGACCAATATCGCAGTATCGCAGACCGGCTGCATCGGCATGTGCCAGTATGAGCCGATTGTGGAAGTCACCGAGCAGGGCAAAGAAAAGGTTACTTATGTCAGAATGACAGCTGACAGAGTTGCCAGGGTTGTAAATGACCACTTGGTCAACGGTAACATTGTTACCGAATTTACGGTTGGCGCCATCGCCAAATAGGAGGAGAATTATATGTATCGTGCCCATGTTCTTGTCTGCGGCGGTACCGGCTGTACCTCCTCACACAGCGAAGAAATCATCAAAGCCCTTGAGGAACAAATAGCCGAAAAAGGGCTGACCGAAGAGATTAAGGTTATCCGAACCGGCTGCTTTGGGCTTTGTGCCATCGGGCCTATCATGATCGTTTACCCGGAAGGCTGCTTTTACAGCGAAGTCAAGGTGGATGACATTCCGGAAATCGTGGAAGAGCATCTGCTCAAAGGACGCATTGTTAAAAGGCTTCTTTATGATGAAACCGTATCGCCGGATACCATCAAATCCCTTAATCAAACCGCTTTTTATAAAAAGCAAAAAAGAGTCGCGCTTAGGAACTGCGGCGTTATCAATCCTGAAAGCATTGAGGAATACATCGCGCTTGACGGTTACCAGGCGCTTGCAAAGTGCCTGACAGAATTGAAACCCACTGAAGTAATACAAATCATCAAAGACTCCGGTCTGCGCGGCAGAGGCGGCGGCGGCTTTCCCACGGGGCTGAAGTGGGAATTTACGGCTAAAACCGAAGCAGACCAAAAATATGTTGTCTGCAACGCCGACGAAGGCGACCCCGGCGCGTTCATGGACCGCTCCGTTTTGGAGGGCGACCCGCACTGCATCGTGGAAGCCATGACCATCTGCGGCTACGCCATCGGTGCCACGGAAGGCTATATTTATGTCCGCGCGGAGTACCCGATAGCGGTAGCCCGTTTGGAACATGCCATTAAACAAGCCGAAGGACAGGGGCTGTTGGGTAAAAATATTTTCGGTTCGGGTTTTGATTTTAAACTGCAAATCCGCCTGGGTGCCGGCGCGTTTGTCTGCGGCGAGGAAACGGCGCTGATGACCTCCATCGAGGGCAACCGCGGCGAGCCCCGTCCCCGCCCGCCTTATCCGGCGGTCAAAGGTCTTTTCGGCAAACCGACAACGGAAAACAATGTGGAAACTTTTGCCAATGTACCGCAGATTATTCTGCATGGCGCCGCGAGTTTCGCGGCTATGGGTACGGAACGCTCCAAAGGCACCAAGGTTTTCGCGCTCGGCGGCAATATCAAAAACACCGGTCTGGTGGAAATTCCGATGGGCACCACCCTGCGGGAAATTGTGGAAGAAATCGGCGGGGGCATCCCCAACGGCCGCAATTTCAAAGCTGCCCAAACCGGCGGACCCTCCGGCGGATGTATTCCCACCCATCTCATTGATACCGCTATTGATTACGACAACCTCACAGCCATCGGCTGTATGATGGGTTCCGGCGGATTGATTGTTATGGACGACAGCAACTGCATGGTAGACATCGCCCGTTTCTTCCTGGATTTCACGGTCGATGAATCCTGCGGCAAATGCGCGCCCTGCCGCATCGGCACCAAGCGTATGCTGGAAATGCTGGATAAAATAACCGAAGGCAAAGCGGAACTGGAGGATTTGGAAAAACTCGAGGAACTCGCTTTGTATATCAAAGAAAACTCCCTGTGCGGTCTGGGGCAGACCGCCCCAAATCCCGTGCTGTCCACCATGAAATTTTTCAAGGACGAATACATCGCCCATGTGAAAGACAAAAAATGTCCCGCCGGTGTATGCAAAGCGCTGCTGAACTACTACATCGACCCGAAAAAGTGCATCGGCTGCACCCTATGCGCAAGAGCCTGCCCGGTCGGCGCGATATCCGGCTCGCCAAAAGCCTTGCATGTGGTTGACACCGCGAAGTGCATCAAGTGCGGCGCCTGTATGGATGCCTGCAAAAAAGTCAAAGCTGTGAGTAAAGTTTAAGAAAGGAGGCGCTGAAAAATGGAAAATGTAAACATTAAGATTAACGGAACCCCGGTCAGTGTACCGCCCGGCATTTCAATCCTGGAGGCTGCGCGCGTCGCCGGTATAGAAATCCCCACCTTGTGCTTTTTAAAGAAGATTAACGAAATCGGTGCCTGCCGGATTTGTATGGTAGAGGTTAAAGGCGCGAGAAGCCTTGTTACTGCCTGTGTTTTCCCGGTGAGCGAAGGCATGGAAGTATTCACCAACACCGCAAAGGTGCGCAGAAGCCGCAAGATGACCCTCGAGCTGATTCTTTCCACGCACGACAAAAGATGCCTTTCCTGTGTCCGCAGCGGCAACTGTGAACTGCAGCATCTCTGCAAAGAATTCGGTGTGGACGATGAGGATTATTTCAAGGGCGAAAATCCGCAGTACGCGTTTGACGATTCCGTCGCGCATATGATCCGCAACAACAACAAGTGCATCCTCTGCCGCCGCTGTGTCGCCGCGTGCGATGCGCAAAAAGTCGCCGTTATCGGCGCGAACGCCAGAGGATTTGATACACACATCAGTTCCGCTTTTGACAAGGACCTTGCGGATGTCTCCTGCATCTCCTGCGGGCAGTGCATTGTCAACTGCCCGACAGCCGCCCTTGTGGAAAAGGACGATTCTGCCGCGGCGCTTGCCGCTATCAACGACCCGAGCAAATTCGTCATCGTCAACACCGCGCCTTCCATCCGCGTCACCCTGGGTGAAAGCTTCGGGATGCATATCGGCACAGATGTGCAGGGCAAGATGGTTGCGGCTCTCCGCCGCCTCGGGTTTGACAAGGTGTTTGACACCGAGCTCGGCGCCGACCTCACCATTGTGGAAGAGGCCAACGAGTTTATCGAACGGGTAAAAGAGGGCGGCGTGCTGCCAATGATTACCTCCTGCTCACCCGGTTGGGTCAAATACTGCGAACACTATTATCCCGAACAGATTCCGCACCTGTCCTCCTGCAAATCTCCGCAGCAGATGTTCGGCGCTATCAGTAAAACCTGGTATGCCAAAAAGATGGGGCTTGACCCAGAAAACATCGTTGTCGTGGGCATCATGCCCTGCACGGCAAAGAAGTTTGAAGCCAGGCGCGACCACCAGAACGCCTCCGGTTATCCGGATGTCGATATCGCCCTCACCACGCGTGAACTCGCCAGAATGATTGACACCGCGGGCATCTTCTTCCCCAAACTGCCCGACGAGGAGTTTGACAACCCGCTCGGCGAAGGCACCGGCGCGGCCGTCATCTTCGGCGCCACCGGCGGCGTAATGGAAGCCGCTCTGCGCACCGCGGCGGACACGCTCACGGGCGAAGACCTTCAGTCCCTCGACTTCACGGAAGTAAGGGGCACGCAGGGTATCAAAGAAGCCACCTATAAAATTGCCGGCATGGATGTCAATGTCTGTGTAGCCAGCGGCCTCGCCAACGCGAACGCTGTGATGGAAAAAGTAAAAAACGGCACCGCCAACTACCACTTCATCGAAATCATGGGTTGCCCGGGCGGCTGTGTCAACGGCGGCGGCCAACCGATTCAGCACGCAGTGGTCAGGAACTTTTTGGACCTTCGGAGCCTGAGAGCCGCGTCTTTATATGAGGCAGATAAGAATTTGCCGCTGAGAAAGTCCCACCAAAGCGAATCCATCAAGCGCCTGTATGAAGAATTCCTCGGCACCCCCGGCAGCCACAAAGCCCACGAGGTTCTGCATACTTCCTATGTCAAACGACCCAAGTATAAGTAAACTGCAAAAACCTTTGCACACCTATATCACAAGCGGCTATCTGTTGATATGCCGCTTGTTTTTTAGAAAAACGTTACATTTAGACCTAAACATTTGAAGAAAAACGTTACATTTCAACCCCCAAAACTGACGAAAAACGCTACATTTTTTATCTATAAGACGGTCAATCGTTATCGCTGTCCCCCGGATATTTTTTACCAATGCCTTTTTTGCTTGATATTTTTTTCTCTGCTGTGCTATAATGATAAACAAAATTTATCCACTATTTACCGCCTCAAAAAAGGAGGAACTATGATGAAATATGAACAGCCGGAAAGATTCGCGAAAGAAGGACTCACCTTTGACGATGTTCTGCTGGTACCGGCAGAGTCAAGCGTTTTGCCCAAGGATGTAAACCTTACGACCAGCCTCACCAAAACCATCAAACTAAACACCCCGCTCATGACCGCCGCAATGGACACCGTGACGGAAGCACGCATGGCCATTGCCATCGCCAGGGAAGGCGGTATTGGTGTTATCCACAAAAACATGTCCGTTGCCAAGCAAGTGGCGGAAGTAGACCGCGTAAAGCGCAGTGAAAACGGTGTTATCGCCAACCCGTTCTTCCTCTCCCCCGAACATTTGGTGGAAGACGCGCTCGAACTCATGCAGCGGTACCGTATATCCGGCGTGCCGATTTGCGAAGAGGGCAAACTTGTCGGCATCCTCACCAACCGTGACCTCCGCTTCATGACAAACTTCAGCGTCAAAATCAAGGATGTGATGACCAAGGACAACTTGGTGACCTCCCACATCGGCACCACGCTCCAGCAAGCCAAAGATATCCTCATGAAGCACAAGATAGAAAAACTGCCGTTGATTGATGACGAAGGCTACCTCAAAGGACTCATCACCATCAAGGATATTGAAAAAACCGTGCAGTACCCGAACTCCGCGAAGGACGCGAGCGGCCGCCTGCTCTGCGCCGCGGCACTCGGCGCGACATCCGATGTGCTGGACAGAGCCACCGCCCTGGCCGAAGCGCAGATAGACGCTTTCGTGCTGGACTCCGCGCACGGCCACAGCGCCAATATCCTCAAGGCCATTAAAAAAGTAAAAGCGGCGCTGCCGCACATTTCACTCGTTGCCGGCAATATCGCCACAGCGGACGGCGCCAAAGCCCTCATTGACGCCGGCGCGGACGCTGTCAAGGTCGGCATCGGCCCCGGTTCCATCTGCACCACCCGTGTGGTCGCCGGCATTGGCATGCCGCAGGTCACCGCCATTTATGATGCCGCGAATGTCGCCGCCCAGTACGGTATCCCCGTTATCGGTGACGGCGGCATCAAGTATTCCGGCGATATTGTCAAGGCCCTCGCGGCCGGCGCGGATGTTGTGATGGTTGGCTCGCTTGTCGCGGGGTGCGAAGAATCACCGGGCGAAACCGAGATTTACCAAGGCCGCCAGTTTAAGGTGTACCGCGGCATGGGTAGCATCGGCGCCATGTCTAAGGGTAGCAAAGACCGTTACTTTCAGGAGGACAACCGCAAACTGGTGCCGGAAGGTGTCGAGGGCAGAGTCCCTTACAAGGGCACCCTTTCCGACACGGTTTTCCAGATGCTCGGCGGGCTGCGCTCCGGCATGGGTTACTGCGGATGCAAAACCATTGCGGACCTGCACAAGGCGCAGTTTGTGCGCATTACCGGCGCGGGGCTGATTGAAAGCCACCCGCATGATGTGTTCATCACCAAAGAAGCACCGAATTATTCGTGCAACATATAGCGTAATAAACTGCAAAACGGGGCGGATGAAAATCTGCTCCGTTTTTTTGTGTTGACTTTATTTGTTAAAATGGTATTATTTCTATTAGAAAATGTTCACCTGACACCGGAAGGGACCTCGCAATGAATGATGCAAAACGGATTATCATCATCGGCAGCAGCGGCGGCGGCAAAAGCACCCTTGCCAGGCAGCTTGGCGGCATCACGGGTTTACCCGTTATTCACCTTGACAAAGAATTCTGGAATCCGGGTTGGGTTGAAACGCCCAAAGACATCTGGCAGGAAAAGGTGAAAGAACTGCTCAAAGGCGAGCAATGGATCATCGACGGAAATTACGGCGGCACCATGAAACTCCGGGCTGAGGCAGCGGATACGATAATTTACCTTGACTTTAACCGCTTTATTTGCCTTTACCGCGTGCTGAAAAGGCGGATTCAAAATCAAGGAAAAACCCGCCCCGATATGTGCGAAGGCTGCAAGGAAAAAATCGATTTTGAATTTCTCAAATGGGTTTGGACTTATCCAAAGAAAAAGCCGAAGGTCGAAAAGCTTTTGGCAAGTTTGGAAGGTAAAAAAATCATTGTACTCAGGTCAAAAAAAGAGGTTGATAAGTTTGTAAACACTTTTGTATTAAAAAGATAAAAGGATAAAGGCTTCTTTCGGTAAACAAGTTCTTGAAATAAACATCCTGCCGGAGTAAAATAAGTCAGGCAAACTTGACTCTAAAAGCACCCTCACTCAAGTGGAAAGGGAACCTAAAACATGCTCCATGCCATTCCGAATTTTGATAAAATACCCGCCAAATGGGTTTATGCCGCCATGATCGTCTTCACGCTGTTAACCAGCAGTGTTTTATTGTTGGCGTTCAGGAATAAACTGCCGCGGGATAAGGGCAGAGAATTTGCCGTAGAAGGTGCGCTTTCCGCCGGCAAACCGAAGGCTGCGGGCATCCTTTTCATTTTTGCTTTTGCCATTGCGTCGCTGGTGTTTGTACCGATTACAATTGAAAACATTGCTTATGTTATTATTGTACTATTGGCGATGCTGTCCGGCTTTCTGGATGATAAAGCCCGTGTCCCATGGAGAGAATACAAAAAGGGCGCGATTGATTTGGTCATCGGGGTTGTCACCGCCCAAACTTTTATCTTATACAATCCAGACCTTTTGAGCATCGGTATCGGCGGGTTTGTGTGGCAAGTACCAAAAGCGCTGTTTGCCGTTGCGGGGATCATCCTTGTCTGGGTCTCCATCAACGCCACCAACTGTTCGGACGGTATCGACGGGTTCAGCGGAACGCTGTCCATTATAACCATGGTTTCTATCGGCATTTCGATTTTTCTGCTGCAAACGGAAACGAATATTTTGCTGATGATTGCCATCATGTGTTTATCTCTTTTGCCGTATCTTTGGCTGAATGCCGAACCGAGCAAGCTGTTGATGGGCGATGCCGGCTCGCGGGCCATCGGGCTGTTTATCAGTATTGCCGTGCTTAAAACCGGGAACATCTTGCTGATGATTCCATTCTGCTTTGTTTTGCTTTTTGACGGCATGGCCGGCATCATAAAGGTTTCGCTTATCCGGTTTTTGCATCTTAATCTGCTGAAAAATATCAGAACGCCCTTGCATGATCATTTCAGAAAAAACAAGGGATGGTCAAACACGCAAACGATTTACCGGCTGTGCATCATACAAGTGTTGGTGTCAGTTGTGACGATAATGTTTTTAAAGTAGAACCTTTATATAGATGGATTGCGTCCACTCTGATTACTTTATTTTCGGCATGATATAGTTGTGTTATCTAAACGATTATATGCACATTATAAAGCAATTGCATAATTCGTTACCTCCGATGGCGCTTTAGAAGTGCCGAAATAACCGAAAACGAAATTACAGGAGCGGCCATTTTGACCGCTCCTGTAATCATATAAAGGTGTTACAATAAATTGAATTCTGTTTATTTGATTTTGCGGTCTTCTTATTCTATAAGCAGCCATTCCAGAGCATTAATTTGCTTGATACCATTATGGGATGTGAGCGGTTCAAAGTCCATTGTCAGCAAGTATTTCGGATTGTGATCCTTAATCGCATTTAGTGGCGCCAGTTCTCTTTCAAGGGTTTTTCCCTCGTCGCCCGATACAGAATATGCAACTTGGTAGTACTCTTCACCATCGCTGTTGATAGCAATAAAGTCTACCTCTGTTTGACCGACCTTTCCGATATACACTTCATATCCGCGGCGCAGCAGTTCAAGGTAGACCACATTTTCAAGGATGTGCCCCATGTCGGCTTTTTTCGTACCAAGCAGATAGTACCGAAGTCCGATATCGGAGATATAATATTTCGCCCCGGTTGAAAGATATTGCTTACCCTTGACATCGTACCGCCCGGCTTTATACAGCACAAAACTTTCCACCAATGCCGACAAATAGCTTTCCACGGCGTGAACGGATATTTTTCTGCCTGCGGATGTCATCGTATTGGCTATTTTTGTGGAGGAACACAGATTCCCGATGTTATCAAACATATATCGAATAACACTGTCCAGCATTGCGGTGTCGGTGATGCGCTTTCTTGTGGCAATATCCTTCAACACAATTGTGTTGTAAATCCCCTCCAAATATGCTTGTATATCCTGCTTTCTTTGAAGCTTCAGTATATAAGGGAAAGAGCCGTTTTGAATATACCGCTGATATTTGATGATCAAGTCGGACCTGTCCCCAAGCCCTGTAATAAACTCGCTGAAGGATAAAGGCAGCATTTTAATTTCAACATATCTGCCCGAAAGAACAGTCGCCAGCTCACCGGAAAGCATATAGGCATTGGAACCGGTTATATACACATCGCAGTTTTTTTTGATGAATAACCCGTCTATCGCTTTTTGAAACGCCGGCACATTTTGCACCTCGTCAATAAAAATGTAGTTCATCTTATCCGGCACAAGCTGTTCTTTTATAAAATCATAGAGTTTTAAATATCCGTCAATACTATGGTTATCCGGGTCCTCCAGATTAAGGCGGATGATTTGCTGCTGTGAAACACCCTGCTCTTTCAAATAGTCACCATATAAATCAAACAAGGTGGATTTCCCGCAGCGCCGGATACCGGTGACAACCTTAATAAGCTGCTTATCCTTAAAACTTATCAGCTGCTCCATATAGGCAGGGCGCGGTATTAATTTATCCATAATTAGCTCCATCTGCCACTTAAGGTGGCTGCACAAATAATAAAAAGACACATTTCACAAGGTGGATGTCGGTCTTGCTTGTTGACCGGTAAGTGGCTTTTTTTATGCGTGAAATTTATTTTCACGCTTCCTCCTGTGTGAATTCATTGTAGCATTGCCATGCTAATTTGTCAAGTTTGTGCATTACACTGCACAAAGTGTGCATTTTCATCAGGTTTGTGCAAATTTCTGCACAAAATCACAAATACACGCCGATTCACAAAATATTTACAATTATCCTATTGCGCTTGATGCGTTCAGCTTGTATTATAGTTAAGCGCTTAACTATTCATCGTTTATCTATTAAGGAGGCAATTAATTGGACAACGAGTTAAGGGACAGGCTGATACATGCCATGTTCCGTTTTAAAAAGGTGGGGATGATTTTCCCGCCGGGGCTTGAACTTCACATGGGTGAACTGTATGTGATGCGCTCTATCAACGGCAAATGCCCCTGCCCGGAGCACAACAATGCGGTGTCGGACCTGCCCAAGCACATGATGATTTCAAAACCGGCTATATCGCAGCTGCTCAACGGATTGGAAAAAAAGGGCTATATCAACCGTGAAATCGATAAAAGCGACCGGCGTAAAATTTCAGCTACGCTGACGCCGAAGGGGGAGGAAATCCTTGGGGTTGCCAAGGATTATGCCGACAAAATGCTGGACACGGTCATTGCCCGATTCGGCGAGGATAACATTTTACAGCTCCTGGCGCTTTTTAACCGCCTGACGGATATTTCGGAAGAGGTCCGGCAGGAAATGCTCAATAACGATGGTAAAGGAGATTACACCCTTGATTAAACTAGCAAAATATTTAAAACCTTTTATGTTCGGCTTGATGATGGCCATCCTGCTGCTGTTCGGGCAGGCAATGTGCGATTTGAATTTGCCGAACTACATGTCGGACATCGTGAACACCGGTATTCAGAAAAACGGCATCGAGCACGCCGCGCCCGACGCCATCAGCCAAAACGGTAAAAAGCTGATTACGGCTTTTATGACCGAGGATGAAAAAACCCTTGTGGAAAAGTCTTATTCTTTGGTCTCCGTTTCGGATAAAAATGAAAAAGAAAAAGACAAAACATACGGCAGCAGCTATCCCGGTGCCGTTGGTACGCTCTATATTAAAACAAGTGATCTTAACAAAGAGGAGACCGCTGAGCTTGACAAAGCCTTTGGGACATCAACCTGGACACTGATCAATGTCATGCGTACCATGCAGGCAGGCAACCCGTCGGCCGGTGATAGGTCTGCGGGCATCGGCAGTATTGATATCACACAGGTCTATTCCTATTTGCCGATGCTTCAAACACTGCCCGCAGCCGCCGTTGCCGGCGCGCGCGAAAAAGCGCTGCAAAACGACGAAACGCTCCTGGCGCAGGGCGGCACCATGCTTGCTAAAATGTTTTACACCGAACTCGGTGCGGACACCGGTACCATGGCTACCTCCTACATTTTCATCGTGGGGCTCAAGATGCTTGCCATCGCCCTGCTCGGCGGCGCCGCTACCGTGCTGGTCAGCTTCATTTCATCCAAAATCGCGGCGGGCGCCGCGCGGAATTTACGCAGGGATGTGTTTGAAAGAATCGAGCGCTTTTCAAACAATGAGTTTGACAAATTTTCGACAGCCTCGCTCATTACCCGCTGCACCAACGACATCACCCAGATTCAAATGCTGCTCATGATGGGCATCCGCATGGTCTGCTACGCGCCCATTATGGCCATCGGCGGCACCATCATGGCGGTGAGCAAGTCCGCTTCCATGAGCTGGATTATCGCCGCGGCCTGTACACTGCTCATCGGTATCATTCTGGTGATTATGAGCATTGCCATGCCTAAGTTCAAGGCGATTCAAAAACTCATTGACAAACTCAACCTCGTCTCCAGAGAGAATTTAAGCGGTCTGATGGTTATCCGCTCCTTCGGTACGCGCAGCCATGAGAAAACGCGATTTGAAGCGGCGAATAAAGACTTGACAGACACCAATCTGTTCGTCACCCGCGTGATGGTGTTTATGATGCCCGTGATGATGCTCATCATGAACGGTGTCACCCTGATTATCATTTGGGTCGGCGCGCACAAAATCGCGGAGTCAGCGATGCAGATAGGCGACATGATGGCCTTCATGCAGTACGCCATTCAAATCATCTTCTCCTTCCTGATGATATCGATGATGTTCATCTTTATCCCAAGGGCCGCCGTATCCGCCGAGCGTATCGCGGAAGTGCTCGAAACACCGGAATCCGTTGTGGACCCGCTCTCTCCGAAAAACTTTGATACGGACAAGAAAGGCTTTGTGGCGTTCAAACATGTTAACTTCCGCTACAACGGCGCGGAGGAAGATGCGCTCAGCGACATCACCTTCACCGCGAAACCGGGCCAAACAACCGCGATTATCGGTCCGACCGGTTCCGGCAAATCCACCATCGCCTCACTCATGCTTCGGTTTTACGATGTCAGCAGCGGTCAGGTGATGATTGACGGCGCGGATGTGCGGGATGTCACCCAAAAGGCGCTGCGCGCCAAAATCGGCTATGTGCCGCAAAAAGGCGTGCTGCTCTCCGGCACCATCGCATCCAATATCCGTTACGGCAGAAGAACCGCGACAGATGACGAGGTGGAAAACGCCGCGCAGGTGGCACAGGCCATGGATTTTATCGCGGAAAAAACAGACCGGTTTGAATCGGAAATCGCCCAGGGAGGCACCAATGTATCCGGCGGGCAAAAGCAGCGCCTGTCCATCGCCCGCGCATTGGCCAAGCAGCCGGAAATCTTCATTTTTGATGACAGCTTCTCCGCGCTGGACTTTAAAACGGACATCGCGCTGCGCAAAGCGCTCAAGGAGCATACCGGCGGCAGCACGGTGATTATCGTCGCCCAGCGGGTGAGCACCATCATGAACGCCGAGCAGATCATCGTGCTGGACGAGGGAAGAATTGCCGGTATCGGTACGCACAAAGAGCTGCTGAAGAACTGCCCGGAATACTACGAGATTGCCGCATCGCAGCTCTCACAGGAGGAACTGTCATGAGTAAAGATAAACTGAAGCAAGACCATACCGCACAGGCGGGTTCCTCGGGCGGCAAACATGGCATGGGCGGCGGACCGATGGGCGGGGGGCCGATGGGCCGCGGCATGATGGCGGGCGAAAAACCGAAAGACTTTAAGGGCGCTATCCGTAAACTGTCCGGTTACCTCGGCAAGTACCGGTGGACCATTCTCGCGGTGTGCGTGCTTGCCGTCGCGTCAACCGTTTTTATGATTTTCGGGCCGAAAATACTGGGTAAGGCCACAGACGAACTGTTTACCGGCATCATGAGCCAATTAGCCGGCACCGGCAGTGTTAATTTCGGTAAAATCGGCGGGATCATTTTGTTTCTGGTCGGTTTGTACGGTTTGAGCGCGGGGTTGTCCTACCTGCAGGGCTTCATTATGTCCTCCGTAACGGCAAAGGTAACCTACAAACTCCGCAACGATATTTTTGACAAAATGCACCGCCTCCCCTTCGGATTTTACGACAAAACCACACACGGTGATGTCTTGAGCAGAATTACCAACGATGTCGACACCATCAGCCAAACCCTTAACCAGAGCCTCACGCAGATTATTACTTCGGTAACATCGCTCCTCGGGGTATCCGTGATGATGCTCACCATCAGTTGGCGGCTCACCCTTGCCGCGGTCTGCGTGATTCCGCTGAGTATGGTTTTTGTCATTACGATTGTAAAAAAATCGCAAAAGCACTTCAAAAATCAGCAAAAATATCTCGGTAAAGTCAACGGCCATGTGGAAGAAATGTTCGGCAGCCATGTGGTGGTCAAGGCTTTTGGCGGCGAGGAGGAGTCCGCTGAAATATTTGGCCAATATAATGATTCGCTCTACAAGTCCGCCTGGAAGGCAAACTTCCTGTCCGGCTTGATGATGCCGATTACCGGCTTTATCGGCAACCTGGGTTATGTCGCTATTTGTATTCTTGGCGGCGTATTCGCCTCCAACGGCACCATGACCGTGGGCGGCATCCAGGCCTTTATTCAGTATGTGCGCTCGTTCATGCAGCCCGTTTCCCAAATCGCCACCATATCCAATGTGCTCCAGCAAACCGCGGCGGCCGCGGAGCGCGTATTCGAGTTTTTGGCGGAGCCGGAGCAAGCCGCGGAAAACACCGCGGCAATTTCCGTGAATACGGACGACTCCGTACCGGACACCGCAACCCTCAAGCACATCCAGGGTCATGTCGGCTTTGAGGATGTTTCGTTCGGCTATAACCCGGACAAAATTGTTATCCATGATTTTACCGCCGCGGTAAAGCCGGGGCAAAAAATCGCCATCGTCGGCCCGACCGGGGCGGGTAAAACCACCATCGTGAAACTGCTTATGCGCTTTTATGATGTGAACAGCGGTGCCATCACGATTGACGGCAACAATATTCAGCTGTTCAAGCGGGACTCTCTGCGCTCCCTGTTCGGCATGGTGCTGCAGGACACCTGGCTCTTTAACGGCTCGGTGGCGGACAACATCCGCTACGGTAAACTGGACGCCACGGATGAAGAAATTAAACAAGCCGCCAAAGCCGCCCAGGTGCATCATTTTGTCAAAACACTGCCGGACGGCTACAACATGGTACTCAATGAGGAAACCAACAACATCTCCCAGGGTCAAAAACAGCTCCTGACCATCGCCCGCGCCTTTTTGGCGGACCCGCAGATTTTGATACTTGACGAAGCGACCAGCAGCGTGGACACCCGCACGGAGGTGCTCATTCAAAAGGCGATGGAAAACCTCATGCACGGGCGAACGAGTTTTGTCATCGCGCACCGGCTTTCCACCATCCGCAATGCCGATTTGATTTTTGTCATGAACGACGGCGACATTGTCGAACAAGGCACACACACCGAACTCCTCACCAAAAACGGTTTTTACGCGAAGCTTTATAACAGCCAGTTTGAACCGGCCGGTTAACAGCCGCGCGCTCACCGCCAACCGCACAGCAACCCGATACAGCCCGGACGAAAGTCCGCGGCTGTTTTTTTATTGTGCGGTAATTGATTACGCAGGAAGTGTATGTTATGATGGTTAACAGTATCGGATGAAAATCGGAGGTGCGCCGTGCCAAAAGACGAAAAAACCGGTATTGTTTACCAGGACAGGCGGTATGTCGGTTCCAAAGAAACGCTGGGCTACATCCTTTTTGATGTAGCGGGCGGTTTCAACATCAGCGATTACGGTGAGCGTTACATTTACGATGTGCTTAAAATCGACCTTTCACTTTTGGCGCTTGTCAACGCCATCAATTCGGTTTGGGATATCGCCAACGACACCTTTATCGGCACCATAGTGGACAAAACCAGAACCCGCTGGGGAAAATTTAAGCCCTACCTGATGATTACCGCAATCCCCGGCACACTGCTGGGGTGCCTGGGCTGGCTGATGCCGTACATGTTCAACCAGGACCCGATGAACATGGCAAAGTTCGGCATGTACCTTGCCCTCGCGATGATTGGCGAAGGGCTCGGCACCTTCCGCGGCATTTCCGTGGGCGGCTACCTGGCCGCCATCACACCGCATCCGGTTGACCGGACACGCCTGATTATGCTCACGCAGCTGCTCTCCGGCTTTTTCGGCGAGCAGATTCCCGGTATCCTCATGGGGCTTTTTATTGACCTGATCAACAATAAGGTTGTCAAATGGACGATGCGCGGGGTCTATGTTAAAATGGGGCTTTTCACCACGCTTGTCAGCGGCACCACGGCGCTTTTCTTCCTCTTTGTTTCCAGGGAACGGGTGGTGCAGAGCATTGAATCACCAAAAATCATGGATACGCTGAAGTCCGTTTTGAACAACAAACCGCTTTTAATTGCGATTATTTCCGAATGCCTTTCCAACTTCAAGGTCGGTGTGAATAAAACCAACTACTACATTGATGTGCTGGGCGCGGCAAGCATCAAAAACATTGTCGGCATCCCCGGCGGCTTAACCTCGTCCCTGAGCTTTTTGTATGTACCGTGGGCGCGCCGCCGTTTCCCGACCAAGCTGCTTTGGATTGTCGGGGGCAGTTTCAGCGAATTTCTCATGGCGCTTGTGTTTTTCTTCGGTTCCATCGGCGGCCGGGGCGAAAAGGGCTGGTACCGGGATGTTTGGAAAATGATTCCGATTTTAACCATCCAGGAGTTCCTGGCCAACGGTGTGCTCGGTATCAAGCGCATTATCCCCACGGAGATTTTTAACGAATCCCTCGATTACTGCGAATGGAAAAACGGCTACCGCACCGAGGGCATTACAACGGTGGCAAAAGGTTTTGCCAATAAAATCCTCGGTTCCATTATGAACACCATCAAGCCGCTGTGGCTCAAGGCGCTCGGGTATGACATGACGCGCGGCTTCGGCAAGCAGGATGAAAACACCAAGTATTTGCTCTTCGCCTTCTGCACCATCGTCCCCTTCCTTACCAGCCTGCTCGGCGTTATCCCCAAAGCTTTTTACCCGCTCACCGGCGCGAAAAGGGAGCAGATGTATGAGGAGCTGCTCGCCCGCAGAGCCTCCACACAAAAGGACCTTTCAAGCGGCTTTTCGGATGCGGAAAAAGAAAAGGAAGCCGGAGCCGGCAGCACGGATTAACCCCACACGAAAACACAACCGTTACAAACCCCCTTTCGCCAAAACGATCGGAGGTTTGTTTTTTGCGTTTGTTTAGTGAATTACGATTAAGTGAATTACGATACGGTTTATTTGGGGACTGTAAATTTATTATACCGCCGTGGATGAATATGTAAAGACAGCCGTTTGGGCTGTCTTATGTTTGAGTTCGCACATTAGAAAATCGTGTAAATCTAAAATGCGATTTTAGTTTTACATGCTTTTTGCCTTTCTACTCCCCGCCGCCGAAAATCACCAGCAGAATAAAAAAAACAATCCCGGCAATCAGCCAGCCTTTGCCGCCGGAGCAGCCCGACGGGGAACCGCCGCCGCCACCCCTGTTGTCATCGTCATCGGTGAGGACGGAGAGCAGCACGATATCGTTTACCGGGTCACCGCCGAAAACACCCTTGTCGTCCATTTGCTATTCTCCTCGATTTCGGATTTGCTGAAGGAACCTATATGCCTTCCTCCTGAGGAAGGTGGCACGAAGTGACGGAAGGAGTATCCAACGTATAAACCTCCCCGTCGTTGAGATATTTGACAGGAAAAGGCAAGCCCAAACTGCCAATCAAACCGGAATCTTCGCTGTGCACCGGTATGACCGCTTCTTTCGGGGCAACGGCGGCGCAGACATCCATAATCGCCTGTTTGGTCGCGTGGCCGCTTGTATGAAGATGTACGGTGTGCCGGAAACCGTCCATCATCTCTTTCATTTGGCTGCCCGGCTGCTTCAAATATCCGTCCCACATGGAATAAATCACCAGGCACTCCTCGTTATGCGCCTGTTTGTACTCTTTTACAATTCGTTTGAACTCCTCATTTGCCCGCACCATCATGCAAAAACCCAGTCTTTCGGTTTTGTCCGCGATGTTTTTGCCGATCGTCGTCACTTTTTCAAAAGCATACAGCGATGTGTGCTGCCCGCCGAATTTTTTCGCGACTGCCAGCACATCCTTTTGATAAGCGTCGCATAAAAAGTATTTCCCCCGCGGGGTGGCTTGATTGATGGACGCGAGCCGGTCGATGTTGGTGGATGAGCAAAAAACAAACACATATTTATATTGCGCCAGGTAAGCTTTGATTTCCTTCTGCAGCGCGTATTCCGTCTTCAGCCCGGAATCATCCCGCGCGAGCATCGTGCCCTCGGTAATGAGCACATCCACCTGCCCGACATATTTTTCGAGCATCGGAACAGTCTTGCTGCCGCGGAATCCGTGCGTGCGGAAGTCGCCGGTATGCAGGATTTTTTTGCCGTCCACTTCAATTAAAAACATGTAGGCATCATAGGCGCTGTGGTCCACCATAAAAGGCGTAACGGTGATATCGCCTATTATAATTTTGTCCAGCGCCTGTAATGTTTTGATTGCTTCAATCGCCGCTACCGAAGCGCTTTTCAGGCGTTTTTGCAGAACAAGATAGATTTCTTTGGCGGCCTCGCCCATGTAAAGGGGCACCCCGGGCAAAATGGCGGCAAGCATGCCGATGTGGTCGCCGTGGTAATGGGTAAAGAATACGGCATCGCAGTTTTTCTCGCCCTGCGTTACCCCCTCTACGGTTAGGGTTTCCTCCCGCGCAACGCCGTTTTCATCCGGCAGTTCCGAGCCCATGTCAATAAATATGCGGGTGCTGTCGGTGCATATTTCCGTCACCATTCCGCCGATTTGTTTTGTTCCCCTGTGTACGATAATATTCATAATTACTCCATGCTTTTCTTTTTCGTTTTTTCTTCTCGATAAACAGCATAACAGGTTTAATGTGACAAAAAGGGGACATTGGCTGGCAATTTCCCCTTTTTGTTAAAATTCAATCGAGAACTGTAACGTTAACAATTCTTTTAAATCCTAATTTTGCATGCGTTCAGTATAGATTATAAATGTCGGAAACTTATATGCTGATAATTCTTTAGTCCCTTAAATTACCAAATGAACTCCCTCAATAGTTTTCAACCGTTCATGTTAAAGCGGTTTGCTATTTCAAATTTTTATTGTAAAATAGTAGATTTTCTATTGATAATATGCGTCTACTGTGTTAAACTGACTAAAAGTAACTAGCATTGTAGAAGGCGGGTGCAGATATGATAATCAGTTACAAAAAATTATGGAAAATCTTAATCGATAAAAATATGAACAAGAAAGACTTGCGATTAGCAGCGGGTATAAGCACAACAGCCATTGCCAAACTTGGTAAGAGCGCAAATATTACAACTGATATTTTGGTGAAAATTTGCATGGCTCTTGACTGTGATATCGCTGATATCTGCGAAATAGAGAAATACTAGACTGACTCAATAACTATGATTATCTGAATTTATTAGAAATGGCAGAGTAACAAGGAGAATACACTATGAAAAACAAAGAAATATCAGGTTATTCGATTTATAATGATGAAGCAAAAAAGAGAACAAAAATCAATCCCCTCGAGGACGTTTATCCTAAATTACCATGTAAAAAATACGATGTTATTTACGCTGATCCTCCCTGGGATTATAACGGGAAGATGCAATATGACAAATCTAGCATAAAAACAGAAAACGCTGGTTTTGAAAAAAATATCTTTATTAGTTCAGCCATATTCAAGTATCCAACAATAAAATTAGAAGAACTTAAGAAACTTGATGTAAATTCTATTGCAGCGGATGATTGTTTACTCTTTATGTGGACGACAGGACCACACTTAGCTAATGCTGTGGTTTTAGGACAATCGTGGGGCTTTGAATATAAAACTATTGCTTTTGTTTGGGATAAAATGGTCCATAATCCGGGACGATATACATTGTCTCAAACAGAGCATTGTTTAGTGTTTAAGAAAGGGCGGATTCCTACACCGCGAGGTGCAAGAAATATTCGACAACTCGTCCAAGTACCAAGAGGTAAACACAGTGAAAAACCAGAAAATGTAATAGACGGAATCACAAAAATGTTTCCTGATCAGAAAAAAATTGAGTTGTTTGCACGAAATAATTATAATGGTTGGGATAACTGGGGCTTAGAAATTCCCGATTCAAAGATAGATATTTTTAGTCACAATGACACTAAAGCGATCGACTCTCCTTCGCAGTTAGCCTTTTTTGAAGAAACAAAAAACTACAATTCTGTTGATTGATTATAAGGAAAAACAATCCGGGATTCAGCCTTCTCGGATTGTTTTTATTATGCAATACAATTTCTTACTAAATTATCTTAAAAAAGATATGGCAAAAGATTGTTCTCAAAGAAATCGAACATATCCGCAATATCATCAGTATTGCGCCACATATAAAAATTCTTTTCGTAACCTTGATACCAAAATGCTATCTCTCTATTTCTTCTTGGATCGCGTGTGATGTCCCCAACCAATACAACCCAGAATGGCAATATATCTTCAGAAACACCGCTCGACTCTCTTAGTGCCTTCATAAGTCCAGGCGTGAAATATTTACAGCTTCTTTCATGAGCGTTACCGCGTCCAGCAGACATAGTGGTATTTTCAACCCACCCGTCCTGACGTTTGATTTCCCCGAATATAACTTTATTATTCTTTCGATTTCTAATTGCAAAGTCCATGCTAATTCCCCAAGAATATTTTGGGTTACCATTGCTTCTAAGTTCTGTGATATCAACATTATAGATATTCTTTAGAACATCATCGGGTAAATCAAATGTAGAATAAATGTTGCCAAAGTCCTTTGGATGTCCCTCAACTATAAATTGTTCCGGATAAACGGCATTGAGCGCAATCTGTAATGCGGATTTAAACTTTTCCTCAGTTGCTAAAGCTTTTAGACCACCTATCGTCTGCCAGTTTGCTCGTTTTCTCAGTTCTGAACTTGCCATAATTAGTTCTCCTTCTATGTTTAGTGTGATCAAACGCATTAAGTTTGGTAGTATAGTATTACTTGCGACAAATAATTCTTTCTTGTTCTATAATTTTCATTGCTAATCTTGACACATTAAAATAAAACTAGTAGAATCCTAACTAATTGAATGAACAATAATATTTTCTCATGATTTATGATTTTTATTGGGCTAATCAACAACCAAAGGAGAAATTAAATGGCTATATGGTTATGTAGAGCTGGTAATTACGGTCAACTCGAAAATGATTTTATTGCATTTAATAAAATTTACTCCACTCGTGGTAATATAGATTTCAATATGAAAGAGTTGTCAAGAGCCGATTGGAGCGAATATTTAAATAAGGTACAATCAAGTGCTTCATTACAAACAATAAGTAGTAATATTAGTCAATATGAGATATTTGCAAAGCGAATGAATATAGGAGATTGGGTTGTCACACCAAGTAAATTTAGTACCTCAATACATGTTGGAGTAATCACAAGTGATTATATATATGATAAAATGGAATCTTTGGATCATTGTCATTTCAGGTCTGTTAATTGGTTTCGTGCAAATATTGAACGTGATAATTTTCCAAAGAATATACAATTTACTTTGGGTGCTTTTCGAACTATTTGTGGAATTAAGCAAGAAACAGAGTTCAAAGAAATAGTATTGTCAATCATAAATGAAACATAAACATCGGAACTTTTAAACTATAGTCTATTTACATTCTGTCAATGCTACTACTAGCACCTTAGATGACGCTCTAGATAACTCCAGTAGTCTTTTCAATATATCCAGCTTGTATGCCTATGAGATCTTGCCAAATCTCCCTGTCGCTCAATTTTTCGTTATACGTTTCAAACTCATTTATTCAGTAATTATAATTCCTAATTTATATCATTGAATAGCTTTTCAAGAGTTACACCTAGTCCATTTGCTATCTTCTCAATGTTTATAATTGATATATTTCGTTTCCCAGCTTCAACAGAAGCAAAATAAGTTCTATCCATACCTATTGATAAAGCAAATTTTTCTTGACTTAACCCCTGTTGTTGCCGTAATTCTCGAATTTTGTTTCCAAGTTTTTTGGTTATCAAATATATATACTCCTTTCATACATAATATATAAAGATTATAGGTTTTGTGTATATATAACAACGGACTATGAGCAACAATACCCTTTTATATTTTAAAGTGAATAATGCTGCTTCTTATTTGGAAATAAGAAGCAGCATTATTCATTATAATCAATTAATCACTTTTTTGCTGAGAATTATTTCTCATTACCCCAAATCTTATATCTAAAACTTTCATTTATGGATTGATAATTATAGATTAACCTCTTGTAAAGACGTATCAATTGCTATAATTTCGTTGTTTTTTTCCGTAAAATACAAGTAATGCAAGACGATTCTATCCTCACCTTTATTGTCATAAATGTCCAAAGACATATTTGCAAAAGATTTATCATCATTAGCATTAGAAGGCATAACGCAAGATGCAAGCAGCACCAATTTATCAGGTAATTTTCTTCTAAATCCAAACAGTTTCCACCATTCTTCACCCGAATCGCTTCTAAGCAATCCCCGGATAAAAGTTGTATATGCAATCGCTTGTTTAACCGCGTCTTTTGGCGGTTCTTTTTTTGTGTTTTCGTCTTTCAGTTCCATGATGCATAAGTTTATTGATTTGTCCTCAGTTCTGACTCTTGTGAGGATATCAATACCGCCACCGGATGCGCCCGAATACTTTACTTTATTATGCTTGCTTGCGCTCAATGGCGTTGGCATCGGGAAACGAACTTTTGCGATTTTAACCGGTTGGATACCTAGCAGCACTTTCTCTTTTGACTTATTTTTCGAAAACTCTGTAAGGAGCAGGCTTTCAAGGCGATGTTCTTCGTTTGATTTCTTTCCGTTTCTGTTTCTCGCTGTTAGTCTGCTTTTAAAATGCTTCCTGAATTCCTGAGCCCCTTTACCCTTCCAGTCCGCATTTGTTAAAACCACTTCACAGTCAAAATCTCTTTTATTCGTTTCATCGTATGTTTTTGTGTCCAGTTTCGGGCTGTCTTTACATATTAAGTCAGCCACGGTTTGGCCCAAAAACCTTAATTCAAAACGAACCGTTTTTGATGTCTTTTTTGCGTTTGAAGTGGTTAAATACAGCTTTAAAGGCGACCACTCACAAAAGGTTCCTCTAATCTTTTTTATATTTTCGATGTTAGCAGCAATATCTTTTGCATATTTTTTATAGCGGTCCTCCCATTCATTTTCGTTTTGAAGCAAGGCTTGCGCTTCTTTTATAGCATCGTAAAACTCATTCTCCAGTGCTGTCGTCATAAAAAATAAATCCCTTTCTTAAGCACGTATAAAATAGCTCCTTATTAATTCATTTAAGCATATGAGAATAGCTTTAACGCATTAAAAATTTCTGACCCCTTACATTCGAGGGAACTTAACAACCCTAAAATAGCTTCGCTGCAAAATGATAGTATTAATGTCTCTACCAACTTTTTCCCAAGTATTTGCAAAACACATAAGGCAATCCAATTCAATCTACACAGATTAATGCAAATTTAAATGTGCCATTGGAATTACTTAATTTGCTGTAATCATTCCAATTGATTTCGTATTCTTTGCTCAATAATAATTCTTTTCGGCGTTTTTTTGTTTTGGCACTATACTGACTTCCCCAGTTCATCAACCCACTTTTCCTGGCACCGTTATGTACGCTGAAAGCTGCATAACCAGCGTTTTGATTTTTTGGGGCATTCCAATATTTGGGTTCATTTGTAAGCCATAAAGCAAAGCCTTTTTTAAAGTCGTTATTATTATAGACAAATGATTCAACTCGGCAGATATCTTTCACAAAATCGTAAGCTCCAAGATTAAATGCACCGTGCTCTTTCAGGCTAAACACCTCGTCGCCATTGGTTGCTAATATCTCCGTGGTTTTATATTTCAATTCAATTGGATATGCAAATCCATCTTTCCAAACAAGTATGTCAATGTGTTTATTGGGTTCGTTGAGTGGAGAATACTCAAGCCTTATCTCAGCCGTAGGATTCAAATATTTTATCTCCCAAGCAAAGGCAAATTGAAAATCTGCCTCAGAGTGAAAAATCGGACGTTTAACGCGAAGTGATTCAATAACGGGAAGCAAGTTCATATTTCTAACCCCCAAATAGTAGTTGAAGCTGACTTAAAGATAGAATACATTTTTGAATTGTTTTCTACTGTATCCACATTAATCCTCCTGAAACATTATTATTCATATGCTTAACAATCTTTGTCTAACACTAACATCCCTCTCCATCCCTCATAAATCATCAACATTGTCCCTTATTCACTGCCGGTATCCCCTTTTTTCAATTCCTCAAACTTCGCCGCCATTGTCGGGTTCCCTCTCGTCAGTTTTTTGATTGTCACATCCTGTGCTTTGTTGTTGGCAAGGCGCAGATTGTTTTCTGTACTAAGCAAAGCGTCCTTTGTCTTTTGCAGGTGGTCGATCGACTTGTCGATCTCTTCTATCGCTGTGGTGAACTTCCGTGAAGCAAGCTCATAGTTCTTGCCAAAGGCACCCTTAAAATTCTCGAGCTCGTCCTCGAAATTAGTGATGTCGATATTCTGCGCTTTAACAAGCGCGAGTTCGGATTTGTATTTCAGCGAGTTCTGGGCCGCGTTGCGCAGCAATGTAATAATCGGGATGAAAAACTGCGGCCTGACGACATACATTTTGGGGTAACGGTGTGAAACATCAACGATGCCGCCATTATACAAATCATTGTCCGGTTCCAGCAATGATACCAGGACCGCGTACTCGCAGCCTTTTTCATTGCGGTCTTTGTCCAGTTCTTTCAAAAAGTCCTCGTTTTTCTTTTTGGTTGCGGTCTCATCATTTTCGTTTTTCATCTCGAACATGACAGAGATAAACTCGGTGCCGGCCTCATCCGCTTCCCGGAAGATAAAGTCGCCTTTGCTGCCGGTCCTCGCATCGTTATCCTTTTCGAAACGGGCCATCGGAAACGCGCCGGCGCGGATTTTGTTAAACTCAATTTCGCAATGCTGCTCGAGGGTTTCGCCGACCATCTTGGTGGACAGCTTCGCTTTCAAATCCTGCAGGCGTTTGATAGTATCCTCACGGTCTTTGATCTGTGTTTCGTACTTCTCTTTGAGGGAAGCCTCCAGCAGTTTCTGTTCCGTGTCCTTTGCCTCAAGGTCACGCCGGAGACCGTCGCGCTCTTTCTCCACCGTACCGAGCGCTTCCTTGAGCGCGAGTTGCCGGGCAACATCGGCAAGTTCCGCATTTGACTTGATTTCCGCTTTCAAGCGTTCTATCTCGCGTTCTTTTTCAGCGGCTTTCTTCTCCATCTCGCTTACTGCTTTTATTTCCGCGAGCTGAACGGCGCTCTTTTTATCCTGTTCGGCAAGCGCCAGGCGCTCATTCAGCGCCTTTTCAAACGCGTCATTGCGAACTTGATTCAGGATATCCGCGTAACCGGCTTCATCAAGAGTGAATGTCTTTCCGCAATTCGGGCACTTAATTTCTTGCATATCTTAATGCCTCAACTTTCTTTAATGTTTGTTTTGTAAATTCAACAACAAAACTATCGTTTCTATTTATTCCAAAGCTCACAATCCTTGCGAAACTTTTGAATAAATGAGTCCTCATCAGCGCTTACCATTGATATTTCCTCGTCGTTAATTTTGTCAAGAGGACTTTCACGCGCATATATTTCAATTTTATTATTTGGATTTTTTAAGTGTTGTATAATCTTTTCTCCATTTGACAGACCTTTTTTACTATTTCCTTTGAATCCCTGACGGTGTTGTGCAGCTCTATCTTTCAAAGTTTTCTCCGCCTTTCCAACATAGGCCACATCAAAAATTCTACCCTCTTTAAATAAGACCCACAAATATACTATGCCGGTCTTTTCAGAATTACATCCTTTTTTGGTCCATTCCTCATCCAATGCCCACATAGGGAACTTATCATTCTCAACGATTATTATTTCTCCTGCTTTTTCAAAGTTATAGTTATTTATATTAAAATTAATCTTTTCAACTTTCACAAATTAGACTCCTTTTAAATTATAATTTATTAGGTATAAAAATTTCCCTTATGATTTTATTTGAGATACTCACTTGATTAGTTTCCAACCATTTCCCGCCATCCTTCATAAATCATCACCATCGCAAATGTATCCAGCTCGCAATACTTCAGCAGCGCCCTTTTAAGTTCTTCCCGTTCGCGGGGTATCATCTCTTCAAACTGCAGCCTGGCATAAGCTGTCAGCGCAGCGCCGCCGTCATGTAGCTCGTCGGTATCACTGAAAAGCAATTTCTCTTCAAGCAATGTAATATACTCGTCCGGATAATCCGCGAACAGTTTCGGCAGCAGATAGTACGGGTCCTTCACCTTGCCGTCTTCATCATACTCTATCCATTTCCAGTTTGGGTAATTCAGACTCTTTATTCCGCCCTCGGCGCCGTATATCGGTGCTGAGTATTTTTTTTGTAGGTAGACGGAACTGTTCAAGATTGCCGGAAGAACTGCCTTGATGGAGTTGGAGCCTTTTGTTGCAGGGTCATAAAAATACTGTTTCTCAAATTCCCACAAATCGAGCATGTCCCGTTTGCCTTTCCATTTTTCAAGACTACTGCTGCTCGAGTGAGTGATCGAGCGAATAAAATCAATCAGTTCTCTGCTGTCGGGAACCGAGTTTATATCGTCCTGAAGCTGCCGGTAGATATGGTTTAAATAAGTATTTTCATGCGATGTGTATCGAAAAATACTGCCATTATCCCCTTCGAGTTCCTTTTTCAAACATCTGATAAAGTCGTAGTTCGGGAAAGCGCCGGGAACTGTATTGAGGTATTCCCCGTGATGCTCGATGGTCCCGTTCCCATATACGACATGATGGGAAAACTGGAAGGCAATCCCCTCGTAAGGATGGCGGCCTTTGTTGAATGGTATCGCCACAGCAGAAGTTTCAAAGTCTATAAAATGAAGAGGATAAACCCACTTGCTCATCTCAAAAGCAAGGCCTTCTTTGTCTATCCAAAAGGTATCGTCTTTTGCCTGAACTTTTTGCACTTGCAGCCATTGTCTTTCTGTCCGTGAAATACCGGCTTTTTCGGACCCGGTCACGCCGAAATCGCTTGCCGTTAACTGCGCCATTTTCATGCGGCCTGCCTGAATAAATTCATCTTTTTTACGGAAGTCCCAAATTTCAAAGATATTCGGCTCCAAAAAATCTGCATCCGACCAGCCGAGCCGTTCTTTAAAGCATTCCTCATATCCGCTTTTGAGGCCTTGAGCTTTTTTCTCCTTTGTTGCCCGGAACTCGCAATCCTTGCAGTTTTTTGTAATCGGGGATATAAATTTTCGGTCGGCAGCGTAGTATTCGGCGTACATATCGACAAGTTCGACGAAACTTAACGATTCGTTTTCATTCCCGTAGTTTTCTTCATAGATTATTTCACAGCATTCGTTTACATTGACTTTGCTGAGTATCCGTTTTGATAAATCTTCTTGCGAGAGGTGGGGTGAAACGGTAACGCCAAGCCTTCCGTCTTTATCCTTTTTGCATTTGAATTTTTGGTTTAGCCCGTCTGTGGGGCAGCGACTGTCTTTATCGGCAAGCATTAAAAACGCCGATACAATGTAATCAGGGAACGCTTTAGTTATAACATATTTTTGAAAAGCTACATCTTCAAGATACGGTTTCCATTTACCTGTCAACCCGCCATTTTTGCCGATAAAAACATCCGTATCGCTTGAATTGAAGGATTTTGCCTTGACCTCAATCAACTCGATATGTTTGCCGTTTTTGACAAGGATGTCCACGCGGATAAAAAAAGAATTGTAACGGACTGCCGCTTCAAATATGGTTACCTGGTCAAGTTTTAACAGTTCGTTTGTTTCCTTCAGCGCTTGCTCGTAATCGAGCGAAGCGATATTGTGCCCGCCGGGGTAATAGCACTTGGCAAGTTCGCCTACCTGATAGCCGCCTTTCGCCAACGCCTCCAGAAAGGAATCCTCAATTTTTTGGTCGGCGTACTCGTCCGGTTTACGCGTATAAAAGAGCTTGGTCGGGCATTCCTGTGCCAGCTTGAAGCGGGATTTTGTTAAATAGCGTGGGTTCATTTTTTACTCCTCGCTGTTTAAAGTTAAGTCAGATAATTCTTCTTTCTCATGTGCTATTATATATTCACGTAAAACTGATTCTTTTGGTATGACACCATTCAATCTTAAGTATTCTAACTGTTTGTATTGTACTGCCTTAAGTTTATCATGGTTTCCTCTTATACGCGCTGGATGTAATGACAGCAACACATACATAGGTCGGTTGTTATATTTGAATTCATAAAGTCCCAAATTATCATATCCGTCTGCAGCAGCTTCTTTTATCTTACCTTGAGAAATAAACATTTCTTCATTCATTAATGTTTTTATAAAAAGGTTGTTATATCTATCTGACCAACGTCCTTGTGTAATGATTATCGTTGGTGCTAGTTCCTTGATTTCTCTAATCAGATGCGTAAAACAATTTTGAAACATTTTTTTGTTTTTTGGGCCTTCATCATTATTTTCTGTGTTCTCTGATTTAAAGACGCACTTAAATGCATTAGTCAATGCATAGCTGTCATACAGTATGTCGTTTTTATTAATCATGTGGTCTTCCCAGTATTCTTGAACCTCATCTTTTGCTTTATATATCCTTAAAAGTGTTTCAAGTGTACCAACTATATGATGGTTGTTGCACTCATTTGACAATCGAAAATCACCGTTGTTTTTCTTGTCAAAATTTTGACCTTCTGTAAAAATACCCTCAATTCCAATAACGAGTATTCGCAATGGTTTGTCATTAATAATAGTGTCATAATACTTTCCAATTCGAATACAGTCATTAAAGCTGGTTCTTTCTTTATTTTTTCTAAACCCTTTTCTGCACGAATCGAAGTGTTTACAACCATTTTTACATTTTAAAAATTCGTCATCAAAGTAACCCTTTAAAGCTTCTTTACTTTTTTTTGTTTCTTTCGGCTTAAATTCAACTTTGCTCACTTTATTTCTCCTTAATTGTATTTCTTATTCATTTTCTCAACCGCCTCTTTCACCCGCTCCCGCAGCTCCACCGGCTCCAGCACCTCCACATGCGGCCCATACTGCAGCGCCCAGCAGAACATGGCGTCTTCATTGACGCGCACGGTAACAACGCACACCTCGTGCGATTGGCTGCCAAAACGGACATTTTTGCCGAACCAGTCGATGATATCGTTAATCAGGTATTTTTTTGCTATAAACTTCACGGTGACGCTTTTGCCCGCGAACATGTAGATACTTTCCGCCATGTGTTTGGGCAGGTCAAGCCCGTTTTCCAGCCCTTCCACCTGTTTCATCGGCTTGACCGGGGTTGTTAAAAGCTCAATGTCCGTAATCAAATCCAGGCGATAGTTGGACACTTTTTTGTACTTGTCGTAATTGCAAATCAGATAGTAACGGCCGTTGGCTGCCACTATCTGATAGGGGTTGATGGTGTATCTTCTGACTTCGCCCGCGTCGTTCAGGCGGGGATGAAGCTTTTTATCGATGCCGAAGGAGTTATAAGTAAACACGACTTGCCGGCCGGTGCTGATGGCTTCGTCCAAAATCTCGATGGTCAAAAAGAGCTGCTTGTTTTCCGGCAGGTCATGCGGCAGGTTGCGGATATGTTTCACACGCGTATCAAAATAATCGCTTGATAAGCCCTTGAGTTTTTCAACCAGCGCTTTGCACTGGTTATAAGGGATATGCTTGGAGAAAAGCAGGCCGTCAATGAGCAGACGCAGCTCGCTGTCGTCAAAATCATGGATGAAGTACCAGCCCTTGCCGTACTCAATGTTATAGCCGAACTCTTTAAGCTCGGTAATGTTGCGGCTGACGGCCTTGCGCTCGCACTGCATGGCGTAGTCTTTTGCCAAAATGGCAATGATGTCTTTAATCAGCAGCCGGTGGTTCGTGTCCGTCCGGCTTTTCAGGATTTCCAGGATGTTGACAATGAGCATCTTTTTCGGTCCGGGCGCATTCGAGTTCATGGCGGGCCTCCCTAACGCTTATACTAATCTCCATTTAAAAGATAGATATATGCTATCTTTTAAATCCGCTGCCCAAAGGCAGCGGGGGCAGCATTTGCTGACGGAAATACCGTTCAATGCTGTCTGTCTGCGGCTCCAGCCGCAGCGGCAAGCAAGCTTGCCGATTAAAAATATGCGCATTTTTAAATGCAGAACAGTATTATTTTTGCCTGTTGCGAATATATTACTCTGTTCGCGCTCAATCGTCAACCTTTTCATTCTAAAACCCTATTCTTGTTGAGGCGTTTTTCAGCTGTTCCGGCATCTCAAAATCCGCGGCAGTTAAGGTACAAATGTCCTCCGCCGTTACCGTGTCCGGGTCCAGGGCGACAAGCCTGGTGGCCTGCTTCATCCTTGCTTTTTCGAGCAGGTTGCGGACATAGCGGCCGTTGCCGAAGTCTTCGGTGGCGGAGCCCTTGGCAAGTATCTCCCGTATCACCGGTTCAGCCGCCGGCGCAAGGGCCAGCTTTTGGTTTTTGACCATCAGGCGCGTGATGTCCATGAGTTCATCCGGCGTATAGTCCGGGAAGCTGACATGGAAGGCGATGCGGCTGCGCAGGCCGGGGTTCTTGTTTAAAAAGCCCTCCATCTTTTCCGGGTAGCCGGCGAAAATCACAATGGTGCTGTCGCGCGCGTTCTCCATCTCCTGCACAATGGTGTTGATGGCTTCGTCGCCGAACAGGCCATCCCTATCATCCACCAGGGAATACGCCTCGTCAATAAAAAGCACGGAGCCCTTGGCCATCGCAAACTTTTCTTTGACAATTTTTGCCGTCCAACCGACAAATTTGCCGACCAGGTCCCCGCGGCCGACCTCAATTAAATCGCCTTCGGCAAGCAGGTTGTTGTCCTTCATAATCCGCGCAATCAGCCGCGCCACGCTTGTTTTCGCCGTGCCGGGGTTTCCGGTAAATATCATGTGCATCGCCGGCTTTTCGGCCGGCACCCCTTTTTCTTTAAACAGCTTTTGCGCCTTGTAGTAGTCCAGCGCCTGCCCTAAAACCTTTTTCGCCTGGGTGAGGCCGATCATCTCCTGCAAATCCCGGTACGCGCTGCCCTTGGGGGCTTGCGCCTTTTTGCCTGCGGCTTCCAGCGCCGCATACTGCGGATAAAGGCCGGTGCGCAGGTATTTGTCGTACCAATTGTCGAATATCTTGTTGAGGTCGGCGGCCAGGTAACCTTTTTCGGCTTTCGGCAGGGCTTTCACAAGCGAGGCGGTATTTTTGACGCCCTTTTCCTTCGCGAGGCTTTTGAGGTATTCTTTTGCCTTGTCCGCAAATACGATTTCCTCCGTCAGTTGTACAAATGTGACCTTATCCAAATGCTCGCCGATACAAGCTTGCAGTTTTTCTTTGCCCCGTTTAAAACAGAAAACGGTTAAAACCGTCTTGCGGTATTCTTTGACAATGGCACAGGCTTCACGGATGATACCGGCGGCGGCATTGGCAAATTCCGACTCCGACTCATCCATGATGAATTCAAGAACCATGGTTCCGCCTTCGGCATTGCTGTATTTAGCGCGCAGAGCTACCGCTTCCGCGGGGTGTTCGCCCGACACAGAAAAACGGCTGAACCGCCTGCTGAGTAAACGGCCGTTGGCAAGCAGAGAACCCACCAAAATTTCAATCATTTTTTCCTGCAGCTTGTCATCATTGGAGGTAATCGTGTAGTGAACCGGGTGCGCGGTAAACCGTACCGGCCCTTTTCCGGCGAAGATGCGGTCCAGTTCGGGTTCCATGCTTTGCGCGCAAAGCAGCATGTCAGCGTGTTTGAGCGCTTTGTTTTTGGTGTAGCTTTCCTCCAGTACCTTTTCATTGCATCTTGCAAATCTTTCGCTTATCCTTCTGGACTCTTCAAAGCCCTCGGAACAATCGAACATTTCACCGAGAAAACCCATTCTGTCCGCCCGGAACAGTGCTTCGTGATACTGTTTTGGTGTAATCTCCGCCGGGTCTTCCGGCTCGGCGGCAATCTCAAGATGTTCCAAAAAGCGCGCGCACTCGTCTTTGAGGCCATACCTGTTCAGGAAATCCACCCCGGCGGAAACCATCACGGCAAAATGGTCCTTTTTAAACTGAGTCAGATAAAAAGCCGCTCTACCGGCGAACGCCGCGCTGAACTCCTCTGCCTGCGGGGCAATAATGTCCATGAATTTTTTCAGTTCGCGATGCCCCTCAAACTTATAACTTTTCAGCGCTCTGCACATGATTTTAAAATACAGCATATCCGATCCCCTTTCATTTTTCGGTGAATTTTCGGTCGCACTAAAATTATACCGAAAAACATGTGACAAAATCGGTACACGGTTTTCGCTATTATACAAACAGAAAGCAACCCGGGTCAAATGGCCCGGGCTGCTGTTTTTTGCTTTTTTAATCTGCCTTGCGCAGCTGCGCGATTTCTCTTCTGATTCTGTGTTTGGCATAGGTCAAGAGAAATTTCCGGCGCGAGCGCGCGTGGCCGCGTTTGTTGTTTTTGACGGCAAAGCTTTGCGCCGGTGTCAGCGCAAAGCTGATTTCCCGCTTCTCCAGACTGTCATAAAGCTCCGTCGCGCAAACGGCCTGCGGTTCATTTTGGGTTGCCGTCGCGGCAAGCAGGATGATTTTTTCGTCCGCAGGCAAAACATATTCTTTCACGCCGGCAGGGATGTCAAAGGTATACTTGAAAAAGTATATCTGCCTGCCGTATTCGTCGCCGTGACTGCTGTGGGCATGCGTCGTATTCCAGGCAAGCGTGTCTTTTTTAATATACCCCGCTTCATTGAGGTTCAGCAAATCCCACGCGCCGGGGCGCTCATCCGCTGACTGTATGGTAACCGGTAGGGATGTGTCATCAAAACCGAACACCGTTTCCCGGTCACCGTTAAAAGCGGCGGCAATGATGTGCAGCCTTGAAGAACCGGTCGGCAGCGGCAGGTGCTGAGCGTTGCAGGCAAGGGCGTTCATTTCGCCCGGCGCTGTTGACCCTGTATTGAAACCGACTCCCCCGCAGCGGATTTCCGCCGGGAATTGCTCCGCGGGCAAGCTGAGTCCGTTCGGCAAGGCGCCTGCTGTGCGGTTTGCGTTGGCGGTTACCGCATTCAGGTTATATGGCAGGTCAATCGAAACAGCTTTCACCCCGACGGCTTTCTCCGCTCCATTTTTTATTGTCAGCGCAAATGTTTTCGGTTCGAAGGCGCCTATATCAAACACCAGCTCCCCGTTTTCAACCTTTGCGGCGCCTTTCGGCTCCTCGGTCGCCCAAACTTCACGCGCGGTGATGATGCCGTCCCCTATTTGCAGACGCACATTTTCATGGCTTTTGTTCCCGCCTTCGTTGACGCGCAATACAATTTCCTCCGATGCCTGCGCTTTTTTGATGGCTCTGATCATGACGGCATTGTCACTCACGGAGCAAAATGAAAATTCCGCGCCGAGCCTGCCCGGTGAGGTGGGTACGGCGAAAGCGTTCATCGGCTGCACAAATTCCATCGCAGCCTGCTGCGTGCCGTTTTGCCAGGAACCGGCGTGCGAATAAACAGCGAAGGAATAGCGGTTCAGCCCGAATTCCAGCAGATGCTGGGCATCGCGGTATGCCGCGCGGGGGGAATGGATGCCGGTCAGGCGCAGGGTATTGTTGTTTGGTTTGTCCCAGCCCACCTTACTGTCACTGAATACCGATACACCAAAGCGCCCGTCCGTATCGGTGATATCCGCCCAATTTTGCGCCGGCACCTCATACAGGGACGGTTTGCTGTTGCCCCGTTCAATGACGCCGAGCCCCAAGTCATAGGCTGCCTTTTTATTGGCGACGGTGAATGGAAATTCGGTTTTCAGCAGTGTGCGGAGCGAACGCCAGTCAATTTCATTGAAAACATGAACCGTTTCACCCTTTGAGTCGAGCGAAATAACCTGTTTAAACACCGAGCCGCCTGCATGCCGTACGGTCTGAATCGCTATCCTTGCGGGTCCGTTTTCAATAATGCTGAAAGCCGTGTTCGCGGCGTATTCGCGCGGCGGTGCCATGACTTCTTTGTACGCCAGTTCCCACGCCGGGTAGGTGCCCGCGCCGTCGTAATCGTACAGCGCCATGCGGATCGGTTTGGATAAAAGCTCTTTGCTGAGGGTCTTGTCAAAAATCTGCGCGATGTCCCCGTTTTCGTCCAGTGTTACGAGGTATTTCGCGTTTTCGAGCGTCCTTTCCGTAACGGTCAGGTCGCTTTTAACGGCGCTTGGTACGGCCGAGGGGCGCACATCATAAGCGGCATATCCAATAGAAGGTACCCGGGCGCAAAAGGCTATGAGGTGACTTTTTGTGCCTTTTTTGACCGTTTGGGCGAGGACTTCTTCGCCGTTCGCGTTGTAGACGCCGATAAAATCGCAGGGCTTGTCAAAACAAACTTCCGCCGTGACAACACCCGCTCTTTTACCTTGTGCCTGCACGGGGTTGTTGACCACCAAAGCAACGCCTTTTGCGAAGGAAGTATCCATCTCCGAAGCGACACTTGCGGCGGCAAAGCGGTATTCCTCCGCGAACTGATTCAATGATAAAATATAATCGTTCCAGTTGCGCTTGCAGCAAATCTCCAGCGAGGTACCGGTGATGTCGTCATGGAACTGGTGGGCAATCACCCGCTTCCATGCGGTATCCAAAACGCTTTGCGGGTAGGCATACCCCGCCAACACACCAGCGGCTGCGGCTGCCCGCTCGGCGGCGTCCGCGAGCAATTCGGCGCGCCGGTTCCAGCGCTTGCCGATGGCGCGGGAAGTGTAACAGCCGACGCCGTGGTCGGTCATCACCAGCTCGTTTTGCCAAACCGGCAGCTTTGCTTTTTGCTCCCGGGTTAAAAGACTGTCCATGTCCCTAAACACATGGTCTGTTGCTGCAGGTATTACCTCAATCTTGGCGGAGGCATTCCGCGCCGCTTCGCTGAGTACAGCCTTGACGGACTCCTCCCGCGGGGCACCGCCCCTGTCCCCGATACCATGGAGGACAAAAGTAAACGGCAGGTCATACTTCCTGCTGTTTGATTTCAGTTTTCGTTTGACGGAACCTTTTTTGCGTACCGTTTTCAGGCTCCGGTTGTAGTCCCCGGCATCCAGGGAAGCATAAATCTCCCCGCCGTCCGGCCCCCGCCAAATCCCTAAATCAAACGGCACCTCATAAGCGCTGCTCCAAATGAGCTTTTGGGTGGTGAAGCCTTTCAGGTTGGCATGCGCCGCCACGGACGGCACCGCCCAGCCGAAGCCGAAGCAGTCGGGCAGATAAATATCCTCGCTGCGCTTGCCGAATTTTTCCCGGAAATAAGCGGTGCCGACTAATATATTTCTGAACAGCGCCTCGGGCGAGGGAATATTGACATCGCCGTTTTCGTAACTGCTGCCGGACACCTGCCAGCGGCCCCGCGCGACATATCCTTTGAGTTTTTCAAACAGCTCCGGGTAATATTCCTCCAGGAGTTCATAGCGGTAGCTGCCCTCAAAACTGAAGACATAGTCCGGGTATTTTTCGAACAATGCGAAGTTTTCCGTTAGCGTTTTGGGCAGGTAGTCCCGCAGGGTGGTTTCGAAGTCCCAGCTCCAGGAGGTATCCAGATGCGTGGTGGCCACCGCGTAGACGCGGGGTTTTAATGCGTCGGGCATAGTTCCTCCATCAATCAGATAGTAAAAAGGGACAGATTTTCATCCGCCCCTTTTTGGTAATTATCGGGTAGGAGCAAGCGCCTTACCCGGCTTTATTAACTGCCGAGCTTCACCGAGTCGGCTTTGATGATTTTGTTGGTGCCTTCAACGATGGTGAAGGTAACCGTAACGGTGTCGTTGGTGTTGAGGATGATGGCATCCGCGGCTTTGGAAGCGGCGATGGAATAATAGACATCCCCGTCCGCGAGCTTGATGTAGTACCAGCTTTCCCCGCCGATAACCGCGGTGCGGATATCTGTTACAATGCCTGTTTTGTCTTCGGTTTTAACAGGTTCCGGGTCCGTGTTGCCGTTGCCCGGCTCATCAATATCGTTAACATCGATGTCAACCGCGATGCCCTCGGCTTTAAGCAAGGCGTTGTATTGCCCGAGGCAGTCCGCCAGATCGTTGCCCACCACAAAGAGTTTATTGAAGTTCCGGACATTCACCATAGCAAACTGCTGGTTGACATTGTCATTGTCCTTTAGCGCCATAAAATAGGTCGGTTCTCCGCTGACATTGATGAGCAGCGGGAAGGAGGCGACATAAGCTTTGTCCTTCACTTTGCCTTCCGCAACGGACATGGCTGATTGTTCCTTGGCACCGTTGACCCGGTAGAAAGTGGCCGCTTTGGTCCGCTGGTTAATCAGCACAAAACCGGTAATGGATTGGTCGCTCGTCACGGAGGTGACGCCGGTATACATAAATACATCGTCATCCTTCGCGATATAGTTGTACCCTTCCGTGGTAACAAAAACATCCCGTTGGCCGAGTATGGAGTTCCAAAATCCGTTTTGGTACTTGCCGTAGTAATTGTATTGCTGCACGAGCAGGTCGGAGGAGAAGATGCGGTCAAGCCACTGAATGTCCGGATTGGTCTTCAGCTCGTCCAAAGTATAATACTGGCAGGCACCGTTGAGATCGTTTGATTTAACCAAAACCGCGCCGATCACATCGGGGCCGCCGAAAAGTCCGATGGTTTTGTCAAGCCTTGCGCAAACCCAGTACGGTGTGCCGTTATCGTCAATTTCAAAGGTGGGATCTGCAAAAAGGTAGGTGGGGTATTGAAAGCGCAGGTGGCGCTTGAGCAGGCGGCCGAAATGCTCCGCCGGTGAGTATTTAATATTGTCCTGCCCGATGGCTTTGAGCTCCACAAACTTGGTGGTTTGGTCAGCCATATTGATGATTGTATAGCCGGGGAAACCCTCGGAGCGGTTGGTGAACCATTTGATAATATTGGCGTACTGCAGTGTCGCGACCCTGACCGGGTTGCCCTTGTAGTTGATTTGCGTGTACAGGGGGTAAACCGTAAACTGCGAAACTTTGCCGATTTTTTCAAGATCGCTCAATGCTCTCGATGCGATATTTGCCGCGGCGGCTTCGTCAAGGCGCGGAATGTTGCTGTAGGACTTGGCATCCTGCCGCTCGATTTCTTCGGCAAAATTGCCGTTGTCGTTTACCGTAATAATCTGGCTGTAGCTCTTCGCACGGAAGAAGACCGAGGAAATAATAAGACCGACCAGCACCACCAGTACCAGTAAACCGATGCCGATACCGGGGATAATCGCCTGCTTTTTGACATAGGGGATATACTCCGGCTTTGCCATGGCTTTTGTGGTGATGAATGTCAGCGCGATGTAGGTGGCGAATATCGCGCCGAAGAAGAAATAGAATTCCATCGCCTTGGGGTTCATCGGGGGCAGCATCAGGTAATAGTAAAGCCCGGCAAGCACCGCGGTGCCCAGGATACAGATGACAATTTTCAACGCCGCCTTTTCCGGC
Organism: uncultured Eubacteriales bacterium; assembly: GCA_964612185.1. Taxonomy (GTDB): domain Bacteria; phylum Bacillota; class Clostridia; order Oscillospirales; family Acutalibacteraceae; genus UBA1447. Next base: position 47,539 of record CAZTCR010000005.1, read on the forward strand.
GGGATAATAATCTCTTTTTTCCTGTTGCCGCCTTTACCTGTAAAATCTACTTTAATGGGATCCATTGTTACAGCTCCTTAGTCATCACGATTTGCGAATAAACGCATGTTAGAGTATATCTTATTACATCCTTAATTACAAGACTAAAGTTGTGAACATTTACCGCGGACTTCAAGCCTGTCCGCATTTCCGGTTGACGCCGGCAACCCGGAATGATATAGTAGAAACAACGAAAATCCGCATCACGAAAGGATGATTCCCCTTGCTGAAATTCTCCCCCTGTATTGAGATGATGTTCCAATCCCTGCCGTTCGCGGAGCGTTTTGCCGCGGTTAAAGCGGCGGGGTTAAACCATGCCGAATTTTGGGGCTGGGCGCACCGCGACCTGACGGAGCTCAAAGAAGCGTCGGAGAAAAACGGCGTACAAATCACGAGCATGTGCGTGGGTTCCAAAGACGCGGCGCTCGCCGCCGAATACGGTAAAAAAGCGCTGCTCTCGCCGGAGAGCGGCGATGTGCTGTTTCAGGTGGTCGAAGAATCTGTAAAAGCCGCGAAGTTTCTGAATGTTCCCGCGCTCATCATCACAACCGGTCAGGAGCGCGCGGACATTTCTCACGAAGCGCAGCATCAGTATGTTGTCAGTGCCCTGCGTCAAGCGGCGCCGCTTTTTGAAAAAGCCGGCATCCTTGCCGTGCTGGAACCGCTGAACATTTTGTGCGACCACAAGGGTTATTTTTTATCCTCCGGCTATGAGGCGTTTGATATCATCCGCGAAGTGAACAGCCCGCATGTCAAGCTGCTGTATGACATTTACCACCAACAGATCACCGAGGGCAATTTAATCCCGAATATCCGCAATCACATTGATCTCATCGGCCACTTCCATGTGGCGGACAACCCCGGTCGCCATGAACCCGGCACGGGCGAAATCAATTATAAAAATGTTTTCGCCGCCATTGACGCGCTCGGGTATGAAGGCGCCGTCGGCCTGGAGTACAGCCCGACCATCGACGCCGCCGAAGCGCTGCAAAATACAGTGGCACTGGCGCAATAGCGTAAAGAAAAGCCTGACAAAACGGGATGCCGGCTCATGAAGAGTCAGCATCCCGTTTCATATTTTTTTATCCCGCCGGTTTTATGCCGAAGAAATGCACAATATTCAAATCCTCCGGGATATCCTCCCCGTGTGTACCGCCGCCGGTTGCTTTGGTATGAACGCCGTGGTCGGTGCAAAAACACAGCAGGGTGTTATGCTTTTGATAGTGCTTGTCAATCGCTTCGGCCAGTTTTTCAAAAATACTGATTTGATTTTTCATTGCCTCAAGCGAAGACTCGCTTTGGGTACCGGTCAAATGCATCGCGTCGTCATATTCCTGGGTATAGACGCTGATGAAATCGTATGCATCCTTTGCGATGAGTTCAAGCGCTTTTTGCGCGACTTCCTCATCATACGGCATAAAGAAATAGTCCAGCGCTTTGCCGGCGTATATTTTAGACATGCTGGACCCCTGCACCGCGACAATCGCCACCCGTTTGCCAGCCCGGAGCAGCGCGTCAAACAGCGAATCTGTTATGACAACGGGTTTTTCGTACTGCTTCACGCCGTGAATGACCGGTTGCGTGCCCGTGTACATGGACGCGAAGCAAACCGGTGTGACCGCCGGCATCACGGTTTTAAGCGGTACGCCAACCTGCGTATGCCGGAGTACGGGCGCAAAATCAGCGGTGTAGTTTTGAAACAGCCACATGGCGAGCGCGTCGGGGTTATATACCACCGCCCGGCCGACAGTTCCGTTTGCTTTGCTTTTCAGCAGTTCACTCAGCCAGTCAATTTTTGACTCAGACTGCAGGGGAGCCTCTATACCCAAAATGGCGGCAACGGTTGCCGCCACTTTTGTCATTGAAATTGAATTAAAACTGTTCATGCCAAAAACCTGCTCCTGTTTTATTCCTTTATCCCCAAAATATCCCGCGCGACCACGACCCCGGTGACCGATGCCTGCATGAGTCCCCTGGTAATCCCCGCGCCGTCACCGATGGTATAGAAGTGCTTTACCTTGGTTTCAAAATTCTTGTTTACATCCAGCTTGGAGGAGTAGAATTTTACTTCAATGCCGTACAGCAGGGTATTTTTTGAATACAGCCCCGGTACAATTTTGTCAAACGCGCGCAGGGCTTCGATGATGCTGGTCAGGTGCCTGTGCGGCAGCACAAACGACAGGTCACCCGGCACAGCTGTAACAAGGGTTGGCCTGGTGGTGGATTTGTTGAGCCGGGAGGTGTCCGTGCGCCGGCCCATTAAAAGGTCACCCAGGCGCTGGACAATGATGCCGCCGCCCGTGAGCATATTGCCGAGCTGGGCAATATACCGACCGTATTCGATGGGCTGGTTGAAAGGCTCAGTGAATCTGGTGGAAACGAGCATGGCAAAATTGGTGTTTTCCGTCAGCGACCCTTCGTCCGCGTAACTGTGTCCGTTGACCACCGCAATACTCCGGTCAAAGGTTTTATTGAAGCCCGCGTTATAGTGCTCCTCGCTGACAATGCCGCCCGGGTTCATACAGAAAGTCCGGACTTTATTCTCAAAAGTGTCGGAATAATAGACCATCTTCGCTTCGTAGAGATGCTTGGTGACTTTATCCATGACGGAATTGGGCACTTCCACCCGCACACCGATATCCACCTCGTTATTCTTCAGGCCAATGCCGTTGTCCTGCGCGATTTTATTGAGCCATTCCGCGCCGCCGCGCCCCGGTGCCGCAATCACATAATCGGCTTCAACCTCCTGTGTGGTGCCGTCTTTGAGCGTGAGCTTCGCGCCGCAGGCTTTGCCGTCTTTTATAACCGGGTCGGCATGGGTGCGCTCCATAAAGGTGAACCCTTTCACGGTGCGCAGGTATTCGTACATGGCCTGCAGCACTTCATAAGCATTCTCCGTCCCCAAGTGCCGCACGGGGCAGCGGATGAGCTGAATATTGTGTTTGGAACACTCATAGGCGATTTCTTCCACCTTTTTGTCGTTAAGACCGTGGACTTCTTTGGGCGCGCCGTATTCGAGGTAAATTTTGTCGGTATACTTTATCAGCCCGCGCACTTCGTCCAGGGGCAGGTAGCTCGTTAAATTGCCGCCGACATCCTCGGAAAGCGACAGCTTGCCGTCCGAAAACGCGCCCGCGCCCGCCCAGCCGCTCATAATATTGCAGGGGTTGCAGTTGACGCAAACACCCTTGCTCCTGGCGGGGCAATTCCTCCGTTTAATGGATATCCCCTCGTCGACAATCAGCACCTTATACGCCGGCGAAGTCTTTTTATACAGTTCCAGCGCGGTAAAAATACCCGCCGGCCCCGCGCCGATAATCACTGCGTTATATTTTTCCAAATCAACACGCTCCTTTTTTCAAACCAGCATTATTATACTAATCTCCATTTAAAAGATAGACAAGTCTATCTTTTAATCCGCTGTCCAAAGACAGCGGGGGCAGCATTTGCTGCCGGAAATACCGTTCAATGCTATCTGTCTGCGGCTTCAGCCGCAGCGGCAAGCTTTGCTTGCCGATTAAAATTGTGTCTACAATTTTAATGCAGAATAGTATTATAGCATCTTCCACCCCGGTCGGCAAGCAAAAAAGTCCGCCGGCAACGGCAAGCCGCTCTTTTCTTTTTTATCTCTTTCCTGTATGATTAAGTGGATGGAAAGGATGGTAATTGTATGACAATAAAAGAACGCGCGCTTGCCGCCGTGCAGGCGCTCAAAGAGGAATATCCCGGGGCGGTCTGCTCCCTGGAAGCGGAGGATCCGCTGCAGCTCCTGGTGGCGACCATCCTTTCCGCCCAGTGCACGGACGCGCGTGTCAACCTGGTAACGCCCGCGCTGTTTGCCAAATACCCGGCCGCCGCCGATTTCGCCGAAGCGGAACTGCTTGATGTTGAAGCGATGATCCACTCGTGCGGCTTTTACCATGCCAAAGCGCTCCATATCACCGAAATGGCCAAAATGCTCGTTGCCGAGTTCGGTAGCAGGGTTCCGGACACGATGGAGGAGCTCACGCGGCTGCCGGGGGTTGGCAGAAAGACAGCAAATCTTATTTTAGGCGACATATACGGCAAACCGGCCGTTGTGGTGGACACGCATCTGATCAGAATTTCGAATTTATTGGGGCTTGTTAACACCAAGGACCCGTACAAAATAGAAATGCGGCTCAAAGAGCTGCTTCCGCCGGAGGAAAGCAGCGATTTCTGCCACAGAATCGTCCTCCACGGCAGAGCCGTATGCGTCGCCCGGCGGCCGGACTGCGCCGCTTGCTGCATGAAGTCTTTTTGTCCCGGCGCAAGGGCGAATTCGGCGTGATTTTTCCCCTTTTTCGCGTATTTTACCGTATTTCGGACAAAATTGCCGTGTTTGTTTTCACCTTGTTAAGTGGAAGAAACTGTTTGTTCTAAATTGACTGTATACGAACTGTAGAACACCTTTTTAACAAATACTGTGGAAAACTCTGTGGAAAATGTTGATAACTACCCCTAAAAAGCCATATTTTGATTGATTTTTTTCGATGTGGAGAACTTTTCGTTTTTTTGATACCTATACATCAAGTTGTACCGGCTTTACCGGCAACGGTATTTTTCGCTTTTTTCGGGTCTATTATTTCCTATCTGACAATATCTTGAAGGTGTGTGTGAAAACCCGGTGAATATTGCCGAAAATAAAGAAACTATCCTGATATCCGGCGTCAAATGCTTCGATTTGGACCTGACGCTCGGCTGCGGGCAGGCTTTTCGTTGGCAAAAATGCGAAAACGGCCGTTGGCGCGGTATTGCCTTCGGCAAAACTCTAATAATCAGCCAGAATTCGGATGGCATCCTTGTTTTGGACACCTCCGTCACCGATTTTGAGCAGGTTTGGCGCGGTTATTTTGACCTTGACCGGAACTATTCACTGCTCTGCGAGGGTTTTTGCGCAGACAGCTCGTTAAAAACAGCTGTAGAGCAGTTCCCTGGCATCCGTATCCTGCGGCAGGAACCGTGGGAGGCGCTGTGTTCTTTCATTATTTCGCAGAACAACAATATCCCGCGCATCAAAGGCATTGTTGAGCGCCTTTGCTCTGCTTTTGGCGAAAACATCAGCAACGGGGACTTCACTTTTCCTTCGGCGCGAACAATCGCAAAACTCGGCGTTGAAGACCTGGCGCCCGTCCGCGCCGGCTTTAGAGCCAAATATATCATCGACGCCGCCGCGAAGGTCGCAAGCGGCGAAATCGTGCTCGAAAACCTTGCTGTTGCGCCCTTGGACGAAGCGCGCGGCGAGCTGATGAAGATGAAAGGTGTGGGGTTAAAAGTGGCTGAATGCGCCCTTCTTTACGGTTGTGGACGCCACGACGCGTTTCCGGTGGATGTTTGGGTAAAAAGGATAATGGAAGAACTGTATCCGGCCGGTTTCCCCGCCTGCGCCGCGGGCGCGCAGGGCATCGCGCAGCAGTATCTTTTTCATTGGCGCAGGACGCGGTAGGGGCGAACTTTGTTCGCCCGGGAAGCGATTAGTGGTCAGTGGTTAGTGGTCGGCAGATAGGAACAAAGAGACGAATGTTGTTCATCCTCCGTCGGGTTCTGTAGGGTGCGGCATCCCTGACGCACCGTGGTTAGTGGTCAGCCGTGTAGGGGATGGCGCCTCGACATCCTGTGAAGCGGTCAGCAAGTGTACGCTTCCGCCGTTCTTCATCTAAAGTCTAATATCTGCCATCTAACATCTAAAAAGCAGGGGCAGAAAAAATCTGTCCCTGCGCATATATTTTTGCTGTTGTTTACGCTTTGCCGGCGCAGCCGAGAACGGTTTGAATCTTATGCGCTACCATGTCCTCAATTGCCGTACGGGCGGGCGCGAGGTATTGCCGCGGGTCAAAGTGCGTCGGATTTTCCGCCATATGCTTGCGGATGGCGGCTGTCATCGCCAGGCGCAGGTCGGAGTCGATGTTGATTTTGCACACGGCCATTTTAGCGGCTTCGCGCAGCATTTCCTCCGGGATACCGATGGCATCCGGTAGGGAACCGCCGAACTCGTTGATCTGTTTAACGAACTCCGGCACGACCGAGCTTGCCCCGTGCAAAACAATCGGGAATCCGGGCAGTTTTTTCTCGATTTCCTCCAAAATGTCAAAACGCAGTTCCGGCGTTTGGCCGGGCTTGAATTTGTAAGCCCCGTGGCTGGTGCCGATGGCAATCGCCAATGAGTCCACACCCGTGCGGTTGACAAAATCGACCACCTGCGCCGGATTGGTGTAGGACGCATTTTCCGCGCTGACATTGACATCGTCCTCAATACCCGCGAGCTGCCCGAGTTCGCCTTCGACCGTGACATCCCTCGCGTGCGCGTAGTCGACAACCTTTTTGGTCAGCGCGACATTTTCCTCATACGGGTGGTGGGAGCCGTCGATCATCACGGAAGTGAAGCCGCCGTCAATGCAGCCCTTGCAGGTTTCAAAATCCGGGCCGTGGTCCAGATGCAGGGCAATCGGCAAACCGGTTTCCATAACGGCCGCCTCGACGAGTTTGGTCAGATAAGTGTGATTGGCATATTTGCGCGCGCCGGCGGAAACCTGCAAAATAACAGGTGCCTTCAGCTTAACCGCCGCCTGCACGATGCCTTGAATGATTTCCATATTATTGACATTGAAAGCGCCTATCGCGTACCCGCCTTCATAAGCGGCTTTGAACATATCCGTTGTGGTGACAAGTGGCATAAAATTCACTCCAAATTTTAAAATAAAGGCGGCGGAAAAATCCGTCGCCTTAAAAAAATCAATCGCTTGAAAACGGCAGCAGCGCGATGATACGGGCACGCTTGATGGCCGTGGTCAGCTCGCGCTGATGGCCGGCGCAGGTACCTGTCACTCTGCGGGGCAGAATTTTCGCCCTGTCGGAAATGAACCGGTTGAGTCTGCCGATATCTTTATAGTCGATCACTTCAACTCTCTCAACACAAAAGGAGCAAACCTTCTTGCGGCCTTTCCTGTTGTTGGGTCTTCTGTCGTTTCTGTCGCCTCTGTCACCTCTATCGTAAGCCATGGAATAACCTCCTTTAATCAGAATGAACCGAAAGACGCTCCTCAGAACGGGAGATCGTCATCGTTCGGTAATGTTTCGAAATCACCCGCATTGCCCGTCGCGTAAGACGGCGCGGGGGCGTTGGCCACGGCCTCGTCTATGCGGCTGCCGCCGCCGGCATTGTCGGATTTCGGTCCGCAAAAGCTGACCTTGTCTGCCACAATCTCAAACGCCTTGCGTTTGATGCCGTTTTTGTCTTCATAAGAACGGGTCTGAATCGCGCCTTGAACCGCAATCAAAGATCCCTTGTGGAAAAAGCGGTTGACGAATTCCGCCGTCTGCCGCCACGCGACGATATCGATAAAATCAGTCTGGCGTTCTTCGCCGGCTTTTGCAAAAGCTCTGTCCACAGCGATCGTAAAGGAAACAACAGAAATGCCTGTCGAAGTTGTACGCAACTCCGGTTCCGCGACAATCCTGCCCATGAGAACGGCACAATTAAGCATCCTTCTTCACTCCTTCATCTTTCCTGATTGTTAACGAGCGCAGTACGCCGTCCGTGATCTTCACAATCCGGTCAAATTCCGCCGGGAATTCCGGACCGCTTGTGTAGTTGAGAAGAACATAGTAACCCTCGGGTTCGTCGTTAATGAGGTATGCAAGCTTGCGCTTACCCCATTCGTCAACGCTCTCGAGAGTGCCGTTCTCTTCAACCAAGGCCTTGAACTTTTCCACCATTTCCTGAACGAACTCGTCGCCTTTGGTCATGGTGAACACCACCATGGTTTCGTAGTTTACTGAAGCTGACATTCTAAAAGCACCTCCTTCCGGTCTTAGGCCGCGGGTTAACGCGGCAAGGATGTTGTTGCCGCCTGTAAATTTGCGGCAATAACCGCATTGAATCATTGCGGCAGTTTGTAATTATAACAGGGGGACTGCGGAAAGTCAAGGAAATTATTTAACCGTCTTCTCTGTCTTCTCTGTCTTATCCCCAATAGTCAGCCGGTTGTACAGTTTCAGCGCGGTAGCGTTGTTCGCAAATGATTGACCGTTGTAGCGCATCATATTGACTACCGTCATGCTGCCGCCCAGCGTGACGAGCATCGTGCCGCCGATATTGTCCGCGCCAATATTAAATGCCAACAGCTCTGTGCTGTTTGAGTTGTTCATAAAAGTCTTGACGCCGTACGAAAAACAGTTGTAAATCGTTTGATTTTCGGCACCGTCCAGTTTGATATAGTCTGTTTGAATACGGGTGACCGCGTTAAACAGATACGGGAACATTTGGGTACCCTCGTCCACCCAATTCGGCAGGTTCAAGCCGTTGCGCGCCATCACGGTGCCGTTTTGCAGGCAACCCTCGATGATGCCGTTTTGTCCGCCGGCAAAAATCGCGTTGTTATAACAGCAGCTGACAAGCTTTTTTATATGATGATTATCGCAACCGCGGAAGTCGATGCCGTTATAGGCCGCCGCGATGGCGCTGTCGATGACATAAACACCGGAACCGCTGCCGCGGATGGCATAAGCGCCCGTCTGTACGGTACCAAGCGCACCCGGGCGGACACAGGTGTTTTCCGGAAAGAAGATTCGAATACCCCGCACACCCGCGTTGGTACCAAGGGTTATCAGCGCCGCTGCCGTATCCGGGTCGGTTGGATTCAATCCGTAATAGGCGAGCAGCACCGTACCCCGGCTGCTTCCCGGTTGATCCCGGGTTGGGTTGGAGGAAGACCCCCGCAACTCCACGCCGGCCGGCACCGTTACCGGCTCATTCATCCGGTACTTTCCGGGAGGGAGATAAACCACACCGCCCGCTCCCGCCACCAGGTTAAGCGCCGCCTGAATAGCGGGGGATGTGTCCTGCACACCGGTTCTATCCGCCTGCACCGCAAAAAGGTTTGCCGCCGGTTTATGCGGCGCGGCATTATAATCGATATTATATTCCTCAAGACTGTCACATTCCACCAGATACTTTCTGTGGGCGTTTATTCCGTCTTTATAAAGCGATTTGATAAAATCAAACAGCTGCCCGATGTTTTTTATATCAAATTTTCCGCCCCGGCGCCCGCCGGAAAGTTCCGTACCCGCCAGTTTCACCACACCGAAGGTGTTGTTCACAATCGAATGCTCGCTGCCGTATATGTGGCTCTTCGCGACCACCATACCCCAGCGCGTGTCAATCGAGTCCACCCTTATGCCGACATCACACCGGTCAATGAGGACATCAAAGAGAGACCCGGCAAATTCTATACGCATACCCTTGACAATATGAATGCCAATTTTGCAGTCCGTTACCTCAATATTTGCGAACTGCGTCCATTCCAAGTCCCCCAAGATCAGCCCAATCGTATTTTTTCGGGTATAGGCGTCCAATACGGTACGCTCGGGCGCGTGATACGCCGGCCCCGCCCCGGCCCAATACTTGTTGCTGACAATCAGGTTTTTCCAGGTGCCGACATCGGACTGATTGTACGCAGTTGCGCCACAATACAAAAAGGTTCCCTTCACATTATCCACCGTCATCATTTCATGGCCGCCGCCGTCCACACACGCGCCGATGCCCTTGTAGCCGTTGATTACTGTGCAGTTAGCAATGCTCTGTAGCATAAACCCTTCGTGCCCGCCGGGCACATAAAAGGTATACGGGTAGGGTTTCACATCATTGATATCCTGCTCTGGATAATACACCGTCAGCCCCATGACCCCCGCGCTGCCCATGACGGTAAAAAGAGCCGGCAGATTGTCGGGGGTGCTCGCAACACCGGCGAGAATCACTGTGCCGTAATCCGCCCCCGTGTCAGGGTCCTGCCAGTCTCCCCGCAAGGTGACGAACGCCCGTACCGTTATCCCGGCCGTGAGCAGATACCTGCCTGCGGGCAAAAACACCGTGCCGCCGCCCGCCGCGTAACAGTCATCAACAGCAGCCTGAATCGCCGCCGTGCTATCCGCCGCACCGGTATTGTCCGCCCCGTAGTTGCTTTGCTCGATAACGATGTCCGCTGTAATAACATCTGCCGCGGGGTATATGGATGGCACAATACGGGGGCTTGCATCAAGTCGCGCTGCCGTGTTGCCCGTTTCTTTCTCGGCCGCGGTATCAACCATCATTGTACCGGCCACACCCAGCGCGAAGCATGCGCTCAACAGTCTTTTCAATACGCTTGTCTTGCTCAAAGCGAATCACTCCCCGTTCCATCGATTTCGTTTCGTCTAAACAAAAAGCCTCATTCGTGTTAAGTTAACAAAAATGAGGCTTGATGTGAATCAATGCTGTATTTTATGTGTCTGTGTTATTGTTATCGCCGGGGTCTGTGTTTCCGCCGGTTTCCCCTGAACCTTTGCCGCTCTTGAAAAAGCTCTTCTTTTCCCGCGGTTTATCCTGCGTGTAGCCGCCGTAACTGTAACCGTATTTATAGCCATTACTGTAACGGTTGGAGTAGCCGTAGCTGCCTCGTTTGTAACCGTAGCGGTAGCTGTATTTGCTGCCGTACTTGCGGTAGTAGCCCCTGTTGCCGTAGCTGTCCGCCTTGACGGAGTTGAACACGCAACCGATGATGTTGGCGTTGACGCTGTCCATTGTTTCTTTGGCAAACTGCGCAGTTTCCTTCACCGTTCTGCCGTAACTGACCACCCAAACAACACCGTCGAGCAGTTTGGCAAGCACCGCGGTATCCGCGACAAGTCCGATCGGAGGCGTATCAAATATGATATAGTCATAATCGTTTTCAACACTCGCGATGAAGTTCTCCATCATATGCGAACCGAGCAGTTCTGCCGGGTTCGGCGGAATTACGCCGCAGGTGACAACATCCAGGGAGTCGAACTTCGGCACCTTTTTAATCACATTGACCAGCAGCTCCTGCTGCGTGAGCACATTGGATATACCGGGTTCAGACGGCATATTAAGTGTTTTATGTACCTTCGGTTTTCTCAGGTCACAGTCAATCAACAGCACCTTTTTACCGGTTTCCGCCATCGTCAGGGCAAGGTTGATGGAAACGGTCGTCTTGCCTTCAAACGGTCCGGAACTGGTAATAGCGATTTTTTTCATTTTGCCGTCAACGGCAGAAAACTGTATTTTGGTCCGTAGTACCTTGAACGCTTCACGGTAGTCAAAGGGCGTTTCGCCCGTAACAATCTTTGCGCCGTCCTTGGCGATTTCCGGCAGAGAGGTAATGACCGGCAAATCCAACGCGTTTCGGACATCGTCTTCGGTCTTGAAAGTGTTGTCAAAGAAATCACGCAGGAAGATCAGCGCGAGCGAAAGAAGCAAACCAATTAAAGCCCCAATAACGGCAAATTTCCACACAACCGGTTTTACAGGTTGCGCAGGTATTTTTGCCGTGTCAATCACCTCGGCGCTGCCGGCTTTAATAATCCTGATAATCGTTGGAGGCGATACTTTTACCATTGCGTTGGCGATTTTTGCCGCCAGTTCCGCATTCTTGTTTTCCACCGTGATTTGGAGAACCTCGGTTTCGGCAACACTGGAAATTTTGATATAGGATTTTATCTGACCGACCGACAAATCCGTCCCGATCTCTTTTACTACCAGCTCGATGTTCGTATCGCTCATCATAATCAGAATATAAGACTTCACCAGCTTTTGCGTGAGCAGAATATCGTTGTAGCTCATTTGGTTCTGCTCGGATGCCTGATACTGCGATTTGTTGACGATCATCGTCGCCTGCGCGGAAAAAATCGGCGTGATATAAACGCTGCTGTACACATAAAGCACCACAGCGAATATAAAGGCTGTGATCACGATAAACGGCCACTTTTTCAGCAGCATCGAAATGATTTTTCTAATATCCATAAATTACCCCGCACTCAATTTTTGTGTGTTGACGGTTTGTAAGAAATAGTCGAACATTATTATTTTACACGCTGGCGCAATATTTTGCAACTACTTTATTTCGGAGTACATCTTATTGTAGTAATTTGCGTAATCACCCGAAACAACATGATCGACCCATAATGCATGATCTAAATACCATTGAATTGTTTCTCTCATCCCTGTTTCAAAGGTATACTCCGGTTTCCAACCAAGTTGAGTTGTAATTTTTGTGTTATCGATTGCGTAACGCCTGTCATGCCCGGGTCTATCTTTGATGTATTTAATCAAACCTTCACCTTTCCCGAGTGTCTGAATAATCAGTTTCACAATTTCAATGTTCGCCTTTTCGTTGTTGCCCCCAATGTTGTAGATCTCCCCGTCACGCCCATTGTGAAGAACGGTATCCACGGCTGAACAGTGGTCTTTAACATGCAGCCAGTCTCTCACTTGCAGCCCATCTCCGTATATGGGCAGGTCCTTTCCTTTTAAACAGTTGTTTATCATTAGAGGAATTAATTTCTCCGGAAATTGGAAAGGTCCATAGTTGTTGCTGCAGCGCGTTATATTGACAGGCATGCCGAATGTTTCACTGTATGCCCTGACAATCAAATCAGCGCTTGCCTTGGAGGCGGAGTATGGGCTGTTAGGCAATAGCGGTAAAGTTTCAACAAAAAGACCTTCCGTCCCCAAAGCGCCGTACACTTCGTCGGTCGAAACCTGCAGGAACTTCACGCCATCTTTGTATTGCCTGCAATACTTGTCCGCGGCGTTTACATTCCATTTTTTTCTGGCGGCATCAAGCAGAACTTGTGTTCCGATAATGTTTGTGGTCAGAAACACTTCCGGTTCTTCAATGCTTCTGTCAACATGGGATTCAGCCGCGAAGTTGATAACAAAATCAAAATCATAAAGGTTAAATATTTCCTCAATTTTCTTTCTGTCCCGAATATCCGCTTTAATGAATACATGGCTTTTGTTGTTTTGGATGTCCTCCAAATTCTCAAGATTGCCGGCATATGTCAAAGCGTCAACATTAACAATCCTGTAATCCGGATGCTCAATCAGCATCAGTTTCACAAAATTACTCCCGATGAAGCCGGCGCCTCCCGTTACTAAAACACTTTTCATTATTTAAAAGCCTCACTTTTCTTTCAGTTATTCTTCCGATAGAGATAATATATATTGACCGTAATCTGTCATTTTTAAACTTTCACCAATCGCTTTAAACTGATCCTTATTGATAAACCCTCTTCTCCATGCGATCTCTTCTATGCATGCAATATAAAAACCCTGTCTGGATTGAACCGCCTCCACATATTCCGCGGCTTTCAGCATACTCTCCGGATTGCCTGTATCAAGCCAAGCCATTCCTCTGCCAAGCAAAACCACATTCAGCTCACCCTTTTCAAGGTAAGCGTTGTTTACAGCGGTAATCTCTATTTCTCCCCGTACCGACGGTTTCACACTTTTCGCGATGCCGACCACCTTATTATCATAGAAATATAGGCCCGGCACCGCGTAATGTGATTTTGGGTTTTCCGGTTTTTCTTCGATCGAAAGAACTTTTTTGTTTTCATCGAACTCGACAACGCCGAACGCACAGGCGTCTTTTACAGGGTACCCGAATATTACGGCTCCTTGTTTTTGATTTTTCGCTTTGTTCAAGACTTTGGTGAAGTCCTGGCCGTAAAATACATTGTCTCCAAGGATTAAACAAACGCTGTCATCCCCGATGAACTCTTCGCCGAGAATAAAAGCATCAGCCAATCCCCTCGGATTTTCTTGAATTTTATAGCTAAACTTGACCCCTAATAGCGAACCATCCCCGAGGAGCCTTTCGTAAACAGGAGTGTCTTCCGGTGTTGAGATGATCAGAATTTCTTGAATTCCCGCCAGCATCAATACAGAAAGCGGATAATAAATAAGCGGTTTGTCATAGATCGGCAGCAACTGTTTGGATACCGCTTTTGTCATGGGATATAACCGGGTTCCCTTTCCCCCTGCAAGTACAATTCCCTTCACTTCTTCTCCTCCTACTCCTTAATAATTTTACAAATTCTTTCCACATCTTCTAAATCCAAATCTGAATATAACGGAAGTGTTAAAATCTTAACAGAGATATCTTTTGCTATTGGTGTTAGCATAGAATCAAATTCCCCATTATAGCAAGTCGCCTCGCTTGTTAGTGGATAAAAGTATTTCCTTGCAAATATATTATCAGATTTCAGTTTGTCAATTATTTGATCTCTAGATTCCTTATATTTATCAAATACAACAGGGAGATAAGAAAAATTATATTTGATATCTTCTTTTGGTAAAACAACTCTGATTCCTTCAATATTTTCTAGTTGTTCAACATATCTGTAATAAACCCGCTTTCTTTTTGCAACTTCATCATTAAAATGTCTCAAATTACATATTCCCATTGCTGCTTCAAATTCATTCATTCTAGCATTAGTACCAACAAAATCTATTGTTTCATGGCTTGTAAATCCAAAATTAATAATATGTTGTATGTTATCACATATTTTTTCGTCTTGAAAAGCAACAATTCCGCCCTCGATTGTATTGAAAACTTTTGTTGCATGTAAGCTAAACATTGATGCGTCACCGAACCTGGCAACATTAACACCTTGAAGTTCAACTCCGAAAGCATGAGCTGCATCGTAAATGACGCGTAAGTTATATTTCTTGGCAATTTTATCAATTTTTTGAATGTCACATAAGTGACCATAAACATGAGTTGCTACAATTGCTGTTGTCTGTTCAGTAATTTTTTCTTCAATCAAATCAGGGTCAATTGTATAGTCGAGTGGGTTAATATCACAAAATACTGGTTTCAATCTATTTCTAATAATTGAATGTGTTGTTGATACATGTGTAAAAGGTGTTGTTATTACTTCGCCAGAAAGGTGGAAAGCCTCAATCGCAAGTTCTAAGCCCAAATGACCATTTGCGAATAGGGCGATATTAGGCGCTCCTAAGAATTCTATTAGAAGATTCTCAAGTTTAATGTGCTTTACACCTCTGTTTGATAGCCAACGACTATCCCACAATTCTTCAATTTCTTTTGTATACTCTTGAAAACTTGGCATAGAAGTCCATGTAACATTAATAGGCTTTTTCATCTCATAATCTCCTTAACTATTAAAAATTGTAATCACTTGAACCTAGCAAAGGTGCATTTCGATCCTTATCAGATAAGAGAGGATTTTCGATTTCCCAATTAATGCCAATAATGGGATCGTTGTAGCATATTGCTCGGTCTAAACTAGAATCATAGTGTTCATCGGTCCAATACTGTATTGTAGAATTGTCTTCTAGAGAAACGACGCCATGTGCAAACCCTTTTGGAATAAACATTTGTAGCTTATTTTTTTCAGATAATAGCACCATTACATATTTCAAATATGTTTTTGATTCTTTCCTTAAATCCACAGCAAAATCATTAACGCTTCCTGAAGTACATCTGACAATCTTGGCCTGGGCTTTCGGAGATTTTTGAAAATGCAAACCCCTTATAGTGCCTTTAATTTTTGAAAAAGCTAGGTTTTCTTGAACAGGTGTAAATTTTATACCATTGTTATTAAGTTCTTTAGCATTAAAACTTTCATAAAAAAGGCCTCTTTCGTCCTCAAATATGCTCGGCTTTAAAATAAGTACATCTTCAATAAATGTTCTTTCAACCTTCACGCTATCACCTTCCAAATACCTATATACCCTATTATTACGGCTACTTCTTCGGGAAGACATCTTTTACAATATAAACAAAATCACAGCAAAACAGCGGCTACCCTGGGCTCCACACAGCAGCAAAGACGAAGACATACGATTCTGACCCCGCTTGCCCTTTGAGGCCCAACCTTCAAAAAAGTTGCCAGCGCAGTTGTATTGCCTTGAAGCCCCAGAGGGCCGACATTGCTCTGATTGATTCTATCCGTAATCTCCCGCTCTAAATCGCTCTGAACCCCGAAGTTTCCGTGTATCATCGCTTCCAGCATCATCGCGGACGCTTCAAAGTGGCTTCTGCCGATACCGATTGCCGGTACACAGGGAGTACATCCCAACTTGCCGACTTCCTGTGTTGCCCAATTCACAACTTCATCAATAATAACCGATACTTTATGCTGATGAAAAACACGGTAGGTTTTTCCCCTTATCTCCGGCCCTCCACCCTGCATAAGGATGGTCAGGCGTAAAACATCTCCATCGACAAGTTTTATTGTAATTGGCGCTGGCACCAACGCGCCGGAATCTTCATCCAGTCCGCCGGACTGCTCCAACCGTTCAACATCGTTACCCTTTATTGCCATCGGTCTGCCGGGGAGTGCCCTCAATCCCGTTACAACACCTTTTTGTATAGCTGCCAGCAGTTCACCGCTGACGGCTCTGTTTTTCCCGACTTCCAGGAATAAATGGGGAATCCCGGTGTCGTCGCAAAGGGGGCTCTTATTTTTTTCCGCCGTAAGCGCGTTTGCCAACAAGTTTTCTAACACCCATTTTGCCCGCGGGACTGTTTCATTCTCAATAGCCTTTTCATATGCCCGCTTCTGCTCGGAGCTGTATGTCGTCGCTGCCACTATCAGCGTGTTTTTAACCGCTTCGATTATTGCCGATTGATCTGTCTTCATTTCCGACTCCCCTGCCTTTTCCGTCTGTCAATACAGTGTCTTGCCGTGAGCTGCAACAATAATAGCCGGGAATCCATCCACCCTTAACAGATGAAGTGCTTCCATCCCTTCCTCAGGGAAAGCTGCTACCGTTTGCTCCAGTATTTTGCTCGACAATAAGGCTGTAACCGGCGGCATCGCGGCATAAACGGAATTGTATGTTTGCAGTGTGTCAACCGTTTCCATACTTAAAGACCCTTTGCCAAGATGCAGTTTGACGCCCGCTTGGGAAAGCGCGGATATGCTGCTTTCGATGTCCTTCTTATTGCTTGATGTGGGGCCGACTCCAGCGGGGCTTACTGCAGTATGGAACATGACACTCCCGCATAAATCGATATCGGATTCCACAAGCTCATTTTCATTTATTAAAGCAACCAGTTTCGGCAGCGCAGCGTCACGGCCTGCGTATATATACCCAGATATTGTTATCATATCGCCTACCGTTAAATCTTTTACAACATCATCGGTAATCGGCGTGAATATATTCTTAATCTTCACCATCTCCGCTCTGCTGTATTGAAAAGTTAAAACAGTTTAAAATAATTTGTTTCATCTTCAATTACACCGTATGCTTGCGCTTTCATAAAAATTTTATAAGCCCAGCTGTTGTGGGGTTTGATTTCATTCATCTTATTAGCCTTTTCACTTTTAACAACCCCGCCGGAAGTGTTCAGAATTTGAACAGCGTCGTTGTATTCCTCTTCGGTAACGGTATGCATGGCGTTTACATATTTCAGGTGAGTTGGATGGATAATTGTCTTCCCGACAAATCCGTTGGCTTTGTCAATGATGACCTCTCTCAAAAGTCCGTCTATCGCGGGATTGACAATGTTATTTCTTTTTAATAGCGACTCGTGAATACTGTCTTCCAAGTATAGCGACTTTGTATTCTTATCTGCTAAAAAATATTCCCAAACCGGTCCGGAGATAACATAATCGTTGTCTCTGCTGAAAACATTCAAAATATCTTTCAAACAGTCCCTAACCGTAAGTATATCATATATTGTGTAATCAATGCCCCTTCTCACCCCAAAACAGGATGAAAAATCCGTCGCACCGACTCTTATATTCAGTGTAATTTCCCTATATCTGTCGATAATATTTCTTACCTGTTTGAGTTCGCTTTCCCTACTCTCCTTAAAAGCGATTTCTCGCCCTTCCAGAAGCGGCATGGCGTAAATTATATCATCTAATTGATTGTTGAGCTCTTTGAGGCGGCTAAAATAAACATCACCGTTTTTCGTGCTGAATTTGGGAAATACAATACCGGCAAGCACTTTTGTGTGTTTCGGTTCGAGTTTTTCTGAAATGCTGAAAAACTGTTCGGGCGAGCGGACTCTAAAGAAAATGAGTGGGATATCTATATCCATTAACAAACCGGAGTCTTTTGCTTCACAAAGCTTATTAAGAAAGTTTATGGTGTTTGTTTCCGCTTCAGGCAAGTCTTCTTCTTTAATAGCATCCTCGAAACACATCACCATGGATGTCAACCCAAGCATCTCTTTTTTCATAATAACTCTCGCAAAGTCTTTTGTGGCCGGCATATACAATGTCGCGCCAAGGCAATACTGCAGTAGTTGTTTTTCTGTGTGTTTGTCAAATTCAACAGGTTCTTTGACAAATTTAAATTCCGGTTTGTTTTGATGATGTTTCATTGCAGGCACTTCCCTAAATTATTCTCACCAACGGTTAAAATGAGGCGTTGAAATAGATGTCTTTTCTTATGACCGATTTCCCGTTTATGTCGAAAACTTCAAGCGTTTCTATCGCAAGCTTCATTTTTTCGGCAAGTTCCTTCTTGCTGCTGGCTTTTACGATGAACGAGCCCACACGATTACGGCTTGCTAAATCTGCGTCTATTTCTGATCCCATTATTTTCAAAGAATAAAATTCTTCGATTATCTTGTTTTCAATCAGTTCCTCATATCCTGCTATTCTTCCAAATATACAGGGCAGTGTGTGGATGTTGATTTCCGAAAAATACGCTTTGGGTTCGGAATACACTATTTTTGTTTGTTCACCCAGGTAAGAGTCAACCGTCGCATTCAATATATCGAAGCCTGTACTCAGTTTTACGGTTCTGAAACTCATGCCTCCCCCCACTCTCGGAGCAAATTCTATTACATCAATACTGTCTCCGTTTACAACTGTTTGTATCAGCAAAGAGGTATTTTCCAGATTAAAAGCAGCTGCAATCTGGTTTGCTATATGCGTTAAAGTGTTTTTAGCGGTCAGGGATATTTCAGCAGGAACTAAAGTATGAAAATGTTGCATCACCATTTTTTTGTCATCTTTAATTTGGAATCTTTGTCGAAGCATAATCAAATGAGCTTTCCTATTTTGTACAAAGCATACTGCGTCAATATCTTTACCTTCTTTATACTCCTCAATTATTGCTGTGCCGGCTCTGCTTATCTTTATCGCTTCTTCCAGATAGTCTTTCAGTTCGGCAAAATTTCTCGCCTTTTTTACTCCCTTTGAGCCGTTGCTGTCAGCGGGCTTGACGACAACAGGAAATCCCAGATCCAACTTTTCGGGCACCGTTTTATCGTCAATGAAAATATATTTTGATGTCGGAATCATATTCTCCGCCATCTTTTTTTTCATTAAGCCCTTATCCGTGACGCTCAACGCTGTTTCATAGCTGTATGGCGCAGGTAACCCCAACTTTTCGGCGACATAACAGGCCGTTATGTTTGCCTGATCCACACATGCACTGATGACAAGCTTAGCGCCCGTTTCTTTTGCGATTTGTAATACCTTTTCCATATCAAGCGTGCTTTCACGAATATGTTCGTCCGCAATGTTTTTTGCCGGTGGATTCTCGTAATAATCGATAAGGATAGTATAGTATCCTCTTTTGTTTAGGTTGTTTATCAGTTCTTTATGTGGATTGGTGCCGCCAAGCACAATGGCTTTTGGTTTGTTTTGCATTTTTGTTTCCCTTCAACATAAATATATTTTGTCACAGGCATCGAACAAAGGGCAATCGTTATTTAATACACAATCGGATTGTTTTTTCGGTTAACCTTTTGTTTCAGCTGAGTCTTTTCTGATACTCGTTTTCGAAAAACCAATAATACGATTGGTTATCATGCTAACAGCATACAAGTTGCACTACAAAATTATAACTTTCTGTCGGCTAACTATCATTAATATCGCATCGTCATCAACAAGGTTCTTGGCCGGTATATTAGCTTGTTAACCTGGTTTTGGGGCAAATCAGTTTTACGGCTGTTTTCTTCTGTTCATTTAATAGAATGAACCTTTTTTTGAACAAATTGCATCGGGGAAATAGCAATCTATGACTCTCTTCACCAGCATCACTTGTTTCGCCCTCTTTTTTGCGTCGTCGACTGAAGATTCCCAGCTGTGTGTTTTAGCGACGGATCCCCCTGTTTTTAGATATATCGGTGCGGCTATCCTTATCATTTCCGGTACTTCGTAATGGCGGATAAACCCACCGGAAGAAGCCGGATTTTCGGTATGGATATCTATCGGAATATCTGATGCCTGTCTCATAGAGGCGAGCATTTGAAGCTGTATGTCCCTGACCGGGTTGATTGAATTAGCGCCGATACTCTCGAGCATTCTGGCTGAGCAGGGGTTGCCATGACCGCAATGTGCTGATACCTTAAATTTGCACTCTGGAGGGATTTCCCCCTGTTTGCGCATTTCATTGAGTATCCACAAACATCCTTCATCATAAATCAGAAAAGCCCGGCAGCCAAAAGATACTGCTCTTTTAACATCTTCTATGGCCCTGACAATTTGTTCCTGCCCCCGCAACCTGTAGCCCATTCTTTGCCCTTCTTCGGTATGAACGGATGCACTTGTATCATAGGTTGCCCTGGGTCCTATTGCCAGTACCAGTTCGACTGCCCACTTTTTCGCTAACTCAGTCATTTGGCAGATCTCATCATCAGAAAGAAG
Organism: uncultured Eubacteriales bacterium; assembly: GCA_964612185.1. Lineage (GTDB taxonomy): Bacteria > Bacillota > Clostridia > Oscillospirales > Acutalibacteraceae > UBA1447. The sequence goes on from CAZTCR010000005.1 coordinate 68,017, forward strand.
CATAATACCCTTTGTCTGCGTGACGCGGTGAATGGCGATATTGTATTGGTCCATTTCTTCAAGCAAAGCTTTCATGGTGCCCGGTCCCTGAATTCCGGGAACTTCAAATCTGTATTGTGCTCCATCTGAAAATCTTTTTATTGATGTCGATAGGCTATAATCATCTCCCTCAGGCATCCCGATTTTTTTTAGAAAAATTCTGGTTTCGTCCATCGTTATTTTCACCCTCTCAAAATTATAATAATAGATTTTTTATGTTACAGGCTTATAATCCTCAACAGATTTCTATTGTGAGCTTAGTCTATTCATCAGTTGGTGCTTTAAGTCTGTTAGAGAAATTCTTAGCGGCGGTATATTTTTTCTGATTCCTTTGCGTATCCGCACATCAATAAAAGAGGGTCCCCCTTTTCCAGTTAGCTGAAGAACTGCGGTTTTGAGTTGTTCTTCCGTATCGACAGCCTTGCCAATGGTGTGATAGCATGCACTTTTTGCAATACCCGTAAAATTGATTTTATAGCCTGCCGTCGGTTGACCTCCTACAGATTCATGCGCGCCGTTATTTAAAACAACATGAAGAAGATTTTTTTGTCCCGAAGCACCAATCGTGGTAAAAGATCCCAAGTGCATAATCGCAGATGCATCTCCGTCCAAACAAACAACCAAACGGTCTTTATTGCCCTTTGATAAACCTAGTGCAATGGAAGATGCGTGCCCCATAGCGCCTACATTTAAAAAATCCGACTCATGTCCGATACCTCTTTCGTTGCGAATCTCATAAACCTCTCTGGTGGCTCTACCTGTTGTTGCAACAAAGATGGAGTTAAGGGGAACAGAATTGATTACACAAGCAATAGCATCTTCTCTACTCATGCTGTAAGGACTCGTTTCTGCCAGAAAATCTTTTTTCTCACTTGTATTCATCGTTCCTTTTTGAACCAAAACAGCAACCGGGCTACTACGGTCTTTTGTTGTTTGAGCAGCCCACGCAATAGTGTTGTGTATAGAATCCTCATTATTTTCTAATACTCTGTAGGGTATTTCCAGTAAGTCCAGTAATGCAGGTGTCACTTGACCTTGTTTTTTATGATGAGCCCAGTCATTAATACCGGGTGAACCGCGCCATCCGATAAGCAAAACCATCGGAATTGAATAGGTTTCCATATTTGTTAACGAAATTAATGGGTTTAATGAATTACCAATTCCAGAATTCTGCATATATACCAATGGCACACCGCCGGTCGATAAATAATGTCCGGCTGCGATGGCCACCGCGTTCCCTTCGTTTGCCGCGATAACATGCCTTTCATCCATTACTTGTTCTGACAGGTAAAGACAAAAATCATTCAGCAAAGAATCCGGTACTCCCGCTGCAAATCTAATTCCTGCATCTTCTAATGACCTGTACAATACTTCCGCATTATTCATGTTTATTTCTCCAAATTATTTAGTAAAGAATCGAAAATAATCGGGACTGTCCGATTTTGTTTCTTCCCAGGCTTTATTAAAGCCTGCAACGGTATGGTCTGGCAACGGTCCCTTTTTTATTGAATTGAGGTTCTGCTGAAGCTGGTTGACACTTGACGCTCCAATTATTATCCCATCACCATTATCACCATTCAACTTCGAATGGTATGCAAGCCATCTGTATGCTGCTTCGGCCAAAGCAATCTCGCCAGTCTCGCATATTGAAACCAGGTTGTTCATTGCATCAAAAAACGATTTTTTCCAATATCTTTCACGATAATTCGGTCTGTATGTAAATCGACCGGGAGAGGGGTCTTCTTCAAAATTCTTATATTTGCCGGTTAGAATGCCGCCTGCTAATGGATTGTAAGCATAAAAACGAAGTCCGAATTGCTTTAACGCAGGGAACAGTTCATCTTCTGTTTTGCGGGATAAACCATTATACATTCCCTGGTAAACGGTTGGGATAGGCCATCTGTTCTTCCGGCAGATGTGCCACACATCAACCACCAACCAAGCGGGGAAATTACTTAGGCCTAATTCTTTGAACATTCCTTTTTCATACAAATCCGCACAAGCTTTCAATGTTGTTTCTAACGGTGTGTTTGGATCCGGAAAGTGCAGGTATAATATATCCACTGATTTCCGGGAAAGCCGGTCAAGCGATTCAGCGAGTTGTCTGTTAATTGCTTGTGCATCAAGTTTTCCGGTTACCCTCGGATTAACTTTTGTTGCTATGCTGTATTTATCAGTTGATTTGTTTTTTAATACATTCCCTAAAATTTCTTCTGATACACCATCGTTGTAAACATAAGCTGTGTCGATTTCATGGTGACCATCATCCAAAAATGAATTCACCATAATTTCCGCGGTTGCCTCGTTAACTTGAGGGCCGAAAGTCATTGTTCCCAAAATTATATTTACTGAGTTCCCCATAATGCTCTCCTGTATATACTCTTCTTTATTCCTTTTTGCTTGTGAATTTTGAAAATATATCTTAGATTTAACCTGGAGTGAATATCTAATTTCATGAAAAAGTATTTCATTTGCACTTTTTTTCAATGACAACTTACATCTATCTGTCATAAATACACAATTTCAACCTTAGAACAATCGATATGCTTTTTCAATATTTTTTGTGTCCCCCAACACAACTTCAATTATTTCATATATTTCAGCGCTTTTTTTACCCCTATACTTAGCTAAAGAAACAAATTTATCTTCTATTTCTTTGATACTCATAGGGTTTTCCGGTTCTCCTTTTGGGTAATCAAATCTGTCTGTATATATTTTCCCGCTCTTTGTCGTCAACTCTATTATTGCAGGTCTCATTTTGGGTACTTGGAGTGTTAGGCTATCTTCTGCATACACTTTAACTTTATTCAACAGGGTCTTTATTCTTGAATCCTCAATAAATAGCATTTCAAAATCATTCAAGCCCGCAGAGCCATTACATAAAGCAACCGCAAAACTATACGGAATACTCATCTTTGCTGAAGATACACTATGCACCTCTGTATGGTCATGCTTTCCCAATACATAGTCATAAGTAATGATTTTTACTTCATGAACATCCTCAGGAAGTATATTGTCAGTATTTTTGTATTTAATCGCCGCTTCTATCGCCGGATGACAATGACGGCAGGCGGCATACGGCTTAAAATAAACCTTATCAATACCATATGAGTCCTCTTCCTTCATCTGAAGATAGCTCGTATCATACTTTTCTGCCATCATTTGAAAATAACCAGTTTTCCCTGACAAAACATCTTCAGGTCCCAAAAAACCAGCTCTGGCTACCATAGCGGAAATCAGACCGTTAAGTGCTGCTTTGCCGGTATTAAACGGCTTTAGTTCAGAATTGTTTCCAAAAACCTTAAGCGTTCCGGAAGCCGCACTGGTTGCCGCTGATAAAGCGGTATGCATTTGTTCTTTTGAAAGTTCCAATGCTGCGCAAACTGCGACTGCCGCCCCTATAGTACCACAGGTTCCTGTTGGATGGAACCCTTTATCCGTGTGTGAAGGCTGAATTGTGCTGGCTATTCTTATTGCAGCTTCATAGCCAAGTATGATTCCTCTTAACAAACCGTCTCCAGATATGTTTTCCTTCATTGCAACCGGTAACAGCGCCGAAATGATCGGCGAGCCAAGATGTAAAGCGCCGAAGCGTATTCCATCATCTAATTCAAGCGTATGTGAACACAAACCATTGATAAACACAGCACTTTCTAAACCGGTCTCTTTGTTTAAGCCAACTGCAGTAATGCCGTTTGAGTGTTCTCCTGAATATTGCAGTAACTTGATGCATTTTTTTTCCAGTGACTTTGATCCCGCAAAGGTCACGCCTAAGTAATCTAACAAGCAAGTCTTTGCTTTCATAGTTGTGCTGTTCGGAAACTTAACACTCATCAGTCTAAATAAATCTCCAACGAAAACATCGCTAATGCTATTTCCCAATCGATCACTACCCAACTTTCTTCATGCTCAAAGGCAACTGTTTGTATTATGTTTACTTAAAATATAGCTTCATTCTTTTTCTTCTTTTGTTTTCTTTCTGCCGGTAAAAAAATCTCTAACCGTTATAACTATATAGCTGAAAATCTCGATTCTGAATATTTTAGCCAAACTAAGATATGTCGCCGGGCCGACAATTAGCTGTATCAGAAGAATCCACCACACGGATAGATGTAAGAACCCAAATACATATAATACCATACCCATTACCAATGAAATCAGCAGTGACGGCAAGATATCCTTCCATTGCTCAAAGTAGCTGTAATCAAGAAGTTTTTTGTTTGGATATGTGTTAAAAATGTTTGAGAGCACGCTTGTCAGCACGACGCCCCAAGCCAGGGCGTAGATGCCAAAAGGCAAGCTGATCAATATAATAACAATACCAACAGATTTTTTAACTATTTCCAGCTTCAGATAGATATCGCTTCTGCCCAACGCGATGATTGCCTGCAGGTTTGCGGTTTGTATCGGCATCAACGCAAAAGACGCACAAAAGATTTGCATAAAAGGAACAGCCGGGAGCCACTTTTCTGTCAATAAAATAAGAATTAGGGGTTTGGCTACCACGGCAAGCCCCACCATCATCGGGAAAATGATAAATGAACTGGTTAAAACCGCTCTTCTCATCATTTCTTTGACTCTTTTGCTGTCATCCTGATGAGAAGACAGCGCCGGGAACATGACGGACTGAATAGATGTATCAATATTGGTGATAATCAACTTGGGAAACTGTTGCCCCCGGTTATAGAACCCCAGCATTTCTGCGCTGTAGATTTTCCCGATAAACAAACTCCTGAGATCTGTGTAGAGAGTGCTGATTAAAGAAGAAAGCAGCAATTTCCATCCGTATGAAAACAGCACTTTAACTTTGTCAAATGAAAACAGCCATTTCGGTCGCCACTTAACCGTGAACCAAAGAACAACAGTAACCATCAATTGATTTGTCAGTTGATGCGCAACAAGCGCCCAAACACCCCAGCCCAGGTACGCTGCGGTTACCCCGACCGTTCCCGAAACCATAATTGCGCCCAGACTGCTGAAAAACAGTTTCTTAAACATCATGTTTCTGGAAAGATACGCAATTTGAATTGAGTTGAACGCGCCGAAAAACAGGGTTAAGGATAAAACCCGCAAAACCGGCAGAAGCGTTGGCATCTCATAAAACCGGGAGACTACGGGCGCGGCGAAAAATAATATGGTATACAAAACAGCCGCCATGAAAAGGTTCAAGTAAAATATGGAGGAAAAATCCGTCTCGTCGGCATCCTTCTTTTGAATCAGCGCGGAAGTGAAACCGTTCTGAACAAATACAGCCGCTATTAAAATAAATATTTGAACCAACGCAATTTGGCCATAATCCGCCGGCAGCAGAAGGCGCGCCAAAACCAGTTGGACAACAAACCCAATCCCTTGGGTTCCGCCTCTTTCCAAGAGCTTCCAAAAAAGTGAGGAGATGACTTTTTTTTTAACGGACTTCTGCGCATTCATATAATGACCTTTACCATCTTAATATTTTCTTAGGCAGATATTTAATACAATGCAACAACTTTACTTTAGTGAAACGCGTAAAACACGACAATTTTTCCGAAAAATGCAATGCTCTGATTATTCTCTTTAACTCCGATTGATCTTCATCGCTGAGTTTTTTATAGTTTTTTAAACTGAAATCCAGCGCAATCTCCCTCATAAACTTAAAATCATATTTATTATTAAAAAATGACTGCAGTGTTTTTGCGTATTCCAAATGGGATCTGGTGTAGTCCATCGGATTTTTCGACATAATCGTCACCGCATTGCCGGCACCGGCCGCCCTTCTCATCCGATAAGCCGCCATTTGCCCGGAGAAAATATAAAAATCACCCAAGTCCAACAAGATTGACATGGTGGTACCGTCACCAATCAGCGAATGAGCCTTATAAAAAACAGTAAAGTCCCGGTCGCTGTCACGATATATATTTCTGAAAAAAAAGCTGCTCGCATTAAACAACCTGTTCATCTTACCGTTTAAAAAGTCTTTCATTGTAAACCTTTTATCATAATGCCGGTTTGAAGCATATCTTGATTTTATCGGCAGCCCGTCTTCGTCCACTTTCAAAAACTTGCAGGCGCAGCCGATGATGTCCGGATTGCTCTCCAAAAGATCAACTTGCTTTTGCAGTTTATCCTTGCTTATCCAAAAATCGTCACCATCAAGTGCCGCGATATATTTACTCCTAACCATCATTTTAACATCGTATGAGTTTCTGGTCGCTCCAACATTTTTTTCCCTTAATACCGCTTTGATTTTACCGGGATATTTCTCTTGGTATTCCCTGATAATTTCTTGTGTTTTGTCTGTTGACGCGTCATCCGATACGATAATCTCATAATCAAAGTTGACCTCTTGCATTAAAATGCTGTCTAAAGCCTGCCTGATGTATTTTTCATGGTTGTAGGTCAGCATCGCAACGCTGACTAAATATGACGCGTTATCCAATTTAGTTCCTCCGGTTCAAAAAACTTTCAGGTTAATGTATGACCGGTCTACTTGCCGCAGTCGGTTTATTTTCTCCACACCATCCTGTTGACAATACCCACATAACTTTGAATGATTTTAACGACCTTGACGCTGACATTCTCATCCGCGTAGTCCGGCGTGGCAACACCGCAATCACCGTTGCGATGCATACTGACCGCAAGGTCAACGGCCTGCAAAACCTGTTCGGTAGTAATGCTGCCAATAATAAAGTTGCCTTTCTCCAAAGATTCCGGCCTCTCCGTGCTTGTCCTGACGGATACCGCGGGGAATTTAAAGAAAGACCCCTCCTCCGGAACCGTCCCGCTATCCGAAACCACGCAATACGCATTTAACTGCAGGTTGTTGTAATCGGCAAATCCGAAGGGCTGCAGCGGCCGGACATTTTTGTGAAAAACAAAATCTCTTTGCTCTATATATTTTTTGGAACGGGGATGCATGGAATAGATAACAGGCATATCATATGTTTCCGCCATGGCGTTCACCGCGTTCATGAGTTCAAAGAAATTCTTTTCGTTGTCGATATTTTCTTCCCTGTGGGCGGAAAGCAGAATGTATTTGTTTTTTTCCAGCCCCAAGGTCTCCAGGACTTTGCTGGTGTTAATATTGTTCAAGTTGGCGCGCAGCACTTCGGCTATCGTTGAACCGACAACATAGGTCTGTTCTTTTCGGATTCCCTCCGCAAACAGGTAGCGCCGCGCGTGTTCCGTATAGCATAGATTCACATCGCTCGTATGGTCCACAATCCTCCTGTTAATCTCCTCCGGCAAATTCTCATCAAAACACCGGTTACCCGCCTCTAAATGAAAAATCGGGATCTTCAGGCGTTTGGCGGAGATTACAGACAAGCAGGAATTTGTATCGCCTAAAACCAAAATGGCGTCCGGTTGCTGCTCCAACATCGCCTCATAGGATTTTGCTATCACATTGCCCATAGTCTGCCCGAGGTTGTCCCCAACCACATTCAAATACAAGTCCGGAGCCCGGAGGCCCAATTCTTCAAAAAACATTTCGTTGAGCGTATAATCATAGTTTTGACCGGTATGCACAAGGATGTGGTCAAAGTACCTGTCGCACTTCTTCATAATCTCGGACAGCTTAATAATCTCCGGCCTTGTGCCGACAATGGTCATCAGTTTAATTTTTTTCATAGTTTATACCTCCATAGAATAAGTATCCGGTTTCTCTTTGTTAAAAATTTCATTTGCCCAAATAACGGTCACCATGTCCGATTTGCCGGTGTTGGTGATATTATGGGTATAACCCGGCGGAATATCAACGGCCTCCGCCTTGTCTGCGCTGACTTCATATTCTATAATCGTGCTGTCATTTATTTTTCTGAATCGAATAACACCGGATCCTTGCACAACAATAAATCTTTCCGTCTTCGTATGATGCCAATGGTTGCCTTTTGTAACCCCGGGCTTTGATATATTCACGGACACCTGCCCCAGCCCGCCGAAATGAATCAACTCAGTAAAAGAGCCTCTTTCATCTTGATGCGGCTCAAGCGGCATGGCAAACCTGTCCGGGGGCAGATAACTTAAATAGGTGCTGTACAGTTTTTTTGTTAAATCATCGCCGGTATCCGGAACATTGCCTGCTTTTCTGTCTGCATGAAAACCTTTGATTGTTTCGGCAAGCCGGCCAACGGTCGTGTCATATGCCGGGTTTATCCCGGCGTACATCGGGCAGTCCTCTTGCAGCGTATGGAGCAGTCCGTCAATAATGTCATCAATATAAACCAGTTTGAGCGGGGTGTCCGGATTGTTGATTTGAACTTCCTTTTCTACGGCAATATTGTCGCAGAAGGTGGCCACAACACTGTTGAGGTTTGGCGGGCACCATTTGCCAAACTCGTTTGCAAGCCTCACGATACAAGCCTTATTGCCGGTGCTTTCCGCCCATTCTTCAATCATTTCTTCGGCTTTTCGCTTGCTGATGCCGTAGGGATTTAAGTTTTCCGCCTGCGTGGATGAAACATAGATCAAATCTTTTTTTCTGCTTCCGATGAGTTCAATAATCGTCTTTGTTGTTCCGGTATTAATCCTTTCAAACGCCGCTTCGTCATCTGACCGGTAAAGCGTTTGCAGATGAAATATTAAATCACTTTCGTCAACATGTCGCCTTAAACGCTCTGCATCGCCGCAATCGTCAATTTCCAGCATTTCATTATAATTCCGGTTGATCAGTTCGGCTTTTAAATTTCTCCCAATGAAACTGTCCGCGCCGGTTATCAGAATTTTCACTACCTCACCCCGTGGTTTTTCAACTTTTCCTGAACATAATCCAGCATTAAAAGTTTTTCTTTGACCTGCTCGACATTCAGTCTTTGAGTATTGTGTGAGTTGTAATCCTCTACCTGCTGAACCTTTTCATCACCTTCAATAAAATACTTGTCATAATTCAAATCTCTTTTATCAGCCGGTACTCTGAAAAAACCACCCTGGTCAACCGCGTTGACATACTCCTCTTTTGTCAACAGCGTCTCATACAATTTTTCGCCGTGGCGCGTCCCGATTACTTTTATCTCGTTATCAGCCCGGAAAAGTTCTTTAACGGCTGTTGCAAGGTCCAGGATGGTGCTTGCGGGAGCTTTTTGAACCATGATATCTCCGCTGTGTGCATGATTAAAAGCATACAGTACCAGTTCCACCGCTTCATCAAGACTCATCAAAAACCGGGTCATATTCGGGTCGGTCACTGTGAGGGGCAGCCCGCTTCCGATCTGCTCGATAAACAGCGGGATTACAGAACCTCTCGATGCCATTACATTGCCGTAACGGGTACCGCAAATAAGCGTTTTTTCCGGGTCCACGGTCTTTGATTTCGCGACAAAGACTTTCTCCATCATTGCCTTTGATATACCCATCGCGTTAATCGGGTAAGCAGCCTTGTCGGTGGAAAGGCAAATAACTTTTTTCACCCCGAACTCAATCGCCGCTGTGAGCACATTGTCCGTACCCATTACATTTGTTTTAACCGCTTCCAGCGGAAAAAATTCACAGGAAGGTACCTGTTTAAGCGCGGCAGCGTGGAAAATGTAATCCACCCCATGCATGGCGTTTTTTATGGAAGGCAGGTCCCGCACATCACCGATATAATACTTAATTTTATCGTTGTTGTATTGATGCCGCATGTCATCCTGCTTTTTTTCATCCCGGGAAAAGATTCGAATTTCCTTTACATCCGTATTTAAAAATCTTTTCATCACGGCGTTACCAAAGCTGCCGGTACCACCCGTTATCAACAGTATTTTTCCCTTAAACATCATTTCCTCATCCTTTCTGTTCCAGCGGTAATACTATAATTGTATATTTGTTGCCTGCTTTTTCATCATGTTTGAAAAGCAAAATCCAGACTGTTGCGCTCACTTCGTTCATTTACTTGAGCAATGCACGCAATTTCTTTTTCAGCAAAGCCGCTTTTTTAGTAAAATATCTTTTCAGCCTCTTAACTTCGCCGTACTTTTTCATAAGCTTATCAAAGGATTCAATATCCAGATTTGCAAAGAAGGCCTGCCTGTTTTTGTTTGCCGCAACAGAAGAATCCAGGCTTTGATTTCCGCCGAAGACATCCTCAATTACACACTCCTCTTTAAAAACAGCTCCATCCAACCTTGCAAAAAAGCGCGCTCCTTTATCTGTATTGAAAAAAACGACCGAGGTTCCTTTATCCTCATCCAAATGCGGATGTTTTTCATTCAGACCCCAAAAATCACCAAGTGTTATGTCCGCTGTACGGGGTACGCCTTTATATATGCAGTTATAACAGGATGGCCTTAAGTAGAGATTTTTTTCCACATATCCAATCATGAAAAGGTCCTGATATCTATCCTTAATATAAGATTCTCCGTTTTTAAAATAAACCTTCGTGCTGAACCTTTTCCAACCATAGGTTTTATTTTTAAAGTGTACAACTTCTACATCTGATTTATATTCCTTTTCCAACATATCCAGATACTTTCTGAATACCTTTGGAGAGTTAACACCTTTGCATATAAAATCACAGGTTACTAAATTATCATAATTTTTGTTTAGATAACTTGCCAACGCGGCAGTATGGCACGGCGCTCCGCAAAAAAGGACTTTTTTGCCGCATTCCAGATGTTCTTTTGTTTTTGAATAAACGAGTCCTATCCGACTCTGCGCGTATTTCGATTGCCTGATCTGCTCTAACTCCTTTATGTTTGTCACAATAAAATGTTCGATTTCATTCTTTTCACTATACCTTGCTCCAACTGCAACGCCGCCATCCTTTAAAATCGTCTTTGCCATTTCGGAAAATACACCGCCGGAGGTGCTGTTGAGCCTGGTTTCTTCGTCGAGGCTCCACGCAGCGTATATTTTCGGTTTTTCCGAACTGTTTTGATTTACATATTTATGCAAAACCGGGCACACTTTTTCACATAAACCGCATTTGATGCATTTTATTTCGTCAATAACCGGGTACTCAAAGCCCTCGCTGTCACTTAGCATCACGATCGCGTCTGCCGGACATATGTTGTAACACGCCGCGCAACCGGTGCAGATTTCTTTTGGGGGTAAATTCATTTTTTCACCTGCTAATCCCAAGATATATTGTTCCGGATTACCCTTGCCGGATTACCTGCCGCCACGGACCTGGCAGGTACATCCTTGGTGACAACCGAATGCGCGGCGATGACGGCGCCGTCCCCGATGGTGACTCCTTTTAAAATTATCGCGTCTCTTCCAATCCAAACATGATCTCCGATTATAACAGGCGCGGTTTTGACGCTTGAACTGCCATCCGCATACCGAACCGTATGGTAATCGCTGTCCATTATCGCGACATTGTGCGCAATGGTGGCGTTGTTGCCGATTTTAATATTGCTGCTGCATCTTATTTGGGTTCCGTTGTTGCAATACCCGGAACCGAGTTCCAACCTGCCCCCGTCATAAACGAAAACATTGCATCCGTAATTAAAAGCGAATTTACCGTTGACTTCTATGCTTGAGTTCTTGCCCATTCTTAATATCATTTCAGCCTTTGAGCCTTTTACCTTGTATACATTTAAGGCAAGATGATGGTGTAAGATGATTCTCGATGTCGGACAAAGCTCCAAACAGGTATTTTTGCACGGAATCAGCTTGTCTTTTCCGGTGATATTCTTGGAAAAATAGTTGTAGTATATAAACTTTCCTATATCCGTACCGCGTGCAAATTTCAGCTTCCCCTTGAGCTTTGCTTTTATACTCATATTATTGCCTCCTTTTCAGCAGAGATACCGGTGCAGTTTATACGAACTTGCCGCACACGCGATCCCCGGAACTATTGCGCGTCAAAGGTAAAGAAGTTTTCTCAAATCCTCCATTACCGACTGCGTAAAAATGTCTCTTCCGCGTTTGTTCATCAAATCGGAATTTATATATAAATTGTGGTCCTGAAACCGCTCATCGTATAAATAATCTAAAAGAGGAATTTTTTGGGTGTTCGCTTTCTTTATATTTTCATAAAGGAACCCGTTCATAAAGCTTTTTGAATATTTATTGTTCAGCACTTCACTGACGGGCGGCACAATCAAAACAGGCTTGAAATTGTTTTCCAGACAAAATGCGATCATTTCATTTACTATCCTGACATTTTTCTCAAAATCTGTTTTAAGTTGCTCTGAAAAATCACAATCGAGCATGTTTTTCAACCCGAACTGTTTTTTCCACCCGCTAATTCGAACATCCGCCTGTTTTTCCACTTGTTCCTTACTGTAAGGATTTGCCGACAAAGTGATAGAATCGTCGGCTTTTACATCTCTGATGAGATGTAAAATTCTTTTTTGAGCTGATAATACGGGCAGTTTCACTCGGGTAATATGCTTCAGTTTACTGAAGTTGTTAATCTTTTCTCTGTCTAAAAAATAATAATACTTCACATTCGAGACATCCTCTTCCGAATCAACAAAGCCAAATACCAAATCCGGCAATACAATCAGGACAACACAATTTTCATTCAAATGATTCCGATATTGCCGCAATATTTTATAGTCATAGGAAAGTGTTTGAGGCTGCAAACCAAAATTGAACCCTTTAATTGCGGATTTTTCATAACTCAAATCGTATAAAGCATAAGAACTTCCGGTATTGACTATACCCAAATTATCCGGCACTCCGTCCGTATATTTTTTTAGTTGTTGAACTGTGTTCCTATAATAGTTTGTTCTGACATAGAGCGCATTCAAAATGAACACAGATGATAACAGGATAATCACTGCTGCCGGGATATATAACCACAGGTTCATCTCATCTACTCCTTTTGTTGACATCCGCAAACTTTTAAACCAATGACTCTCCGCCGTCACAAATAATAACTTGCCCGACAATATTGTTTGCGGCGTCGCTGGCCAAAAATACCGCTAATTCAGCTATTTCTTCCGGTAATGCCACCCTGTTGTTTGGCGCACAACTTGAAAAAGCGTTTTTCTCAACATCTATTCCGTTTATAGCCGTTGCGGTTGTCCCCGGCGCAATGCCGTTTACAATTATTCCTTTTGATATGAGCGCCTTCCCCAACCCTTTAGTCAACCCGTATACTCCCCATTTTGACATCCCGTAAGGATCATGCGCGCCTAAAACGCCTCTGTTTGAAGCAATATTGATTATTTTACCTGTTCTTTTTTTGTTTATGTAATACGCGGAAATCGCCTGGCAAACAAAGAACAACCCTTTCGCGTTAATGTCCATCACCTTATCCCAGGCATCTTCATCCACTTCTAAAAATCCTTTGAAGGAATAAACACCGGCATTGTTAAACACAATATCAATGCCGTCCAATAAACGGTCCGTTTCTTCTATCATTTTTTTTGAAACTTTTGAATCCGCAACATCCCAAACAAGCATCAATAGATTGCTGCTGTTAATTCTATTACAGGCGGCCTGTAGTTTTTCCTCATCCCTTCCGGTAATAACAACTTTAGCCCCTTCTGCAATGCACTTTTTTGCGATCGCGTAGCCGATGCCGCTGCTTCCGCCTGTAACCAAAACTTTTTTACCTTCTAAAGCCTTGTTATAATCAAGCTGCGAAACCTTAACGACGACTGTTTTGCCGTTGCCCGCGAGCAGCCTTTTTATTTTTCGTAAAACCCGCTTGATATTCATTTTCATTTTCCCCTACCCCCGCGCATATACAGTCATTCTGATTTTATTGAACGGAATGTAATCCATACAACGCGTCTTCCAATCGTTTTAACGAGTATTCCCTGTGTTCTTCCAAAAGCAAATTTATGCTTGCATAATCCGGAGGTGAATCAACGCTTCCCTTATCCGCAATCTCATCAACGCTGTTGACAATAAACTGATCGATCTGATACCTTTTCCCCAAATCGACAAATCTGGTTGCACGCAACTTTTCGGTATAATAGGCTAAAAATGGCTTTTGATACTTAAGCGAAAATAATACACCATGGAACGAATCCGTGTAAATAAACTTCGCGTTTTTAATCAGGTCTAACCATTCCTGCGGGCTGACCTCATACATTGTCTTATCGGCAAAATCAGACGGTTCCGTTTGCATGTCCGGAATTTTTATCGAATAGACGGGCAAGTCGCCGGTTGCTTTTTTTATTCGGTCAATGGCTTCACGGTGGGTGCCGCTGATTTCTTTCCCTATAATATAGGCGAATATATATTCCCCGTTTTCTACGGTTTCGTTTGTTTGAAAATCGTATAGCAAAGTGGGATCCGCTACAATATCCGTTTCTTTCCCGGTAACTGTTTTTACAAATTCAAAACTGTGTTCGTTTCGGACAGAAATGTAATCGAACTTGCCAAGGGATTTTTTGAGACTATCTGATAAATTTTCGTCAATATCTTTAACGGTTGAGTCCGCGGCGTAACTGATTTTTTGACCCTTGAAAGCTTCCCCGTAATCTAAAAAATATTCCGGCCTTATCCGTTGGCTGGGGTTCCAAACCTGGTCGCTGCCCACAACAACCGTTTCGTAATCATTTAGCAAGGATGGCAAAGAGTTTTCGTCCACCTGCCTGCTCAAGCTGATTGCTTTTGCCCTGAATTCGTTGAACTTCTGATCGATGTTGCCGCCATGCTTTTTAATGATGGAAATTTTCTTCGGTATCCCGGCAATTCTGCGAAAGTCTGTTTTGCCTTTCAGGATTTTTTTGACTTCATTTTTCACCAAGTTCAGGTAGCTTATTTTGGTGACAGGTGTGAAGTTAGAAGGAATATAATCAATGACTTCAACATCATAACCCAAATTCTTGACGGTGTTATATAAAGCGGCCGTTTGTAAAACCCCGCCGTAATTGTTTGAATAGTGAAAAGTCAATATCCCTGTTTTTTTCATCTTGTCCTCCGGATTGATTACCATGAACTGTTATTCCAAATACCGGGTATCGGTTTATTGCCAGAAAAAACTGAAATCGGCAAACTTTTTCAAATATAAGGCAAACAAATAAAGCAAAACTACCCCAAGTGTACCCGTATAAGCAAAAGCCCTTGTTTGATTGTTTTTTTCCGAAAGTATCGCGTTCGGAAGCAATATAATGCTGTATATACTGAAGTATAAGCTTATTCTGAAGGATTCGGCAACAACAACCGCAAACGCCTGGGCCACCACACCCATAAAAAGCAGGTTGTACAGGACCGATGTCTGTTTATCCTCTGCCAATAAATTCTTTTTAAAATACAAACAAAATAAAAATATCACGAGTTGTATAAGAAATCCAGAAATATTTAGAGTCACATTTTTCCCCGCTGACAAAGAAACTGAATCTGACCAACCCAGCAGTGCAATAAACGCTTTAAACTGAGCGCTTAAAAAATAGGCGGAAAATAACGCGAAGAGGATTGCCGCGATTTGCTTCCAGCCTACTTTTTTAACAAACATCACCGGATAAGCAATTAAAAATACGAGCGCCGACGAGTGAAAGAGGGTAGCGATTAAAACCAAGATGATAAAAGGCACTAATTTTCTTTCATTCAAATACTTGTAGGCAAACAAGGTAACCGCTATCGCTAAAGCCTGTCTAATACCCGTTAAACTGAAGAAAAAATAACCCAGGGTAACAAACAGCAAAAAGCTCATAAACGGTTCTTTTGAATACTTCAAAATCAGCCGGCAAACGGCCAACAGGAAAAATGCCGCCATTATCGCCAGCCAAACCCGGTAGTTCGCGCCCAAGGCGCTCAATACCCTTGAAAACAGGTAGAAAAAAGGGTCTTTCCCTTGGTTGGTAGTAAATTTCACCCAAAAAATGGATAATGATTCATAAGACTGCTGGATGTATCTGTTCACATAGCGAATGGCATCATACCCAAAGTCTATGCTTCTGAGGGCTGACAGGAGGAATAGCAATAGCCCCCCGGTGATAACCGTAGGTAAATTATTGGATTTATCGGTAGTAAAAAGCTTTGCTAACGCCGTTAATGCCAGGCAACCGATTAATACTATCACTTCTGAATCTCCTAATCTTGGCTGATTCTTTTATACACTTCAACATAATCTTTAATTTGATCTTCTTTGGAAAAATGATTGACCGCAAAACTCCGGCAGTTTTCACTAAAGTGCTGCTTTCCCGCCGTTTTAATCTTCTGAATGTTTTGCAGTATCTCCTGCGCGTCACCGCTCCCGGCAATAAAGCCGCAGCCAGTCCCCACAAGCTCCGGGCTTGCGGTAGAACCAATCACAACCGCGGGCGTCCCGCAGGCGAGCGCTTCTGCTGTCACCAAACCGAAACTTTCCTCCGGAGAAAAGTGAACAAACACATCTGCCATAGCATAGAGCTTGACCATTTCATTAACATCATTTGTTTCGGGAATATGAATAACCCTATCTGACAGCGAAACTTCTGTGCTGATTCTGCCAACCAAAACAATTCGCATGTCATCCGGCAAAATCTTTGCCAGCGCTAAAAACCCGTCGAGCCCTTTTGCGGTTGTCCACCCGCTCGCAACACCCAAAACTATAAAGTGATTTTCAAAACCGTACTTCTTTCGCAACGGTTCAGCATTGACGGGTTTAAACACTTCCAAATCAATCCAGTTATAGATTCTTGTGATCAACCTTGCTGATGACAGAAATGATTTTTTCGCTTCTCCAGTTATCCAGTCAGATACCCCGACAACGGCAAGGTTTTGAGTGCCGGTTAGCCAATTTTTTTTGTCGTTATACATCTTTGTCGTGCGGTCAAAAAACCAGCTTTTATTATCCTTCTTCAACCGCGGGCAGTCTCCGCAACCGGTTTTCCACTTATAGCAGTCCTGCACGGTAAAATGGGCGCACTTTCCGGTAAAAAACCAGCAGTCGTGAAGTGTTATAACAGTCGGAATATCATTTTTTTTTAGATAGCCGAACAAGCGTGGTAAGTTGATATAGTTTGCATGAAGATTGTGCAAATGGACAACATCCGGTTTCAGTGCATCCATATATTCCAAAAGCTTTTTTGTACCGCCTTTTGAGAAGTAGCCTTGAAATCCAAACAATCGGGAGAGAAATGAATGAACCTTCATTTCAAAGAGCGTTCCGATTTTATATCCCTTTTCATACGGCAATCCCGCAGAATAAGCGATATAGCCGTCATCCCCGATTGCATTAAGATAATCCGCTATATCGGCACATAACCTACCGGTGCTTCTAATCCTGCTGATAGCATTAATTTGCAGTACTTTCATTAACCTCACCTCTATTTCCTGATTAACCGCTCCGCGCTAGTGCTATAAAATCACTTTGTAGTTTTTCCCTGACAACTGCCAAGTCATGGTGAGCTTTTGCATATTCGCGCAATAAAAGTGCTTTTGATGTTATATCATCCGGATTTTCAATGATTTTTATAATTGTGTTGTCAATTTTTTTTAAATCCGTTACAACTATTGCACCTTTTAAGCTTTCCAAATACTCTATCGAGGCCACACAGTCCGGTCCGATTGCCATCAAGCAGCTTCCGCTTTGCATCGCGTCGATTATCTTTGTTGAAAAAGAAAGCCTCGTTGTTAAAATTGCCTCTTCTTCAAATGACTCCACATGAAGGACTATGTCGGCTGAGGCAAGAATGACCTTTATCTCTTCATATGGTCTTGCCCCCATAATTTTTGACGAGTTTCCTCTGTTCAATGCTATTTCAAGTAAAGGTGTGACTGCCGCGGTCGTATATATCTCTAATGTAATTTTTTCTCCGCCGGCGTTTATTTTTTCTATAGCCTGTGCCAACGCATCAAGCGTAATCCAACGACCATACAATAGATTGCCGGCATATACGATTTTAATCGGTTTTGATACTGATTTTTTTACGCCAAACCGGTCAAACAAGCAACCCTTATAAAGAGGCTCGATTTCCTTACCTAAATACTTTTCATACTCATCACAAAGTTTTTTCGACGCGCCGTAAAGTTTTACCGCTCGCCCCGCAGTTTTTTTTACTTCTTGTTGCAAGGGAGCTTTACGAAGATACTTTAACGGATTTTTACTCTTCCAAAAAAACACATCGTCACCAAAAAAGAAAACGAGTTTAGCCCCTGTTTGTTTTCTACAGTATTCAACTATAGAACTTAAATATATGTTTTTTGATGCAGGCGCGAAAATGATGTCAATTTTTTGATTAAGGAAATCGTTCAGTTTCTTATTCTTCCATGCTCCGAATTTCCATAATAACTCTGTTGCGAGGAAAAACATTTCCTCGCTTACCGACAGCAAGGTTTTTTGAATTCTTTTATCTTGGCCCACACTTTTTGAAACTTGTTCTTTTTTCAATATTTCATTTATATATTCTTTATCAAAATCATTTCCAATGTGTCGCGGGCTGAAAAAGTTCTTTATTATCTGTTTCTCCGTAATATTAAAATACCGGCTGCAAACATTGTTTTGTGGCAACTCGGTTCGCAAATAAAGATTTAAAAGGTTCGCGTCATGCCATTCGCCAAAAAAATTGGAACAAGTATTTCCGAAAGCTTTGTCTTCCCGCCACGCAGATACGGAAACAACCAGAACATTTATCCTTTTTTTATTGACATCGTTTTCCATAGTACCCCTCAAATAATATCTATCGATAAGCTTTTTGTGCTATTATAACTTCCCGGAAATCAAATTTTTTCTGTATCCGATCAAGTAAAGTTTTTTAAAGTCTTGTATACTCTGAGCCGGAGTGCTTATTTCAACACCGTAATCTGACTTGAATTTATTATTTGAAAGCCCCATATTATGGGTACGGGGGGCCATAAATGCAATATCCTTCATTTTTACCCTGTTTATTGTCCCGTCAATTTGAAATACTCTTCTAAACTCATTGGCAAAATCATATTTTGAAATCGACCCTGTTGAACAAATATGGTAAAGGTTACATATATCTTTTTCAATGCAAAGGCGTATATTTTCTACTAGCTCGTTAACAAGCATAGGAGAAAAATAGATATCCTCAACCATATTCAGCGTGATATTATTTTGGAGGGAATTCAAGAGCCATTCGCCAAAACTATATTTATCGCAGTAATTATAACCATACATATTGGTTCTGATGACAAGATTTTCTTTAACCTCAAGAACATATTTCTCACCTTCCAGTTTGGTTTTGCCATAAACGCTGATTGGCCCGGGAATATCTTCCTCCGTATAAAGTTCAGCCTTTTCTCCGTCAAAAACCGCGTCTGAAGATATGTAGATCATCTTGATTTTCAACTCTTGGCAAACCGATGAGATATCTTTGGTTAATATCGCATTTATCTTTTCCGCGGTTTCCGGATTTTTTTCGCATTCGTCAACATTAACCAGCGCGATGCAATGAATCAGCACATCAATCTTTCTTTGGACCAGTATCCTTTTAATTTTTTCTATTTTGGTCACATCAAAAACATCACAATCAACACCATTAATTATAACAGGGTTCAGATCAACACCGGATACAATATACCGATCCTTTAATAAATATGCGAGATTTGCCCCCAGCA
Source organism: uncultured Eubacteriales bacterium (assembly GCA_964612185.1). GTDB lineage: Bacteria > Bacillota > Clostridia > Oscillospirales > Acutalibacteraceae > UBA1447. The sequence goes on from CAZTCR010000005.1 coordinate 87,418, forward strand.
GTCCGGCTATACCTGTAATATATATCCTTTTCAACTGTTAACACCCCTAAATTCATTGCGTTCGCTGCAAGTGTTGATAAGAAAGCTCATCAGTCCATATTCCTTTTCCTGTAAATAATATAGAGCATTAATTTTATCATAACATAAAACCCAAAGGTCATTCTAAACTTTGCCATGCAAAAAAACACTTTCCAGTGAAACGGCAAATAGTTTAATTGAAAGTGATTAAAAGCATCAATAAGAACAGGGTCCTTCAAAAATTCTCTGGTTTCCTTTAAAGACTGCCGGAAACTCCCAGCTCTCACTGCGTAAATACCGCAAGATATAACGGCAAAACATATTCGATTGTATAAGGCCTGGTCCAACAATTCGTTATAATTATTTTTTTCTATAAAGTCTTTAACATAAACTATCCATGGCTTCCAAAGCTTAAAAAAATCTTTTCTGTAAGCTTTTGTTCCGGATGTTGTGTTCATACGGAGATAATGATATAAGGGGGTGTCAAGATATATGGCCGAATTCACATTCATTGCATATCTAAAGTTAAAGTCAATCGCTTCTGAGAAAATCTGGTTTCTGTCAATAAATTTGATTGCATTTTTAACCACAAGTTCTCTTTTATAAAGCTTGCTGCAAACACTCGAGAGAGCGTCTATTTGTTCCGGGTGGCGCAGTTCTTCATTTATCAACCCCAAAATCCGCCTTGCGAGTTTCTTTTTTACATTAGTAGAACTAAATACATCATTACCATTTCCAAAGATATGTTTTACGGTTGTGATGGTTTTTGTTTCGTTGTAATAAGCCGAAATTACAAACTCCGTGTTGTTTTTATTTGCCTCGGAATATAATAGCATGCAAGTTTCTGCTTCAATCCAATCGTCACTATCAACAAAAAGAAGATACTCTCCCGTTGCACGAAGCATACCGGCGTTTCGCGCATCCGATAGTCCGCCGTTTGCTTTGTGAATTACACTCACTCTACTGTCCAAACCGGCATACTCGTCGCATATCTCTGGGCAATTATCAGGAGAACCGTCATCAACCAGAATTATCTCTATATCTTTAAGTGTCTGGTTTATAACGCTGTCTATACATTTTCTAATATACTGTTCGACATTATATATGGGTATAATTACGCTGATGCAAGCCATGTTCCATTCCTTTCAACATGCTATCAATAAATCAATTATAGTACTCCGACTATATTGTTTTTTATAAGCCTGAACTTTCCGCTGCTCTCCCTGGGTATCTCATCCACATGTTTAATAATTATTTTAGTTTTTGTACCGAACTTGTGAAGAAACTCATTTTTCAGCAGTTCATCATATTCGGGTTTGTATATTCTTTTATCTATTTCAAGCAGAATTGTAATTTCGTCCATCTTATTTTGCACTGCTTGCGCTCTCACTAGTGCGTTAGGCATGTTTTTAAATAAATTAGCGACATTTCCGGCATTTATTTTTGCGCCTTCGGCTGTATATAAAAAGTCCAACCTCCTGCCTTGGATATTTATTATAATCGGTGACTCCATCCCGCATTCGCATTTTTCCCTGCTTGCTTCAAAAACCATTGCGTCACCGATTCTGTAACGGATCAAAGGAGTCCCGTGAGTCATAAAACTTGTGACCAGCACTTCATCGCTGTCTTTTTCAAAATGTTCAAACACACCTGAAGCCAGCTCGACATGAAGTGTCTGCTTTTCACACTCCGTAACAAAAGGCGCTCCTTCACTTGAAGCATACTGATCATATACTTTGCATTTGAATACCCGCTCAATTAATTCTCTGCCGGTTTTTGTTAATGTTTCTGAAGTTGGAAAAACAGCAATTGGTTTAAATTGAACATCTATATTGTGCCGTTCAATATATCCTGCTATATCACAGATTGACATGAAGAACCCGTCAATTGCTTGCGGTTTAAACCTATTAAGGCTTTCGACATAGTATTTCATGTTCTCTTCCGTAATGTTGAAAGAGGAATAGATCATTTGTTTGCAAGCTTTATTGTACCGCCAAAACACTTTTTTCTTTTGATTTGGCGGGATAATATGCTTACCGTTAAAAGTTGCCCTTTTCATTTCTCTGTGTCGGAAACCTACCCGCGCCTTAAAGTGATCTAGCATTGCCATGCGCTTCATAACATCATCTGCAGTCGAAAAAACAACAAGTGATTTACCTGTCGTCCCACCTGTGTGCCCCTCCACTGCGCCCTTGCGGGGTATGGTGACGACATTATTGATATTGGCCCTGAGCATCTCTTTATCCACAATAGGTAATTTGCTGAGATCCTCAGTAGTTTTTATTGTTTTGAGGTCAATACCTGCATACAGGTCTTTATAAAACCTGCTGTTTTCAGCGGCAAATTGTATAAAGCTGAAGAGTTCCTGTTGTTGATATTCAAGCTTCTTTCCCAAGCTCCAGCCGTCAAAGTCATCCAAAAAAACCAAATAATCATAATAAGATTTACCGTAACGGCTTTTGTTGCGCTGATACCCGGAGAGAGTCACCATGATGTTCTGAAAAAACAATGGTGATCTATCATATGTTCTTTGAAAGCCTCCCATTATAAGTTCTCCCTGTACCACTCAATAGCCAATTTTATACCGTCCGCAAAACTGTATGACGGGTCATAACCAAGCATTATTTTGGCCTTGCTGATATCTGCGTTGCTGTGCTTGATATCGCCTGCCCTGTCCGGCCCGAAAACCGGTTCAATCTCTTTGCCGAGCGCCTTGCATAGATTATAGTAGATATCAATTAAATACTCCCTGCCGCCGTAGGCGACATTATAAGCCTGCCCCGCGGCTTCATGCGGGGCTTTACACGCTTTGAGGTTTGCTTCCACAACATTCTCCACAAAAGTGAAATCCCTGCTCTGTTTGCCGTCCCCGTTGATGGTCGGGCGTTCCCCGTTCAACAGTTGCTTGATAAACTTTGGTATAACCGCGGCATAGTCTCCGTCCGGGTCCTGCCGCCTGCCGAAAACATTGAAATAGCGCAGGCCGTAGGTGTTTAACCCGTAAAGTTTATTATACAGTTTCCCATACTCCTCGTCAACCCGCTTGGTCAGCGCGTAGGGGGAAAGCAGGTTCCCCTCCCGCCCTTCTGTTTTGGGCAAATTTGGCTCATCGCCGTACACAGAAGAACTCGATGCGTACACAAAATTCTTAACGCCTGTCTGCTTGGCGGCTTCCATCATGTTCAGGGTGCCTTTGATGTTAATCTCCTCATACAGCAGCGGCATAGCAATACTTCTGGGCACGCTGCCCCAGGCTGCCTGGTTTAAAACATAATCAACGCCTTCGCATGCTTTTACACAAGCGTCAAGATCCCTTATGTCCGCCTGAATAAAGGTGTAATCCGGATTGTCAATAAACAAATCGACATTGGCCCTTTTGCCTGTGGAAAGGTTGTCCATACACCTCACTTTGTACCCCAGGCGTAAAATGGCTTCGCAAAGGTTTGAGCCGATGAAGCCCGCGCCGCCCGTTACCAGAAAAACGGTATCTTTCTCAAATGCGATGCTGTCATAACCCATTTCAAATATCCCCCTTTGCACCTCACAGCCGCCAGTATTTATAGCCGGCCGACTCATAATCTTTTCGATTCAATAACCCTTTTATATCAACCAAAACCTTGTTCGCGTTAGCGCCGGGCTTAAATAACTTGCCGATATCTGCCATACTGAAGTTTAGAAACTCATCATGCGCCACTGCCAGCACAATCGCATCCATGTCCTTTATCTCTACCATTTTATTAAACTCAATGCCGTACTCATGTTTTGCTTCCGGGGCATCGGCGGCCGGGTCGGCAACCAAAGGGGTAATGCCGTACTCATGCAGTTCCCTGACAATATCGATTACCCTTGTGTTTCTTGTATCGGGACAGTTTTCTTTAAAGGTGAAGCCCAGGATGGCCACCCGCGCCGCTTTAACGGGCACATCGGCAATAATCAGTTGTTTGATCAGGTTCTCTACAACATATTTTCCCATATCGTCATTGATTCTGCGGCCCGCAAGAATGATTTGCGAGTGATATCCCACCTGGTCGGCTTTATAGGTTAAATAGTAGGGGTCCACGCCGATGCAGTGCCCCCCGACAAGCCCAGGCGAAAACTTCAAAAAATTCCATTTGGTCCCTGCCGCCGCCAGCACCGCTTTGGTGTCAATCCCCATCTTGTTAAAAATTATCGACAGTTCGTTCATAAATGCGATATTGATGTCCCTTTGGCTGTTTTCAATCACCTTTGCCGCTTCCGCTACCTTAATACTTTCCGCCCGGTGCACGCCGGCCTCAACAACCAGTTCATACACCTTTGCAATCGTTTCCAGCGTTTCCTCGTCCATACCGGATACGATTTTGACAATGTTTTCCAGCCGGTGCGCTTTGTCGCCCGGATTGATACGCTCAGGGGAATACCCCACCTTAAAATCCAAACCGCATTTAAGCCCGGATTCTTTTTCCAGTATCGGCACGCAGATATCTTCGGTTACCCCGGGATAAACCGTTGATTCGTAAACCACAACGGAGCCTTTTGTCAAGTTGCGCCCGAGCACATGGCTGGCACCTTCAACAGGTCTTAAGTCCGGGGTCTTATCGGCGTTAATGGGCGTCGGAACCGCGACAATATGGAACTTTGCTTCCCGGAGTTTTGTTTCGTCCGATGTAAAGTCAACCGAACAATTGGCAATCACCTCATTGCCAACCTCTTTTGTGGGGTCTATGCCTTTTTTGTACAGTTCAACTTTTACCTCGTTAATGTCAAACCCGATTACCGCTGCTTTTCTTGAAAAAGAAACGGCGATGGGCATGCCGACATAACCCAACCCGATCAGGGATATCTTTTCCTGCCTGCTTTGAATTTTTGTGTAAAGATCCATGATTTTCCCCTTGCCTTATGTAATTTTTAAATGGGCGAGCATATCGGTATTCACCTTGTCAACATCGTACTTTTCTTTGCAAAACGCAAAACTCGCATTGCCCATTTTTTCAACCTCGGCCGGGTTTTGTATGAACCACTCCATTTTTGCCGTCAGCGCGCCGGTATCCTGAACCGGAACAAGAAATCCGGTGATACCGTCAAGCACAGTCTCCCTGCATCCCGGCGCGTCGGTCGTAATGATTGCCCGGCCCATCGCCATCGCTTCAAGTACGGTCCTGGGCGTTCCCTCCCGGTATGACGGCAGCACATAAACCGAACATTGCCGGAAGTAACTCGGCACATCATCGGTTTCACCGAAATAATCGATGATGCCCTCCTCAATGTAGGGTTTGAGGTCCTCCGCCTTTAAGGAATCCTGGATGTCCTCAACCGCGCCCAGCAGCATAAACCTCACGGCCGGGTACTTTGCTTTTATAGCTTTTGCTGCTTGAAGATATTCCCGAACACCTTTGCTGAACATAACCCTCGAAAGCATAAAGAATGTCATTTTCCCCGGCAACGGCGCCGGTGCGAACTTTTTCATGTTGACACCTGAACCGTTAACCAGCCTGCACTTTTCGGTTTTGACGAGTTTCAACTGCTCAAACTCATCTAAATCATCGGTATTTTGAAAAATCACCGTATCTGCACACATAAACCCGATTTTGTAAAGTATACGCACAAGGGTCTTGACAACCTTCGCTTTCGCTGTCTTGGCGGTAAAGGCGTAGCCGGCTCCTGTGACCATGGAGTTAATGTTTTTTACACCGGTGAGTTTTGCCGCTATCGCGCCGTAAATGACCGGTTTTATGGTATAACCGAGTGTGATGTCCGGTTTTTCTCTTTTAAAAAGCTTCCGCAGCGCTAAGAAATACTTTATATCTTCCTTAACGCTGAGGCCGTTTTTGTTTAATGGGAGAAGCTCAAAGCGAACACCAAGTTCCTTGATTTTGTCCAAACCGTCCTCATTCGGACCCGTGACAATAACATCATAACCCAGAGCGATGATTTCCTTGACTAAATCTCCTCTGAAATTATAGGTGGTTCTGTTTTTTGGTGATATTAAAACAAACTTCAAAACTTCATCCCTTGCTGTTCACGGGCAGGCGCAGCGGCATCAACCGCTCACATTTCCTTCCCGGGTTAATAAGTTTGCCCTCAAATTCTTCACCATCAGTTCAAACAGCCGTTCGTTAACCTTGTCCGAAACATAACAGTTGTGGGGCGTTATAATGACCTTTTCAAAGTTCCACAATTCGCTGTGGGAAGGTAACGGTTCTTCCTCAAACACATCAAGCGCTACGCCAAGGAACCGGTCTTTTTTAAGATAATCGATAAGTGCGGTTTCGTCCACCACACCCCCGCGCGAAACATTGACAAGCACACTGCCCGGTTTCATCGCCGCAAACCGGCAATCGTTCATAAACTGCCGTGTATACGCAGTCAGCGGTAATGCGAGCACAATAATATCGCTTCGGCCAAGCGCCTCATTCACATCATCCGGTGCGCAAAAACCGTCACACAAACATGCTTCCTCCGGCGATAAACATCTTGTGTCCACCCCGGTAACCTGAACGCCGAAAGCCTTCAGCCTTTTTGCCGTTTCTGCCCCGACACGGCCAAACCCGATAATGGCCGCCGTTTTGCACGAAAGCTCCCGGAGATCAAACTGTTTAACCCACTTCCGCTCAAACTGCGCTTGATAAAACCCGCGCGAGTTCTTATAAATTTCCAGAATTTTAAGCACAATCCACTCCGCCATCGGGATGCTGTATACCCCCGCGGCGCTATCCAATTTGATGCCTTGCTTTTCAATATATTCAACCGGGATTCTGTCCAGCCCGACGCTGGTCAGCTGAATATATTTTAAGTTTTTAAAATCAGCAATGTCATTATAAAGAAAAAGAGCGTTACAGACAACTGCTTCAATATCATCTGTTTCAATGTTTAAAAATGCCCGTTCGTCCCGGACAAATACAATTTCATACCCGAGTTCTTTGATGGTTTCTATTTGAGATTCGCTGTAATGAAAGGCGCCTGTCAGGAGCAGTTTCATAAATCATTCTCAATTCATTAAATATACTAATTTCCATTTAAAAGATAGACAAGTCTATCTTTTAATCCGCTGTCAAAGACAGCGGAGGCAGCATTTGCTGCCGGAAATACCGTTCAATGCTATCTGTCTGCGGCTTCAGCCGCAGCGGCAAGCATTGCTTGCCGATTAAAATTGTGTCTACAATTTTAATGCAGAATAGTATTATGATTCAGGTTGCTGACAATGTCATCCACGCATTGTTTCACATCTGCCATGTTCTTTATGAAGAATTCCTCATTTTTTTGCAGAAGCGCCTGTTCGTAAAGCCGGATTTTTAAGATATCCGTCTTAAAAACATTTTCTACTTCTACTAAATCTGCGGCGGCATCCGTTTTCAAAAAAGTTCTGGATAAAATAACCCGGCTTGATCCCAGCCGGTAGTGTTCCGCAATAATTTTTTCGGCCGGCAAGGTTCCCTGTCCGATGCGGGCAATGCCACCGAACCCATAAGGGACGCCGGCGGCCTTAAATTTATTGCAGAGCTTTTCCACCGTACCGTCCGCCAGCAGTTCAAACATGAATTTCATCCCGTATTCCAGGTGCAAATCATTGATACCGATGTGAATCGAGTCGATACCTTTGAGCGTCAGAATTTCATCCGCATTTTCAACCGCCTGCGCCGTTTCGCACAAAAGGCATACTTGCGCCCGTGAACCGATAAAATCTATAAAGGCCTCCACCTCATATTTCGTCTTGTAAAAGGGAAGCATGACGATATCCGCGCCGTCGTTGATTACCCTTTCGACTTCAGCCTTTGACCCTGAATAAATCGGGTTAACACGCACCAACAGTTTTGCTGTTGTAAGGACAGCCCGAATTTTTTTGACATCGTCAATGGTATGGCGCGAAATCACCGTGTCCAAATGGCCCTGTCTATCTTCCTTCCCCAGCACTTCAAGGTCAATGAATATCCGGTCAACACCGCTATTTTCCGCTATTTTCGCGATGCCTGCATGGTTGGTGATATACATGAGTTCCAGCGGCATGTCAGCCATCCTCGCTTTCGCCGGCAGTATCGGTTATTTGAGAAAGCGGCACTTGAGTCGTACCGGCCGGCGCTGCCGTTTCGGCAGTGTTCACATTATCTTTCATGGCAAGCACTTTGAAAATGGTCTTAACAAGTATCTTCAGTTCAAACAACAACGAAAGGTTGTCAACATAGGCCACATCCAGTTCAATACGCTTCTCCCATGGCACATCTTTTCTGCCGTTCACCTGCGCCCAACCCGTTACCCCGGGGCGGACGCTAAAACGCTTTTTTTGCTCCGGCGTATATTGCTCTAATGGCCATGGATGGTAGGTCAGCGTGGGCCGGGGACCGATGAGCGACATGTCCCCCTTGATAATGTTAAAAAACTGAGGCAGTTCGTCAATGCTTGTTTTCCGAATCAGTTTACCGACTCTTGTTACGCGCGCGTCCTGCTTTTTTTCGTACACACCGCCTTGCTCCGCGCCGACACACATGGACCTGAATTTATATATTTTGAAGATTTTTCCGTTTAACCCGAGGCGGTCCTGCTTAAAAATGACAGGGCCTTTCGATTCCAGTTTGATTAACACGGCAACCAAAAGCAGCAGCGGCAGGCAGATGATTATTCCGGTAAAGGACACAACAATATCAAGGATTCTTTTAACTGCCTTATAAAACAAATTTCAGCCACCCTTTCTCCTGCATCGTGATATACCGCAACGGCTCCCTCCGTAACAACAAAACCCCAGCCTATACAGTCATCATAAGGCGCAATTTATTAAATTGCTATACGCTATATTTTACAACAATATCGGTCATGCGTCAAGCATGACGCGGTTCATCAGTTGCCCCGTTTCCTGTTTGAGGCAAAAAGTAAAACGAACCTCCCTTTTTTATGATGAGGTCCGTTTTTATATCCTGCTATTCCGGCTCAAGACACTTTAACAGCCATAACATCTCTGCCAAAAGCGAGCCGTTCTTCGAGCGCAAAGGAAAACAGAATGTTAAAAGTCATACCGCTTTTAAGTTCAAGATTGTCGGCTGTATAAGTGGTGACAAAGCCGTCTTTCGTTTCAGTTAGTTGATAGGCCAGCTTGTCGGGGCCGAATCCAAAATGATTCTTCATGGAGTCGTTTTCGTCCCCTCTGGTTAAATTACCGGCAGAAACAAAGTCTTTTGGCAACAGCGTCTCCGTCAGCGATTCCCGGATAGCGATTTTATCCCCCGGCTTCAGTGTCAGATTAGCCGCTGTTTTATCAACCGGATTACCGTTAATAAGCAACTCATACTTCCACAAATTATAAGCAAAGGAATAAACCTCGTCTCTTGTAAAAAAAGTGTTCAAGCGTTCTACCGCGAACTTGTCGTTCAAGGCCGGCAAATTGTTGACAATATCGTTTTGTATGCTGTCCGCTCTTTCGAAATAATAGTCTGTTTGGTTTGACATATTATAATAATTATATATACTGACAACCAGCACCGCCCCGGCTCCGATAACGGCAAGTATCAGCACTGTGGCGGCAGCAACGCGTATTATGCTCTTACGCATTTTTTTCTTTCGGGTATCGTCGGAATAATCCCCGCCGCCGTTTGCGCCGATATCCGGGATAACGGCTTTTACTTCGCCGTTAACGGCGTTCGATCTGTTATGCATTTTCTCAACTCACTTCGACAAATTCTTTGTTATAAATAATTTCAATAATGTTGTCTTCCAGACCGATTTTACGCGCAACATCCGGTGCAACCTCGATGGTGACAATGTCGCCCGCTTTCAGGTTGCTTACCAGGTAAGACAAGGTTTTACCATAAAAATAGTCATACACATTATTTTCCATTGTCGCTTCGCCATAAGTGACTTTTATCAATTCCGGCGCTTTTTCAAGCGCGATGATACTCCCCATATCCACCACGCTGCGCGGCAGGTAATTAAGGGTGTCTTTGCCGTAATTTTCGGACAAGAGAACGGCTATCGTCGGCCTTTCCGAATACACGACACTTTGGTCTTCGCGCAATGGTTCACCGTTAATTGAAATGCCGTACTTAATATTTTTTTGAGCGATCCTAACCAACTGCTGTTCGTCAAAACTGCCCACCAATGTTTTTTCAAATGCGGCCATATTTTCGCTGAACAATTTGTCGTTCGCCGCGTTAAACGCGTCCAGCGATGCGTTATACCTGACTGACAGCGCCTTCAGCTGACTGCTCATAATAAGCACCCCGGTCGAAAGAACCATCAACAGCACCGCGCTAACAACGATTAAAGGCACAAAGTATTTGTTGTTTTCAATAAATTTTTTGATCTTGTTTAGCATGAAAAGCCGTCACCCTTTCATTTGAAACCACCAACCGTTAAGCTGCCGCTAAGAACGGGATAATAGTATTCTATCAGCTGTAAATATAACACGATAATCACTTCGATGTCAATGTTTATCTGCTGAATGAAACGAGCCCCGGCGGCAAAACCGGGGCTCGCTGGTTGTCTGTTGGGGGTTTGCCGTTTAGTCTACAACGATATCCCAGGAACCGATTGCGTCATACTTACCGAAAGAATCCGAGTTCTTCACCAATACCGATATGGTAAATGTGCCCGCTTCACGCGGTGTCCATGCGCAGTTCTGGTTGACCGAGTATTCCTGAAGTGTAAAGCCGCGCATATCCGCATCATAGATCCTAAATTTATAAAGCAAATCCTCTGATGCGCCTGTTGCTGACGCCTTGATCAAAACCGGCTTTCTCGCCTGCGCGGCTGCAAGTTCTGTGTTGTTGATTGTAATACTTGAAACTTGCGCTTTCGCTTCGACTGGGTCTGTGATGTTTACATCTAAGTACCTTGTTGCCTCATAGGAACCCGCGCCGGCACCTCTTGCTCTGCATGCTATTGTGTATTCGCCGACTCTAGCCGGTGTCCACGCGAAGGTGTTGGAGGTGCTCCAGTCCTTCACCAAAACTTCGCCGCTCGCGTCCACTCTCCAGAAACAATACTGCGCAGGTGCGGGTAAGTTGGTGTATGCTGTAAAGATGATGGGCGTGCCTTTTGCGACATCCGGTAACGGTTGGTCGGCGGTCAGCGTGAATATGAATTGACCGCTCTGACTTCCTTGCCGCGGAACAGACACTGTCCGAATAATACCGTCATCATAGGTGCCGTCTTCTTCGGTTCCGATGACACCGGCTCTTGTCACAACACCGGTTACCGTATAGATACCGGGGGCTGTAATCCCGTAAGTTTGTGTGCCCGCCGCCGAATACTGGGGCGATACATACATGTATTCACGCCCGGCTTCTTTAATCCGGTAGGAGAAGGTGCCGTCCGCGAAGGTTGGCGTAATGCTCGCTGTGCCGTCGGCCCAAGTTACCTGCATGTCGCTGATGTTCGCGTAGGTAATGTTGGTATCAAGCGAATACAGTTTAAAGGTGATTACCTGCGTATCCGTTGTGGTGCCGTTGGTCGCGGTTACGGTTACGGTGTATAGCGCGGGATCCAACCCCGAAATGTCCCAAAGGAACTCATTGCCGTTTGCTGTCAGGTTGAGCGAAACGCCGCCGGCGCCCGCCGTCGCGCTGTAAGTTGTTCCGGCAACACCATTGCCGAGCACTTTGATTAAAACGCTTGCGTCGTTATTAATTTCCTTAATCTCATAACCCGGGGTGACGACGCCGTCAACGAGGGTGTCGGTTATTACGACTTCGGAAACCTCAACGGGCGTATAGGAATCTCTTACCTCGCTGACAAAATTGCCCGCATTGTCAATAATCCTGACAGCCGCCGTGTAATTGCTGTCGGGGGAAACAAAGTTGTCAATGGTGAAGTTGATACTGCCGTCCTGCTGCACAGCGCCGGTGCTGCCCGCGGCATATGCCTTGGAAAGAATCCACTGGTCAGCCTTTTTGTCAACAATATCGTCCAGCAAAAAGTCGCTTGTGATGTGCTGGTAAGTCCATATTTGATATTGCGATGTAGCCTCCCAACCTTGGATGTTGACAGTCATGTCCGTTTCGGCTTTTGTCAAGGTAACAATCACGCCCACCTTGTCCAAACTCCATTGCGCGGTATAGGTCGTCGCCTCGGTTGCCGCGACAATCGCCGGTGACCAACCGGTAAATGTGTAGTTGTTCCTGGTAACCACCGGCGGCGTCGGCATTGTGCCGTATGTCGCGGTCGTTGTCGTCCCGCCCGTGCCGCCGTTGGCATCCCAGGTGATGTTGACATTGGTAGGGTCAAGGGGGATGTTCGCGCCGGTCAGGTCTAAATTAAAGCTATACAAGACTGCGCTGCCGGTTGCGCTTAATTTTGTTG
>CAZTCR010000006.1:0-97174 GCA_964612185.1 uncultured Eubacteriales bacterium
CCGCATATTAAGAGACAGAGAATATGGCTACTTTTCGGACAGTCTGGCCAAAAAATTAAGGCAGGCTTTTTAGCCTGTCTTAGTTTTTTATTTTCATTCTTATTTACCGAGTTTAAACTTCTCCCGGTAATACGCTCTGCGCTGCGCCTTATATTTAGCCAGCTGTTCTTTATCCCGCTGCTTTTGCGCCATACGCTCCTCGACCTCGTGCGCCTTAATAATTTTAATCTGCTCTGTCAGATACTCCGGCGTTATAACGGGCATGTGTACATCGCCGGCTACCGTGTTCACTTTGCGGAAACCTTTTTGGTTGCAGTTCCGGTAATATTCGGCAATCATCAGCTTGCCGCGCCTGACATTGTAAAACACTTCAATGCCGCGGCCTTTCCTGGCGTTGTACAAGCCGGCTGTCTTTTTGATATTTCTTTGCCCCGGCTCTTTAATTGACGAATGAAGCATTGACGCCCTACCCTTTCCGCTGCTGCGGTTTATACACCCTGAACAAAAATCTTGCCCAACCCTTATTGAAGTCCATCTTTGCGTACCCTAATTTTACACCTTTCTATCTGGTGTTGCAACCCTTTTTTAGAAATATTATTGACAGTTGTTCATATATTTTTCTTTGTCACCCAAACCAATGTGATGCTTACCGTGCACCTTACGGCAGCTGTCCCGGTATGCAAAAATCCCCGCCACCTCTCTTTTACGAGAGGAGCGGGGACAAAAGTATGATTGTTTGATTTTACTCCACAGTGATGAACACGCCTTCGCGGTTTTCCAGGTTCAGGGTACAGGTGTTTGCGTTGATAATTGTGGCAATGCCTTTTTGGTATACGGTTAGTTTTGTAGCGCCGTCAAAGGTCAGCGTTGCCGCGGCGCCCAAACCGCTTTGCGGCTCATTCATGTTGACAACGGTGTAGCCCGCGGAATTGCCGTCTTTGCCGTCAAAGCAACCGATGAGCAGCGGGCTTTTGCTTGAAACCGCTGGTTTCACATTTCCATCCACAGGCATTAAAAAGCCATACTTGGAGCCGGCCGCGGCTTTGCCGTTGTGGAGGTAGGCGCCAAGGTTATTATATCCGCCGTAAATATCCGCAAACGCTTTCAGCTCATTATCCACGGTCTGCACGGCGTAGTAGGTGTATGTCCGGTTACCGGCGGCATCAATCAGGTGCGAATCCCTGTCCCACCACCCGCTGTTATAGCAGGCGTGGATGATGGCTTTGGTACCGAAGGCAAGGCTCACATAGGCCTGCCAGCGTATGTCCTCAGGTGTGTCGCAGTAGCGCATCCCGCCGCTTTCGTCAATTTCATTGCCGGCCGCCTGGGTGATGACCCAAAGGTCGCGGTCCGTTTCCCGGCAGGCTTCCGCGAGAATGTCGAGGTTGCGCAGCCATTGGTTGTTGGTTGTCAACACGCGGTTGCCGAGCACATCCGTCTTCACACCAAGCGGGTAAATGTCCACGGAGATGTAGTCGGTATCAATATTGTTGATGTAATCGGAAACATGGCGTTTGTACTGATCAATGGACCCGTCGGAAAAATCGGAAAACGGCAGCAGCACCTTTTTGTAAGGTTCGATTACCGGTGAGTTGCCGAGTTGCTCTTCGTTCGCGTAAATCGGGAAAAGGTTGATGAGGGTGATTTTGCCCGTTGTATTGGCATAGTAATGATTCACCGCCGCACCGAGCGTTGCGAACCCTGCCGATGTCGGCTCGTCAATCATGTCGTCCCCCCACAAAGCCGGATGGTCTTTGTAAGTGCCCGGGGATATGTTGTACCACGCTGCGCTGCCCCCTGCATCCCAATACATGGCGGGCGCGTTGTAGGATTTTGCGATCACGCCGATACCATTGTCCGCGCACAAATCCAAAAAAGTCTGATTGACACCGGAGATTAAAAAGTCAATCCCCGCTTCTTTTACCCATGCAACATGTGTTGCATCGGCATAACTCAAGTCATAGTTGTAGCCGCCGATTAAGAGTTTGTTGTTGTCATAACAATAGTCCTGCCTTGTTGCCATTATCGGCTCCCCTTCCGTAACGCCTAAAGTCGTGCCGAGCGGAATGGTAACCATTGCTACCAATGCCATAAAGAATGCCGTGATTCTCCTGAAAATGCCGAAAGCCGCCAATTCAATCATCCTTTCATCATCAGTCTAATTATACCAAAGATCACCATCACCATACAAAACTGATAAGCCCGCCGTCCACCGTGAAGGTAATGCCTTCCCGCGCGCAAAGCGCTTCAAACGGAACCAGGAATGCCGCTTTCATCCCTTCATCCTCAAAGCGGATACTGCCCGCCAAGGTGAGGGCGCTTGGCGGATAGACCCCCGTGCTGAGCACAAAGCCATTCATCCACCAATGCTTTTGCGGTGCCCGCTCGAGTAAAATGTCGTCCCCGCGCAGTACACGCATGGACATTTCCAGCGTTTCCGCTTCCCCCGCGCAGTCGTAATGTTCCAGCGTTCTGCTTTTCGGCTTGTTGTAAATGCCGATTTCCGCCCCGGACCCGACAAAAAAGTAAAGCCCCTTTCAAATCTGCACCATCCAGTCCTGCCCGGCGTATTCGAACTTAATCCGGTGCGTATCATAGAACACGCCCGCGGCGGGGGCAAGAAAGTCGTAAATCCGGTTAAACCCGACACTTCTGTTCCAGCCGTTCAAGGAGGAATATAGCATCTTTTGCCTGAGGTCCACATCAAACCCGAAAGCGAACGCGCCCTGTTGGTCCCTGCCGATAATCAGTTGATTTTTTTCATCATAATACATGCCCATGTAAATAGTTTGCCGCACGCCGGCGTTATCGTCATATTCAAAGATAAACTCCGGCATCGCACCGCCTGTGTCTGCAAGGCGCGAGGTCAGGTTGTTGATGCCGGCCAGATAACCGGCCAAAAGCTCCTTGCCGAATTGAAGCAGAGATACCGGGTCCTTATCATCAATGCCTGCGGTCGCGTCTGCCGGCAACATGTTTTCATTCAAGTCAGGTTCCGCGGCTTGAGCAACCTGTACGCAATCGGCGGCGACAAACTCCGCGCGTTCTTTGGTAATTTCGAACGCATCCGGGGGCACCGGTACAGGTGCCGCAATTTCCAGCACAGCCGCTGCCGGCGTGACTGCCGCAGGCTCTGCGCGCATCCCTTCCCCTGCCAAAAACGCATGTAACGGCAGGTACACCATAGCAGCCGTTATTGCCGCCAATATTTTTATCGCAACTCTTTTCATTCCATCTCCTTTTGCGGTTTCTGCTTTTTATACTCCTTGATAAACGCCAGGGGTAAAAAAATCAACAAGCCCAAGATTGCCGCCGCGGCGAAAATCTCCGGAACGGGCACCATGACGGCCTCCTGAAAATCATTGTAATAGATACCGGCTGCATGCTTTGACGCAAATGCCTCAATCACCGTATTACCCAAAAACGGACCGACAACCATCGGAATAAGTACAACAAAAATCATACGGACACCTTGAAACATACCCACATTTTCCGCCGGTGTAAAATCGCGGACGGTGGCATTGAGGATAATCATCAGCAGCCCGTACCCCACGATAATAACAAGCGCGAGCAAGCCGAAAATCGATAGTTTCCGCACAAAATTAGCCGCGAACAAACCGCTGACAAAGATGATGACAGACGGTACAATGAATTTTGTCTTGCCGTATTTGTCAACAAGCACGCCCAACCCCACGGCACCCGCGACTACACCCGCCAGCACCGCAACTGCTGTTACAGCACCCGACGGGGTTATTTGAAGGCTGCCGATGTTAAATTTCAAGAAATGTTGAAGGTATATAAAAATATAGGGAAAGAACATCTGCACCGATACGCTGAAGATGCATACAGCGCTCAGCGCGAAATAAAGCCTGCTGTTCTCTTTAACGACCGCGGGACGAAAGCCATAGATCAAATCTTTGAAGTAATTACCCTGCTTGATAATCCCGCTCTTTGACTCCTTGATGGTGAATAACCCCGCGACACCGCAAATCGATACAACCGCGCCCAACCCGATAAAGCAGGCGGGATAACCAATTGCGGCAACACCCGCGCCGAATCCGATGGTGACAATCAAGGTGGCCAGGATAGGCATAATGGACAAAATACCTTCCGCGGTTCCTCTGTTTGCGGGAACGGTGACATCCGTCACCCAGGCGCTGAAGGCAGAGTCGTTGGCGGTGGACCCCATAAAAGTCATGACGCAGTCCATAATAATCACCACACTGACCGTTGCCGCGACTACAGCTGCCGGGTCCGTCAGGCGAAAAAGCGCGGCAATATGGTCGCGCGAAATAAAGGCGAAGCCCGCCACCGTCAAGCCCCACAGGATATAGCCGGTGCAAATGAAGTTTTTCCTTTTGTTGAGTTTATCGCTCAGTGTGCCCATAATAAAGGTTGTTAAAACCGCGGTGGCGGCACTCAGGGCGACCATGCGGGATATGTCACGCGTTGTCCCGCCAATGTAATTAAACAGAAAGGTGTTGAAGTAGACATTCTCCATGCCCCAAGCCACCTGACCCATAAACCCGAACAGGATGAGGTTGCCCCATATGTTTTTGCTCAGCTTAACCTTCGGCACGCTTTTTCTCCAAACTTATTATATTTCTTCTACTACTTCGCCGTATTTTTCTTTGCTGTCTTGAATAAAAGTTTTTACCGCCTCTTGAGTCGGCATCGCGGCCGAACAGCTGTGGGCGGAAACGAGCATGGACGCGGAGGCAGTGGCGAATTCCAGCGCATCGGGGATGCTTTTACCTTGGAGCAGGGAGAAGATGAAGGCCGACGCGTAGCCGTCCCCGCCGCCGAAGCCTTTGAGCATCTTGACCGGGAACGGGCGGACACGGTAGCTCTTGCCGTCGTTTAAATAAGCGACAGAGCCTTCCTTACCATGCTTGATGATGACGATTTTATTGCCATACCCGTGCCAAAGCGCGGCGGAGGCTTTATCGTCCGGGCAGACACCCAACACGGCTTCCGTCAAATCGAACTCTTCCCGGGAACCCAAAACAACATCACTGTTGCGGGCAACCAGGGAATAATAGATGGAGATTTCGTCTTTATTTTTCCAGGTGTAGCTGCGGTAATCAATATCAAAAATGACTACGACGCCGTTCTTTTTCGCGAGCATCATGGTTTTGAGCGCCGCTTCCCGCGAGGGGCTCGTGCAAAGCGCCGTACCGGATATGACAACCGCCTTCGCTTTTTTAATGTATTCCTCCTCCACATCGTCCACGCACACCTGCAGGTCCGCGACACCTTCGCGGTACATGAGGATGCTGCTTTGGGTGGGGCTTAAAATCTCTGTGAAGGTCAGTCCCAAGTTTTCGCCGTTTTGGCAACGGAAAATGTGGGAAGTGTCAATGCCGTCGTTTTCGAAATACTGCGTGACATAATCGCCGAATTGATCGTCCGACACGCGCGCGATAAAGCCGCATTTCGCGCCCAGCCTGGCAAGCCCGACAGCGATGTTGGCCGGCGAGCCGCCGACATATTTGTTGAAGTTGCCGCTTTGTGACAGAGGCATGTTCATATCCGTAGGGTTAAAGTCAATCGCGATTCTTCCGATGGGTATGACATCCAGGGGCTTGGTTTGGTCGAATTCAATATAGGTCATTACTATTACCTTCCTTTATTGTTTTGGATTGAACATATTCTCGGGACGGATAACCCGTCCCCTACATTGGTGCGCAATGCAACACTCTTGCTTTTTCAGTTTCCATCGTTCTCCTAACCACTGGCCACTTACCACTGACCACTTATCAAGCCTTCCCCGCGCACCCGAAAATCTCAATATGCTTGAGCGCGTTCTGGTACGCGCCTTCAACCTCGGCTGTCTGCAAGTCATAATAGCCTGTGATTTTCCCCCCCGCATAAGCGGCACGGACGCTGTGCTCCACCGCGTCAAAGGTGGCGGTGGCAATATTGATTTTTTTAATCCCGAGCCGGATGCACTTTTGAAAGTCCTCCGGCGATATCCCCGTGCCCCCGTGCAGCACAAGCGGCACCTCTAAAAGGGAGCTCACCTGCTGCAGAATATCAAACCGCAGCTTTGGCTCTTGTTTATAATTGCCATGGGCGTTGCCGATGGCAACCGCAAGCGCGTCCACACCGGTTTCGTTTTGAAACCGCAGCGCTTGCTCCGGTGAGGTGCAGTGGATTGCGATTTGCTCGCTGCCGTCTTCACTGCCGCCGACACTGCCGATTTCGCCCTCAATATCCGCGCCGTAGTCCCGCGCGAGCTTGACCACCTTGCGGGTGATAGCGATATTTTCCTTCAAGTCAAGTTTGGAACCGTCTATCATCACGGAGGTAAAGCCCAAATCGAGCGCTTGTTCAATGGCTTCGATTGTGGTGCCGTGGTCAAAGTGCACGGCGACGGGCACCTCCGCGTTTTCCGCGGCGCTGACCATTAGCGGCCCGATGAATTCCAGCGGCGAATGTTTGAGCCGCACTTCTGCTATCTGCAAAATAACCGGACTTTCGGTTTCCTGTGCTGCTTTGAGAATCCCCAGCACTATTTCCATATTCGCTACGCTGAAGCTGCCCACAGCCCAATCGCTGTCCATCGCCCGCTCCAGCAGTTCGCTCATATTGACAAGCGGCATTACTATCACCATCCGGCGCTGCGCCGTACGCAGCGTTTTTTAAAATTTCTTTTATAAAAAGTATAGCATCACCCTCTTCGGAATGCAAGGAAGTTTCGTTCATACTATGTGTATTCTGTATGAACACCCCACAGTATTGTCTCGTTTTGAAAAACCCAAAAGATATGTTAAATTTGTTTACGACTCGCTAATAACGAGCCATAATGAGCAATTCAAAATAATATTGTTGCAATTTGTACAACATATGATATAATTAGTGCAATATATTTGTTCTATATCCTATATTTGGTCTTTTGGCAGCAGTAATTGATTACCCTACACACATCCGCGCACTTTCGCAACAAACAATCCACACCGGTTGAGATTATATAGCAAGGGGAAACAACCGTGAACAGCAAAGAAAATGCAGACACACCAAAAATGAAAAATCGCCGCCGTTATTTCGGCATACTCTATATCACGCTGCTGCTGTTGAGCGCCATCTTTATTTGGCACGCTTGGGTGTCAAGCATTGAGGCAATTGAGCACGATGCCAGGGCCGTCGCGATGGCCGCAAAAAACACGCTCGACATCGAAAAAATAGCCGGATTACAGGGTGAGGCGTCGGATGTTGACAGCGAACCGTATAGGTTTATTAAGGAAAAACTTGTCCTCTTCGCCGCGGAAGATGATGAGATTCGCTTTGTTTACCTGTTCGCCCTACGCGGAGAAGAAATTGTTATCCTGGCTGATTCAGAGACACCGGATTCCAAAGACTATTCGCCGCCGGGGCAGATTTACGACGAAGCCGACGCCGCATATTTTGAACCATTTTTCTCTGCCGGAGAAGATATATTTTTTACACCCGTCAACAAAGACCGCTGGGGTTCCTGGAAGAGCGTGCTGGTGCCGCTTTACAATCAGGATACCGGCGAACTCATGGCCGTGCTTGGTTTGGACTATCCCGTCAGAACCTGGTTTTTGCCGGCTATTATTGAAACAACGCAAACTACCGGCATATTACTTGCAATCTTCATGCTTTCCATCGCGATTAACGCAATGGTGAAGAAAAACTATTTATTGGAGCAAAAAAAGGAAGATTTGCTGGTTGCGAACCAAGCGCTTGCAGAAAGTGAAAACGAGTATAAGCTGCTCATCTCACAAATGCAGCAGGGTTTGGCCGTGCATGAGATTATATTGGACACAACCGGTAAACCCGTTGATTATCGCTTTATCAGCATCAACAAAAGCTTTGAAGAACAAACAGGCTTGGTCGGCAGTGAAATTGTTGGCAAAACCGTAATGCAAGTCTTACCGAACACGGAACAATACTGGCTGGATAATTACGCCAATGTGGCATTGACCGGCGAACCGCTGGAGTATGAAAACTATTCCGGCGAGCTTGATAAATACTTCCATGTGAATGCTTTTTCACCGCAAAAAAATCGGTTCGCGGTTATTGTTACGGACATTACCGCAAGAAAAAAGACCGAAAACACATTGCGTGAGAGCGAAGAAAAGTATCGCAATATATTTGATTACTCTCCGGTAGGCATATTTAATTTTGATTTGAACGGAATAATTATTGACTGCAATAACCGGTTTGTTGAAATTGTAGGTTCTTCCCGCGCCGCACTCGTCGGGCTCAGCATTCTCAAACTGCCTGATCAAAAAATTGTCGAGTGCGTCAAGGGTGTTTTAAAGGGAATTATTACAGAATACAGAGATACCTACCACGCTGTCACTTCTGAAAAGGTTACCCCCATATTAGGAAAATTTTCACCGATACTTTCGGAATCGGGTGAAATCATCGGCGGCACCGGTATCATTGAAGATATCACCGAACGAAAAAAACTCGGAGATGAACTGCGTTTAAAATCCATGGTGCTTGACCAGTTGGAGGAGCATATCACCATCACCGACCTCAACGGTGTTATCACTTATGTCAACCGCGTGCAAACGGATGTGTTGGCGTATACTCCACAGGAAATTGTCGGGAAGAAGACCGATGTGTTCGGAGAAGACCCGGCCAAAGGCGCGTCGCAAAAAGAAATCCTGGAAAAAACGCTGGAAAACGGGTCATGGCAAGGCGAAGTTGTCAATTACGCCAGTGATGGCCGCGAGCTGATTATGGACTGCCGGACACAGGTGGTCAGCGATGAATGCGGCAACCCGGTTGCGCTGGGCGGCATCGCGATGGATATCACCGCTCGCAAAAAAATGGAGATCGCCCTCTATAACGAAAAGGAGCAGTTCAGAACCACGCTGCTGTCCGTGGGCGATGGTGTTATCGCGACGGACGCGCAGGGTTATGTCACGGTGCTCAACGCCGTAGCCGAAAACCTGACCGGTCACAATCAGACCGAGGCTTTCGGCAAACCGTTGGAAGAGGTTTTCCGTATCATCAACGAGTTTACGGGCAATGAAGTGGAGAATCCGGTTGCCAGCGTTTTATCTACCGGTGAGGTTTTTGAGTTGTCCAATCACACAATTCTGCTCGCGCCCGACGGAACCGGCCGTTATATTGAGGACAGCGCGGCGCCCATCAAAGACGCGCAGGGCAATATCACCGGCGTAGTGCTTGTTTTCCGTGATGTGACCGACAAAAGAATAAGGCAGCAGAAAATTGAGTTTTTGAGTTACCACGACCAGTTAACGGGGCTGCATAACCGCCGGTATTATGAGCAGGAAGTGCAGCGGCTCGATAAGGAAAGATATTACCCGATGACGCTTGTTATGGCGGATGTCAACGGATTGAAGCTGACCAACGATGCCTTCGGGCATGATGCCGGGGATATGCTCCTTCAAAAAATAGCCGATATCTTAAAACGCGAGTGCCGGAGCGATGACATCGTGGCAAGAATCGGCGGAGATGAGTTTGTACTGCTGCTGCCCCAAACGGATGCTAAAAACGCCGAAACGATCATCGCCCGCATTAACGCCGCTATCGCAAAAGAAAAAATCGACAATTTGGTGTTGTCCATATCTGTCGGCTATGCGGTAAAGGATGACGCCGCCGTGAGCATGAACGAAATTTTTATGGTTGCCGAGGACGCTATGTACCGCAATAAACTGTCCGATTCATCCAGTATGCGCAGTAAAACCATCGATTTGATCATGAATTCTCTGTTTGCTAAAAACGAAAGAGAAATGTTTCACAGCGAGCGTGTCGGCGAAATATGTGAAGCAATCGCGAAGGAAATGGGATTCGCGCAGGTGGAAGTTGACCAGATACGCCTTGCGGGGCTGATGCACGACATTGGAAAAATCGGTATCAGCGAGGAAGTGCTCAATAAAGAGGGCAAGTTGAAATCGCAGGAATGGAACGAAATCGAGCGTCATTCGGAAATCGGATACAGAATACTCGGTTCCGTCAATGAGTTTTCAAAAATCGCGGATTATATTTTGGAGCATCACGAACGCGTTGACGGAAAGGGCTACCCCAGGGGCTTGAGCGACTTGGAGATATCTTTGCAGGCAAAAATAATCGCTGTTGCCGACGCCTACGACGCGATGATGACCGACAGACCGTATAGAAAAGCGCTGACCAAAACCCAGGCTGTCGAACAGCTCAAAAAGCATTCCGGCACCCAGTTTGACCGAAATGTTGCTGAAGTTTTCGTTGAAATGGTACTGGGGCTCAAGTGGCAGCCGATGTGAACCGATTCTAACTGTCCCTCCATATCCCAAATAACGGATTCGGCCGTGGCCGGGTTCGTATTTTTTTGCCGTTCTTGCTTTACAAAGGCATAGCAGCGTGTTATCATAAAAAGTAATTTTTTTGTAAATGGCGAATCGTTTTGAAACACAGCGGGAGTTGAGCAGAATGAGATATACGGGAGAAAAGACAATTCAATCTGTATGTACGCTTGCGGACATGAAAACGGCGGCGGGCAGCAACAACATTGTCAGGTTCCACGGTGCGGTTCACAAAATCAGGGACATGGGCGATGTAGCCTTTGTCATCGTGCGCATCATCGACGGCACCGTTCAATGCGTGTGGGACAAAAGCCATCCCGCTTTAGATTTAAAAAACATCTGTGAGGAAGCCTGCGTGCGTTTTACCGGCACCGCACAACCGGAAGAGCGCGCCCCGCATGGTTTTGAAATTTGCCTGCAAAGTGTGGGGGCAATCGCGAAACCGGCGGCGCCCATGCCGGTCATCATCAATAAAGGCAAAATCAAGGCAACTATCGAAACACTGCTCAACTACCGCCCCGCCACCCTGCGTGCAAGTGAGATGCGCGCCAAATTCCGTATACAAGACGGCATTGTGCGCGGGTTTCGCGACTTTCTGCATACGCAGGGTTTTACCGAAATTCATACGCCGAAACTGGTTGCCGCCTCGGCGGAGGGCGGGGCGAATGTGTTTAAGATGGAATACTTCGGGCGCAAAGCGTTCCTTGCCCAAAGCCCGCAAGTGTACAAACAAACCATGGTCGGTGTTTTCGAGCGCGTGTACGAGGTCGGCCCCGTTTTTCGCGCGGAAAAGCACAGCACCAGCCGCCACCTGAACGAATACACCAGCCTGGACTTCGAGATGGGTTATATTGACAGCTTTTACGACATCATGGAGATGGAAACGGGCTTTTTAAAGCACACCTTTGAACTGCTCAAACGCGAATACGCGGCGGAAATCGAGCAGCTACAAATCGATGTACCCGTACCGGATAAAATCCCATGCGTCACCTTTAAGGATGCCAAGGAAATGGTTGCCGAAAAATATAACCGCCGCATCAAAGACCCTAATGACCTCGAGCCGGAGGAAGAGCAGTTAATCGGCAGACTTTTTAAAGAAAATTACAACAGTGACTTTGTTTTTGTCACCCATTATCCATCCAAAAAGCGTCCTTTTTACGCCATGGATGACCCGGATGACAACAAAGTGACGCTGAGCTTTGACCTGTTGTTCCGGGGTGTGGAAATCACCACCGGCGGGCAGCGCGTGCATGATTACCACGCGCAGGTGGAAAAGATGATTGCCAAAGGGTTGGACCCCGAAGACTTCACCACTTACTTAATGCTCCACAAATACGGTATCCCGCCCCACGGCGGGCTTGGTATCGGGCTTGAAAGGCTTTGCATGCGCCTGTTTAACGACGATAACATCCGCCATGCAACCCTGTTCCCGCGGGATTTGAGCAGGCTGGAACCGTGACGAGGTTTTAGTGGTTAGTGGTCAGTGGTCAGTGAAAATCCCCCTGTCAGCAGTCGCTGACATCCCCCTTTGGCAAGGGGGACAAGTATTTTCCCACCTTGCCTCCCTTCTAAAAAGCTTTAGCTTTTTTAAATGAATGACGAAGTCATTCTATGTGAAACGGGAGGGGTGACCGCATAGAACCGCACAGCGGTTCATTTACGGTGGTGGGATTGAATCCTCCGGCGGGAAACTTTGCTATCTTTTTTTGAAAAAAGATAATATCAATCAACGCTATATCGGAAGGAACTAGTTATGAACATCGACGGCAATCTGATCACCTACCTTGAAAGCCTCGGGCGTATCGAACTCACCGGGGATGAGCGGGAAAAATGCGGAAAAAATTTAGCCGATATCCTTGCTTATATGGATACGCTCAACGAGCTTGACACAGCAGGCGTCGAGCCATTATCGCATTCTTTCCCCGTCACGAATGTATTCCGTGAGGATACGGTGATGCCGTCTGCCGGCAGGGACATCCTGCTCAGTAACGCGCCGCGCCAAAAAGACGGATGTTTTCAGGTGCCGAAAACGGTTGAATAACGATTGAATACACGGGGAGTTTAACAATGGACATCACACAGATGACGGCTCTGCAGCTGGCAGAAAAAATAAAAGAGGGTAAAATCAGCGTGCGCGAAGCCGTGGACAGTGTTCTCGCCGCGGTTGATGCTTATGACAGCACCTATCACTGCTATATCACGCTTTGCAGGGATGAAGCCCATAAGCGCGCGGACGAAGTACAAGCCCTTATTGACGCCGGTGTTGAGCTTTCGCCGCTCGCAGGCGTGCCGGTTTCGATCAAAGACAACATCTGCACAAAAGGCATCCGAACCACCTGCGCGTCAAAAATACTCGGCAATTTTGTGCCGACTTACAATGCGAATGTGGTGGAACGCCTGAATGAAGCAGGTATGATTCTCATCGGCAAGCTGAACATGGATGAATTTGCCATGGGTTCCACCACGGAAACATCGTTTTTTGGCCCAACGCTCAACCCCTGGGATATCGAACGCGTTCCGGGCGGCTCTTCCGGCGGCTCTGCCGCGGCTGTCAGCGCGAGCGAAGCGGTCATTGCGCTGGGTTCCGACACGGGCGGTTCCGTCCGCCAGCCAAGCGCCTTTTGCGGGGTTACAGGACTCAAGCCGACCTACGGCACGGTTTCCCGCCGCGGGCTGGTCGCCTTTGCCTCTTCCCTTGACCAAATCGGACCCATCGGCAAAGATGCAGCCGATTGCGCAGCGCTTTTCCAAATCATTGCCGGCAAAGACGAGCGGGATTCCACCTCAATGGATTTCAGTTTTGATTATCAATCAGCCCTGCGCAACGATATCAAGGGGAAAAAGATCGGTATCCCCACCGACTATTTCGGCGAAGGGCTGCAGGAGGACACCAAAACCGCTGTTTTAGCCGCGGCGAAAAAGCTGGAGGAAATGGGCGCGGTGATTGAAGAATTTCCGCTCCCGATTGCCAAATACGCCATCCCGACTTATTACATTATCGCCTGTGCCGAAGCGTGCTCCAACCTTTCCCGGTACGACGGCATCAAATACGGCTACGCCTCCCCGGCTGCCGACTCCCTGCGCTCCACTTACATCAAGAGCCGCAGCGAAGGCTTCGGCATGGAAGTAAAACTGCGCATCATGCTCGGCAATTTTGTGCTGAGCTCCGGTTATTATGACGCTTACTATAAAAAAGCGCTGCAAGCCAAGAAACTCATCCAAAAATCTTTCTTTGAGGCGTTCGAAAAATACGATATGCTGCTGGGCCCCGTTTATCCGACCACGGCGCTCAAACGAGGCGAAAGCCTGTCTGACCCGTTAAAAACCTATTTGGGTGACATTTATACGGTGATGATAAACATTGCCGGCCTGCCGGCGCTCTCGCTCCCCTGCGGGCTCGACAGCGCCGGGCTGCCCATCGGTCTGCAGCTTATCGGCAAAGCGTTTGATGAAAGCAGTCTGCTCGGTGCCGGTCACGCTTATCAGCAGGCAACGAACTTTCACAAGCAAAAACCCGTGTTGGTTCAAGGGGGTGCGGCAAAATGATTTATGAAACCGTTATCGGCTTGGAGGTACACACCGAGCTTTCCACCAAATCAAAGATTTTCTGTACCTGCACCACACAGTTCGGCGGCGACCCGAACACCCATGTGTGCGAGGTTTGCTCCGGTATGCCGGGCACCCTGCCCGTACTCAACAGAATGGTTTTGGCATACGCTGTCCGTACCGGCCTTGCGACGAACTGCAGCATCAACCGATACAACAAGTTTGACCGGAAAAACTATTTTTACCCCGATCTGCCCAAAGCTTATCAGATATCACAGCTTTATATGCCCATCTGCTCGTGGGGTTTTGTGGAAATCAACGCAACCGGCGGCGGTACGAAAAAAATACAAATCAAAGAAATTCACATGGAAGAAGACGCCGGCAAACTCATCCATGACCCGTGGGAGGATTCAACCCTCGTCGACTACAACCGCTGCGGTGTACCGCTGCTGGAAATTGTC
This sequence comes from uncultured Eubacteriales bacterium, assembly GCA_964612185.1. GTDB lineage: Bacteria > Bacillota > Clostridia > Oscillospirales > Acutalibacteraceae > UBA1447. The sequence continues at coordinate 14,291 of CAZTCR010000006.1, forward strand.
AGCGAGCCGGATTTACGCAGCGCGGGGGAGGCCATCGAATACCTGGAGAAGCTCAAGGCTATTCTGCAATACGCCGATGTATCCGACTGCCGGATGCAGGAAGGGTCGCTGCGCGCGGACATCAATCTCTCCATCCGCCCGGCCGGTTCAACCGAACTCGGTGTCCGGACCGAAATGAAAAACATGAACTCCTTCAAGGCGATTACAAGGGCAATCGAAAGCGAAACCAAGCGCCAGATCGAACTGCTGGAAGACGGCAAACGGGTGGTGCAGGAAACACGCCGCTGGGATGACAATAAAGGGCAAAGTTACGCCATGCGCTCCAAAGAGGACGCGCACGACTATAAGTATTTCCCGGAACCGGACCTGCCGCCGGTTGAAATCAGCGAAAAAATGATTGAGGACATCCGGGCTGCGCTGCCGGAACTGCCCGAAGAGAAAAAGAAGCGCTATATGGAAACGCTCGGTTTACCCGAGTACGATACGGGCATTATCACAAATTCCATCCATTTGGTTAAACTGTTTGAGCAAACGGCTGAGATTTGCGGCAGCCCGAAAGAAGCCGCTAACTGGATCATGGGCGATTTGCTCAAGCTGCTCAATGACACGCAGACGCTGCCTGAAAACATGACATTTGACGGTGCTTATTTGGGCAAAATCATCAACATGCTCGCCGAAGGCAAGATTAACAGAGGCACGGCAAAAAAGGTTTTGACCGAAGCTTTTATAAACAATACCGAACCGGAAGCTTATGTCAAAGCCAACAACCTCGGTTTAATGACGGACAATTCCGCAATCCGCGAAGCAATCGAAAAGGTGCTGGCCGAAAATGAGAAATCCGTAGCCGAATACAAGAGCGGCAAGCAGCAGGCATTTCAGTTCCTCATCGGTCAGAGCATGAAGGCGCTGCGCGGCCAGGCCCCCGCGCAGGAAGTAACAAAACTGCTTAATGAATTGATCGGATAGCATGTTGCCGTTGAGCGTTCCAAAAACAAACGGTAAGTGTTCAGGGTTTATTCATCACTTACTTGTTATTCTATGGTATCATCCAAAATAGGGCGTTACAATTTGAATGGAAAAGGGACTGCAAATGCGAATCCAAAGCGTACAATTAATGAATTACACCAGAACAGAAGACACCGTGAACGCTGTCACACATTTTGTGGGCGTTCCCTTCGGTATCGTCGTGCTGGCTCTGTGCATTAAAAAGAGCTTGGAGCTCAACTCAAAAGCGGGGCTTATCGCCTCCGTGATCTATGGGGTTTCCATTATCATCTTGTACGCCGGTTCCGCCTTTTACCACGGGGTTAAACCCGGTAAATTGAAAAAAGTGCTGCGCGTGCTTGACCACTGCAATATTTTTCTCCTCATTGCCGGTTCCATGACACCCTATTCGCTCGTCGCCTTCCGCCCGGAACACCCGGTTTTGTGCTGGGTGACGATTGCTTTCGCCTGGGGAGCGGCATTATTCGGCATTGTCTGTACGGCGATTGACCAGGAAAAATTCAAAGTGGTTCAAATGGTTCTATACATCTCCATCGGTTGGGTGCTTGTTTTCGCGATGAAGCCCCTGCTCATGGTTTTCCAGGGTTTATTTAGACCCGGTTTGATTCTGCTTTTCGTCGGCGGCGGGCTTTATACCCTGGGCGCCATTCTTTGCGGTATCGGCAAAAAGTTCCCCTATTTTCACGCGGTATTTCACGGGTTTGTTCTGGCGGGCACGGCCGTTCAGTTCGTCTCAGTCTATAAATATGTGTTGGTGATGTAGTTTTATCGTCTCCAAATCCTCCGCATGCCCAAAAGAATCGTTGCGCAAACCGGTTGCGGCAAACGGTTCTTTTTATTATTGCCCGCTGCATTAGCACCGTGTTTTTCTTGACATAGACCGCCCTCCACCCTATACTGATAGACAAGTAAAACGAACGCAGAGCTCTGCAAGAAGAACACCGAGGCCATGAGATGAAATCAAATGTGACCGATGAATATAACCCGGAAACTACCGCAAAAGGCTTTGACGGCACGCGGCGTTTTGCCGTAAAAAACCCGTACGCAACAGTTGACTGGAACACCTGGGGGCATTACCGGGCTAACTTGCATACACACTCCTCCGCAAGCGATGGCCCGAGCGATTTTGACGAGATGATAGAAGCCTACTACGCCAAAGGTTATGACATTTTGGCCATGACGGATCACGGTGTGGTCAACAGGGGCTGGAATGTCCCGCCGCAGAGAGTTCCACTTATCAGTTATAAAAAACTGTTCTCCAAACCACGCCATTTGACAGATGAGCGTTACCAACAGATAACCACCGGTTCCGACCGGGGCGGCAGGGGCATGACGGATGTGCCCTTCGGGATTGAACTCAACGCCGCATCCATCACCCTTACACATGCAAACGGCTTTTTTGTTGATTACGGCCAGGGCAAGTGGGGCAGAGAAAATGATTACGAGGGTCCCGTCGCGGCGGTTCACGCGCTTGGCGGGCTGACGCATCTCAACCATCCCGGTGACCGCACGCGGGCGAAGTTCGATGTAAAAAACGCGAGAAACCCGAAAAGCATCCGCTATTTTCGCGATATTCTGTTGAAATACAACTCCTGCCTGGGGATAGAAATCGTCAATGAAACCGATATTTCAACGCGCAACGACCGTATCTTTTGGGACGGTTTGCTCGAAAGCATCATCCCGCTCGGCAGAACTGTATGGGGCTTTGCCAACAGTGACGCGCACGAGGCAGACAAAATTGATTCGGCTTTCGGCGTTTTCATGATGCCGGAAAATACCGTAGCGAATGTCCGAACCGCGATGGAAAACGGCACCTTTTTCGCTTGCAGCCGCCTGGCATTCAACGAACTGGGTGAAAATTTTTCGGCAGCCGGCGATTATCCCGCTGTCACCAATATTACTGTCAACGATGAAAAAGGCATTATCATCATTGAAGGCACCAATTATGATATAATCGAATGGATCGCCAAGGGCGAAATGATTGCAACGGGCGATACGCTGAACCTTTATGAACACGAGAATCAAATCGGCCGGTATGTGCGTGCCCAGCTCAAAGGTCCCGGCGGTATCTGTTTTACACAGGCATTTATCACGGATGACGGCAGCCCCGCGCCGCCGGACCCTGCGATTCCTTTTTCGGAAAAGGTTTGGGACCGCTTCGTGTTAATCGTCACCAGCATTCGCGCCGTTGCGCTGATCCGCTACTTTTTTGACAGTTTTCGTAAATATTGAACCGTGACATCCCTCGGCGGCGCGGTTGAATAAATATAAAATATGAGGAGAATGCCTGTGAAAAGTCGAACCCATCTGCGCAGAACCCTAGCCGTTTTGCTCGCGCTGGCAATGACGCTGCCGGTCGTGGCCGGCGCCGCGGCCGCCCGGGACACGGGTGGCGAAAAAAACTACACCATCATCAGCCCCTATGAAACCGTTGACTGGGATACCTGGGGGCAATACAAGGCAAATCTCCATTCGCACTCCACCGCGAGCGACGGTTCGGTCAATTTTGATAAAATGATTGAAGCCCATTATGCCCGCGGTTACGATATTTTAGCCATGACCGACCACGGGGTGGTCAACAGGGGTTGGAATAAGGACCCTGTTATTTTCCCGGTGCTGAGTTTTCAGTCTTATCTCAATGACCCGAAACCCTTGACAGATGAACGGTACGCGGAAATCACTTCCGGCGCGGACCGCGGCGGGCGGGGGATGACGGATGTACCGTTCGGTATTGAACTCAATCCGACCGCGGTGCTCAAACTGACGCATGTCAACGGTTTTTTTGCCGATTACGGGCAAGGGCTCTTGGGCAGAGATAACGATTATGAAACGCCGATTGCCGGGGTTCAAGCGCTGGGCGGGCTGACGGTAATCAATCATCCCGGCTACTGGCTTGGTTCCGGTAAAAGCATAGACAGGGTGAAGGATCCAAAAAATGTAGCGTTTTTCGCTGACCTGCTCAAAAAGTACGACTCCTGCCTGGGGGTGGAAATCGCGATCGAACGGGATGCAGCCACACAAAACGATCGTGTTTTTTGGGACGGCCTGCTTGAAAAAGTGATTCCGTACGGCAGAAATGTCTGGGGTTTTGCCAACGCCGACTCCCACCGTATTGACAGGATCGGGGATGCCTGGGGCATTTTCCTGATGCCCCAAAACACAGTGAATAATGTACGCACCGCGATGGAAAACGGTACTTTCTTCGCCTGCACACCCTACGCGCGCAGGGAGCTGGGCGAAGGGTTCACCGCATCGGGCGATGTGCCGTCAGTCACCCGCATCACGGTTGATCAAGAAGCTGACCAAATCACCATAACCGGCACCGGATATAGCAAAATCGAATGGATCGCGAAAGGTGAAATCATCGCCGCCGGCAACACCATCGACCTTAACGACTACGAAGACCAAATCGGCTGCTATGTGCGCGCGCAGCTGATCGGACCGGGCGGTGTTTGCTTTACGCAGGCGTTTATTGCAGATGACGGCAGCCCAGCGCCTGTTGATCCGCCAAACCCCTACCTTGAACAGCTTTGGAATAAAATCATCTCTATGCTCAAGTACACCAGGCTTTATGCCCTGATAGAAGTTCTTTCCAGATAGACAAACAAATTAGAATACTGAGTTTAAAGGAGTTTAACAAAATGAACCGTAAAAAACCTATGATGCGCGCGCTTTCACTCATTCTCGCTTTGTCGCTGCTTGTTCCGCTCGGGCTGAGTGCTTTTGCGGTACAGGATATTACCGGAACAAAAAATTATGCGATATCCAACCCCTATGCGCGTGTTGACTGGAACACCTGGGGGCACTACAAGGGCAATTTGCATGCACACTCGACGGTCAGCGACGGCAAAGACGCCTTTGTTGATGTAATTGAGGAATACTATACCAGGGGTTATGATGTTTTGGCGATGACGGACCACGGTGTAGTCAACAGAGGCTGGAATGTTAAGCAGACACCCGTTCCCCTGCTCAGTTTTAACATGATACTAAATAAACCCGTCCCGCTCACCAACGAAAGATATACGCGAATTACCACCGGTTCCGACCGCGGCGGCCGCGGTATGACCGATGTACCCTTTGGTATTGAGCTGAATGCGGCAACGCTTACCAAAAGCCATGTCAACGGTTTCTTCGTTGATTACGGTCAGAATGACTGGGGTAAGGAAAATGATTTTGAAGGCCCGATTGCTGCGGTAGATGTGCTCGGCGGGCTGACGCACATCAACCATCCGGGCGATTGGCTCGAGTCGGCACGGGATATCAACATCGCGAAAGACCCGAAAAATATCAAGTTCTTCGCAGACATCCTCAAAAAGTATCCTTCCTGCCTTGGTATTGAAGCGATTAACAGCCAGGATTCCGTCACACGCCATGACCGCGTGCTTTGGGACGGCTTGCTGGAAAGTGTTATTCCCGCAGGGAGAAATGTGTGGGGTTTTGCCAATGCGGACTCGCATAATTTTGATGACATTGACACCGGGTTTGAAATATTTATGATGCCCGCAAACACGCTTGCCAATGTCCGAACCGCTATGGAAACCGGTGCTTTCTTTGCCTGCGGACGCATCGCCCGACCGGAACTCGGGGATGGCTTCAAAGGCACCGGGCCATATCCCGTTGTCACAAACATCGCGGTGAATGACAGCCAGGATCAAATCACCATCCAAGGCACCGACTACGATGTCATCGAATGGATTGCCAAGGGTGAGGTCATCGCGACGGGCGCTACCATCGACCTGAACGCCTACGAAGACCAAATCGGCCGTTATGTCCGCGCGCAGCTTAAAGGACCGGGCGGGATCTGCTTTACCCAGGCTTTTGTCACCGATGACGGTTCGCCGACCCCGCCGGAGCCGCAGGAAAACTTTTTTGTTAAACTTTGGGACGATTTCGTATTCACAATCAAGAGCATGCGTATTTATGTCATCATCAACGAATTGGTCAAAGAACTTTCCTGATGGGATAGATGAATGCCGGCTAATCAATTCCGGAAAATCAAATCTCGCAAATGTGTGTAAAGTATATTTGCCTTACTAATACCGCAGGAGACTATCCTGCGGTATTTTAATGGTTTTTATTGACTGTTAGTCTGATTTTTGATAATATGATTTATATTATGGGTAATTGCCCATGATACGAAAGTATGATCGGAATCGGTTTTTTTGTCATTCAAAGTGAAAGGTGCTCTCTCAATGGATAACGAACGGGACACACAAAACAATGAAACATCGCTTGACAATCCGCCTGTTCGGGACGAGACGCAGGACAGCGGCGATTCAGGCGGGAGCCGCCGTCACCACAGCAGCGGTGAGCGCAGCAGCCGTTCAAACAGCGATGAGCATAGCAGCCGTTCAAGCAGCGGTCATTCCGGCAGCAGTCACAGCCACCACAGCAGCAGTGGGCATTCCTCAAGCAGCGGGCATTCGAGCAGCGGTGAACGCCGCAGCAGCCATGGCAGCAGTTCACACAGCAGCCACCGTTCAAGCAGCAACCATCATAAGAGCAATCACAAAAGCAGCCGGCACCGTGACCGTGAAAAAATCACTTTTGCCAACCGGATCAAACGCTTCCGGCATACCGTTAAATCTTCCCTTTATAAATATAAACCCAAGTATCTTTACCGCAAATTCAAGCACCGTTTTAAAAAAGCAAGCTTGCAGAAAAAGATCGGTTATATTATTCTGACCATCACATTCCTTGTTGCCGTCGGGCTTTTTGTAAAATTCGCCCTGGTGGACAATTTAAACCCGGATGGCAGCGTTTTAGTCACCGAAACGACCACACGCGTAAAAACGCCGGCCAAACCTCCAAAGCCCAAGGTCCAAGCCGCCTATGAAATCAACGAAACCGGCCGGGTCGGCAATTTTCTGTCCGGCTTCATTGTCAGACTTCCGGAACTCGTTTCGGAAAGCGCGGTAGCGGCGCAGATTAACGCCGAAATCAATTCGGTGAAAGATGATTTAAAAAACAAGTATATACAAGCCGGCGACTTGAACACCTACGAATATAAATATGATGTATCCTACTTTTCCTTCAGCAATGATTCCGTTTTATTTATATCCATCTACAAGCTTTTTGAAAATGTGAATGGTGAATCCGATGTGACGCACACCTATTATGTGTACAACTACCTTGAAGACCGCCTGGTAACCGACTACAGTTTGCCCTCAATTTATAATTACAGTGAAATGCAGATGCTGGATGTCATAAACGCCAAACTCGACGCCATCGGCTCCCCGCAGATTGACAGCACCCAGGGGTTGGAATTTTCCGTCAATAAAGACGGTAAACTGTGCGCGCAATTGTTTGTGAACAACGCTTCAGGCGTCAAGAAACTGGAAATCATACCATTGAGCTGAATAAACCCGGGTTTGACACGGTTTATGATTCGTTTTTTTCTACTTTGAAAGGAGAATGGGTTATGAAAACAAGATTTACCCTCACCGCTGTCACAGCTGTTCTGGCCTTCATCTTATTACTTTCCGGCTGCGGTCCTTTTGCCGGTAACAGGGATGAAACAAGGATTGCCTCCCAAGCCGGAACACAAATCTCCGCAGCCGAAGCAACGACACCGGCGGTCAGTTCAGCCGAAGAGGTTACAACACAATCGGGTCCCCCGCAGGTTATCACCTATTACGAGCTCAATAAGCAGAAAATAGTGGAAGCGGAGAATTTTACAGCCGGCTTTGATATCAAGCTGCCAAAAATCGTTTCCGACAAACCCGGTGCGATGCAAATCAACGGAGAAATCAACGAAATGAAAATCAGCATCGAAAACTATGCCAACACAGCGGGCGACCTTACCGGTTTTGATGAGATTCTCAAGTACTCGTATGAAACGGCTGTAAAAGACAATGTTGTTTTTGTCTCGCTGAACACCGCTCACGGTTATATGGCAAGTGAATATGTTGTCGACAATTTTTACTACGCTTACAATTACATAACCGATACGAAAGCGGCAAAAACCGAAATCGGGCAGTTATTCGGGTTGAACGAAACGCAGATTTTGAATATGGTGAATGCCAACCTGGCATCAAAGGGCGCGCCGGCTGTAACCGGATTCGACAAGATTGATTTGTTTGTCAACGCCGGCGGCAAGCTTGCGGCCGATGCCAAAGTGGTCAGTGAAATGGGCGGTTTTTATTCCGAAATAATTGTATTGACCTAACCACGCCCCCTCACGGATACAACGCCCTCCGGCCAGGCAAGAAAAGGTTCGGAGGGCGTTTTTATTTGATTTTCCCGGCTGTTGCTGTTGACTAATTACCCCGTTTGAATTATATTACTATTGATCAAAATATAGTATCCTTTGTATTTTTGGAGGTTAACTTGTGAATAAACCACTTTCCATCCTTTTAATTTATCCGGATTTTTTGGAAGAAGACAAGTTCAAAAAAGGCAAACTGGGTAATTACAGCGAAGGTCTTGCCTCTATATCGGCGGTTTTGAAAAACGCCGGTTACGGGGTTGATTTATATCATCAGCTTTATATGCCGGAAAAAGCGGAGTTTATCGAAACCGTCCGTGCTCAAAAGCCCGGTTTAATCGGTTTCACCGCGCGCACCACCGCCGTTCCCTTTATCAAAGAAATGTGCCGTTGGCTCAAAGAAGAGATGCCGGACACCTTGGTCATTATCGGCGGCTATCACGCCATCCTGGTGCCGGACGAAGTGCTGGCCATTGAGGGATGCGGGGCGGTTGTTGTCGGTGAGGGCGAGTATCCGCTGTTGGAACTGATGGATTCCATGGCAAAAGGCGAAAAACGAACGGATATCGAAAGCATCAATTTTAAGCTGCCGGACGGAACTTTTGCAAAAAATCCTGTCAGGCCGCTGATTGAAGACCTGGACGAACTACCATTCCCCGATTTTGACTTGTTTGACTACAAGAACCTGGACCGGTCAAAGAATTTTACCGCGATGGTCATGCTCTCGCGGGGTTGCCTGTTCAGCTGCACTTACTGCGGTAACTCGCAGTTCAGGAATATTTACCCCAATAAAAACAAATACTCCAGGTTCAGAAGCCCTGAAAAGTCGATTGAGCTGCTTCTCCTGCTGTTGGAAAAATATCCGTTCATCAAATTCATCGAGTTCCGCGACGCCATCTTCAACATGTACAAAGACTGGTTCTATGAATTTATGCCGATGTACATTGAAAAAATACACCTGCCCTTCAACTGCAATCTCCGTTTTGATATGCTGGATGAGGAAATGGTCAAAACCCTCAAGGCCGGCGGTTGTTATATGATTGATATCGGGCTTGAAACGGGCAACGAGGCGTTTCGCACCAAGTACCTGCACCGCAATATGAAAAACGACCATATCATTGAAGTGTCAAAATGGCTCCGGCAGTATAAAATCACCACCCTTACCTATAATATTGTTGGCTTGCCGTACGAAACACTAGACCTTTCACTCGAAACCGTGAAACTCAATGCAAAAATGGATGTTGACAAGGTCATCCCGAATATTTTTTACCCGTACCCGATGACAATCCTTGAACAAACAGCGCGGGAAGCGGGTTTTATGGACGATACGGTTGACCCGAATGACCCCGTTCAGCTGAGAATGCCGCAATACAAAAAGTCTGATATCCTCTTTATGTCCTCGAATTTCAACAAGCTTGTCAAAAAGTATAAGGCCATCTATGCTTTGCCGCCGGATGCTGCGAAGAAAAAGGAAGCCAGGTTGGACAAAAAAATTACGGGCAAATACTATCCCCGCAGTTTCCTTAACAAAACCGCAACGGCAAAAACAAACGCGCTGATTCTTTTTAAACGCACGCTTAAAAAGGTTTCGCCAAAGGTGTTTATTCTGCTCAAAGGACGAACGATGCGGGAAGCGATAAAATAGTCTGCCGCCCTGTCCGTCAACAATCATTATGCATCATTAAAAAGAACCGCCGGCTCTAAAGCTGACGGTTCTTTGCTATTTGTATCAACAACTATCTGAGCAGGCTCACAACCAAATCGCCCATCGCAACCGTCCCAACCTTCTCAAAACCTTCCTCGTAAATATCCGGTGTACGCGCGGTTTTCATCGCTTCATTGACGGCCGCTTCTATCGCCGCGGAGGCATCTTCCAGCCCGAATGAATATTTGAGCATCATCGCGACGGAAAGGATGGTAGCCAGCGGATTGGCAATGCCCTTGCCGGCGATGTCCGGCGCGGAGCCGTGAATCGGCTCATACAGCCCGAAGCTGCCGTCCGCCAGGCTGGCGGAGGCCAGCATACCGATGGAACCGCTAAGCATGGATGCTTCGTCCGATAAAATATCGCCGAATAGGTTGGAGGTAACAATCACATCAAACTGCGTCGGTCGCCGTACCAACTGCATGGCGCAGTTGTCCACATACATGTGCGAAAGTTCTACATCCGGGTAATCCTTTGCCATTTCGATGACGGTTTCACGCCACAGGCGGGAAGATTCCAGCACATTCGCCTTGTCCACCGAGCAAAGGCGGCCGCTTCGTTTTTGCGCCATTTCAAACCCGACTTTTGCGATTCGTTTAATCTCCGGTACGGTGTACATTTCGGTATCGAAGGCGGCCTTCTCGCCGTTTTTTTCACAGCGGCCGCGCTCGCCGAAATAGATGCCGCCGGTAAGTTCACGGATAACCAGGATATCTAAACTGTCCCCGATGATTTCCGCTTTAATCGGCGATGCCGCTTTGAGCGCTTCAAAAATCTTCGCCGGGCGGAGGTTGGCATACAGCCCGAGCGCGCCGCGGATACCGAGCAAGCCGGCTTCCGGCCGCAGATGTCCGGGCAGCGTATCCCATTTTTCGCCGCCGACGGCGCCGAGGAGCACACTGTCCGCTTTTTTGCAGGAAGCAACGGTCTCTGCCGGCAGCGGAACGCCGGTTGCGTCTAAAGCGCAGCCACCCATGAGCTTAAAGTCATATTCCGTGGTAAAGCCAAATTTTTCGCCCGCTGCGTTTAATACCTTGATTGCCTCATCAACAATCTCGGGACCTATTCCGTCGCCCTTCAGGACGGTTATTTTATAGTTTTTCATCTTAATACCTCATTCTGCTTCTATTTACAACCCCTATAGCTTATCAAAATTCCCCAAACTTGGCAAGGTGTCGGTTCATATTTTTAAGGACCGGTTAATGGCGCACAGCACGCCGCGGATGGACGCGTAGTTGATGTTGTGCGAAATGCCAACACCGAAGATATTCTTGCCTTCCGGCGACAGCAGCTGAATGTACGACACCGCCTTGGCGTCCGAACCGATGGATATGGCGTGCTCGGAGTAGTTGACGAATTGATAGCCGCTGATGCCCACTGTGGCCAACGCGTTAAAGAAGGCGTCAATCGGTCCGTTGCCGGTCCCTGTGATGGTTACCGGTTCATGACCGTTGTTTTTGAGCTGACCTTCAAAGCGCACCTTCGGTGAATCGTCGTAGATCTCACTTTCTTCATTGAATCTATGGCTGATGAGCTTATACGGTTCGTCAATATCAATGTATTCGCTGCTGAACAAAGCCATCACCTCTTCCGCCTGGACTTCCCTGCCGACCTTGTCACAGTAGTGCTGCACTACCCTGCCGAATTCCGGATGCATCGCTTTTGGCAGATCATACCCGTAGGTGTTGCTCATCACAAACGCTACGCCGCCTTTGCCGGACTGGCTGTTGATGCGGATAATCGGCTCATAATCGCGCCCGACATCCGCGGGGTCGATGGGCAGGTATGGGATTTCCCAGTATTCCGTTTTGCTGTCTTTCATATAGGCTTCGCCCTTGTTGATAGCATCCTGGTGGGAACCGGAGAAGGCGGTAAACACCAGCTCGCCCACATACGGGTGGCGCACCGGTACTGTCATCCTGGTGGTGCGTTCATACACCTCGCGCACGCGGTTGATGTCGTGTAAGTCAAGGCCGGGGTCAATCGCCTGAGTATACATATTCAGCGCGAGGGTAATGATATCCACATTGCCCGTCCGCTCCCCGTTGCCGAACAGGGTGCCTTCGATTCTGTCCGCCCCCGCAAGTAAGCCGAGCTCGGCCGTTGCCACTGCCGTGCCCCTGTCGTTGTGCGGGTGCAGGCTGATAATCGCGGCGTCGCGGTCCGGCAGATTGGTGCAGAAATACTCAATCTGGTCGGCAAAGCAGTTCGGTGTGCTGCTCTCCACCGTAGACGGCAAATTGAGGATAATTTTGTTTTTACTGTCAGCGCCGATTGCCTTCATCACGCTGGCGCATACATCCACCGCGTATGCCGGTTCCGTGCCCATAAAGCTTTCCGGCGAATATTCGTAGCGGATGTTGCAGCCGGTTTTGGCCGCAGCCTCGTCGCCCAAGGCTTTAATCAACTTTGCGCCATTGACGGCAATCTCCGTAATCCCCGCCATGTCCTGCTTAAAGACCACTTTGCGCTGCAACTTGGAGGTGGAGTTGTAAAAATGGACAATCACATTCTTCGCCCCGTGAATCGCTTCAAAGGTTTTCCGTATTAAGTGCTCGCGCGCCTGCACCAGCACCTGTATGGTGACATCGTCGGGTATATGCCCGCCGTCAATGAGTTCACGGAGGATTTCGTATTCCGTTTCGGAAGCCGACGGAAACCCGACTTCAATCTCTTTAATCCCTATCTCGCAGAGGGTTTTGAACATCTCCAGCTTTTCATCCAGGTTCATCGGGTCGATGAGCGCCTGATTGCCGTCCCGCAGGTCGACACTGCACCAGATGGGATGCTTTTCGATTTTTTTCGACGGCCACTGCCTGCCGCCGAGCTCGATTGCCTCGAAAGGGATATACTTTTCGCAGCCTGGTTTCATCATGATGACCATTCCTTTCACAGAAATTTGGATTTTGGATAAAAAAACGCCCCATACCAAAGCATAAACTTCGGCATAGGGGCGTGGACTACATCCTTCGCGGTACCACCCTAATTCAGCGGCAAAGCCGCCCTCACAGACCTCCAACAAGGTCCTGACCTTTAACGCTGTCTTGCGTCCTGCCCTATGATTTCAGGCAGGCGACTCCGGAACGAGTTATGCACACATTTTGCGGCGCCGGTTTGCAGCAACCACCGGCTCTCTGAGGCTCGCAAGGTGAAACTTGATGTTTCACTGTGTCTTGTTTCCTTCACAGTCTTTTTGGAAAAAACCTTTTCTATTGTACAGTCATTATATCAGCAAAAATAGGTTTGTCAACATTTTTTTGGTTTTTTGTGTTTTTACCCCGGTTCAACAATCTCCCCGGTCAAATAATATCTTTTATATGCCTCGTGGAATACAGCCTTCCCCATATCCGGCGAATAGTAGTGGGAATAAGCAAAGGTCACATGGTTTTCGACATATTTGGAGGAGATTTTCATCTGCTCCACAAACCGCGACAGCGGCGCGCTGCTCCAGTCGGCTTGCGTAAAGCACTCGTTATTTGCCCAAAAGGTAAGTTCCGGCTTTGTATCCACAGCGTTTTTGATAGCGGAGAAATATTTGTCCAATTCATCGAGTTTAATAAACCCCGCCCCCACAGAATCCTGGCAGCAGTATATATCACCGGGTCTGAACCGTGTAAAGCTAAAAAGCTTTACACATGAAATCTGCGTCTGAAGTGGTGAAATGCCGGAAGTGATGAACGGCGAGAGCATCAGCGGCATGGACGGGTCAAGGTTTGTTAAAAAATCAAGGTTGCTATTAAGCATATCCGCGCAGCGGGACTCCAGGCGCTGCATTGAGTTCGAAAACTCCCACACAAAATACCAGCCGTGCATCGCGGCCGGGTATTTCTGCTTGTATAGGCCGTACAACTCTTGTGCAATTTGGTTGCCGCGCTCCGCCTGCAGGGTTACCCAGGCTTTGTCGTTCACAAAATTGCTCCACCACTCGTCGGCGATATTGAGCCCCAAAAATATCTTCATGCCGCGTTCTTCTGCCGCGGCCAGGCAGCGTTCAACAAACTGCCGGTTGCCCCCGGCAGCACCGTCCGCCGGGTTTTGCTCCGCAAGGGCGGAGGGATAATAGACCGTTTTAAATTTGCCCTCCGGCGTTTCGGCTGTCCACTGAATAATAACAGTATCTATTCCAACTTCAAGCAGATTATCATAATGCCTGCCGATGGCATCTGCGTCAAAATCCGCAAACGCCCAAGGCTGCATAAAGGTGCCGGAAACCGTCGGGCGCTCCGCCTCCGGCAGCTCAGGCTTGCACAAGAAGTTCGAAAAACTGCCGATGACCGCCGCCAATGCCAGCAGCCAGGCGATTATTTTTTTATCCAAGGCGGCAAACACGATTGATCACCTGATTTTTTACTGAAAAACTTCGCTCAAATCCAAATTGACATAACCGGCTGTTGACGCCGGTGTCCATGTTTCCCCGGTGCCCGTTTCAAACGCGACCCCGACCTTTAGATTGGTAGCATCATAGAATATGCTCATCACATTGCTGTCATTGTCCCCTGCCATTTTGCAGATGTTTAATGCATCCTCGCGGGTCATCGGCCGGGGCTCTGCTGCGGTGAAGTGCCATTTCTCTATCCCGGCACAATCAAACGCTTTGCCCTTATTATAAGCATCAATCATCAGCGAAATCGGCCGATAAAGAGTTCGCCAGGTTCTGCCCTCTTTTGCATTGCCGGAATTGTTTTTGTTTGCCGGTCCTTTGTCCGTCTGTTGCCCGCTGCGTACGCTTTTTGAAAATGCGGTGTCGGCGCGGAATGTCGCGTTTTTAAGCGGCAGCCCGTAAAATACCGGTTCGCCGTTAAAAAGCAGCGGTTCACCGTTTGTATCCACACAAACAGCGTTTCGCTCCTGCGGGTCGTCATCGTACAGAATTTCCGTATTGACGGCGTCCACTTCAACGGATATGCCCTGCGGCGCATGTGCCGGTGTCCCTTTTCTGCGGGGATCGCCCCAACCGGCGACAAAACAATAGCCCTGCACAAAATTGCCTTGTTTAAAGATACGCACTGCCTGCTCCATATCCGCAGCGCTGTCAAGCACTTCGCGGAAGACATAGTGCCAGGGTCTGCCCTCAAAGGTTTCACGGGCGTTTACAGCGCCTATTTCACTGAGCGCTATTCCCTCGGCGTTGATACCGGCCATTGAGCCAAGCAACCCGATATACCCAAAAATCGCGCTGGCGATACCGGGTTCGCCGTTTTCGTTGACCGGGTGAAAAACCGTGACGCACTTGTTCCCGGCCATCCCGGTATCCTCTGACCAGTCCAGGTTGCGGCAGCCGTACAGATTGCCGTTTTCGCACCGGTCACCCCAAGCCATAAACGCGCTGCAGGTAATGGGTGTAATGTTTCGTTGTTTGCCGTCCCATACCGGTTTCAGGTCTCCCTGCGGTTCTTCCAGCAGCTGCCCGATCATTTTTTCCATGTTTCCGTAACTCGTAAACTCCGGTATCGCCGCTATTGTTTCCAGCAAGTCCAGGCTCAGCGGTACGCCGGCCTCGTTCGCGGCGTCTACGATGCCCGCGAGTTCCTGCCGGTAGATGTCCGGAATATATTTGGCGTAGCGGGACCATGATTGGCTGCCGACCATGGCAATAAGCTCGTCCGCCAGGCCGGATTCACGCAGCATCGCCTTCATGACCCCACAGCTTGTTAAGATTTTTTCCCCGAGCATTGTTCCGTACTGCCGCCCCATTTCATAATGGGTGCCGGTTAAATGGATGGCATACAGGTCCCCGCCCGGCGCGTCCAGCGTTTCAACAAATGCCCGCCCTGCCTGCGCGATAACGGTGCCGCCATAACCTTTGAGCCCGCCTTCGGTATGATTGCTCATATAATAAACCCCCAAATCATGATGTTCGCTCAAAAAGCGTATTTATTGTCTTAGATTATATCATGTTTTTTCATCCGCCTCAATCGCAATATTCACCTCAAAACGACGAAACAAATCAAACCGGCCGGATTATCATCCCCGTTACAACATGAAGGTGAGCAAACTGTCCAAAGCGCTTGAAAAGTTGCTTCATATTTGGTATAATTTCCAAAATATATAATAGCGCTATTTTTGTTCATCAGGATACCTTTGCCGGAAAGAGGACGACTGTTTGAAAAATGATCCGGTTCCCGCCTACCTGTTTCATCAGGGTAATAATTTTAAAGCCTATGCGTATATGGGCGCGCACCGCGCGGGGAAAAACACCGTTGTTTTCAGAGTATGGGCACCGCACGCCAAAAGCGTTAGTGTTGCCGGAGATTTCAACGACTGGAACACGGCTGCCAATCCGCTTGCAAAGCTCAACAACGAAGGGTTGTGGGAAGGTTTTGCGCAAGGTGTTGAGCAGTTTGACGCCTATAAATATTACATCACCCCTGCCCGCGGCAAAGGTTTTTTAAAAAGCGACCCCTATTGCTTCCATGCGGAAACCCGCCCCAGCACCGCTTCAAAATATTATGAGCTTGCCGGGTTTGACTGGAGCGATGCCGGATGGATGGCAAACAGAAAGAATACCTCTGTCTACGAAAGCCCTGTTAATATTTATGAGGTGCACGCCGGTTCCTGGCGGCAATATGCCGGCGGCGGCGTGCTGCCCTACACGGCGCTGGCCGAACAGCTTGTCCCTTATGTTGTTGAAATGGGCTACACGCATATCGAGCTGATGCCCCTGAACGAGTATCCGTTTGACGGTTCCTGGGGTTACCAGGCAACCGGTTACTTTTCCCCCACATCCCGTTACGGTGAGCCCAAGGATTTTATGCGTTTTGTCAACGCCTGCCACGAAAACGGCATTGGCGTTATTTTGGACTGGGTACCCGCGCATTTTGTCAAAGATGACCACGGGCTTAGCCGTTTTGACGGCACTGCCTGTTATGAATATGCTGACCCGGTAAAAGGCGAACACTTGCAGTGGGGCACCAAAGTTTTTGATTTCGGCCGCAATGAAGTGCAGAGCTTTCTTGTGTCAAGCGCAGTGTGCTGGTTTGATCAATATCACATTGACGGCTTGCGGGTGGACGCGGTGGCGTCTATGCTGTACCTGGATTACGGCAGGGAAGCGGGGCAATGGCAGCCCAACAGCCTGGGCGGCAGGGAACACTTGGAAGCGGTCGCCTTTATTAAAAAACTCAACGAAGCCGTCTTCGGCTTTTTCCCCGATGTGATGATGATCGCGGAGGAAAGCACAGCCTGGCCGCTGGTGTCAAAGCCCGTCTATTCGGGCGGTCTGGGCTTCAATTTTAAATGGAATATGGGCTGGATGAACGACTGTCTGAAGTATTTTGCGCTGGACGGTATCGCACGGAAACATCATCACAGTTTGCTGACTTTTTCGCTGATGTACGCTTTTTCCGAAAACTTTGTGCTGCCGATTTCTCACGATGAAGTGGTGCACGGCAAGCACTCACTCATTGACAAAATGCCCGGCAGTTATGAGGAAAAGTTTGCGGGTGTCCGCGCCTTTTTCGGTTACATGACGGCGCATCCCGGCAAAAAACTGATGTTCATGGGGCAGGAATTCGGGCAGTTTATTGAGTGGGATTACAAAAAAGAGCTGGACTGGCTCTTGCTGGATTATGAAAAGCACCGGCAGCTCAAAGCCTATACGGCGGCGCTGAATCATTTTTACAAAACTACACCCGCCCTGTGGCAAATTGACTACAGCTGGGACGGCTTTCAATGGATTTGCGGGGATGACGCGGACAATTCCGTTGTCGCTTTCCTGCGCAGGGATAAAGACGGCGGCGAAGTGATCGCTGTTTTCAACTTTACAAAAATCAAGCGTGACCGGTACAGCATCGGTGTCCCGAAAGCCGGCAGTTATGAGGTTGTTTTTAATTCCGACACGCCGGTATTCGGCGGAACCGGCTGTGGAACAAGTATTGGCGCAAAAACCAGGCCGGTGGCCATGCATGGGTTTAAGAACAGCATCGAACTTGATTTGGAAGGATTTTCAGCCCTATATCTCAAGAAAAAGACCAACAAACTCAACCAAAAATAAACAAGATATTCAATTACCGAAAGGGATGATGATTACCTATGTACAAAAAAAACGAATGCGTCGCCATGCTCCTTGCGGGCGGTCAGGGCAGCCGGCTGGGCGTGCTGACCAAAAACATCGCCAAACCAGCGGTGCCTTACGGCGGCAAATACCGCATCATTGACTTTCCGCTCTCGAACTGCGTCAACTCCGGCATCTACACCGTGGGTGTGCTCACGCAGTATCAGCCGTTGGAACTCAACGATTATATCGGCAACGGCCAGCCGTGGGACCTTGACCGTATGAACGGCGGCGTGCATATTCTTTCCCCTTACCAGCAGATCAAGGGCTCGGAGTGGTACAAAGGCACCGCAAACGCGATTTACCAAAACATCAATTTTATTGAGCGGTACGACCCGGAATATGTCATGATTTTGTCGGGTGACCATATCTATAAAATGGACTATGCCAAGATGCTCACCTTTCACAAAGAAAAAAATGCGGACTGCACCATTGCCATGCTGGAAGTGCCGTGGGAGGAAGCGTCGCGTTTCGGGCTGATGATTGTCAATGAAGACGGCTCGATTGCCGAGTTTGAGGAAAAGCCCATAAACCCCCGCAGCAACAAGGCTTCCATGGGTGTTTATACTTTCACCTGGGCCAAGCTCAAAGCGTACCTGCTGGCAGATGAGGAAACACAGGGTTCCTCCAACGATTTTGGCAAAGATGTTATCCCCGCCATGCACCGGCAAGGCGAAAAGATGTATGCGTTCGCGTTTGACGGGTACTGGAAAGATGTCGGCACCATCGACAGCCTGTGGGAAGCCAACTTGGACCTGCTCAACCCGAAAGTTGATTTGGATTTGAGCGACAACGACTGGCGGATTTTTTCGAACAACCCCGCCGCGCCCCCGCACTATATCGCGGCCGGCGCGGATGTGCAAAACGCCATGATTGCCGGCGGCTGCCAAATTGACGGCGAGGTTGATTTTTCCGTATTGTTCGCAAATGTAACGGTGGAAAAAGGCGCGAAGGTCAACTATTCTATCGTTATGCCCGGCACCGTCATCAAATCCGGCGCAGTTGTGCAATACGCAATTGTCGCGGAGGATGCCGTTATCGGAGAAAACGCGGTTATCGGTGAATGCCCGGAGAATATGGAAAACAGGGACGACTGGGGGATTGCGGTCGTGGGCAACGGGGTTGCCGTTGAACCGGGTACAAAAGTCCCGCCGAAAGCGATGTTGGAAAGTACTATCGGGGGTGCAAAGCAATGAGAGCGAACAATGTATTAGGCATCATTTACTCCAACTCCTATGACTCGGTGCTTTCCGAACTCACCAATTTGCGCACAATGGGTTCCGTGCCCTTTGGCGGGCGCTACCGGCTAATTGACTTTCCGCTTTCCAACATGGTCAACAGCGGCATTTCGACCGTCGGGGTGATTACCAAGAGTAATTACCGCTCCCTCATGGATCACCTGGGCACCGGCAAGCCGTGGGATTTGTCCCGGAAACGCGCGGGCATGTTTATCCTGCCGCCGTTTTCAAGCGCCGGGTCCGGCGGTGTTTACCGCAACCGTATCGAAGCGCTTCAGGGCAGCATGGCTTTTATCAACCGGTCCAAAGAAGAGTTCGTTGTGATGTGCGACTGCAATGTGATTTGCAACCTCGATTTTGAAAAACTTTTAACCGCGCATACCGAAAAAGCGGCTGACATCACCATCGGCTACGCCTATGGCAACGCGCCGAAACTTGACGATATGATGACCTTGACCTTTGATGAAAGCGGCAGCGTCACAAACACCGCCCTTTACCAGTGCGGCGCAAAGGATACCGCGTTTTCGCTGAACATCTTTGTGATGAGAAAGGCGCTGTTGGAGCGGCTGATTAACGAAGCCGCCTGCTTGAATCTGGTTGATTTTGAGCAGGACATTATCCGCAGAAATATTGACACCCTTCATATCTGCGGGTACGAGTGCAGCGGTTTTATCCGCACGCTCGACGGCATTCAAAGTTATTATGACATCAGCATGGAACTGCTGAATATTGAAAACAGAAATGCGCTGTTCACGCGCGAACGCCCGGTGTATACGAAACTGCGGGACGATATGCCGGCCATTTACTCCCTGGGCTCGCATGTGACCAACAGCCTCGTCGCTGACGGATGCAAAATCGAAGGAGAGGTGGAAAACTGCGTGCTGTTCCGCCGTGTTCACATCGCCAAGGGCGCGGTGGTAAAAAACTCCATCATTATGCAGGACACTTTTGTGGGTGAAGGCGCCAGGCTTAACTGCGTGATAACGGACAAGAATGCCGTCATCAAGCCCGGCAAAACCCTCAGCGGAGCGGAAAACTTCCCCGTGTTTGTGGGCAAGGGCATTGTGATTTAAAATCTAATTTGGAAGGATTGTTCTCTATGTACGACGGTCTCAACAATTCACTCGGTAATCTCTGGCAGCTTTCCAACGCGAAATCCCGCTCGATTTGCCCGGAAAACCCGACCGGCGAAGTTGGCGGCGGCGCAAGATGCGAAATGGATGACGGCATTGCCGCCGGCGCGGCCCGCGACCTTGGCAAAGGCTGGAAAGTGAACCCCTATATCGCTATCGGCAGCAACGAAACCAGGGTTCTGGCGGAAATCGACGGCCCGGGCATTATCAACCACATCTGGTGTACCCCGGGCGACAACTGGCGGTTTTATATTTTACGGATTTACTGGGACGGGCAGGAACATCCCTCGGTCGAATGCCCGTTGGGCGACTTTTTCGCAAGCGGCTGGGACATTTACGCGCCGCTTTCTTCCCTTGCGGTTTGCGTGAACCCGGGCCGCGCGTTTAACTGCTACTGGCAGATGCCGTTTCAAAAGCACTGTAAAATCACTGTTGAAAATATCAACACCAAAACCAATTCCCTGTATTACCAAATTGATTACTCACTCACGGATGTTCCGCAGGACGCCGCATATTTTCACGCGCAGTTCCGCCGCGTCAATCCCCTGCCGTACAAAGATGTTTACACCATTTTAGACGGAATCAAAGGTAAGGGTCATTATGTCGGCACTTATATGGCGTGGGGCGTCAACAACCGCGGCTGGTGGGGCGAGGGCGAAATCAAGTTTTATGTGGACAGCGATAACGAATACCCGACCATCTGCGGCACCGGCACCGAAGATTATTTTTGCGGGTCCTACAACTTTGAAAACAAAGTCGACCACCGGTATGAACCCTTTACCACCCCGTATGCCGGGCTGTCGCAGGTAATCTGCCCGGACGGGCTCTACCATTCACAGCAGCGCTTCGGGCTTTATCGTTGGCATATCACGGACCCCATCCGGTTTGAAAACAAACTTTCCGTCACCATTCAAGCCCTCGGCTGGCGTGACGGCGGGCGATATCTGCCGCTGCAGGACGATATTGCGAGCGTTGCTTACTGGTATCAGACCTTGCCGACCGTGCCTTTCCCGGCGCTGCCGGATCGGGATGGATTGGAAATAATATAACGAGCGGCCAGTGGTCATAGCGCAGCAGGCTGCGCATTTAAAACTCAACTGCCGGCGTACAGAATGCCGGCACCGCAGGGCGGGAGTTGAATTTTGTAAGCGGGAGAAGTTGCATTGCAACTTTAAATGAACCCGGGACGGGTTCTATGTGGTCAGCAACGATGGGACGGAAAACCCGTCCCCTACAGAGTTTAGGAGGCAGTATGAAGATTCTCTATGCCATCAGCGAGGCCCTGCCCTTTATGACAACGGGCGGTTTGGGCGATGTCGGCGGTTCTTTGCCGCAGGCGCTGCGCAAACGCCGAACCGCCTGCCGGGTCGTGATGCCGCTTTACAAAGGGATTAGCGAAGACCTGCGGGAAACGATGAAGTTTATTACCAGCATTGTCGTTCCTGTGGCCTGGCGCCGGCAGTATTGCGGTATCTATGAAGCGAAAAGCGGCGGCGTAATCTACTACTTGCTCGACAACGAGTACTATTTCAAACGGGACGGTCTTTACGGCCATTACGACGACGCGGAGCGTTTTGCCTTTTTTTCGCGCGCGGTGCTGGAAATCATCCCGGCAATTGACTTTAAGCCCGATGTTATCCACTGCAATGACTGGCAGACGGCACTTGTGCCCGTTTACTATTCCACACTATTCGCCCAAAGCGAAGGGTATGAAAACATCAAAACCGTTTTTACCATCCATAACATTCAATACCAGGGCATCTACGGCCGTGAGATTATGGGCAGTGTGCTGGGTCTGCCCGACACAAAGGCCTCTCTGCTTGAATACAGCGGTGCCATCAATTTGATGAAAGGCGGCATTGAGTGCGCGGACAGGGTAACCACTGTCAGCCCGACCTACGCCAAAGAGATTATGGACCCCTGGTACAGCCACGGACTGGACCCGATTCTGAGGGCGCGCGGTTTTAAGGTGAGCGGCATTTTGAATGGGATTGATTACATCGGTTACGACCCCGCTGAGGACAAGGATATTGCTTTTAACTATTCGGCGGAAGACCCGGCAAACAAGCCGAAAAACAAAGCCGCGCTGCAAGCGCTGCTGGCTTTGCCCGTGAATGGGGAAATACCGCTGATCGGTATCATCTCCCGGCTTGTTGCGCACAAAGGTTTTGACCTGGTCACGGCCGTGCTGGAGGAACTTTTATGCACAACAGACTGCCAATTAGCCGTGCTCGGCTCCGGCGATTATATTTACGAAGAGTTTTTCCGTGTTATGGCCTTGAAATATAAAGGCAGGGTATCTTTTACCAACGGTTTTGTGCCGGCGCTCGCGCGTAAAATCTACGCCGGCTGCGACATCTTCCTGATGCCCTCCAAAAGCGAACCCTGCGGACTTTCACAGATGGTGGCGCTGCGCTACGGAACAATCCCCGTTGTGCGGGAAACCGGCGGCCTGAAAGATTCTGTCACCGACAGCGGCGACGGCAAAGGCAACGGCTTCACTTTTAAGAGTTACGCGGCGGACGATATGCTTACCGCCTTGCGGCGCGCGGTCGAAAAGTACGGGGATAAATCGGCGTGGAGCGAATTGGTCGTCCGCGCGCTCCACTGTGACAACAGCTGGGCCGTTTCGGCAAACGAATATATCGCCATGTACAAACAATTAATATGAAAAATCACTTTCAGCGGTGGATTGGAGATTACAATGATTTATGTCACTTCGGACCTGCACGGCAATCTGGCAGGTTTTCACAAGCTGCTTGATACAATCAACCTCAAGGATACCGACACGCTCTTTGTTTTGGGCGATGTGGTGGACAGGGGACCCGCGCCGGTTGAACTGCTGATGGATATGGCTTTCCGCCCGAATGTGATGCCTTTGCTTGGCAACCATGATTATGTTGCTTTCACTGTACTCTCACAAATCCGTGATATTGAAGAGGGTGAAGAGGTTGAAGATTACCTTGACGCGGTAGGCTTGAAGCTGTACGAATGGTGGATGGATAACGGCGGGCAGGTCACGCTCGACGCGTTTTTAGCCGAAAACGAAGACAGCCGGGAGGATATCCTGGATTACCTGGAGGAATTCACGCTGTACGAAGAGTTGGATGCGGGCGGCTTCAGCTATGTCTTGGTTCATGCCGGCCTGAGTAATTTCAGCCCGGCGCGCACGCTTGAAAAATACAGCTTAAATGAACTGCTGTTTGAAAAACCGGATTACGGCAAAGTCTATTTTGAAGACAGAATCCTTGTAACCGGCCACACGCCCACCGCTTGGATTAAGGACTGCCCGGCACATAAGATATTCAGAAAGAACAACCACCTGGCAATTGATTTGAGTGAAGATAATACAATCGCCGCCGTCCGGCTGGACGACGGCGAGGAATTCTATATAACAACCGGCAACTGAAGACAGCAGCAGTACTTTTTCAGTTTCCCAAACAACTGGACACGCTGTCAATTTGCTCAATAATATACTTTTCCATTTGTGAAACGAGCGTTTTGATACACAGCGGCGGTTCCTCGGAGGGGACTTTCTGCGGACCTTTTTCAATTCTGTCAAGCAGGACATTTTGAAGCCCGCTGAGGCATTCTGTAAAGATAAGGTTGTCGACAGGTGTGTTTTCGCCAATCCAATTGCGCGGCAAATCCCCGGCATTTACCGCCGTAATCAGAAAACGATACATGCTCAGTGCGAAGTACTTCAAAAATACATCGCCGTACGCGGGTGGTCGGTTTCGCAGTTTTTCCCGCAGAACCGACGAGATACGGAACACGGTGAGGGAATCCATCTTCTTATCCTCCTGTATATCCGTCAAGGCAAAAAATCCTTCATTGAACCCGTATTTGGAAGAACTGGTTCCCAATAGATAATCACAGGTCACACCGTAATACAACGAGGCTCTCGCAATAAAACTCAAGCCGCATTCGCGTATTCCTTTTTCATAATGCGACAGCAATGCCTGAGATATACCCAAACCGGCAGCAGCCTCTTTTTGGCTCTGCCCCGCGCCTTTACGCAAATCCGTCAGTCGCATCGCGAAAGTTCTTTCCATACCGCCCATCCTTTATACCTAATGTATATTTGCAGTTTTATTATAACTTTCGGATTACAGTTTGTATATGTTACTATTGCACAATCTTTCCAATGATTTTTTGGAGGAACAAATGAAAACATACCGGATTCATTTTATCAGAAACGCGCTGACCGCCGCGAACATCGACGGCCGGTACATCGGGCATACGGATGAACCGCTGAGCGAGCAGGGTATGCGCCAGCTCCAACAGCAGCTCCTTGATGCCCGGTATCCGCAGACCGACGCTGTTTTCAGCAGTCCCCTCCTGCGCTGCACGCAAACCGCCAACATCCTGTACCCGGACAAAGAACCTATCATTATCAACGATTTGATCGAATACAACTTTGGCGAATTTGAGGGGAAAACAGCCGCGGAACTTCAGGACTACCCCATGTTCCCCGGTTGGCTCGCGGGGGAACCGGATGCCGAACCGCCGTTCGGAGAAAGCGCGCGTGCTTTTTCCGCAAGAATCTGCAACTGCCTGGTATTGATTGTTCAGGGGCTGATGAAAACCGGCACAATGGACGCGGTCATCATCACGCACGGCGGGGTCATCATGGCGCTGCTTGCCGCCTTCGGTCTGCCTGAAGCGCCTATGCACGAGTGGCTTACCCCAAGCGCTTGTGGTTATACTGTTAGTATTATACCATCCGTATGGATGAACGGGCAGAAGTTCGAGATAATCGGAGAAATTCCCGTTATTTCAATCCCGTGAATTCTCGTTTGACTTTTTTAATCAAAAGGTGTTTAATGTATTTGGAAAAACTCTTTATGGTATCCGGAAGGAGGAATGTCGTTATCAATCAACAAATCCCCCGGCATTTTTTCGAAACAAAATCGCAGAACAACCGCGCGCATGGTCCGCCGCGACACCAATTCGACTGTTAAACAGAGACAAAATTGAAGGAGGCTATCTTAATGGGAAACACCGTATACCAACCACACAAATCGTCTCTCGGCGAAATCGATGCAAATTATGTTGCGGTCGCTTGTTACGGAGCCGCATTGGTTTTCAGTGCAATTCCTTTCCTCAAATTTGTTGCATGGCTTGCGCCCCTCGTGATTTACATCCTTGAGAAAAAAAGTGTTCTGGTAAAATTCCATGCGGTTCAAGCACTGATTCTCAATGCTATCGGCGCAATTCTTTCATTAATTGCCTTTATTGTGGGCAAAATCATCGTAGCCGCCATAACCCCAGACACCACGGATACGAATTATTGGCTTTATTACTACTCAAGTGATTACGCAAAAGATTTAAAAACAGCTTCTACTGTCGCATTTCTGTTTGGTTTGTTAGCTTGGATTATCATATTGGGTATTGGTGTATTCCAAGTGCTTTCGGCTATAAATGCTTATAAATACTCGGAATACAAGATCCCGATAATTGGTGGTATAGCAACCAAAGTGTCCGAAAAACTCAGTAAAATCAATTTTGGCGGAATAGGCAACACCGCACCACCGCCCGCGCAAGGTTATACCCCGCCTCCGGCTCAGCAGTGGACGCCCCCCCCCGCGCAGCAGTGGACACCGCCGGCACAGGGATATACACCCCCTCCCGCACAGCCATACACACCGCCCGCGCCTCCCCCCGCACAACCGATGTTTGACACGCAAACCGGCCAGCCGTTAGCGCCGCCGACCCCTCCGCCCGCTGCACCGCCCGCACAACCAAAATTTGATACGGAAACCGGCCTGCCGATCAATCCGACCCAAGAATAGTTTCATTTTCAGCAGTGTTTAACAACTTACAAAACAAGTTATTGATAAAGGAGTAGAGTATTATGTATTGTCCCAAATGCGGAGCAACAAATGATGACACGTCCAAATTCTGCCTTGGCTGCGGAGGTCCGCTCGGTCAACAGGCAGAACCTCCCGCGGCAGCTCCGCCGCCTGCACCGGCCTATAACGCGCCACCTGCATATCAACCGCCCCAGACAAACCCGCCCAAGAAAAGCCATACAGGGATTATCGTTGTCATTGCATTAATCTTGGTCCTCGCCATCGGTGCGGCTGCTGTGTTCTTTGTTCTGTCAAACAAGGATGACAAAGATGACAAAAATGATAAGAACAGCACAACGGTAGTTACTACGACAGCTAAGGCTGATACGACCAAGGCAAACGCAACAACAGACGAAGAATCGGAATCGCAACCCTCCACTTACTTTTCTAATCCGTTTGGCACCGGCACTTGGCCAGAAAGTCCGTTGCTGCAAGATGTTCCAAAACCTGCTTATGGTTCAATTTTCACCACCGATGTCAGCGAAGATGAAGTAGTTGTAACCTATTCCGGCTGGAGCACGGAACAGTTTACTGACTATGTCGGAATTGTTAAAGCAGCCGGATTTGACCGGGATATTAATGAAGTAAACGCCTTTGGCGTTTCAACCTATGAAGCGAATAACGGCAATGTCAAGATAAGCGTTGCAACTGTTATGGGCTTTTATTCAATTACTGTAAATAGATTGTAACCGTCTCCGCACACGAATGCAGCGGGCAAAGCCAACCGGCTTTGCCCGCATTTATATGTCGCGGCAGAACGCCGCCTTTCAGCCGCCCGACGCCGGTGACAACAGCCAAACCTCATCGCCGTCATTGAGTTTCTTCCGTTTGGAAGTGCAGCGCTCGCCGTTCAAATAGACCAGCGCCTGCCCGTATTCCACGGTCATGTCGCCTTCAATAAGCGCATTCATTTTCAGGAATACATCCGCTATATCTTCCGCATCCAAACTTGTCTTAGCAATTTTGGAATCAATTCTCAAAACGCCGAAACATTTTACATCGACCTTTGCCATTTGAGGCACCTCCCATTATTTGTTAATTCCCAGCTTTTTAAGCTTGGATGCTTTTGGCATTCCGTTTTTCCAGCCGCGAATGCTGTAATAGCTTTTTAACATTTTATCCAACGGCACTTTTGTGCGGGTGTCGCCTGCCACCTGCAACTCGCTTGTCAGTCGTTTGGGCAGCGTATCCGCGCCCGCCTGCTGGCCGAGGATAATGTTGCACTGCCGTTCGATGTTGTAGCCGCGCTCGCCGATTTTCAGCATTTTGCCGATGTTCATTTTCATACCTGTGGCGTATTTAAGCGCGTACGGGTACATAATCAACGGCAAATTCATACTTGCGATTGCCGGGTGCTTGACCATCAGCGCGATAACCGGGCCGACAGCAATAAAACCGACATTAACGACCTTCGCGATTTTACTATTCGGCTTGCCGACAATCGGGCCGGGCAAAACCACATAAGAGGTGAACAAACAGCAGCCCGCCGACGAGATGGATTCCATAAAGTTTTGGAAGAAGATGCTGATAGCCGCCTTGCTCTTTGGCGTATACGGATTGATGTTCAGCCCTAACCCTTCAAGCACCACCATATAGCCGGCGTTCAAGTGGCAGCCGCCCCTGTTCGATGTCGCGTAACCCAAGCCTTGGCCGACTGCGCCCCTGGGTTCATAAGCGGCGAGCTCCATGCCCTTTACTTGAATGGCAAATTCCGTACCGCCGAATTTTTCGGCTACGCGCTTTGACCCTTCCGCCAGCGTATCACCGATACCCCTGCGGTACGCGATATCTTCAAACACTTTTGAAAGACCCTCAAAATCCCCGAATTTTAAGCCGTTGTCCCAAAGACCTTTTTCATTGAGTTCCATCGCGAAGGCAACCGTGCCGGCAGTAGACATGGTGTCCATCCCGAGTTCGTCAAGTTCGTAGTTCCACCTGTTAATCAGCTCAAGGTTGTTGTTCATTAGATTGGGGCCCAACAGCCCGAGCGTTTCAAGCTCCGGTCCTTTAACAACCTTGCCGTCCACCGTCACGCGGCGGGTACATTGAATCACACAGGTGGTGCAGCCGGAGTTTTTCACCAAATATTTTTCCGCCAGTTCCTCACCGGACACCTTTTCAAAATCATCAAAGCGACCGGCGCTGAAGTTTTTGGTTGCCAGCATTCTGTGCGCCTGCATGGGCGCTATCAAGCCTGCTGTGCCAAGGCGGGGCAGCTGCTTGCCGGTAAGCGGATGTTTACGGATTTGCTCAATCCATTTTTTATTAGCGGCTTTTAGTTTTTCTTTGTCCGCGACTTCCGGCTTGAAGGTACCGGCCGCGGTTACCGCCTTCAGATTTTTGTCGCCGAAAACGGCACCGACGCCGCCCCTGCCCGCGGTTCTTTCTCCGCTGAACACCGCTGCATACAGCACTTTATTCTCACCCGCGGGCCCAATGACCATTTTCCCGGATTTTGCGGGCAGCTTATCCTGTGCGGGTGTTACATGCAGCCCCCACAGATCCCCTGCGTCATTGAATTTCACCGCATCCTCCGTAATTTCCAGCCAGGTTGGCTTTTTCGCCTTGCCGCTGACGATTAATGCGTCATAACCCGCTCTTTTTAGAAACATGCCGAAATCACCCCCGCAGTTTGAGGAAGTGACAATATTGGTTAGCGGCGAGATGGTGGAAATGTTGAACCTGGAACTGCTCGGACAGCCGCAGCCGGACAGCGGCCCGGTCGTTGCCACAAGCCAATTGTCTTCATCGAAGGCTTTCATGCTGGGCTTGATGTGGCGTAAAAGGATATCCGCCGCCATAATCTTACCGCCGAGCGTCCGCTCCCTGTCCGCATCCGTCCACGGGTAATCTTCAAAGGTTTCGCTGCTCAAATCAACTTTTAAAACTTTTCCTGCATACGCGCCGAATTTTGTCATAAAACACACCTCATCTTACTTAACTTGTTACTCTATCCTTTAATTTTTTTAACAATTGCCGCGCATTCAGCCGGGTTCATAATTTTCGGAACCGGGTACAGCGGGTTTGCTTCATGCAGCGCGCGCTTGACGATGAGCGGGATATCCTCATCTTTAATCTCTTCAATATGCGCCGGGATGCCAAGCTTGGTTTTGAGTTCTTTAATTGCGTCAATAAAGGCGTTTGCTTTTTGGGCATCGCTTTGACCGGCTTGTGTAACACCGGCTATGTCGCCGAGTTCCGCCAGCCGCGGGTGTATCTTTTCGCCAAAGTATTCCAATACATACGGCAAAACAACCGCGTTCGCATAGCCGTGCGGGGTGTTGTAAATGCCGCCGAAGGTATGCGCAATCGCGTGCACATAACCGACATACGCGCGGGTGAATGCCAGCCCCGCATAGTTGGACGCAACCAGCATCTGCTCGCGCGCATCAATATCGCTGCCGTCAGCATACACTTTTTCGATATTGTCGAAAATGATTTTGACTGCTTTGCGCGCGCATTCCGCCGTGTATTTGGTGTTGCTTTTGCCGATATACGCTTCCACCGCGTGTGTGAGCGCGTCCATACCTGTCGAGCCGGTGATGTGCGGCGGTAGCCCCACAGTCAGTTCCGGGTCCAGCACCGCAAAGCGCGGGCGAAGTTTGGCATCGGTCACCGCGTATTTTTCATGCGTTGCCATGTCTTTGACAACGGCGGCAATGGTGGACTCCGAACCGGTTCCCGCCGTGGTCGGCACCGCGAACAATGGCGGCAGTTTGTGCGTGACGCGCAGTATCCCGCGCATTTTCTTCACGGATTTTTTGGGGTTGGCGATCCTCGCCGCGGCAACCTTCGCGCAATCAATGGGTGAACCGCCGCCGAAGGCGATAAACCCGCCGCAGGCATTCTCCAGATACAGTTTACGGGCGTCCTCGATGTTTTCCACCGAAGGGTTCGGCTGCACTTCGTTAAAAATGATGTACTTGATACCGGCTTCGTCCAACCCGGCAAGCAGTGAATTCATCAGGCCGAGGCTTTCGATCACCTTGTCGGTCACAATCAGCACGCTTTTGATGTTTTGTTTTTTGACGGCTTCGGGGAGTTTTTTGATGCTGCCTGCACCTTTGAGCAGGGTCGGTTCGCGCCAGTCCAGAAAATAGGTGGCAAGTCTGAGTCCCATTTGCACGATTCTGTAGAAGGCTTTTTTGACAATCCAGATCATTTTTATTCCCCTTTCTTAAATTATTTTATTCATATTAACATAACCATTGCCATTATGCAAACTTTTTTGCTAATAATAATAACCTGAAAGATTCCAAACAGCAGCATCGGGTCAAGCCGCCGGTTTGTTGACAATCCCCCGGGTTCGATATACAATAATCGGGAATTATACTCAGCTTCATTTTTCCGCGGCGCAATTCCTCACCCGGTCGTGAATCAGTTCAACCGCATGGGCAAGTACAGGCATCACGGTTTCCAGGTTTTCTTTGACCGCCTTGGGGCTGCCGGGCAGGTTGATGATGAGCGTTTTACCCCGAATACCCGCCGTTGCTCTTGAGAGCATTGCCCGGTCGGTTATCGCAAGGCTTTTTTGCCGCATCGCTTCCGGGATACCCGGCACCGCGCGCTCAATTACCGCTAAAGTCGCCTCCGGCGTCACATCCCGGGGCGCAAACCCGGTGCCGCCCGTCGTCAGGATGATGTCTGCCTCACCCGTGTCGCAGATCCGTACCATTTCGTCCGCAATCAGTTGCTGCTCGTCCGGCAGGCATTTATAGAGGATGGTCTGTGCCTTTTCTTTCATCATTTCAATAATCAGCGGGCCGCTCTTGTCCTCGCGTTCTCCGGCAAATCCGCTGTCGCTGATACACAATACCGCGATTTTCATCCTGTCCCTCCGCCCTATGCGTATTTTGATTGCTTGAGCATTGTTTGCGTCACTCATTGTAGCACAACCAAAGTGCTTTTTACAATATTATCGTACGGAGATTCACATGGTTACTGAAAGAAAGCCGGAATGGCTGAAAAGCAGAATATCATCGGCGCAGTCCGTTCAAATCGCCAATATGCTCAGAGGTTTGGGGCTTAACAGTGTTTGCGAAGGCGCGAACTGCCCGAATATGGGCGAGTGTTTTAAAAACAAGACGGTCACCTTTATGATACTCGGCAATGTTTGCACAAGGAACTGCGCGTTTTGCGCCGTACCCAAAGGCAGCCCGCAGCCGGTTGAACCGGATGAGCCGGAACATGTGGCGGCCGCGGCAAAAAAGCTCGGCCTGCTGCATACGGTTGTTACCAGCGTCACCAGGGACGACCTTGCCGACGGCGGCGCGGAACAGTTTTCCGCGACGGTTCGCGCGCTGAAAAGGGCGCTCCCGAACAGTACGATAGAGGTCCTCATTCCCGATTTCAAAGGCGATCTTGTCTGCTTAAAAACCGTTATGGCTTCCGGACCGGACATCATCAACCATAATATCGAAACCGTACCGTCGCTGTACACCACCGTCCGACCGATGGCTGTTTACGAAAGATCGTTGGAACTGCTTAAAAGGGTAAAGACTTATTCGGAAGGCATTTACAGCAAAACCGGTATCATGGTCGGCCTTGGCGAAACAACAGCAGAAGTGTTGGCTGTGATGGACGACCTGCTCGCCGCTGGGTGTGATATGCTCACCATCGGGCAGTATCTGCAGCCGTCAAAAGGGCATCTGCCCGTTGTTGAATTTGTTCCCCCGGCACAGTTCGATGCGTACAAAGAAAAAGGGCTGAAAAAAGGCTTCAAATTCATTGCGAGCGGTCCTTTGGTCAGGAGCTCTTTTCACGCAGCGGAAGGTATAAAGGCGATGGTGGAAAACCCATGATCTACATCAAATGCGGCAGTGAAAACGCGAACTTCAACTTCGCGCTCGAAAAGTACGCGATGGACGAGTTGGATGTATCGGACGGTTACTTCATGTTTTGGCGCACAACGCCGACACTGATGACAGGCCGGTATCAAAACACCCTGGCAGAAATCAATATGCCTTTCGCCAAGACCAACAACATCAATATTGTCCGGCGTATCACCGGCGGCGGCACGATCTATACCGACCCGAACGGCTGGCAGTTTTCTTTTATTGTGAAAAACCGCGGCACCCGGCAAATCGATTTTGACACTTTCACAAAGCCCATCCTTGATGCGCTCCGTCATCTCGGCGTACCGGCACAGGCGAGCGGCAGAAACGACTTGGTGGTTGACGGCAAAAAGATTTCCGGCAACGCGCAGTATAACCGCAAAGACCTGACGCTTCATCACGGTTCGCTCCTGTTTGACACCAACCTTGAGCATCTTGTCCGCGCGCTCACCCCGGATGACGAGAAACTGGTTGCCAAAGGCATACAGTCCGTTCGTCAGCGGGTAACGAATATATCTGACTATATGGAAAACAAGATTACCGCGCTTGAATTCAGGGATGTTATTCTATCCTTTCTGATTGACGGCATGGAGACATACGAGCTCAGCAGCAAAGATACAGAAAAGGTCAATCAGATCAAACAAGCACAGTTTGACACCTGGGCATGGAACTTTGGCAGCAACCCCCGATTTAACATTTCAAAAGAGAATCGTTTTGCAGGCGGGAAGCTCAGCGTACAAACCTGTGTGGAAAACGGCAGAATTGCCGACATAAACTTGTTCGGTGATTTTTTCGCAAAAGAGGGGCTTGATATGCTGTTGTCGGCGCTCAAGGGTTGCCCGTACAAAGAGGATGCTGTTAAAAAAACACTTGAGGATAACGACGCGGAAAATTATTTTTACAACATAACCCTTGAAGAACTGCTGAGCTGTATCGTATAATGTTCAAAAGCCGCCAATTGAATAGACCTGTTTTGTTTGGTTTTGACGCGTTTGCGTTAAAATATAATTCAATTCCGATTTTTACAGCCTAAGGCTTTTGCTATGGATGTAAAAACGAAGCCGAAATATTTCATCGGCTTAAGGGCCAGGGCCGGAAACGCCCCCGCCTTCCGTGCTTGAAAAGGAGAAGAATTATGAAAACAAAAACCCTTGGCATCGCGGTATCCGTTTTGCTTGTGCTCCTGTGCTTTGCGGGCTGCGCGCAAAAAGAGGACACTGCCGCAACGACAGCGCCGACAACGCATGCAAACGCCGTTATCCGCTGTTCCACCACCACCTCCGTCAACGATTCCGGCTTGATGGCCGAACTCGAACCGCTGTTTGAAGCGGAAACCGGTTACGACCTGCAAATCACATCCAATGGCTCGGGCGCCGCTATCAAACTCGGTGAAACCGGCGATGCGGATGTCCTCCTTGTCCATTCAAAAGCGGCAGAAGAAAAATTTGTTTCCGACGGTTTCGGCCTCAAACGCATCCCCTTCATGTATAACTTCTTTGTGATCGCCGGCCCGGCAGCCGACCCCGCCTCGATAGCCGCCTCCACAACCGCATCCGACGCTTTCAAAAAAATCGCCACAGCAAAAAGCCCCTTTATTTCACGCGGGGACAACAGCGGCACTAACACAAAAGAAATCGCCCTTTGGACTGCCGCCGGGTTCACACCGGACGCCGCCGCGGATAAATGGTATGTTTCCACCGGCAAAGGCATGGGCGCGAGCCTGATCGTCGCAAATGAAATGAAAGGTTATATTCTTACTGACAAGGCGACCTTCCTTTCAAACAAAGCAAACCTTGCGGAGCTGAAAATAGTGCTCAACGAAAGCGACGATATGAAAAACACCTATTCCTTAATCGCCTGCAACCCGGAAAAGAATGCCGGACTCAATGCCGAGGGCGCGCAGGACTTTATCACCTGGATGACCAAACAAGCAACCCTTGACAAAATCGCGGCTTACGGCACCGACACCTACGGTGAAGCCTTGTTTCTCCTCTCAAAATAATTAATATTTGGTAATTTGCGGGTATGTCTGAGGATGAAACGGGCATACCCGCAAAATTAAGGTGAATGATGGACGCTTTCAAACAGGCCATGAGCCTTGTTTTTTCACTCGATAAAGAGCTGCTCCAGATTATCGGGGTAACGCTCCGGATGTCTCTGACGAGCACGGCGATATCCTGCATCATCGGTATCCCGCTCGGTGTGTTTTTAGGCAGCGGGAGTTTTAAAGGTAAAGCCATGCTGATGCGCATCTTGTATACCCTGATGGGGCTGCCGCCCGTTGTAGCCGGTCTTTTTGTGTTCATGATGCTCTCCCGCAGCGGTCCGTTCGGTTCCTTCAAACTGCTGTTCAGTGTAGAAGCAATGGTCATCGCGCAGTGCATTTTAATTGTGCCGATTGTCACCGGGCTTTGCGCTGCGGTGATTGCGATAAAAGCGCCGTCTCTTTTGGAAACGGCTGACGGGTTGCGGCTGCCGCGCCGGACTAAAATTAAACTCCTGCTTATTGAAAACAGAATCCCGCTGGTTTCCGTCGCGCTCACCGGCTTTGGCCGGGCAATCTCCGAGGTGGGCGCGGTGAACCTTGTCGGCGGTAACATCCAGTTTAAAACACGCGTAATGACCACCGCCATTATGCTGGAAACCAATAAGGGCAATTTCGAGTTTGCTATCGCGCTCGGAGTACTGCTGATTTTGATTGCGTTTATCATCAACTTCGCGGCATCATTTTTGAAGAAGGATATGTTGTAAAATATATTTTTTTACAGCTGAGGTTTTGTGGAACAATATATGATTACTGTTGACTCCGTAAAAAAATACGCCGGCGGCAGGCTGGTGGTGAATATACCGCATTTAAAAATTCACGAGGGTGAAAAAACCGTGCTCATCGGTGCAAACGGCAGCGGCAAAACAACCCTCCTGCGGATTTTAGCGGGCATTTTATCCCCGGATCAAGGGCGCGTCACTTTTTCCAACCCGGATATTCTGCCGTACTTTCTACCGCAGGCAAGTTTTGGATTTTCGATGAGCGTAACAAACAACCTGATTACCGCACTGCCCGGGACAATGAGCCGTGACGAAAAGCAAACAGCCGCTGTTGCCGTCCTCAAAACGCTCGCACTCGAACCGCTTGCCAAAAAACGGGGCAACCGCCTCTCCGGCGGAGAAACGCAGCGCATGGCCCTTGCCCGCCTGCTCATCACCCCGAAAAAACTCTTGCTGCTCGACGAGCCGTCCAGCGCCGCGGACATCAGCGGTATTGATTTAATTGAATCGGCATTGCTTGATTTTTGCGGCAAAAATCGTACAACACTGGTCATGGCAACCCATTCGCCCAAACAGGCGCTCAATTTAGCCGACCGGGTGATTCTGCTCCAAGGCGGAGAGATTGCCGAAAGCGGCACCCCGGAAGAACTGCTGAAAAATCCGCGGACCGAATGGGGCAAGCGGTTTATGGAGCACTGGCGGGTGTGACGAGCCGTTAGCCGTTAGTGGTTAGTGGTTAGTGGTTAGTGGCCAGCGTTTTAACCGTAGGGGACGGGTTTTCCGTCCCGGTTCTTGTAGGAATGGCATCCCTGACATGTCGAATCCCCCTCCGGCTAAAGCCGGTTTCCCCCTTTAACAAGGGGGACAAGTGGCTCTTTTACCTTGCCTCCCTTCTAAAAAGCTTTAGCTTTTTTAAATGAATGACGAAGTCATTCTATGTGAAACGGGAGGGGGACCGCCCGCGGCGGTGGTGGGATTCTTCGAAGGGGTTACCGCATAGAACCACATTACGGATTATATGCGGTGGGGGGATTCATAAATCGCATGAAGATTTAATCACCCGTCGGACCTCGGCCTGGCGATGCTATCGCCATCCACCCATCTTTGAAAAAGAGGGCTTTTAAATGCTCCTTTTACAAAGGAAATTCCCCTGTTATGGGGAAAATCCCTGCGGGGGTCATGTCACGAAGTGACAAAAGGGTTCCCGTTTTCGGAGAAAACTGTCACCGACAGGTGACTGAGGATTAAACTAAATCCATGCAAGGAGAAAACATGCTCACCGTCAAATCACTTGAAGAAGCGCTGCAGATCTGCAAAACCGAATTCGGCAACAGCCACACCGCGGCCGAAACCGTCGCGCTTAGCAACGCGGACGGCCGAGTGCTTCATGACGATATCATTGCGGATGAATATATCCCCGGCTTTGACCGTTCCACAGTGGACGGCATCGCCGTAATTGCCGCGGACACCTTCGGCAGCAGTGACAGTATGCCCGCGCAGTTAACCTTTATGGGCGAAATTCTCATGGGGCAGGACAGCGAACTTGCTCTTCACCCCGGCGAATGCGCCGGCGTTTCCACCGGCGGCAAGCTGCCCGGCGGCGCGGACGCGGTCGTGATGGTGGAGTATACCGAGGATTTCAGCGATGGCTTCCGTTATATTGCAAAGCCCGTGAGTGTTCGGGAAAATGTGGTGCTCAAAGGCGACGATGTCCGCCCCGGCAAACCGGTGCTCAAACAATCAATTCGCTTGACCCCGAAAGAAATCGGTACGCTCGCGGCGCTTGGTAAAACCGCGGTTGCTGTTTATAAAAAGCCCGTTGTCGGCATAATTTCAACCGGCGATGAGATTGTCCCGGTGGAACAAACCCCAAACGGCGCCCAGGTGCGCGATGTGAACACGCATTTGCTTGTTTCCGCTGTCAACGCCTGCGGGGGCGAAGCGCTGTCTTTCGGTATTGTGCAAGATGATGAAGCCTCACTTACCGCCGCTATCGAAGCGGCTTTGCCGCGCTGCGATGTGCTGCTGATATCCGGCGGCTCCTCCGCAGGCGAAAAAGATATGACCGCCAAAATCATCGGCAATTTGGGTGAAGTTCTGGTGCACGGTATCGCTATTAAACCCGGCAAGCCGACCATCGTTGGTTCTGTTAACGGCAAGCCGGTCATCGGTCTGCCAGGCCACCCGGTTTCGGCTTATTTCATCTTTTATCTACTTGTCCGTCAAGTCATCTGCTCACTCAATAACACAAACCCCTTGCTTTTTACAAGCCGGGGTGTTTTGGGTGTCAATATTCCGTCTAACCACGGGCGGGAGGAATATGTGCCGGTTATAAGACAGGGGGACGGTTCAACGGTCTTGCCCGCTCCTGTGAAATCGGGGCTGATTACCCTGTTGAGCGAAGCGGACGGGTTCATCCGGGTTGACCGCGACTGCGAAGGGCTGATGAAGGGTGACGAGGTGCAGGTGTATTTGTTTTAACCTTTGATGAGCTGCATAAATCCCGCCCGTGGCACATTTTACCGAAGGGCGGGATTATTTATATCCTTATCCACTTAAAACTATTTGCCATCGAGTCACCTCAGCAAACCTCAATACTGTCCCCTGCTTTGATCTCGCCGCCTTTGATCACCCGGGCGAAAATACCTTCTGTTGGCATGATGCATTTGCCGACGATTTTGGATATTTCGCAGCCGGTATGGCACTCTTTGCCGATTTGGGTCACTTCAAGCTCTGCCTCACCGATTTTCAGTACGGTGCCGACAGGCAGTGTATAGAGCTCAATGCCCGATGTCGTAATATTCTCCGCAAAAGACCCTTCGCAAATACCTTTGACACGGTTTGGGTCCTTGGCCTGCGCTTTGGATTTTTCAACACTCTCAAGGGCCAGTAAACTCACCTGCCGGTGCCAGTTGCCGCCGTGCGCGTCGCCCTCCAGCCCGAAATTCTCAATTAAAACAGCTTTTTCAACCGTCTTTTTGACGGTTCCTTTTTTTTCGCTGATGTTAACAGCAACCACTTTCGCCATAAAGTTTACTCCTTTATTGATTCTGCTATTTTTATTCAGAAATGTGAAAGTCCTGACTTTCATGATTTAACCGCCAATATTCTGCAGTGTATACCCGACCGAACAGCCGCGCTCAAAATGATGCCCTGTGGGTTTGCCGAGGATTGCGGTTTTGATGGTTTCAACCAGTTTTGTCTCGTCATTTAAAAATGGTTTGATGTCCGTTTTTTCTTCGCTGCCCAAGCACGGCATCAAACTGCCGTCCGCCAATACGCGCACCCGGTTGCAGGCATGGCAGAACTTCTCTGTCATGGGGCTGATAAAGCCGACCTTGCCCTGCCAGTTGGGCGCTGTATAATCAACCGACGGCTGCGCGCGCGAAAAGCCTTCCACGGGCGTCAAATACGGATGGCGCGCCAGGATTTCACTGTTCGGGACGATCCCGCCGCCGTTATCGCCTGGGGCAAACGGCATCAGCTCGATAAAACGCACCGTCACCGGGTTTTTGCGGGCATACAGGATAAAATCTTCTGCCTCATCGTCATTAACGCCCCTCATCAGCACCACATTGATGTGTAAAGGGGTTAAGCTTGTCACCAGTGCGGCATCGATTCCATTGAGCGCGTCGGAAAGGTTACCGCCGCCCGTGATTTCCTTGTAACGCAAGGGTTTAAGTGAATCCAGGCTGATATTGACACGCTGCAGCCCGGCTGCTTTCAGTTCGCCCGCAAGGGCGTGTGTGAGCAAAACGCCGTTGGTTGTGGCGCTGATGTCCCGCAAGCCTTCTATGGCGGCTGTCTGGCCGACAATTTCAGTTAAATCCCGCCGCAGGAGCGGTTCTCCGCCGGTCAAACGCAGTTTTGTGATGCCGCATTGTACAAATGCCCGCACAACCTGCTGAATTTCAAACGGCCCCAACTCGTCTTTGGCCGAAAGACAGTTTCGATTGCCGCAGTAGCCGCAATTCAAGTTGCAGCGCTGTGTGAGCGAAAAACGCAGGTAATCCACTTTTCGGTTGAACCGGTCGGTCATCGGATATTTCTCCAAACTACGGCGTCAAGCCGTGTAGGTTCCGGATTTGCCGCCTCTTTTTTCCAGCAGTTTAATTTCACTCACCGTCAGCCCACGGTCCACGGCTTTACACATGTCATACACCGTCAGCGCGGCTATCGAAACGGCGGTCATGGCTTCCATCTCGATACCGGTTTTATAGGTGCATTCTGCTGCGGCCAGAATAACCAGCGTGTCCGGTTCCACAACCCGAAAGGTGACTTCTACACTGTCTATGGGGATGTTGTGGCAAAGCGGGATAAGTTCATTTGTCTTTTTGGCCGCCATAATCCCGGCAATGCGGGCAGCGGCAAAGGCATCCCCCTTCGGCAGACCGTTTGAAGTGATGAGCAGAAGGGTTTCCGGCTGCATCTTTAATACTGCCTGCGCCAGGGCATACCGGGCAGAACTCTGCTTTTCGCCGATGTTGACCATAGAAGCTTCGCCTTGTTCGTTCAAGTGTGATAACGGCATGGTGTTCTCCCCCTTGTTTTTTACAACTGCGCTTTGATTGTGCCCGGATTCTTGAAGGTGTATCCGCCCATTTCAACCAGCCGGTCTTTAAAATCACCGCTTTGAAGGACCTTTATAAACGCTTGAACACCCTCGTTGTCCAAATCCTCCGTGCGGCAGATAAAATCATATTGCTCGACAGCAACCGGTATAAAATCCAGCTCATAAATCTTTGCCGCCGAAAAAATGCCAAGCCCGGTATCCGCGCTGCCTGCTTTTATCAGTGCCGCAACGGCTGTATGGGTAAATTCCTCCCGGTTATAACCGTATACTTTATCCGGATTGACACCGTGTTTTTTTGCGAGAAAATCGCAGAGAATCCGGGTGCCGGACCCCCGCTGCCTGTTGACAAATGAAATGCCGGTTTTCGCGATGTCCGCAAAGCTTGTAATCCCCTTCGGGTTGCCGGCGGCTGTCATAAAACCCTGTGTTCTGCCGACACCCTCTATGAGCGAAATCCCGCCGTCAGGAAAATAGGTTTTCAAATAAGACAGATTGTATTCGCCCGCTTCGTCCAGCAGATGAATTCCGCCGATGTGCGCCTGCCTTGACTTGATGGCCATGATGGCGCCTATACTGCCGACATGGGCGGATGAAACCGCCCTGCCGGAACCGCTTCGTTTGAGAATATCCGCAACTTCATCAACAAGCGGGTCATGGCTGCCGGTAACAACCAGCATATTCTCAATCTCACGAAGGTCTTTCAAAAGTTGAACCCGCACCTTTTCGCCGCTCTCATAGCCTTCACAATTCTGCGGGATATCCATCATACCGTGTGCGTTGGTAAAACTGGTGATAACACCTGCGCCCCTGTTGAGCGGTATAGCGGTCAATCCACCGCCGGCACAACTCAATCTGACGCGCACAAATTCGCGGTACTTGAGGGACGACGCGATTTTTTTTGAAAGAACAGCCTCTGCGGTTTTCGTCTCCCCCGCTCCGCGGCAAAGCAGGCGGTCAATAACCGGACGCACGATTTTTTCCATCACCAGGATAGCCGAAACGCTGTAACCCGGCACCCCGATACACGGTACAGAACCCAAACAGCCTAAAACAGCCGGCTTGCCGGGTTTGATAGCGATGCCGTGCAGTACAAGGGTCCCGGTGTTTTTAATCGCCGTCGCGGTGTAATCCTCCCGCCCTGCGGAAGAACCCGCAATTACAAGTACCATATCGCACTCGGCGGCAGCTCTTTTTATTGCCTGCTCAATCAGCGGCAGCTTGTCCGGTGTGATCGGGTAGGTGTTTGCCAAGGCACCCCATTCGCGGAGCATACCGGTAAAAATAACCGAATTAAACTCCACAATGTCTCCGCTTTTCGGCTGCGCCGTCGGGGGCACAATTTCGTCACCGGTCGGGATAATGCCGACAACCGGTCGGCATAAAACATCAACCGCTAAATGCCCGCCGGCTAACAGAGCACCTGCCATCGCGGGTGTTATTTGTGTGTAGGAGGGCATGAGCATATCACCTTCGCAGATATCCTCGCCAATCTGCCGCACATTCTGCCAAGGCACCGCCGCCGTAAAAAGCAGCACACAACCGTCGCCGTCTTCCACAACATCCTCAACCATCACAACACAATCCGCACCCGCGGGCAGCGGGTCTCCGGTGTCCATAACAGTAAAATCGCCCGGAGAAAGACGAGCCGGCGCGAGTTCCGACGCTCCGAATGTGCGTTTTGCCTCAAGGGCAATGCCGTCCATAGCGCTCGCATTGTAGTGCGGTGAACAAATCTTTGCGTACACCGCGCGCGCCGATATTCTGCCGAAGGAATCGGCACTTTGAATGGTTTCCGTTTTACAGGAAAGCCCCGCGTCTGTAAGCGCGGAGCTGTATTGTTCCACAGCCTCGTCGAGAGGGATATTGTTGAGATAATTGTGCTTCATCTGCGAACCCCGCTGTCTGTTTATTGCTGCGGGACGGAAAACCCGTCCCCTACAATGTGATAATATCACAAATTAGCCCATTTATATTTTTATTTCTGAATTATGCGACATCGTCCCTTGTCAGTATTCTGATCCACTTAAACCGGTTCACCTTCACTACCGCGACGGCGCATTTGAGGATTTGGTCTGACTTGAGGCAGGCAAAGGTGACTATCACCGGCAGCCTAAACACAAACGCGGACAGCACGGACAGCGGCAGGACAATAAACCATTGAAACAC
Organism: uncultured Eubacteriales bacterium; assembly: GCA_964612185.1. Lineage (GTDB taxonomy): Bacteria > Bacillota > Clostridia > Oscillospirales > Acutalibacteraceae > UBA1447. The sequence goes on from CAZTCR010000006.1 coordinate 55,826, forward strand.
AATATCATTGAACAACACAAACTTTGTATCTCCGCCGCCTGCCACAATCCCCGTGAGCGACGGCATCTGGTACGCCGTGCCGATCACCGTCACACAAAGCACAACAATAAACCAACCGGCCAGGTCGCCGGTAACAGGGGAAACATTGTAAAGGTCGATTATAAATGCCTTACCGGCAAGCAGCATCAAGCTTGTCGCAACGCCAATACCAAGGAAAAGCAGCTGCAGCGTTTTTGCGTACTGCTTGACTTTGTTCATATCCCCTTGACCGACGGCCTTGCCGATAATCACATTGGACGAATTGGACGACCCGCCAGCGACAACAATCGCCACTTGAAAAATAGTCGTCGCGATGCTCGAGGCGGCGATGGTCGATGCCCCCAGCCGCCCGAGGATGGCGCCCTGCACGGCCATCGCAATTCCCCAGGATGTGGTGGAAAGCACGGTGGGCAGGCCGGTTCTTCTGAAATCCAGCAAATAGCTTTTTTCGACTTTCATGATATCTTTAACCCTCAGCCTGAGTTTCTTGTCAAAAAACGCGGCATAGGTAAGGACAAAAGCCAATTCAAAGATTCTCGCGATCAGGGTTGCCAGCGCAGCGCCCCGGATACCCATTTCAGGCATGCCGAATTTACCGTAAATCAACATGTAATTAAGTGACACATTGATGAAGAGCGCCGAAAAAGAAACCCAAAAACCGATCTTCACCGTTTCCACGCTGCGCAGCACGCCGAGTGTTACGGTTGTCACGGCGAAAATGCAGTAGGAAAAACAGATGATCCGCAGGTATTGAACGCCTTCATTGATAACCGCCGGTTCATTGGTCAAAAGCCCCAAAACCTGAGCAGGTATGAATAAAGACAGTGCCATGATAACAACGCTCATCCCGACAGCGAGCCAAAAAGCAACGGAAAATATTTTCTTAATCGGTTGTGTCTGCCGTTTGCCCCAGTACTGCGCAGCGATAACCACCATGCCCGCGACGATACCGTTAAGAATCATTTGCAGCAAAAACTGAATTTGATTGCAGACCGCCGCGCCGCTGAGCGAAAGTTCGCTGTAAGCGCCAAGCATGATGCTGTCCGCTAAATTCACGCTGAAAGCCACCAGATTCTGCAGTGCAATCATGAATGTCAGCGTAAAAAATGTTTTATAAAACGCCTTTTCTTTGACAAAAAAACTCATCGCGGGTGCCTCCAAAGAACCGAAGATTGTCGGGTTTTATAGTTCTTTACAGCGGCGAGTTTATCATATATACTGTTGTGTGTCAACAAATCAACCCATTCAAATACAGGCAGTGATAAAAGGAGGCAATCATGAGTAAAAGAACCTATTATAACGGCAGTTTCGAGCAGCGGACGCGGCAGTTTTTATCCGTGCGGGAGGGACTGCCCGCAGCGGAATCGATCGCGCTCGCGTATGATAAAAAAGGCATCCTGTATGCCGGCACCGTCAAAGGGTTGGCGCGTATTGAGGGCAACAAAGTCACCCCCGTCAACCTGAAGCTGCCAAAGGATGACTGCGCGGTTGCCATGCTCTTTGCGGACAGCCTTGGGCGTATTTGGGCCGGGAGCGGCAAACTGCTCTTCTGCATAACTGAAAAAAAGACCAAACTTTTTCCGGTTTTTAACAAGCCGGTTGTCGCCATGGGGGAAGGCGCGGACAACGCGCTTTGGCTCTTAACGGAAGACTATCTTTATCAACTGGAAAACGATACCGGCAACTTCAAACGAATTATCGATGTGCCCGGCATCGGCTGCTGCCTTGCGGTGAGCGAAAACAACATGATATACGCCGGGACGAAAAAGAGCGGGCTTCTGGCACTCATCGGCAAACGCTGCCACTGGGCGGAGTTGTTTAAAGAGTTCACCGGTCTTATCAGCAACTGTGTGAATTGCGTGTCTTTTGATTGTGCGGGCTATATCTGGGTCGGTACGGATAAGGGCGTCTGCGTTTATGACGGCAAGTCGCACTGGCTGTCGGCAAAAGAAGTGCCTTCCCTGCCGAAGGGGTGCATCAATGATATGACCTTTGGCGCGGACGGCGCCCGTTGGTTCGCGACGACGACAGGAGTTGTCCTCTTAAAGGAAGGCGCGCTTAAATACTACGGGTATAAACGCTGGGTGCCTTCCCCGGATGTGAAAGCGGTTGCAATCGCCCCGGACGGTACCGTCTGCGCGGCAACCGAAGACGGCCTGAGCATTATTGAAACACAAATCATGACCCTTGAAGAAAAAGCGAGGTACTACCAAAAGACAGTCGAAAAATACCATGTGCGCAAGGACGGCTATGTGACCGTGCGCTTTTTGGATACGCCGGGCGACATCGAGCACGGTTATGTGGAAGTGTCGGACAATGACGGCACCTGGACGGCGATGTATATGGCTTGCCAGACCTACCGCTGGGGCGCCACAAAAGAAAAGGATGCGCTGGAAAACGCCCGCCGCACCTTCAGGGCATTGCAGAAGCTGACGACTGTCACGGGCATTCCCGGTTTTACCGCCCGCGCCATTCGCTACCCCGATGATCCGTCGGCGGGCTTCGGCAACGGTGACCCCGAGTGGCATCTGGACGCGAAAGGCGAATGTGAGTGGAAGGGTGAAACCTCAAGCGATGAAATGGTCGGGGATTTTTACGGCTGGTCCGTTTATTACGACATCATCGCGAACGATAAGGAAAGAGCGGAAATCATCGAAACGGTACGGAACATAGCCGACCATATACTCCGCAATAATTTTAAGCTCGTCGACTTTGACGGCCTGCCCACCACATGGGCAAACTGGGCACCGGAAGACCTGAACCATAACAACCACTGGTTTGCCGAGCACGGGCAAAACGCGCTTGAAATTCTGTCAATACTAAAAACGACCTACCACATGACGGGTGACGAAAAGTACAACGATGTCTACCGCAGCTTAATCAAAGATCACCATTATCTGATGAACATCATGCATTACAAGGTTGAGGATTATCACTCCTGCCACATTGATGATGAGTTGGCGATGCTTGTCATCACCCCGCTGCTCAAATACGAAAAGGACCCTGTCATCCGTTCCTATATCCTACAGGGCTTCACCCGTCACTGGCAGTATGAGCGAATTGAACGCACACCTTTTTGGAGTGTTATCTACGGCACACTCACCGGCCGGCACTGCGACATTGAGGTTGCGGCGGAATCGCTTGAACAGCTGCCGCTGGACCTTATCCACTGGCCGTCCTACAACAGCCACCGCGAGGATTTGGAGTGGGTGACCGCGTCCGAGGAGTTCTGGATGCCCCCGCAGCTCAAAGCACCCCTGCCGTTTGACGAAAAGCCGATGTGTAAATATGACTCCAACCCCTTCCATGCCGATAACGGCATCAAGCTAACCGTCACAGAAAATCCCGACGGCAGCCAAACGACGCAAATTGAGATTAACGGCGATTATTGCTCCGATGACAGACGGGTGGAAGACGGGACGGTTTTCCTGCATCCGTACTGGATGGCAAGGTACTACGGGTTGCTGGGCGACTGAATTTGAGCGATTGGTGAGCAATGGCTGAGCGATGGTTGAACGATAGTTGAGCAGTCGCGAGATTATGAAAAAAACCATTGCCCGCTTCTCCAACTGCTAACCGTGACGAAGTCACGCTGTGCAATCGCTAAGCAGCGGGAGTTCATCCCGCCTTTCAACTGAAAGTGTGATGATCAAATGACGCCTCGTGAACGGTTCATCCAAACATTAACCTTCGGTAACCCCGATAAGATCCCCCTGCAGGCAGGCGGTCCGCGTGAATCCACCCTGCGGATGTGGCATACACAGGGCCTGCCCGAGGGCAAAAATCACGACGAGGCGCTTCGGGAGGAACTGGGGCTGCCGCCGGAGGCGAAGAACCCAAATATCAGCGTTGGGATTTCTTTCCGCATGATACCCGAATTTGAGGAAAAGGTGCTTTCCCACGAAAACGGGCATAAAATCGTGCAGGACTGGATGGGCGCGATCACCGAAATATCCGAAGAGTACGACGCCACTTACATCCGGAACGCACGGGATTTTGTCACCCGTAAATGGCATAAGTTTCCCGTTGAAAACCGCGAAGACTGGCAGGAGATGAAAAAGCGGTTCTGTTTGGACACAGAAGGTCGTATCCCGGAAGATTTTAAAGAGCGGGCAACACTGCTCAAAAACCGCGATTATGTCAGCGGAATCAATTTTAACGGGCCTTTTTGGCAGATGCGGGAATGGCTCGGGATGGAAAATCTCTGTGTCCTCTTTTTAGACGACCCGAAGTTTGCCGGAGACATGGTTGAGTTTTGGACAACATTCATCGAGGAACTGCTGCTTAAAATAACAAAAGTCTATATCCCTGACTTTGTTCATATTTCGGAGGATATGGCTTACAAGGCGCACCCGATGATTTCACCCGCGCTTACCCGCGAATTTCTCCTGCCTGCTTATAAACGCTGGATAAAAATATTAAATGAATCCGGCGTACCGATTATCGACATGGATTCCGACGGTTATGTGGACGACCTGATCCCGATTTGGATTGAAGCCGGTTTCAATGTGTGCGACCCCGTTGAGGTGGCCGCCGGCAACGATATTGTCAGATTCCGAGAAAAGTACGGCAAAAAGATGGCTTACCGCGGCGGCATTGACAAACGGGCAATCGCGGCGGGCGGCAGGATGATGGAAGCGGAAGTGATGCGGGTCGTCCCCCCCTTGCTGAAAGACGGCGGTTTTATTCCGAGTTGCGACCATGGGGTCCCCCCCGACATTTCCTGGCAGCACTATGTTGCGTATTCCCGGCTGCTGGCGAAACTGTGCGGATGGCTTTGACAAGTTAAAACGAAACCCGGGGACATCATCCCCGGGTCTTTTTGATTATATATAGCAACAAGATTATTTTGGGCTTAAGAAGTTCACCGCGTGATGTCTGTTGTGGATTTCGGCGGTTTTATGGTAGCCGGCGAACTCGCCGTCCACCGTCCACGGGATGTAGTCTTCAGAGGTGATAACGGCGGAACTTGCATGTTCAAAAATGATGCTGCTGTTGTTTTCATTCTGCGTGAGCAGCCAGCGGGCGATGTTTGCCGCGTCCCGCGCGTTTTTCGGTTTGCGGAAGAAAATCAGTTCAAAAATGCCGTCGTTGAGCACAATTGATTTGTTTTTCAGTTTGACCAGCCCGCCGATGGATTTGGAGTTTGAAACGCCCCCGAGGATAAAGTCATCTTCAATCGTCTTGCTGTCAAACTCAATTTTCGCGTGGTAGGCGCGCATTTTAAATAACGATTTGGAGCCTTCCAACATATAGGCAAAATGGCCGAAAGTGTTTTTCATCCGCTGGGATGTCAGGTACGACACATCCGACATGGTGCCGAACGAGGCCACATAAGAAAAATAACTTTCGTTGTTAAAAGAGCCGATATCGTGCGGCAGATACTGACCGTCAATTACATCCTGTGCGGCTTTTTCAATGTCGGTGGACAGCCCCAGGCTTGTGGCAAAATCGTTTGAGGTACCGGTGGGGATGTAACCGATGGGCAGCGGTTTTTCAAGGTTCATTACCCCGTTAATGACTTCATTGAGTGTGCCGTCGCCGCCGCAGCAAACCACGACATCATAATCCTTCGCGTACTTTTTGACCATTTCCGTCGCGTCATTTTTCCCCTTCGTGCTCATGGAATCCGTCACACAGCTGTTTTTCGTAAACACATGGAGGATATCCGACAAGGTGGACATCGGTTTGATTTTGCCCGCCTTCGGGTTGATAATCAGTAATATCCGCTTGCCGCCGCTTTCACAAATATTATTCATTCATTCAATACCTGTCCATTTCCGTATCAACAGTTTTTCTCTGCCGCGCCCGTTTCGAGTGCATGGTAACAATCATATCATACCGGCATTAATTGTCAACAAAAAACCAAGCGGCTTTGAGCCGGTGTTGCAAAAAAGCCGACAAATGTTATAATGATACATAATACGAAGGCAAGAGGGACCATCATGAATGTTTACGATTTCGACAATACGATTTACCGCGGGGAGAGCAGCCTGGATTTATTCTTTTTTTATCTGCGGCGGCATCCTTCGCTCGTACGATATTTGCCCAAGGCTCTAATCGGCATCATCAAATACAAGCTGCGCATGGTGCCCGTTGACAGCCTGCTGAACAACTACGCGATTTTTGCCGAGGATTTTTTCAGAAACCTGGGCTTCGAAGCCATAGACAGGGATATGGAGATATTTTGGGATAAACACATGCATAAAATCAAGCCCTTTTACCGCGCGCAGCAAAAAGAGGATGACTTGATTATATCCGCTAGCCCGGAGTTTTTCCTTCAAGTGCTCTTTAAACGCATCGGCATCAAAAACCTCATCGGAACGACCGTTGACAAAGAAAAAGGCAAAATTGAATTTGTCTGTTTCAGGGAGAATAAGATACCGGCATTCCAATGCCGTTACCCCGACACGATGATCGAAAATTTCTACACCGATTCCATGAATGACAAACCGCTCATGGACCTTGCTAAAAATGTTTTTCTTGTCAAGGGCAGCCGGATCAAGCAAATCAAGCCGTAGGCGCGCACAGGAGTTGAGCCATTTGAAAAAAACGGGACCGGCAAATACACGCCCGGTGCTGCCGTACCGCGGCTTTGTTGAAGCTGTCAACCAGCACAATTTTGCCGGGCTTGGTGAGAGCGAACTGCAAACCATCCTGCGGGACAACACGGGAACAATGGACGAAATCCTGACCGCCAAACGGTATGCCGTCATCAAAGAAATTGTGCTGCGCCGCACCGGTTTGTGTCTTTTTGACACACAGCTCGCTGCCGCGTATGCCATGCAAAAAGGAAACATCGCCGAACTGCCGACCGGCGAGGGCAAGACCCTCTCCGCGGTAGCCGCGGCGATTTGTTTTGTTTTACGGGACAGGCAGGTTCACATCCTGGTCTTTAACGATTACCTCGCGAAAAGGGATTGTTTATGGTACCGGGATGTATATAACAGCTGCGGGATTTCAACAGGATACATCGACCGCTTCACCACCCGCGGGCAGCGCAAAGAAATCTATACCCGCGATGTCGTATATGTCACGGTGAAAGAAGCGGGTTTTGACAACCTGAAGGACTTTTTATGTGAAAGCGAAGAGGATTTAATCTCCCCCGCTTATGATACGGCCATTGTAGACGAGGCGGATTCCATCTTTATTGATGAGGCCAAAACGCCCCTTGTGCTCGCGGGCGACCTGCCGGAAGAACTCAACAGTAAAATGAACATCGAAAGCCTCATCGCCTCGCTGACCACTGAGGATGTCGTTACCGATACGGCACAAAAGCAGGTTTACTTATCCGACACCGGCATCAGCCGGATTGAAGACGCGCTTGGCATTGAAAACCTCTATGCCGAAAGCAATGCCGAGGCATTGTCCCTAATCAATGCGGGCATAACGGCGCGGTTTTTGCTCATACGGGACAGAGACTATATTGTCAAAGACAAAGCTGTCCAAGTGGTGGACGAACTGACGGGGCGAGTTGTCTTGAACCGGAAATTTCCCGATTTGGTTCATCACGCGGTGGAAGTGAAAGAAAACATCGCCGAGAATGACGCCTCCATGATTTTTAACTCCACTACTGTGCGTTCTTTTCTGCTGAACTACGAAACACTATGCGGCATGACGGGCACCATCCGCTCGGCAAAAGATGAAATACGAAACCTGTATGGTTTGGAAATTGATGTCATCCCCCCGCACACACCTTGCGTACGCATGGACAGGGAGGATGCGGTCTACCCGTCGAACGAAAACCGCGCCCGGGCGGTATTGGACGAGGTTCGCCGATCGTACGAAAAAGGTCAGCCGGTTCTCATGGGCACCCGCAGCGTATCGGAATCCGAACTGTATGCCGAAAAGTTGACCGCGCTGGGCATTCCGCACAGTGTGCTGAATGCCCGCAATGACGAGCAGGAATCGGAAATCATCGCCCGCGCGGGCGAACCGTTTCGGGTGACGGTTTCCACCAACATGGCAGGGCGCGGTGTGGACATCAAGCTCGGCGGCAAGGACGAAAAAGAAAAAGCGGCTGTCATCGCGGCGGGCGGGCTCAGCATCATCGGTGTCGGCATGAACCGCAGCCTGCGCATTGACCGGCAGTTAAGCGGCCGCGCGGGGCGGCAGGGGGACCCGGGGGAAAGCCGTTTTTTCATCAGCCTGGACGACGAGCTGCTGAAAGCTTATGCGGAAGAAAAGAATTGGTTTGATCTTGCCGAGCCAGGCGAACCGGTAACCGAAAAGAGCATCCTCAAAGAAATCCGCCGTATTCAAAAGTACTCCGAGGGCGAGGATGCAGAGGCGCGATACATGCTGGAAAAGTATTCCATCATCATGGAACAGCAGCGCAAGCTCATCAGCGAACGCCACAGAAATATCCTTACGGATGCTGAAATCCCATCCTTTATAAAAGACGGCGACCCGGCATATTATGAGGACCTTGTCGCGCGGTGCGGCGAAAAAGGCGTGACCCTTGCTCAAAAGCAACTGGCGCTTTATTACATCAACCGCCACTGGGCGGATTACCTGGATTCCATGGAAAATGCGCGCAACGGGATTCACCTGATGATTGTCGGCGGAAAAAGACCGCTGGATGAATACCACCGGATAGCCATTGCCGCGTTTGACGAAATGATGGAGGAAATACGGGAGGATATTGTTGAGGCGACAAGAAAGTTTGCGATTACCGAAAACGGCATCGATATGAAATCGGCGGGGCTCATCGGCGCGACCAGCACCAGAACCTATATGATTGACGAAAGCAAAAGCCAGTTCCGCAAAATCCCGCATTTAATCAAGAGCGTTTCGAACCGCATCAACGGGCCGGTTTTTACGGTGCAGGGGCTGCTTAAAAAGTTCAGGATACGGGGGAAGAAAGAATAATTTAGAACCGCCGGATAAATACAGTTGAGCGCTTTCCGGAGATTTTTCCATATATGTGCCTTTAACTTATGCGGAAGAGCGTTTTTTTTATTTTAAAAACTTTGTTTATTATTTTAAATGAAAATCTATTGTACCCCCGCCGTTTATTCTATATTGTTGTTATTAAATCAGTTCCGGTGAACATAATCAGCCATCTAGAAACGAGAAAGATTAGCATGGTTATATATACATAGGTGTAGGCATTGTTTAGATGTTTACAAACGCTTTAGTCCCGATGTTAGAAAATAAAAAACGATTAACTTTTGGAGGTAGTAAAATGCTTGAATTTCTTTATAGTATTATCGTTGTATTACATGCATATAGATTTCCTCTTGTTGCCTGCCTGCTTATATTAGCGGCATTACTAGCAATAATCCCTTTTAAGCGGAATGTCAGGAAGTTTTTTCTTAAATTTTCCTTTGGTGTTTTGGTTGTGTTGGTTTTAATGGTTCTGATGGTTGAGTTTCGCTCTCCGTTTTCAAAGCCATCCGTTGAAGAGCAGCAGGTTGAAATTCTTATCCAATCCTTAGAGAAAGATTCTGAACAAGTTATCAGAACGATTAAAGAATCCGGAACAAGATCTGAATATAGTATGCATGAATCCTACTATCTTGATCATAATGATTGGCAAACTATAATAGTGACAATATACAATAAGGCTGAATATTTTGAAGGCTATGACCTACTCAAGGAAGATATAAATTTTGATAACTATGATTATAGCGACAAGTATGACTTTAGAAAAGAATTAAAATCGAATGGTTACTTTGAACAGGACAATGGAAAAGGTGTTCGAGCACTTTGTTATCCTGTCTTTTACCGTGTATCTAGCAAGGCAAGTATTTATCTGCCTTTTGAACCGGACGGATCATACCAAGAAAGAGTAGTAATGGTGTTTGATAACACTGTAGTTGAAATTATTGGAGAGTCGGAATTAAAATGTTCCCTTGATCTCGGCAAAAAGATACAGGAAATAATTGATAAGTTAGGTTAGAAGATCATACCGCTGTATATTCGTCGAGAATGCCTAATTGTTACCCTAACACGTGGGGTGTTCTGTGAACTGATCCCCATGTTAAAATAAAAATTATGAGGAGTATGAAAAATGAAGAAGTCCGTTAAATTAATCTCAGCGGTATTAGCTTTGGTACTTTTGTTCTCGTTATGTCCTTTTGCGCTTGCCACCCCGGCAGCGACTGCGGTTCAACCGCCCTTAACGGTTACAATCGAAACCAACAAGGCCAGTTATGGCACGCTTGGCATGGCGTCAATAAACATTGTTGTTACGAATAACAGCGATTCGGCGGTGAAGGATGTTCATGTAAATAACGCAGTGCCGGAACAGCTTAACTGTTTTGCGTATCAAGCGTTAAATACCTATGTTGATAGCCTCGCGCCCGGTGAAAGCATTAACATCTCCTATGATGTGTGCCTTAACCCGGCAAAAGCTCCGGTCAATGCGTTTCTAAAGCTATTTCTGCGGATAAAGCTATATTTTCTAATGGTCAATGGCAGCGTGCCATATTCTCCAATAACGGACACACCGGCCCTGGATGATACTGTATTTGCTACTTTTGATACTGCCAAAGACATTAAGTTCGGAAAAGTCACCGTTGCCAATACCGTCAAGGTGTCGTATCTTTCGTTACCGGAGAATTTGAGCGCAGGCAGTATTGATGAAATTGTATCGGTATATAATACCGCGGCAAACGCAACAAAGGCATACGCAGGCGAGGTTACTGTATCAAAAAATTCCGGTATAACCATGGATGCATCGGGTAACGATTTATATTCAAGTTTACTTCAAACTTTCTATAACGACGATTTTAGTCTTGAAGAAGCAACTTTTGTCAATGGAATCAGCGGTACAGATACGCTGATAAACTTTTTACCTCCTCAGGGAAATGCGCAAATGAGCACACTGACAGCGGATGGTGTACAGTCGGCTTTAAGCGCACCAATCGGCGGCAAGCTGCTGGTCGTCATCAATTTGGCAAATGAAGAATGCGATGCGATGAATCCTATCCCGCCGCATCACAGTTCCTGTATGGATATCCTTGATCTTTCAAACGAGGATTTTGACCCATTTACCGCAAGCATAAACGAACTTAATTACACAGGCGCGACGATTATTGCGGTAATCAATGAGGGCGGGAATCTTGATTTTTTGTATATCAGGAATCCGATTCAATACAATATTACGATGACGCTTAGCGGTTCGCTTGAAATTACAGTTGATGTTTTATTTGTGTTGAAACAGTATATTGGCTTTGAATATTAATATGAAACGGTGAGACGGTAAAACAGTTCTGTTATTTGACTTTTATAACGGAATGTTTTATTTATGCATTAAAATGAAAAAGGGATTGCCATTGGTCTAGAAGGAGTTGCAGATATGAAGAGAAACATGATTATATGCTTTATTTCACATGTTGTTATTTCATTGATATGCTTTATTAGCGAAATCCCTCTATATCAATATCAGTGGGACAATGGCAGTTCTTTTGAAAACAATAACAAATTATTGACATATGGCATATATGCACTGGTCGTACTACAATACTTATTTATTCTGTTCCTATATTTTTTAGCAGGTCGCAAGTTTTTAAAAATGCTTAATAACGGTAAATTGAGCTTTCTGTCAGTCTGGTATCTTGGTATGTTTTATGTGGTTATTAATACTGTTGCATTGCTGTATTTCGGCGTAAGCCATTTTGATTATGTAAGTATTGTAATGACGGTTACACTTGTTATGCCAATATTTATACCGCTTGGATATGGTTTCAATTTTTCGCCTTCTATTAGTGTTGTTGTTGCTTCAATATTGCCTTCTCTTCTGCTTTGGCTTGGTATGATAAGCAGGAGAAAAAAACATACTTAATTAATGCATTAATAGATGCAATCTAGCATGAAAAGGAGCTCAATACTTATATGAATAAAGTGAAAATTCGTCGTGTTTTCACTATCATAATCGCAGTATCAGTAATATTAGCAATTTATTTTGTATTTATTAGGTCTTGGCATAGTTCGATTGATGCCGAATCGGAAATAGACATAATGAGAAATGTCAGTTACTTCAATAATAAAAGCCCGAGTGAAAGTAAAAAAATATTATCCAATATTTATACACTGTGCCGTGACAGAATCAGCTTTGATGATAATCAAGAAATCAACAATAACGGATTTGAACGCTGGTCTGATCTTGATCTTAATGACAACAATCCTGTTCTGCATTTATATTATACTTTCCCAACGAAAACTGACAAGGAAATTACTGTACTCAAGACTTCTGTAGATGTGTTTATTTTTTTCGGTTCAGATTTCAGTTTTAATTTTTTTAATGGTCCGTATATAGATTTGCCAATCAACAATGGTCCCCCCTATCTCATTTCAGATTATAACAAAGAATTTGGCAAGTTCCGACCAATTTTTAATTCAATGTCGAAACATAGTAAGGAGGACAACTTCGAATACTATATCTCACCGCTTATATCCACAAAAGATGACATTGGATTACCTTCGTTTTCTGGCGATGGCGCGGATTTAGTCTTTATTTATAATCATTACACAATATATATTCACGAAGACGCTTTATATGAATTTGAATATCGATATAAAAACGTAATAGCAGATTTGGATGAGATTTTTAAACAGGCAGAAGCTTTATCATAACCGCAACAATGCATCAACAGGGTTACATTACAGTTCGGTGATACTTACTTTTAAGGGGCGAGTGGAACACAGGGGGCGGTAATGCGATTCAACAAAATTATACAAAAAGATTGAGAAAAAAGGAGATCTCCATGACAATACTTTCCTTAATATGGGGTCTAAGCAATGCGTTTTACTGGCTGGAGTATTTCGCTGTCATTTTCTTTTTTTGCGCTGCGATTTTTTATATGTTTCGATATGATATATTTTGCCGCAAATCAGTTATCTGCGCTGTCGCAGGCATTCTCTCAGTAATTTGTATATTCGCTTTTGATTACAACAGGCCGCCAAGGCTGAGCAATAACGATTTGAAATCTATCGAGGCGTTGCTTGTAAACAGCGGTTATGAACAAGCGCTGGCTCAAATCGATGTTTCAAATTCCGAGCGCGGATTTGTTTCGAATAGCTGTGGGTATACTTATAAATTCAACCAAGACGGCTCTCTTCAATCAAGAACTGAAGGATACATCCATATCTATGTTGATGAGGAAAGCGCAATAGACGGTTATGAATCATACACAGCATATGATACCGATGATAATTCACTGATGGCACGAATTTATTCCAATAAATATAAGTCCGACAACTTCCAAGCCTATAATTCAAATTATTGCCGAAATTATGACATCACTTTTTTACCTGTTGAAAACTATTTTTCTTGTGATACAACTATTCGATATAAAAATGCAGTCATTCATTTTGTGGAAATAACAGACATTGCCGGAAAGAGCAAAATGAAGCATGTGCTTTTAAATGAAGTAGACTATATTAGATTACTCACCGATAATGTCGGCGGCGGATTTGAGGATTACAAGGTTTTCTAAAAACAAATTTAGCGGATTAACTGATAAAAGGGGTTGATATATTTGTCTAAAAAAATCGGGGTTGCTTCTTTGGTTTTGACTATAATTGTTATATGTATATTAATAGTCATTATGATTCCCAGAACTTCGATTGAGAACGATTCAACCGCAAGTGTTGTATTTAAATATTTAGATAATGACATTGAAGAACAAATGTCTTCTGAAGACGGAATTCAAATACGTGATATTTTTAACAATAAAATCCTTTATAAAGACCAACCTTCATGTGGATTCAGCGAGGATGTTTCAATAAGCTTTGATAACTCCGCAAGCGACGAATCATTGATTTTTTGTGTTGCGTGTGATGGTTGCCCCAAGATTTTTCTTGTACAGTCAGATAAATATTTTAATATTTCTGAGAAAGACAGACAAAAATTAGACGAAATAATGGGAAAATACGGTGTTACATTTCCGTGTGTTTAGATGTTGGAAAAATTTTGCTTCGAATAAGACAGTATATTGACCTTAAATACTAATCTGAAGCAATAGAGTAAAGGCAGGTCTGCTATAATCGAAACAAGGGCGGTTTGATGATTTGTCAATTCATGTTGCATAATCCATATGAATTTGTCGCACACCAAATATTTTTTGTATATATTTTCTTGACAAGCGTCAATTTCCGTATATAATTGTTTTATGCAGTTTCTTCTTGACAAAATGAAATACGAAAAGAGAAAGGTGATTTAAAATGTCAAAAAAAGATGTCAGTAAACTCCTTTGGGCACCTTGGATTCTTGCGATTGCGTTTGTCGGTCTGCTTGTTTTAATTTCGTTGGATGTGCTGCTGGAAGATGTGACGGCATTAGACACATTAGCAACTTTGCTCCCCGCGTTTCTAACTTTGGTCATGCTGATTCTATCACGAAAAAAGACAGCGTTGACCGGTGTGTTTTTCCTGGTATTCGCCGCGGCTTTCGCCGTCTATTTAATATCCGCCGGCACCTCTTCGAAGGACGCTTTTGCGCTCATGTGCGGCATTCCCGGTATCATCGGTGTTCTGTTCATTCTGCTGACCAAAAAGACACCGGTCAAAACAGTCCCGACAGCAGCCGCGCCGGTTCAAGCAACCGTGGAAACACCCGTGGAAGTACCTGCCGAAGAACCCGTTGTGGAACCCGCGGAAGCACCCGCGGAGTAATCCGAATAATTCATAAGAAATAAAAAATACAGGGGCAGCGTTTGAACTGCTCCTGTTTTTTTGTCTTTTATTGGTAAATCAGGCCATTCTGCCGGGTAAATAGTTGGTGTAGAATTCTTCGATCGCCGCAAAGAAATCTTCGGCCGACCCGTCATTCTTCATCACATAATCCGCCATTTTCTCCGTCTCACTGGTTTGGAAGAGTTTCTCTTCACCCAAGTCGTTTTCTTTGAGCTTTTCCAACGAAGTGCCGTCTCTGTCCGAACCCCGCGCGAGCATTCTGTTGTACCGCACCATGTCGTCGCTTATCACAACATCCACCAGCACAAATTGATCCCCGAACGCCGCTTTCAAGAACATAACATCCGACAGCGGGCGTACACCGGATACCAGGTAGATCTCGCTGCCCGACTCCTTGATTTTGGAAACGATCTGTTCCGGGAAAAAGGTCTGCCCGTATTTGTCCATATATTTTTTTGAAGTTTTGTGCAAGTTGTCCCTCGTCAGGTCCAGGCCGTCTTTCGCCGCGAGTTCCCGCACCACATCGCCGATAGAAATCATGGGCAAATTATATTTTTTTGCCAAGTACTCGAGAAAATAATCTTTGCCGGTCCCGTTCTTACCGACTGCTGCCAACACCATTTTTTTGTACCTCCATTAAAATTATCTACGCTATGCTATAGCAAATCCGTTCTTTTGTCAACATTTACAGTCTAATTGATTTCAAGCAGTTTTTTGATGGACCCGCCGTCCTGCACAATTTCGTTGTAAAACACATGCGCCCAGTAATTGTGCCGCTCTCCCTTTTTGCGCGCGTAGGCAAAATAAATTCTGCCGTTCATCATCAATTTTGCCACGGCATAAAAGGCCGGGTACATATCAAAGGGCAGGTTTTCGATGTCGAACACATAGTCCGTTCTTGTGTCCGGTTTTACAACAACCTTTTGTGTGCGCGGTGAGATATCCGCGAACGCGAACGGGTTATGCCCGTTTAAGGACCAGGTTTCAACCGGCGTGGCGAGCGACAGCTCGCCGGAGAGGGTTTCGGTTGTATTGTTGATGACGGTTGC
Organism: uncultured Eubacteriales bacterium; assembly: GCA_964612185.1. GTDB lineage: Bacteria > Bacillota > Clostridia > Oscillospirales > Acutalibacteraceae > UBA1447. The sequence goes on from CAZTCR010000006.1 coordinate 71,557, forward strand.
GATAATTTTACTGCCGGTTATCTCGATTGTAACCTCCGGGTTGAAGCAGCCAACCTCAAACACATCCTCAAACAGCTGTCCGTCATCCTTGTATTGCAGGCGGAGCATACCCTTCGCGTCTTGGGAGGGTTTGGTGATGATAACCGGGAACAGTTTATATCCGCCGGCATCAATATTATAATTGAATTTTTTCGAACCGGCCGACCACCCCTTCGGCAAGGTTAAATCTAAAACACCTTTTGCGGGCATATCCGGGCGGTTGTTCGCGACACTCACTTCCACTTCAAAAGTCAGGTCATCAATATATTTCACTTTTTTGCCGATGACCGCCGCCACAGCCAGGTAGCCCATGGGCATTGTCCCTAAATCATGCTCCCAGCTGCGCACAGTTGTCGGTTCGACATCTTCTTTTTTGGCGCCGAGCGCCGCAGCGCCGATTTGTTCCGCCGGCGGCGCGGGCATGAGGGTGAAGGTTTCGATTGAATGCGGTGTCACAAGCACTTTCAACGAGTTCTTCGTACATTTAACTGCTATACCTTCCTCATCCAGAAGATTAACGCTTTGCGCGCCGGTGATGTCAAAGCCGAAATCAAGCTTCGCGCCGCCGTCCACTCCGTGGGGTTCAAAACCCCTTATGGTCAGCCCTCTGCTGAACACATCCCTGTAACACCCCTGCATCGTCGCGAGCGGATAACCTTTCAATTTGAATGCCGTCACGACAAAATCAGGATTTGATTTTACAAAACTCTTGCTTTCGGGCAAAACATGTTTCTCTGCCGGTGAAACATCTGTTACACCGATTAACCGATCATTAAATTCCAACGCCTTGCGGTATACCTCCGCCTCCCGGTAACTGCCTTCGTGCGGATAAAGCGCGTAAGTAAATATGTGTGTTTTCTGCTCCGGTATCAGCTCGCCATGTCCGGTGGTTTTGCCGATGTTGCCGTAGAATTCCGCGGTGTGGAACAACATCATATTCAGCAGCCCGCCGCGTTCCACACTGCAGGCAAGGTTGCCGGTATTAATGACGGCTGTGCCGTAATCGTCCGCGGTTTTAAGCGGTGACGCGGCAACGATATTTTTGAGCTCCGCCATTCTGCCCGTTTCAAACTTTGCCGCAAAGTCTTCCACAAAAGCGTTGAGGTCCGCGATCTTTTTCGCTTTCATCAAAAAGGTGTCAACGGGTTTGTTCAGCACATTGTCGCTGTCGATCATGTACAGCACCGCGACACCGTTGGCCGCCAGCTTATCATTAAAACTTTTCTGCAGGGCGGGCTTGCAGGCGGCAAGCAGTTTCTTTTCGTACTCGTTTTTAACCCCGGCGGTGCTCAGCACAAAACGGGTATCCGTGTTCATCAGGTCTTCGTTAAAATGAATGAGCTGCGTGGAATGAGGCTGCCGGGCTTTATCCGGGTAACAGGTGACCGGAATGGCCTTTTTGGTAAGTGCTTTCAATAACCTGTCGCCGGTGTTTTTTAGGTTGTCATTTTCACTGCGGATGATTTCGGTCATCCCGATGTTAACACTGCCTTTCCCATTGAGCAGGAGGGTGACGGTTGGCCCGTAATCGAGCCACTGGTTCGCGGCATATACCTGGCAGCGGGAGAACATGGCGTATTGATGGGTCTGGAAATCCAACTTTTTATCGCTTTCACAGCGCACGGCGGGGGCAAAACGGTCGTCAAACACCGGACGCGCGCCTTTGATGTCCAGCGGGAAGGTTACGGTAAACAAATCATCGTTATCCTGATAATCTTCAACAACCGTTTTCAAATCAATGCGTTTCACACCGTCAAACAGCGTTATTTCCTGCTTTATGGTGGCAACAGTACCCATTTTTACCTTGACAACCAGCTTTGTAAAGTTTTCCCCCTTTACACCCGTTACGGTCGCCGGATAGTCGGAAGACAGCATTTTTTGGCCGGTTGTATAGAATTCGTGCTGGGTTTCCATCCTGTCGTGTATTTCTTTGAGGATAACCACCCTGTTCGCCGGGCCGTCTTCGCCGTTTTTAAGCACTTCCCGCTTTGCTTTTTTATCATAGATGGACACAATGCCGCCGCCGAGCGCGGGGTCCACCTTGATTTTATAAAAGTTGTTTTCAAGAACACCGTCCGCCACACTTGATTGAGGTTTTGCCTTTGCTTCTTTCAGGTAAAACACGCTGTAACCCATCGCCGGAACCTTTGGAACAAACAAAGCTTTGGTCAGTCCGTCCGGGCAGGCTTTTTCTTCACACTGCTGCAAAGGATATTCGTTACCGTTCGCGTCCGCAAGCATATAACACGCAACGCCTTTGTTAAGCGGCAGATAGACTTCGCACGGTTCGGTTCTGTCCCAGGTGTGCGGGTTAAAGACGAATACCGGATGGTGTTTTTGTGAGAGCTGAACCCCCGACGCGATAAACTGTACCGCGCGGTCAACGATATCCGCCGCCAGTTCCGCCGCCTCACGGTATTCAATCATCAAATCCACAAAGGATATTTCGTTGTTGGTGCCGGTGATGGAATCATGGTGCTGCCCGCAAAGCAGCTGCCGCCAAGCCTTGTCCAGTGCTTTTTCCGGGTATTCGGCCCCGTACAGGCAGGCGATTGCGGCAAACTTTTCGGCAGTAATCAGCAAATTTTCACCCAAACGGTTTGCCTGCTTAAAATCCATACGGGTCAGGGAAACACCGGCGTGATAAAGGGAAATATCCCTGGAGTTTCGCTCAATCAATGGTCTGCCGGTTTTTTCCTCGTTTTGTGTATCATCTTCAATGATGCCCTTGTGCAAATCCGACATGACGGAAAACCCGGCGTGCGTGAGAGTGTCCTTCATCCATTCGCTTTTGCCGTCGCGCGGGTAAGCGGGAATCTTCTGCTCAATATCCGAACTTTGGTGGCAGTGTTTGAGCCCCAAACGCAGCGCGTCGGCGCGGGAGGCATGGCCCCGGGAATGAATCAGTTCCGTGCCGTCCGGCGACACATGGCGGAACAGGCAGTCCAGCCCTAAAATCGATTTACCCCAGTAAACCCCGATGCAGCCGCCCTTTTTACAGATTTGTGAGAGCTGGTTCGGGTGCCCGAACACATCGCCGGGGCTGTAAACCGGCGTTATGGCGCCGAGCACATCGCGGTGGTAAAGTTGACCGTAAACAAGGTTGCGGACCAGACCTTCCGGCGAAGAGGTCATTTCATTGGGCTGATTATAGAAACAGTCCGCTTCCGCCCGGCCGGATTTAAACATTTCTCTGATAATTTCCCGCTGTTCCGGGTAGATGGAGAAATACGGGTGCACATAATCAACCTCGGAGATAATCGCCTTGAAACCGGGATTTTCTTTGAGCTGATCAATCATGTTTTTCACAATATGAATGGCACCCAGCGCGTAAATTCGCTGTTCCTGGTGGTAGGTGGTGTCAAAATGGAAGTCCGAAAAAATATGCTCCGTGCCGTCAAAACCGTCATAGGCGATTGTTTTTGTTTCAAAAAGTCCTTTTGCCTTGACCTTGCCCGCTTCCTCAACGGTGATTTCCGCCCTGATTGCCCGCTCTTCGGCCGCGCCCGGCAGCGAAAGCCGAATATACGCGCATTCGCCGTTTTGCATGGCGGGTATTTCGAAGCTTTCCTGATATGCTTCGCACTTCAGGTCAACATTGCCCGGTGATGTGCTGCCGAAAGCGCCGACAAAAGCAGGGAATACCTGGCGGGGTTCTTCCTTGCTGCCGACAAACACACCCGTTTTCATCGGATACGCCAGCCCCAGATTGCCGGATTTGGCAATCAGCGGGAAAATCGAGCAGTTGGACATGGAAAGGTCAATCGTGTCGCAGATGTACCCGGTGCGGATTTTAAACATCAGCAGGTTCTTGCCTTTATGGAAGGTGACCGCGACCTGATGGCCGTAATCAATAATCCCCTTGACCCTGCCGTACGGTTTATTGTCAATCAGTTCGCCGTTTAAATACATCAGGCTGCCGGAGGTTTCATAGGAAATAATGGCATCATAAGCCTTTGCGCAGTCGATATAGGTTGCGGCATAATAAACGCAGTTGCGCTGCTCGGTGGCAAAAAGCGCGGTATCGCACGCGCTGTAATCGCCCGCGTCAAACCGCAGGCAGTCCCATTTGTTCACGCCCTGCTGCCATTCAAGCTGTTCCGGGCCGAAATAGTTGTTTTTGCATTTTAAGCCGAGGTACGGCACAACCGCCCCCTCGCCGCCTGAAGACGCCAGGTAATCACAGTCCAAGACCTTGTGGCGTTCATACAGATACTCGGTTTCGAGCGCGCCGCCCGTTTCCAGCACAAAGGGACCAAGCACCATAAAATTATTCAGGCGCCGCTGCGGATTTTGATTTTCTTTGGTTTTTAGAAAATTTTCAAACTTTACCGACGCAAACTTACCTTTGATACCCGCTTGTATGGTGTCGTTGGAAATCATTTTACCGCCCCCGCTTACAATCATTTTTGTAAGTTTAATATATCACAAGTTGGCATTGTCTACAATAAAATAGTGACGGAATTTGAGTATTATTCGATTGGATGACGACCGCAATATTTACTTGTATTCAAATTGGGCGTATAATGCAGAGGATGAAATCGGAGGTTGAATGATGGACCGCTATGTCCGCAATATCGGGGCGATAAGTGCCCAAGAACAGCAGCAGCTCAGGCAATGCTCGGTTTGCATCGCCGGCTTGGGCGGTTTGGGCGGTTATATACTTGAATTTTCTGCAAGGCTTGGTATCGGTTGTGTTACCGGGATTGATTTTGACCGCTTTGAAGAATCCAACCTCAACCGCCAGCTTTTGTCAACACCCGGCAATATCGGCAGCGAAAAAGCAGCTGCCGCGGCAAAGCGGATGATGCTCGTGAATGATGAAGTTCACTTCACCGCCTGCACAGAAAAACTGTCCGCCGAAAACGCCGGCAAACTCCTTGCGGGGCACAACCTGGTATTTGACGCGCTGGACAGCGCCGAAAGCAGACTGATTTTGAGCAGCGCTTGTGCCGGTTTGAATATTCCGCTGGTGCACGGCGCGGTCAACGGTTGGCTGGCGCAAGCGGCCGTGATCTATCCGGGAGACGACACGCTGGAAAAACTTTATGCGGGTATCCCCGCGCGCAGCAGACCGCCCGCGGTGCTCCCTTTCACACCTGCCGCCGCGGCTTCATTGCAGGTATCCCTCGCGCTGAGGGTTTTGCTCCGCAGGGAAGTTCCGCCGCCCGGAATGCTTTATCTCTTGGATCTTTTGACAATGGAAATCGATCAAATGATTATCTAAACGCTATGTGACTTTGTCACGGAACACAAACGCAATACGCAGTATAATCAATTCATAACAACCAATAAAAAGGAGGCTAATAAAATGTCAGTTTTAACAATCACAGGCGCGAATTTTGAGGCGGAAGTCCTCAAGAGCGACAAACCGGTTCTCGTGGATTTTTGGGCACCTTGGTGCGGGCCGTGCAGAGCGGTGGGTCCTATTGTGGAAGAAGTGGCCGAAGAAGTTGCGGGCAAGGCAAAAGTGGGCAAAGTCAATGTGGACAACGAGCAGGATTTAGCCGTTAAGTTCGGCGTTATGTCCATCCCCACACTGATCGTTTTTGAAAACGGCAAAGTCAAGCAAACCGTTGTCGGCGGCAGACCCAAGCAGGCCATTTTGGATATGCTCAAGTAGCTTCCTTAACCGATAAACAATCTTCAAGGTTTGCAAAATCGAATATCGGGTGTATAATGAGTTCAGGCTTCGCTTCTTGCAGAGCCTGAACTTTCTTTTTGCGGAGTTGAAATGATGGATAATGAAAATAGCCTGTTCATGCGTGAGATTCTCCCCTTTTGGAACAAAATCGACGCCGCGCAGCAAAGAGTGCTGGAAGAGTCGGTTGTTCACAAAACTTTTGCCCAAGGCGAAAGCCTGCACAGTGGGGACGAAGACTGCTCGGGCCTTATCGTCATTAAAAAAGGAAGGATACGCGTCTTTATCCTTTCGGAAGCAGGCAAAGAAATCACGCTTTACCGGCTGTTCGAGCGGGACATCTGCATCTTCTCCGCCTCCTGTATGATCCGGAACATTAATTTTGAAGTTTTTGTTACGGCTGAAACGGATACCGAAGCGCTGCTGATCCCCACTTTTGTTTTTGAGCAACTTTCAAAAACCGCCCTCGCGGTGGCCGATTATACCAACCAGCTGATGGCTTCCCGTTTTTCGGATGTAATGTGGGTGATGGAGCAGGTTTTATTCATGAGTTTTGACAAGCGGCTGGCTGTCTTTTTGCTGGAACAGGCAAACATTGAGGGCACGGACACGCTGGAAATTACGCAGGAAACTATCGCCAAACACATGGGCTCCGCGCGTGAAGTGGTGACAAGGATGCTGAAATATTTTAATGACGAAGGCATTGTCGAGTTGTTCCGCGGCGGGCTGAAAATAGCGGACCGTAAGAAACTCATCAGCCTGACCTGAGTTTACAGCTTAACCCGGAAGGTGTTTTTGTCGTACGACACAGCACCTTCCGTTTTCATCTTCCCGAGTTCCCGGAGCATCGCGCTCCTGTCCATGCACAGGTAATCAGCAAGTTCTCTTTTATTGAATGGAATTGTAAAGGTATAGGAACCGTTCTTATCCGCCTGTTCATACAAAAAAGCCTCCAGCCGCCCCCGGATGGTCTTATGGCTGAGGTAGGACATCTGCTCGTTGAGCATCGCGCTTTTCTTCGCGATGTTTTTCATTAGGTTGAGAATCAACGTCTGATGAAACGCGCAGGCGGATTTGCAGGTGTTAAGGATATATTTGAGTTCAAACAGCACCACCATCGTTTCCTGCGCTGCGACGACAGAGACAGGCACGGTAGCGATGTCCATCCCGGCATAGGTTTCGCCGAACATATCCCCCGCCCCGAGTTTTTTAAGAATCAACCGGTCTCCCTGTATATTTTCTTTGATTACCTGCGCCCCGCCGGAGATAACAATGCCCACGGCAGGTTTGGATTCCCCCGCTAAAAAAATAAATTCATCTTTTTGGTAGGTCTTTGTTGTGCTGTTGAGGCATTTGAGCATTGAGATGATTTCGTCCTCTGTCATATTGCGAAACAAGTCGGTCTTTTTCAGGATGTTAATCATATTTTTCCGGCTTTCGTAAAAACTTTATTAAAACAGTTGCAACTGCAACACTTTTTATGACAAAAGTATATTACACTTAAGCCGTGATGTAAATACATTGCACGAATTTTTACAAGAAACCGAAGGAGTGGGAATAATGGTAAGAAAAATCATCAAGATTGACGAAGAAAAATGCAACGGCTGCGGCGCCTGCGCCACCGCCTGCCATGAGGACGCTATCGCGATGGTAAACGGCAAGGCAAAGCTGATAAAAGACGACTACTGTGACGGTTTGGGCAACTGCCTGCCTGCCTGCCCGACCGGGGCAATCACTTTTGAGGAGCGGGAAGCCGCCGCCTATGATGAGGATGCTGTCAAAGCAAGGCAACAGGCAAAGCAGCCCACCGCTCCGCCTTGCGGCTGCCCGGGTACGGCATCCAAATCGCTCGACAGAAACGCTGCCTGCGCGGCATCTGCCCCGCCGGTATCCTCGGACAGCCAATTGATGCAGTGGCCGGTGCAAATCAAGCTCGTACCAATCAATGCGCCGTATTTTGCCAACGCGAACCTTTTAATTGCCGCGGACTGCACCGCCTTTGCTTACGGCGATTTTCACAACCGCTTTATCAAGAACCACATTACGCTCATCGGCTGTCCAAAGCTGGACGAAGGCGATTATACCGAAAAGCTGACGGCCATCCTGACAAACAATATGATTAAGAGTGTTACTGTGGTGCGTATGGAAGTCCCCTGCTGCGGCGGAATTGAACACGCCGTTATCAACGCCCTGCGCAATTCCGGCAAAATGATTCCCTGGCAAACCGTTACCATTTCAACCGACGGAAAAATTTTAGAATAAAAAAGGAGTGACTCGGTATGGAAAATATCTTCATTAAAAATCTGGATCATGCAACCATTCTGCCTTTCGCGGACCAGGTCGGGTATCAAAAAGGGCAAATCGTCAGCAAAACATTGGCGCAAAACAAAGCAATCAGCATGACCTTGTTCGCCTTTGATAAAGGGGAAGAGATCAGCAGCCACGAATCCGACGGCGATGCGATGGTTGTCGCGCTCGACGGCACCGGAAAGGTGACCATTGACGGCAAGGATTTCGTCCTCAATGCCGGGGAAACCATTGTGATGCCGGCCAAAAAGCCGCATGCGGTTTTTGCCGCCGAACAGTTTAAAATGTTTTTAATTGTTGTATTCCCGCAGTAAATCTGTATAATATGAAGTACATGAAAATGAACGGAGGAAAAACCAATGGGTGACATGTTTTGTTTCCAATGCGAACAAACCGCTCTCGGTAAAGGGTGCGAGGGCAAACAAGGTGTATGCGGCAAAAAGGCGGACACCGCCGTACTGCTCGACGAGCTGACCGGTACGCTTATCTCGCTTGCGCAGGCGGTCAAGGAGGGGGAGAACACCCCCGAAACAGACCGGATAATCGTTGAAGGGCTTTTTACCGCCATTACCAATGTGGCTTTTGACAATGAGGTTGTTACAGAAAAAATCGCCACAGCAAAAGAAGCGGTTGCGCGCCTCGCCCCCAAATGCTGCGCCTGCGAGTGCTGCTGCGATTCCGGCAGTTATATGATGAACGACCTTTGGACCGCCGACGAGGACATCCGCTCCCTCAAAACCCTCATTCTGCTCGGTCTGCGCGGCATGGGTGCTTACGCGTACCACGCGCTGGTACTGGGCTATACAGATGATGAGGTCAACGCTTTTTTCTACAAGGGCTTGCGGGCTGTCGGTTCGGACATGGGCGCGGATGAACTGCTGCCGCTTGTTTTGGAAACGGGCACGGTGAACCTGAAATGTATGGCCATGCTTGACAAAGCCAACACCGAAACTTACGGCACACCGGTGCCGACCACCGTACCGCTGAAGATTGAAAAAGGTCCCTTTATCGTTGTCACCGGGCACGACCTGCTGGACTTGCAGCTGCTGCTTGAGCAAACAAAAGACAAAGGCATCAACATTTATACCCATGGCGAAATGCTGCCGGCGCACGCGTATCCGAAACTGAAAGCTTACAGCCACCTCAAAGGCAACTTCGGCACCGCCTGGCAAAACCAGCAGAAGGAATTTGACGCCATCCCCGCGCCGGTGCTTTACACCACCAACTGTTTGATGCCCGTGAAGCCGAGTTACTATGACCGTGTGTTCACCACGGAAGTGGTCTGCTACCCGGAAATGGTTCACATCGGCAAAGATAAGGACTTTGCCCCCGTCATCGCCAAAGCGCTTGAACTCGGCGGATACGCGGAAGACCGCGAGATGCAGGGCATCAACGGCGGTAAAGAAGTCACCACAGGCTTCGGCCACGGTACGGTGCTGTCTGTTGCGGACAAAGTTGTCGACGCGGTGAAGGCCGGCGCTATCAGCCGTTTCTTCCTCGTCGGCGGGTGCGACGGCGCGAAGCCGGGCCGCAATTACTACACAGACTTTGTCAAACAAACCCCGGCGGACTCGGTCATACTCACCCTGGCATGCGGCAAATACCGGTTTAACGATTTAGACCTTGGTACCATCGGCGGCCTTCCCCGCATCATGGATATGGGGCAGTGCAACGATTCCTACAGCGCCATTCAGGTAGCGGTCGCCCTTGCGGGTGCGTTCGAATGCGGGGTCAACGAACTGCCGCTGTCAATCGTTCTTTCCTGGTATGAACAAAAAGCCGTCTGTGTACTGCTCAGCCTTTTATCACTGGGGATTAAGAACATCCGCTTAGGCCCGACACTCCCCGCCTTTGTTTCCCCGAATGTGCTGAAGATCCTTGTCGACAACTTCGCCATCAAACCCATTACCACACCGGAAGAGGACTTGAAAGCCATTTTAGGTTAAGCAGTTGTTATCGCCCGCCGTTGATGAAAATTGACGGCGGGCATTTATTATTAAAATTCAACTGGAAAATTTTATGCTTATGTTGTATAATGGGGCAAACAACCGAATGGAGAGATTTTATGCCGAACAACGAACTGACCATTCTCAAGGATGCCATCATCGCGGAGATGAAAGCCATGGAATTCTACAAACTCGCTGCGGACAAAGGCGAAGACCCGGAAGTGAAAGCCGCTTTCACCGATTTAGCGGCGGAAGAAGAACTCCACATGACCTGGCTCAAGGAGATTTACGAAAAGATTGCCAACCCGGATAAAAAAGCCGGTGAATATGCGTTTGAAACCTTTTTCAAGACCGATGCTAAAAAAGACCCCGTTGTGCTCAAGTTTTCCAAAAAAGTTTTGTCCTCGGCCACCATCTCCGTCGCGGTGTACGGCATCGCGGTGAATATGGAAAAGAACGCGGTTGATTTTTATCAAAAGGCCGCCGCGCAAACAGCCGACCCGCGGCTGCAGCTCTTGTTTGACGCCCTGGCGGATTGGGAAACGGGGCATGCGGAGCAGTTCAGCGCCGGTTACGAGACCTTGATGAACGACTGGTGGGATGACCAGGGCTTTTCGCCCTATTGACCGGCAGCAATTATGGTTGAAAGTATCGTTGATACTTTGAATAAATATTAAACAGAAAAAGGAGAGAGTATTATGTTATGGAAATGTACGGTTTGCGGCATGCTGCATGAGGGGGATGCTCCTCCCGCGTTCTGCCCGAAATGCGGCGCGCCGGCTGAAAAGTTTGTCGCGCTCACCGAAGAAGAAGCGCAGAAGGTTCACACATCCGAGCGCACCAATGAAATTCACATGGAAATTGCCACCCTTGCGGCAAAAATTGTCAAACTCGCGGAGGAAGGTATAGAAATCAACCTGGACCCGCCGTGTGTTTCACTGTTTAAGCAGGCGAAGGACGAATCGTGGATTATCAAACTCAGGAGCAAGGCGGAAATTGCCGGGCATGCGAGCAGAGGGAAATGGTAAGTTAGACATTAGATGTTAGCTTTTAGATGTTAGACAAAGAACGAAAAAACCCGGTGGCAGTGTAAAAACTGGCACCGGGTTTTGTATTGATTATTCGCTTACGAATTCGCCGCGACCAGCTTTTCAAGGCACTTATAGCTTATCTCAGTCGATTTAAGCGGGTCATCGTCAAAGTTGTTATCCTGCTCATAAACGATATAGGGAATGTCCAGTTCCATGCAGGCTTTGAAGCAAGCATCAAGGTCAACCTCACCGACACCGAGTTCGGTAATCATCGGGCAGCTGCCAGCAATTTCGCCATCCTTAAAGTGGCAGACCTTGACCCTGCCCTTGAGGCGTTTGAGAAACTCCGCCGGGTTTTCACCGCCGACTTGTATCCAGTAGACATCCGGGATAAAGTTAAAATATTCCGGGTCGCCTTCTTCGATGAGCAAATCCATGATTGTTTTTTCGCCGTCTATCGGTTGAAACTCAAAAGCGTGGTTGTGGTAGGCGAATTTTACACCGGAGGCTTTCATCTTGCGGCCGATTTCGTTGGCTTCTTTGATAAACGCACGCAGCGCGGTTGCCGATTCCCTCGCTTCTTTCGGCATGCCGCCGATGCCCAGACAATCGCAGTGCATCATTTTGTGTTCCTCAATCAAATTGTCCAAATCGTTTTGCATACGGTCAAATCCCTTGTGGGTAACGCAGACATCCATGCCGTATTTATCCACAAGATGGGCGACTTTTTCCGGTTCAATCGGACCGATACCCGAAATTTGAATGACATTCGTGCCGAGGCCTTTGACGAACTCAAAGGTTTTTTCCGTATCCTCGTAGGTTTTGATGTAGTCGCGCAGGGTGTAGAGTTGGACCCCGATTTTTGGCATTAACATGCTGTTTGACATCCTTTCTGTTCGGCTGTAAGCCTTATAATTTATTAGGTATTTCTCAGACTTCTCTGCTGAATTCAATCCCACCACCGCAAGCGGTCCCCCTTTAACAAGGGAGGCAAGGAAACGCAAATTCTTGTCCCCCTTGCTAAAGGGGGAAACCGGCGGCAGCCGGAGGGGGATTCCGCTGAAAAAATTCAACTCCCGCTCCGCGGCGCCGGCATCCTATACGCCGGCAGTTGAATTTTAAAATGCGCAGCCTGCTGCGCTATGACCACTAAAAGAAGTATCTCCGCCCATAAGGGTACATTCCCCCGCCGCCCCAGCAGTATTTGCCTTGCAGGAGTTTGAAGAGCAGCAGCTCGTTATCTTCATATCCATACGGATACTTCATAATCTTGAACGCCTCGGCGTATGTTTTATGCGCTAGATGCCCCCTGAATCGGGCGGCGACTTCCTTTTCAATCCATAAACCTTTCCCGTTCGCGTGATGCTGATTAAAAATAAGCAGGCTTTCTTTCACCCTGTCCATCACACCGCCGATATCCACATAAAAATCGGGGTTAAAATACACGGAGGTCTGGTTCGGCCCCGCCTCAAACGCATATACTTCCCGCGGGGCGTAACCGTGCACATCCGCGAGGCATAATGCGTCCATGGTGCATTTTGCCGCGGAGACATGCTCAATATGATTGTCCTCGTGCCAATGAATGAAGACGATATCCGCCTTGATTTTATGCAGCTGTTCCTCGACGATATCCACATTCTGCTGCGTGTAAAAATAGGTTGTTTTGCTTCTGGCGCCGGTGATAATTTTGGATGCGCCGAGTACTGCCGCTGCGTCCGTTTCCTGCCGGTTCATCTTCTCCAGCGTTTCATCGTCAAAGTCCGCGTGGCGTGTGCAGGCAATATTCAAAAATACCGTTTCGCAGCCGAGCTCGTTGAGTATAGCCGCAACGCCGCCCGCGCCATATTCGCAGTCATCATTATGCGCGCCGACAAACAGCACTTTCGGCAATTTTGTCATATCATCAATCCTTTACCGCTGAGATTGTCGCAGGGTTCGGATGTCATAAACAGTTCCAGCGTGCCGCCCGCGGCGATTTCGCTGTGGAACAGATACGAGCGTTCCAATCCGCTGCCGTTGAACAACGCTTTTTCTACATAAATATTGTCTTTGCTGTTATTGTGAGCAATCACAACGAAATCATTTTTCAAGCGCAGGGTTGCCTTGTCCATCACCGGGCTGCCGATAAAGAAGATATCCGTCCCCGCCATGGGAAACAAGCCAATGGCATTGAAAACATACCAGGATGTGAGGGCACCGGAATCGTCATTACCGGGCAAACCGGCCGCCGTGTCGTCATAACAGCTGCTCATCGCCGACCGGACAATTTCGCACACCCGCCCGTGTCTGTTGATCAGGGCGTAATTGTACGGCGTCTCAAAATCCGGCTCATTGTTGATGCCTTCAAATGACGGATGTTTATCGGCGTATTTGCCTAAGATATGGTCCGGTGTCGGTTTGCGATACTGCTTAACGGGCTCCCTGCTGTAGCCGAAAAAGCTGTCAAGCAGTTCGGCGAACTTTTCTTCACCGCACAGCCCGATCCGCTCATTGATATAGGGCGACAGCCTGAAAGAATAGTTCCAATAAGTCCCCTCATAATACGGGACATCTTTGCCGTGCCGGAGCATGCCCGACGCCTTGTCAAACGCGTCCAGCCATATTTTTGATTTTTGCATGAGTCGGTCATAAATGCCAAGTTCACCCAGCGCGCCAGCAAGCTTTGCCGTAAAGCAGGCGGCATCCGCAACATCCAGCAAGTGGGTGTTCCGCAAATCTTTCAGGTCTGTGCGCTCCAAATCCCGCACCATTAACCCCAGCGCCCGCGCGTAGTCTACGCCTTCAATCTTATAGCTGTACGCTGTCATAATCAGGCTATGCGCGAGGGACCTGGCTTGCACAGCGTTCCGGTCAAGCCTTCTTTCAAGCAGGATGCATACGGGAAAGCGGCCATCCTCTTTTTCCGCAATACTGAGCAAGCCGTTGATAAAATCACGGTACCGCTCCGGGTGCAGCAGCGCCATCAAAGGCAGTTGTGTTTTGTACATATCCCACATCGTGGCGATTTCCGTGTACATGGTTTCCGAGTCGGTCAAAAAGTTTTCGTGCGAGATATCCACGGGCTTTTTTTGCGCGTTGTACAGGCAGGAGTAAATAATTCGTTTTTCCTTCTCCCCGCCCCGGGCATCTATCAATTCGAGCGCCTGTTGCCAGATTTCCTGCGCCTTCGATCTCATTTCCACATAACTTTGCGGGCTTTCGGCCAAATATTTTTCCGCGTTCTGCGCGCTTGTGAACGAAAACGACATGCGGAATTCAATTTCGTTCACGCCGTCAGGCAGTTCGGCAGCGATGTACTTCACGCCCTCATCTTCCGCTTCATACACGCGTTCAAAGGCACTCAAATCCGCATACGCATACAACTCGATTTCGTCATAATAGGAACAGGTGCTCATCTTCTTGCCATCGAGTGCCGTTTCGAGGTTCAGCGCGTAACGGACTTTGGGGTGTTCAAGGTCCAACCCGCCGTAAGCCGGATTAATAAGTACCTTGTTGTTGACGCTTTTATTAAAACGGACTTTATAGCACACCGTGTCCCTTGAAATGGTGGCGCTTGCCGTATAAGCCCCGGTTGTTACGGTGTATTCCCCGGGCGACGCATCCTCATCGAGTATCTTCTCGTATTTCGGAAAATCTTTGCCGGTGATAAAGCTGACCATACAAAAATTATAAAACACCGCGATAAATCCCGTGCCGGATACGGAGTAATGCGTAAACCCTTTGATGCGTTTGCGCCTGGTTTCAATGCGCGGGACGGAACTGGAGCTTGGCCGGTAAATGCAGTACCCCGCGGGATAACACCCGCTGTATGGCACAGCCGACAATGCGTTGAACGGCAGATAAACAGACGGACTCAAATTGCCGATCTGCGGTTTAATGTAAAACCATTTTGACGCGCGCTCATCGGTATTTTTAAACTGAAAAATCTCACTGCCAAAAAACGGATTCGCCAAATTCAATTTGTCGCTCATGACATAAATACGCCCCTTCTAAAGGTAGGGAACGACCCCTGTGTCGTTCCTCTCGTGGTCAGAATATTTTACTAAAATATGTTAATACCCGCACCGGTATCAGCAGCAAAGTTGAAATTATCTTTACGATTTCCGGCGCCAAATCGTAATTTTCGTGCCAGGGAATCGACGAGTAAACAGGCATCACCGGCATTTCGGTGCTGACAATGTCGCTGTACAAAATCGATTCGGTGTCAAAATGCCGCAAATCATTTTCATATACTGTGAAAGCACGCACCCCGCGCGCCGTGCCGTTGCCGTAGGAATGAAATCCGGTGCCTTTGCAGAAGCCGAGGATGATGTTGTCGTCCGTTCTGCCGACATAATCATTGTGGTGGTCGTGCCCGAAAAAGGCGGCAACGATGTCCCCTTTTTCAGCCCAGGCATCGTAAAAACCAACATTTTTCGCCGAAATACTTGGATTTTCGCCAAGAGAACCGGCGATATATTTGTCTGTGTCCGGTAAAAAGAACTTACCGGATTCACTGCCTTTGCCGGGTATAGCCTCCGGTGTGCCCTGCGGCACCTCGGTCATCAGCTCCGTATAAAACTCCGGCACCGGAATATGCTGGAACAGGAGCGAAGGCATCACAGCCCCGCCGTTGAGTGTTTTGAGTTCGTCACTTTTATTGTTATACCATTCGATCTGGTCCGGCGCCACCAGGTCCTGCTCTTTGCTAATGAGCTTGTAACCGCCCGAATCCACCATATAGATATTGAAAATATCTTTTGTACCCGCGCTGTTTTTAACAAGCAGATTATAGGTACTGCAGCCTGTTAATTTGCCGTCATCCACTGCGACACAGGTTGGGTAAGACCTGTACATGTCCAATTGGTCTTTGAGTGTGACACCCCCTTTGATACTTTCGTTGTCGTGGTTGCCGGGGACCACAGCAAACGGAATCCCCCTGGCGTTAACTGGGCCGACAATCGCGTCGATAGCGGCCGCCATTTTTCTCTTGTTCATCGTCAGCCAGTAACCGGCGTGGTTGTCCCCTGTAAAAACCACCAGATCCGGCTGCACTTCGTCCAACGCCGCATTGATAAATTGAACCGTTCCGATGTGAAGCTGATCGGTATCCTGCGTATCGGTAATCTGTAGAATTTTAAAGCTGCCGTCCGCGCGGAACTGCAAAACAGGGCGCGGGTTTTGCGCCGCGGCATTTCCCGCAACAGATAAAACAGACAGCAAAAGAATCATGGGCAACACTGCTGCGGTTGCTTTTTTAAATAAATTCATCTTATCAGATCCACTTCTTTGCATATTCTACAAGGTGTGGGAACAACTTTTCAGCCTTTGGTTCGCATTGCGGTGATGGCACCGCTCGTCAAATTCCGGCAGTTTTCAGTATAACACACCGATGCTGACTTTTCACCTAAAAAATGAACAAATTTGACCGTTTTCGCCTTCATATTGTGAAAAAACTATCAATACTTGAGTGCTTTCATGGCACCATGACCCAAAAAATAACGGCAACTTCAAAAAAAAGTATTGACATGCTTTTTAGCGGGTGATATCATTAGGGAAATCTTCTTTGAAGATTGCTCCAACCGCCTGCGGTAAAAAAGCAGGATACTACGGAAAAAGGGAGAAAATCATGACCAGCGTCTTTGGCTTTTTGGTAGTCATAATTATCGTCAGCATTATCGTCATTATCGTCGATGGTGCCTCGAGAGTTTTACCAAAAAACAGCCTGTAGACAAAACGCTGAGCGTATGTCAACAAAGAGCCTGTGGTAAAACTCACCACAGGCTCTTACTGATTTTTTACAGGTATTTTCAGGAATTGGATGGATCAAGTTTGAAAGTAAAACTTTCAAACAACGAGTTTTGCGCTTTTCGGTGCTGATTCATGACCGAAATTTTGCCAAGTGAACAAAGTTCACTTTTGCAAAACCGCACAAAACATCAAAAAGGAAAGGATTTTTACTATGAAACTGACAGGCGCGCAAATCGTAATCGAAATACTGTGCGAACAGGGTGTGGACACTGTCTTCGGTTATCCGGGCGGCACGGTACTGACTATTTATGACGAACTGTACAAAGCCTCGGACAGAATCAAGCACTACATCACCTGCCATGAGCAGGGCGCCGCGCATGCAGCGGACGGCTATGCGCGGGCAACGGGCAAAACCGGCGTCGTCTTTGCCACATCGGGCCCCGGTGCCACCAACCTCGTCACAGGGCTTGCTACCGCATACCTTGATTCAACACCTGTTGTGGCAATCACCGGCAATGTCGCTTGCCCGCTTATCGGGCGGGACAGCTTTCAGGAAGTGGACATTTGCGGCGTCACCATGCCGATTACCAAACATAATTACATCGTTAAAGATATCAACAGGCTGCCCGGCGTTATCCGGGAAGCGTTTCAGATTGCCGCGAGCGGCAGACCGGGCCCGGTGCTGATTGATATCCCGAAGGATATTCAAATCGCCCTTTGTGATTTCAAGCCGATGTCCGCGCCGGTTGCCAAGGAAGAAAAAGAAATAGACAGCGCCTCCCTTGAAAAAGCCGTTAAACTCATTAAAGATGCCAAAAGGCCGTTCATCTATTTCGGCGGCGGCGTCGTTATTTCGGACGCTTCACAGGACTTGATCGCTTTTGCTGAAAAAGTCGGCGCGCCGATGGGGTCGAGCATGATGGGACTTGCCGCAGTACCGAACGGTCATCCGTTATTTTTGGGAATGACCGGTATGCACGGGCGCTTTGCCGCTTCCAAGGTAATGTCTCACGCGGACTTGATCATCGCGGTGGGCACCCGCTTCTCGGACAGGGCGACAGGCAATAAATCCGAGTTTTCCAAAAATCGTAAAATTCTGCACATCGACATCGACCCCGCGGAAATCGGTAAGAACATCCCCGCTTATGTGTCTCTCATCGGTGATGTCAAAAAGGCGCTCAACCTCCTGCTGGCGGCGGACATTAAACATACCGCGCAAAGTTGGCATGATGAAGTGGAAACCATTAAGAATATGCCCGACAGCCACCTTGGCATGGACATGAGCAAACTCAACCCGCAGGCGGTAATCGAAGCCGTCAGAAAGCGCACGGATGAAGATACCGTTATCGCGACGGATGTCGGTCAGCATCAGATGTGGACAGCACAGTACTACCGGTTCAGTAAACCCCGCACCTTTGTCACCTCCGGCGGGCTTGGCACCATGGGCTTTGGCATGGGTTCCGCCATCGGCGCGTGCATCGGCACCGGTAAACGCACGGTTCTGATTACGAGCGATGGCAGTTTTCACATGAACATGAACGAACTGGCAACGGCCGTGACCAACAAACTGCCCCTGCTTATCATCCTCATGGATAACAACGCCCTTGGCATGGTGCGGCAATGGCAAACCATGTTCTATGACAGCCGCTATTCCCAGACAACACTCAGCCGCAAAACAGATTATGCAAAGCTTGCGGAAGCCTTCGGCGCAATCGGAATGCAACTGAGAGCCAAAGGGGACATCGACAAGGTGTTGGACAAAGCTTTTTCGCAAAACGGTCCGGTACTGGTGCATGTCACCATCGACAGCGATGAAAAAGTGCTGCCGATGATCCCGCCGGGCGGCACCATTGAAGATATTATTACTAAAGGTTGAAGTTTGAAAGTAAACTTTCAGGCTATGCAAAAATTGTTCTCGAACTTCGTTTTTCGTGCTGCGCGGCAGCACCGCAATTTTTAATTTGATGTCACAATTTTCGATAAGGAGATGATTTTCAAATGGAAAACGACCACTTTTTACTCTCCATGCTTGTCAACAATGAGGCCGGTGTCCTCACCCGCATATCCGGACTGTTCGCACGCCGGGGTTTTAACATTGCCAGTCTGTCTGTCGGAGAGACGGAAAATCCGGACATATCCCGCATGACCATCATGGCCAACGGCGACGATTATTTTAAGGCCCAAGTTGTTCTGCAGCTCGAAAAACTGCACGATGTCCGCATTGTCGAACTCATGGACATGCACAACACCGTCATGCGCGAATTGCTGCTGGTCAAAGTCAGGGTAGCCGACCAAATCAGCCGCAGCCAGATTTTGGAGGCTGTATCCATCTTCCGAGCGAAGGTCATCGACCTCACCCCGGTATCCCTGACCATCGAGATCACCGGTGAAAACGCCAAACTCAACGCCTTTATCGAATACCTTGCCCCCTATGGAATATCCGAGCTGTGCCGCACAGGTGTGACGGCAATCGGCAGAGGAAACAACATATTAAGTAAAAAAAATAACAAGGAGGAAAAGTAAAATGGCAACGATGTATTATGACAAGGACTGTAATTTCGAGGTGCTCAAAGGCAAAAAAATCGCGGTAATCGGCTATGGCAGCCAGGGCCACGCGCACGCATTAAACCTGAAGGAAAGCGGTGCGGATGTTGTTATCGGTTTGTATGAAGGCGCGCCTTCGGCTAAGGCAGCCGAAGCGGTTGGCTTCAAAGTGATGCTTACCGCCGATGCCGTGAAGGCCGCCGACCTCATCATGATTTTGGTCAACGACGAAAAGCAAGCCGCGCTTTACCGCAAGGATATCGAGCCGAACCTCAGCGCCGGCAAGACGCTTGCTTTCGCCCACGGTTTCAACATCCATTACGGTCAAATCGTACCGCCCAAAGATGTTAATGTTATTATGATTGCGCCCAAAGGTCCCGGACATACCGTGCGCACCCAGTACCAGGAGGGCAGAGGCGTGCCGAACCTGATCG
The DNA here is from genome assembly GCA_964612185.1 of uncultured Eubacteriales bacterium. Classification (GTDB taxonomy): domain Bacteria; phylum Bacillota; class Clostridia; order Oscillospirales; family Acutalibacteraceae; genus UBA1447. Next base: position 91,229 of record CAZTCR010000006.1, read on the forward strand.
CCGTTTACCAGGATGCAACCGGTACAGCGAAGGAACTCGCGCTTGCGTACGCGTCCGGCATCGGCGGCGGCAGAGCGGGCATTTTGGAGACCACTTTCCGCGAAGAGACCGAAACAGACCTGTTCGGCGAGCAAGCCGTACTTTGCGGCGGTGTATCCGCGTTGATGAAAGCCGGTTTTGACACCCTTGTGGAAGCAGGCTACCAGCCCGAGAATGCGTATTTTGAATGTGTGCATGAAATGAAGCTCATCATCGACCTTGTTGTCGCGGGCGGACTTTCCTTCATGCGTTACTCCATCAGCGATACAGCCGAATACGGCGACTACACCGTCGGCGACAGAATCATCACCGACGAAACGAAAAAGGAAATGAAAAAGGTGCTGACCGAAATACAAAACGGCACCTTCGCCCGCAACTGGATTCTTGAAAACCAGGCAAACCGCCCCGGCTTTAACGCCATGAGAAGAGCCGCCAAGAGCAGCCTGGTGGAAGAAACCGGCGCGGATCTCCGCTCCAAAATGAGTTGGCAGAAAAAGGATAAGTAGGGGCGAATTTTGTTCGGCCGGGAAGCGATGGAGAAGTGCGGCTGAGCCGCGGGAAGCAATAGAGAAGAAGTAGGGGACGGGTTCTCCGTCCCGGTGCTGTAGGGAACGACCCCTGTGTCGTTCCATGTGCCAACCGTGGTCGAATTCATTTCACCCCGAGTCAGAGGAGGATTTCCAAATGAGATCAGACATGATGAAATCAGGCTGTGAACGCGCGCCCCAACGCTCACTGCTCAAAGCATGCGGATTGACAGACAGCCAGATCAAACGCCCGATTATCGGTATTGTCAACTCTTTCAATGAGGTAATCCCGGGGCATGTTCACCTGGGTCAAATTGCCAGAGCGGTCAAGGACGGCGTCCTTGCCGCCGGCGGCACCCCGTTGGAGTTTAACACCATCGGCGTGTGCGACGGTATTGCCATGGGGCACGAGGGCATGAAATATTCCCTGTGCACCCGCGAACTGATTGCCGACAGCATTGAGTGCATGGTCAAAGCGCATGGTTTTGACGCGCTTGTTTTTATCCCCAACTGCGATAAAATCGTGCCCGGTATGCTCATGGCAGCATCCAGGATGAACCTGCCTTCCATCTTCATCTCCGGGGGCCCGATGCTGTCCCTCAATGATGGCAGCAGGGATTTAGACCTCAATAGTGTATTTGAGGCAGTCGGCGCGTTAAAAGCCGGCAAAATCGACGAAGGTGAATTAACAAGGATTGAAGACAGCGCCTGCCCGGGCTGCGGTTCCTGCTCGGGCATGTTCACCGCGAATTCCATGAACTGCCTGACAGAAGCCCTGGGGCTCGGTTTGCCCGGCAACGGCACCGTACCGGCGGTTTACGCGCAGCGCATCCGCATGGCCAAGCAGGCGGGTGAACAAGTAATGGCTTTGTTAAAAATGAATTTGCGCGTCAACGATATCCTGACACCGAAAGCCGTTAAAAATGCTTTAACGGTGGACATGGCACTAGGTTGTTCCACCAATACGGCACTGCATCTCGCGGCCATCGCGCATGAAGCCGGCATAGACTTTTCACTCAAGATGATCAACGAAATCAGCGCTCTTACACCAAACCTCTGCCATCTGGCGCCCGCGGGGCATCACCATATGCAGGATTTGAACGCGGCGGGCGGTGTGCACGCCGTGATGGCGGAACTTGCCGGAATCGGGTTGCTGGATACCACCCTGCTCACCGTCACCGGAGAAACCGTCGGTGAAAACATTGCCGGTCTCAAAGTAAAAAATCACGATGTTGTCCGCCCGGCGGCAGAACCGTATTCCAAAACAGGCGGTCTTGCGGCACTCTTCGGCAATTTGGCGGAAAACGGCGGTATTGTCAAACAAAGCGCCGTGTCCCCTGCCATGCTCAAACACACCGGACCCGCAAATGTGTTCAACTGCGAAGAAGACGCTGTCGCGGCAATCTATGCCGGCAGAATTGTCAAGGGCGATGTGGTGGTTATCCGCTACGAAGGCCCTGCCGGCGGCCCGGGCATGCGCGAAATGCTCTCCCCCACCTCCGCTATCGCGGGTATGGGGCTTGATGAACATGTGGCGCTGATAACAGACGGGCGATTTTCAGGTGCGACAAGGGGTGCGGCCATCGGCCACATTTCTCCCGAAGCGGCAAGCGGCGGGCTGATTGCGTATGTGGAAGAAGGCGACATGATCGCCATCGACATCGTTGCCCGTTCCATCAGCCTGAATGTACCCGCGGATGTGATAGCGGCACGCAAAGCAAAATTTGTCCCGGTTGCCAAGAAGCCAATCACCGGTTATTTGAAACGCTACGCGGCAATGGTCTGCTCCGCGGACACCGGCGCGGTGTTAAGGGATTAGATTTAAATCGACCTCTCCGGCAGGCTTACGCCTGCCACCTCTCCTTACCAAGGCGAGGCTTTTCGAGGATACTGCTTTGGCTCCCCTTTGTTAGGGGAGCTGGCACCGAAGGTGACTGAGAGGTAGAAAGACAGGAGGCAATCCATGAAGATAGAAATCTTCGACAGCACCCTGCGTGACGGCGCGCAGAGCGAGGGTATATCTTTTTCGGTTAGCGACAAGCTGAACATCGTGCAGACGCTCGATGATTTCGGTGTGGCTTATATAGAGGCGGGCAACCCCGGCTCCAACCCGAAGGATATCGAATTCTTCGAACAGGCGGCGCATTTAAAACTGAAAACCGCGAAGCTCTGTGCCTTTGGCAGCACACACCGGAAAAACACGGCTGTGGAAGACGACCCGAATATCCTATCCCTCCTCAACGCCGGGACGGACTCTGTCGCGATATTCGGCAAATCGTGGGATTTGCATGTGCATAAAATCCTCAATGTAACGCTGGAAGAAAACCTTGCGCTTGTCAGCGAAACCATTGCGTTTTTTAAAGCAAACGGCAAAGAGGTCATCTTTGACGCGGAGCATTATTTTGACGGCAGAAAAGCAAACGCGGACTACGCCATGCAGGTTTTAAAAGCCGCGGCGGACGCGGGCGCTGATGTGCTTTGCCTGTGCGACACCAACGGCGGCGCGTCCCCTATCACCGTGCGGGACGGCACAAGAGAGGTTATCAAAAACTTCCCGGGTGTTCGCATCGGCATCCACTGCCACAACGATATCGGCTGCGCGGTAGCATCCTCCATGCTGGCGGTTGAAGCGGGTGCGGTGCATGTGCAGGGTACCTTTACCGGTATCGGCGAGCGCTGCGGCAACGCGGATTTGAGCGTTGTCATCCCGAATTTGCAACTCAAACACGGGTACGAATGTGTCGCGAATGACCTTTCGATGCTGTCCGAAACAGTAATTAAATTAACTGAAATTTCGAACCTTGTTCTGCCGAACAACAAACCGTATACCGGTGCGAGCGCCTTCGCACACAAGGGCGGCATGCACATCGACGGGGTGAGCAAACTCTCCAAATCCTTTGAACATATCGACCCCGCGGCTGTCGGCAACACCCGCCGGTTTTTGATGAGCGAAGTATCCGGCAGAACCACCGTATTGGCAAAACTCGCCACCCTGGCACCGGAACTTGACAAAAACTCGCCCGAAACGGCTGACATCGTCAACCGTTTAAAAGAGCTGGAACACGAGGGCTACCAGTTTGAATCCGCGGACGCGAGCTTTGAACTGATGGTGCTCACGCTGTTAGGCCGGTTCAAGCCGCATTTCAAGCTTTGTATGTACCGCACAAGCGGCGAATTCCCGTTCCCCAACGGGGACGAAAGCGCTTCCGCCATGCTGAGTATTGAAGTCAACGGCAAAATCGAAACCGCAGCCGCCATGGGCAAAGGCCCCGTGAACGCGCTGGACACCGCGCTGCGCAAAGCCTTAAATGTATTTTACCCCGAACTGGCGAAAATACATTTAACCGACTACAAGGTGCGCGTTTTAACCGCCGAGCAGGCCTCCGCCGCGAAGGTGCGCGTTTTAATTGAAAGTACGGACGGTGCCGTCACTTGGACAACCGTCGGCGTTTCCACCGATATTATCGCCGCGAGCTGGCAGGCACTGGTGGATTCCATCGAGTATATATTGAACAAGAAAGAAGAGGAAGCTTCATGAGCATGAACGCATCACAAAAAATATTGGCCGCCCACTGCGGCAAATCGAGCGTTGCCGCGGGCGACATGATTATGGCGGACCTGGATTTGGTTTTAGCCAATGACATCACAGCACCCGTCGCTGTGAACGAATACCGCAAAGCCGGTTGTTCCGGGGTTTTCGACTGCGAGCGCGTAGCGCTGGTCATGGACCACTTCACGCCGAACAAAGATATTAAAGCCGCCGAGCAATGCAAAATGGTACGCGAGTTTGCCGCGGAAAAATCCATTGTCAACTTTTTTGACACGGGCGAAGTCGGTGTGGAACACGCCCTGCTCCCGGAAAGAGGCATGGTCACCGCCGGTGATTTAATCATCGGCGCGGATTCCCACACCTGCACCTACGGCGCGCTCGGCGCGTTTTCAACCGGCGTCGGCTCCACGGATATGGCCGTGGGCATGGCATACGGCAAAGCGTGGCTGCGCGTGCCCTCCGCGATATCCTTTGTTCTGCACGGCAAGCCTTCCAAATGGGTGTCCGGCAAGGATGTTATTCTGCACATCATCGGCAAAATCGGTGTGGACGGCGCGCTGTATAAATCCATGGAATTTTCCGGCGACGGTGTTGCAAATTTAACCGTTGACGACCGCCTGTGCATCTGCAACATGGCGATTGAAGCCGGTGCCAAAAACGGCATATTCCCGGTTGACGACCAAACGATTGCCTTCTTAACCGCCGCCGGCGCAAAACCGCCGAAGGCTTATTACGCGGACGAAGACGCCGTTTATGACCAAGTGATGGAAATCGACCTCGCGGCCATCAAGCCGTCCGTCGCTTTCCCCCATCTGCCGGAGAATGTGAAGACCTTTGACGAAATCGGTGATATTAAAATCGACCAGGTTGTTATCGGCTCCTGCACCAACGGCCGCCTTTCCGACTTTGTCACAGCCGCGGAAATCCTCAAAGGCAAACATGTCGCCAAGGGTGTGCGCGTGCTGATTATCCCTGCGACACAAAAGATTTATCTGGACGCGATGAGGCTCGGTCTGCTTGAAATATTCATCCATGCCGGCTGCGTTGTATCCGCCCCGACCTGCGGGCCATGCCTCGGCGGACATATGGGTATTTTGGCGAAGGGCGAGCGCTGCGTTGCCACCACCAACCGCAACTTTGTCGGCAGAATGGGCGACCCGGGCAGCGAAGTGTATCTGGCAAGCCCCGCCGTTGCGGCAGCGTCGGCACTTGCTGGCAAAATCGCTTCCCCCGAGTCTGTGGTTTAAAAGGAAAGGATTGAGATTCTTATGATTATAAAAGGAACAGCCATCAAATACGGCGACAATGTTGACACCGATGTCATCATCCCCGCCCGGTATTTAAACTCCTCCGACCCGAAGGAGTTAGCCGCGCACTGCATGGAAGATTTGGACAAGGACTTTGCGAAAAAAATAAAGCCCGGCGACATCATCGTGGCGGACAATAACTTTGGCTGCGGATCATCCAGGGAGCATGCGCCGATAGCGATAAAATATGCCGGTATTTCCTGCGTGGTTGCCAAGAGCTTCGCGCGCATTTTCTACCGCAATGCCATCAATACCGGGTTGCCGATAATTGAGACGGACGCCATCATCGAAAACGGCGATGAATTGGAGATTGACCTCTCCGCAGGTAAGATCACAAACATCACCAAAGGGATTACAAGCACTTTCCCGCCGTTCCCGCCGTTTTTGCAGGGGATCATTGATGCGGGCGGGCTGATGAACGCGATGAAGACGATGTAAGGGTATACAGCTTTACAGTTTAATAGTGCAATAATCGAGTAGGAGGCTACCCATTAGTTGAGTAGCCGTCCTCTCACACCACCGT
>CAZTCR010000007.1:0-90296 GCA_964612185.1 uncultured Eubacteriales bacterium
CTTCGGGAGACCATCCGATAAAGGTGAACCCGGGTTTTGAAATTGTGGGTATGGTTAAATGAGTGCCAAAAGTAAGCAGAGCGCTAGTACTGCCAGAACCGCCGTTCGCATCAAATGTTATTAAATAGCTGTTAACAAACCATTGGGCATTATATGTGTTGATACCCCCAACAACTGTAGACGGGAGCGCAGGATACCAACCGCTGAAAACATAGCCCGGCCTCGACAGTGTTGGCGGAACAATCGGAGCACCCAGGGCAAGTGTCACGCTTGATCCTCCTGTACCGCCGTTTGCAAACAAAGTCAGGTTATTTGTACTGATCGCCCACTGCGCAGTATAGGTTGAATCTTCGGCAGGAACAGCTGCCGGAACTTCCGGATCCCATCCCATGAAAGTATAACCGCCTCTGGCTACAGCCGGTGGTGTCAACTCGGAATTGTATGGCATTTGCCCGCTTGTCCCGCCGGTTCCGCCTGCTGCATCGAAGGTAATGTTATAGTTGATTGGTGTCCATTGTGCAGTATAAGTGGTGTTATCGGCAGGAACGGTTGAGGGCACTGCAGGCGACCAACCGTTAAATGTATAGCCTGTTCTTGATACGGAAGGCGCGGACAGCGGCGTGCCGAAAGTCATCGTTCCTCCGGTGCTGCCGGTTCCGCCATTTGCGTCAAAGAATATACTGTAATTGTTGGCATTCCATTGCGCGGTATAGGTCGCCGGTCCTGTTGCGGCAACAATTGCCGGACTCCAACCGGCAAAAGAATAGCCGGTTTTCGATACTGACGGCGCTGTCGGGAGAGCACCGTACAAAACAGACGATGTTGTTCCGCCGGTACCACCGTTCGCGTTAAAGGATATTGAATAACTGTTTTGTGTCCATTGTGCCACAAAATTTTCATTATAGCCAGGTACTGTTGCAGGCACTACCGGGTTCCATCCTGCAAATGTGTAACCCTCTCTGCTTACAACCGGTGCCGTGAGCTGAGTTCCGTATGTTTTTGAGCTGCTGGTGCCGCCGAACCCACCGTTGGCGTCAAATGTCATCAAATAACTGTTTATCTGCCATACAGCATAAAATGTTAGCACACCGTTTGGTGTGTCAGTTAGGTTAATGACACTTTGTGAATTACTATAGGTAGGCGTAGTTGCTGCAGAAGAAGTAGACCAGCCAAGAAAACTGTGACCGACCTTTGTAAAGCCATTAGCAGTGAGGTTCTTTGCAGTATCATAGGTGTGAGTTGAACTGTTTGTCGCGCCTGATGAACCAGTATTTCCGTTATAAATAATAGTGTAGGTATTCGCCGTCCACTGCGCCGTATAGGTTACGGCAGCCGCCGGCACTGTTGAAGGTAACGAGGGTAACCAGCCGTTAAATGTATAGCCGGTTCGCGTTACCGTTGGCGCGGTAAGCGTTGTTCCAACCTCCATTGGTGTCGGACCTGTACCGCCGGAACCGCCATTTGCATTAAAGGTTATATCGGCAGTAACACCCCATTTAGCATAAAGAGTCACATCGGATGTGCCGATTGTATAATTGGAACCGTCCGCATAAAGAACGCTGCCGGTTGGTGAAGTTGCCCAGCCCATAAAAGGAGTAGTGCCTTTTGTATATGTATTTGGTCTTAATGCAGCTGTGCCGTTCTTATTGATAAACTGTGGTATCAGTTCACCGCTTCCGCCGTTTGCGTTGAAAAACACTTGAGCTTTTGTCAGATCTGCTTCCGTAACATTATGTGATGAATATGTGCCATTCACATCGAGTTCATAAACACGGAAGCCAGGGTTGCCGTCATTATATGAATTAAGGGTAGCCGCCTTACCAAAGCCCATGTCTATTCCATGCTGCGATGTTGATATATAAGAGTTTTGATGGTCGTGCCCAAAAAATGCACCGAGCATATTGCCGTATGCAACCCAGGACTCGTAAAGCGTTTTGCTACCATAGGTTGCCGAAGACCGATGTGCAGTGCTCGTATAGGTGGATGGGTTTGGTGGACATGGAAGTTCTTTATAAATATCCGCTATTGTTGTGGCTTGCCCGGATTTTGGCCAGTTAATGCGGTTGGTTTGAAGGTAATAGGTGCTGCTGCCGAAAGTCGAACCATTTCCGCTGCGCCCTGTTGTCCCGTTGTTGGTCGTTGTCATGCATTCATAGAAAAGATCGGGGATTACAATATGCTGGAACCAAAGAGATGGCGCATTGGGATATTGTAAACTTCTTTGAATATAATAGTCGATTTGGTCGGTATAAGGGGAGTCATAACCCGAAGAAGCGTTATCACCCGAATCCATCAAATATATCTGAAATGCAGGCGTACCGCTTGTTTGGCCGTTTGGATAAACAGGTATTACACCGCTGCCTGCTCCGGTCAGTGCGTCCACATCATGGTCTATGGCGGTACTTTTTGTCATATAATAATTGTATTGCGAATCCTTTGAGCCGGCATTGGTACCAATGATAGGCATCTTTTCAGCGTCATGATTGCCAAAAGTAACCGCAAACGGGATACCGCTGTTTACCAAAGGTTGAGTAAACGCGTTTACTGATGATTGGAAAGAAGAAGTAGAAATCATGCCGGCAATATTATCCCCGGTAAATACAACCAGATCCGGACTGTAGCGTGAAACCATGTTAGTAATCATACTTATTACTCTTGAGTCAACAGATGAATCATCTTGTATATCCGCTAATTGAACAACTGTAAACTTTCCATCTGTTCCGAACTGCAAAGCATTAGTGTAGCCAGCCGATGCTCTAACATTGCTACTTTGAATTATCGAGGCTAACAGGGTAAAGGATAGTGCAATACAAAGTAATTTTTTTTTCATGGTTACAAATACCTCCCAAAATACTATAAGAACTTTATAATAGTAGTATAACAATCTACATATTCATTATAAAACAAAATAGCATGCTTTAATCTCAATACTCGAATATTACACTATATATTAAGAGTGCATATACAGACTCTATATTCTAATATTGCAATATTAATAGTTGCAACAAAAGATTCAATCAAGTTATTGTTCCCGTCACCTGGTTAACAATCTGCATATAGTTTTCCACATCAACAATCAATCCAGAATCAAGCGAGTCAAGCGTTCCGTCATTGTTCAAGTCACCAGCTTTTCTAAACACAAACAATAGCTCTTCCGGCCAGTTAAAAACATAGTTTTCAACATCAATCAATCTTCCGGCATCAGAACTGTCAATGTTTCCGTCTCCGGTCATATCGCCGAAAATGACGATATTGAAAACTTGAAGTACAGTCCCGCTGCTGTTATCAACAACTTCAATTTTTGTCCCTGTACCTAAAATAGCAGTATCCGGTGAATAGACGATCCGGCAGTCGCCTGTCAGGGTTATGAAATTGTTTTCGAACTCATATTTTGTCATATTGGTTGCAAGTCCATAAATCAAACCGGTTACTTGTTCAACGACTGTCGAAGAATCCGGTTTCGCAAACAAACCGCCACTTCCCTGTGTCCACACCGCATATAAGATAGTATTTCCGTTGTCTGCGGAATAACTGAGTAGCGGTTGTGATGCCGTGGGAGACAGTGCCCACCCGCCAAACATATAGCCTTCTCTTGATATATCACCTTGTGCAGGTAAAGTGACAGTGCTGCCAACGGTCACCGTCTGCGGTGCCGGAACCGAACCTGTTCCGCCGTTAAGGTTAAAGGTGACGGAGTAACTCATGACATACCATACGGCATTAAAAATAACTTCTTCATCAGGCATTGAAGGCGGAATGCCGGGATCCCAACCAAGGAAAATACTCCCGGGGGTAACCGGATCTGCCGGCTTTTCAATTGCATTTCCGTACGCAGTCGGAGTTCTGAGATACTCAGTTGCGTTAACAATAAAAACTACATCATGAATGTTCGGGGTCCAGTTCGCGGTAAACTGAAGTGTTTGGTCCGGCATTGTTGCGGGCACTTCCGCAGACCAACCGGTGAAGGTATACCCGTGTCTGGTCACAACGGGAACATTGATCGGTGTTCCAAAGGAAAGCGAAGTGTTAACATCTCCGGTTCCTCCATTCGCGTTGAAAACCAACGGATAACTATTAACTGACCATTGCGCTTTATATACCGTATCGGAATCCGGCGTCAAAGTCGGTACCGAAGGAAGCCATCCCGCAAAAGAATATCCCTGCCTTGTAACAACCGGCGCCGTCAATGTCGCGCCGAATACTTTAGTCTCGACTTTACCGCCGTTGCCTCCGTTCGCATCAAAAGTAATCGTGTACGCGTTCTGACTCCATATCGCAACATAGGTTGCATTGCCTGAAGGAACGGCGACCGGAACCTCCGGATTCCATCCCGCAAAGGCGTAGCCCTGCTTTGTAACAGTCGGAGCATTTAAAGGTGACCCAAAAACATAAGATCCGCTTGTCCCTCCTTCGCCGCCGTTGGCGTCAAAAACAATGGAATAACTGTTAATGGTCCATTGCGCTGTATAAGTTGAGTTTCCGATTTGAACCGAAACAGGCACAGAAGGTGACCATCCGGCAAATGTGTAACCGCTCTTTTGTACAGAAGGTGCTTTTAACGCAGAGCCAAAAGGTAATGAAGCGGAGGTCCCCCCTGTTCCGCCGTTGGCATCGAAGGTAACGGTATAATTGGTCGGAATCCATTGAGCCGTATAAACAGTATTTGCAGCCGGCACGGTTAGTGGTACAGACGGTGACCACTCAACAAAAGTAAAACCTGGCTTTGAAATATTTGGTGCGCTTAGAGCTGATCCAAACACACGAGACGATGTTGAGCCGCCAACTCCCCCATTATCATCAAATGTTATGTTGTAGCTATTGATAGACCAGATTGCAGTGTAGGTTGACGATACGGCAGGAACCGTAGCGGGCAAAGCGGGTTGCCAGCCGGCAAGTGTATAGCCGGTTCTTTGTACATTAGGCGCTATCAAATCCGCGCCGTATATCATATTGCTGCTCGTTCCGCCTTCGCCCCCGTTGGCATCGAAAGTGATGAGGCTGCTGTCCAAGCTCCAGTGAGCAGTGAAAGTTATATTTTCTGCAGGAACTTCTGACGGGACAACAGGCGTCCAACCCGAGAAGGTAGAGCCCGGTTTTGTCACCTCAGGCGGCGCAAGTTTTTCGCCGTAACCCAGGACTTCTGTTTTACCGCCTGTTCCGCCGTTCGCGTCAAAGATAATCGTATAATAATTCCTGCTCCATTGTGCTGTATAAGTAGCATTTTCTGACGGAACAACAGGTGGCACCTCCGGTTCCCAGCCAAGGAAAGTATAACCGGTTCTTAAAACGAGCGGAGCGTCCAAATGCTCGCCGGTAACAAGCGTTTGCAAGGATCCTCCGCCGGTGCCTCCGTTTGCGTCAAAGTTAATAGTAAATGTCTGTAATCCCCAAAGTGCCACATAGGTAGTGTTCGTAGCTGGAACGGTCGAAGGAACCTCCGGGAACCAGGTTACGAAGTCGTAACCTTCTCTTGTAACTGTTGGCGGAACAAGTGAACTGCCAAAGAGCATGGAAGCCGATGTACCTCCGACACCTTCGTTTGCGTCAAAAATGATGGTATAACTGTTTCTTTGCCATACTGCAGTATATGTCGTGTTGGCAGCAGGCACAACAGCCGGCACCGCAGGCGACCAACCTGAAAAAGTGAAACCTTGCCTATACAAATCCGGTGCATTAAGTGCAGAACCGAATGACATGGACCCTGTTGAACCGCCTGTACCGCCATTGGCGTCAAAGGTAATTGTATAGTGATTGACTTGCCACTGCGCGGTATATGTAGTATTATTTGCCGGCACAGTTGAAGGTACAGAAGGTGACCAGCCCGTGAAGGTGTAACCGGTCTTTGTAACAACAGGCGGTGTTATGTTCGAACCGTACACAGCCGTGCTGTTTGAACCGCCTGTGCCTCCGTTTGCGTTAAAAGTTAAATTATAGCTGTTTCTCGTATAATATATTTTGAGCGTAAGGCTGCCGTCACCAGCAACAGTTCCGCTTGATACGGTACCCGGCACGCCGGCATTGTATGTAAATCCGCTGTAGCTGATTGGAACTGCGTTAACTGTTGAGCCGATTATCCCGACGATGGTTTCGGTTTGATGCTTGGTGTAACCGTTAAGAGCAACATTTTGCTGATAATGCTCAACTTTGTAGGTAATATTTATATTACCGGAATAATTAAAGGCAATAGTGTTGTTCGTTAACCCCAGTGTTATGCTCTTTGTCCCATTTACATCACCGATGTCCGGCAAATAATTGAAATTGGGTATTGACTGGAATGCTTCAGTCGCGATGGTTCCAACAATCCTGCCGGTCACTGTTTTGTCCGCAGCGATTTTCACGCCGTTGCACACATATTCTACTGTATAACCAATGTCGCTTCGCAACCTTAACGCTTGGTATGCTGTTGCCAATGCGGAAGCGTATCCATTCACTGTCGTTTGGCTGGGAAGTTTCAAATCCTGAATAATTGTATTAGACGCTGAATCCCAAGCTGACAGCGTTGTGTTTGTGTAATAACTCCTTGGCAGCCATTGACCGCCATGTGTTGCGTTGTAAAAAGGCGGAGCAATAATGGCAGAACCGTTGGAGTTGGCCAAGTTTTGATTAACAACTGTATAGTCGGCGGTTTTCAAAAGCAATGCCTGCCATGCGGAACTGATTGAATTGGCATAGGCATCTATAGTAGATTGGTATCGGGTATCGAGCCCGAAGATTACCGTATCAATCGCATTGCTCAAATCCACAGCATTATCCGTGTAAAAGGACTTGTCATAAATCCCGATACCAATTGTTGTGCTGGCGGCATTAAAGTAAGACGGATCATTGATGTTATTGGCTCGGTAGTATCTTGTCCCGTCTTTGCTGTAGCTTGAAGAGGCAATTGCGTTATTGACCGCTGTATAATCGCCAACATTGTATTGCAAGTCATTGTTCGTCACAGACCTTGTTGTATAACTGCCGTTTGAGTTCAACTCATATACACGCAAACCGGGGTTTCCATCGTTATAAGAATTAAGCGTCGCCGATTTTGAGTAACCAAGGTCAATTCCCTGATCCGTCGTGACAACATATGAATTCTTATGGTCATGGCCTACATAACACCCGAGCATATTCCCGTAATTCACCCATGCTTGATAATTAGTGAGGCTGCCGTATGATGCCGAAGATCGATGCGCAGAACTTTCATAGGTTGATTGGTTTGCCGGACATGGAGGTTCTTTATATATCTCGGCTACTGTCGTTCCGCCTGACTTTGCCCAGTCAATTTTTGACGCGGGCAATGCCCAGTAATCATTGCTCCACGGACTTCCGTTGCCTTTCATGGCGCCTGCTGTACCGGATGGCACTTTATTCATGCCTTCTGTATAATACTCTATAACCGGTATGTGCATAAACCAAAGGGATGGAACATCCGGATATGTAATACTGCGTTGGATATAATAATCAATCTGATCACCATATACACAATCATATCCGGAAGAAGCGTTATCACCGGAATCCATTAAGTAAAGCTGAAAAGCGGGTGCTCCGCTTGTCTGCCCGTAAGGGAAAACCGGGATAACCCCATTCCCAGCACCGGTAAGCGCAGGCACATCAAAATCAACAGCGTTATTACCGCCCTTAGAAATATAATAGTTGTATTGTGTCTGCTTGGAAGGAGATATTCCTTCCGCATCATGGTTGCCGAAAGTGACAGCAAATTTCGTGTTTGTGTTAAGAAGCGGGGCAAGCAACTCGTTGACAGAAGATTGAAATCCGTTACTTGTGAGGTTGCCGGTAACATTATCACCGGTAAACACAACCAAATCCGGTGAATAACGGGCGATGGCCTTTGTCATCATTGAAATAACTGTACCATCAACACTCGCGTTGTCTTGTATGTCCGATATTTGCATTACGGTGAAGCTGCCTTCGTTGTCAAACTGCAACGTACCACCAAACGAAGCCGATGCGTTAATGGATGAAAACGGCAGCATATTTAAAAATAATACGAACGATAAAACCAGTCCAACTACTCGTTTGCTTTTTTTCATGTCATAAATACTCCTTTGCGGGTTGTTGACAAAGCGTAATACAGTATCAGCCACAAAATCTGACCGTACATATCCAGTATAAAACTAATTATAGTATATCAAATCTTTTTTAAGTTTACAACTCTTGCCGGAATATTAATGTTAAATTGTTTCAATCATTGCACTACTGCGACATATATGGCATTTAATCCGTCTTTCGGGTGTATTGACCGCACCGACAGACAGATTAAATATGATAAAAATAATTAAATTTTTAGTTCTAATTGAGGTTAAATAAAATATGAGTTAAATTTTAAAGCATCTCGCGAACCGCGATCGGCCTGCCTTCAGCGACAGATTTTTTGGCGGCAAGCGCAACAAGGAGTGAATTCAGTCCATCTTCACCCGTTGTAGGTGTTTGTGTATCGTTATTAACCGCATCAACGAACTGTATCATTTCGTCTCTGAACGACTGCATATATCTTTCCAGGAAGAAATAGAGCGGTTTATCGCAAATAACGCCGTCTTCACCCATGAAAGCAACGGTTGTCGGCATATCATTTGATGCAATTGCGGCACCTTTGCTGCCGAACACCTCCACACGCTGGTCATAGCCGTATACCGCGCGGCGGCTGTTGTCAATGACGCATAACGCTCCGTTTTCAAACTTCAGCGTTACAATCGCTGTATCAACATCCCCTGCTTCGCCTATGGCCGGATCAACAAGACATGTTGCGCTCGCGTAAACCTCAGTCACTTCACTACCCGCGAGAAAACGGGCCATATCGAAGTCATGAATTGTCATATCTAAAAACATTCCGCCGGAAACAGCTGAATACTCCGCGGGTGGCGGCGCCGGATCTCTGGATGTAATTTTGATTATGTGTACATCCCCGACTTTACCCGCTGTTACCATGTTCTTTACATTAGCAAAGTTATGATCAAACCGGCGATTGAAACCGACTTGAAGCTTAATACCGGCTTTTCTGACAGCATCAATGACAGCTTTTACTTTCTCGGGCGTCAGATCAACCGGTTTTTCACAAAAAATATGTTTGCCGGCTTTTGCAGCTTCAATGGCAATGTCGGCGTGCGTGTCTGTAGATGAACAAACAAGTACAGCTTCTATTGCCGGGTCTGCAAGCATATCCTGATAATTCTCGTAAATTCTATCAATTCCAAGTGTTTCCGCTAATTCACTTAAACCCGCTTTATTAACATCCGTTATACCATATACTTTTGCGGAAGGAACATTGTATGTGACTGACTTTGCGTGAAGCGAACCGATTCTGCCTGTGCCGATGATACCGATATTGAGCAGATTCATTGTTAAACCCCGCCTTCTATTCATCAGATTTATTTCTTGCATCAATATATCACAATAAAAACTGATTTTCAAGAGATAAAAACAGATAATATTTTGACGAATGTTTTAAAAGGTATTAACCGGGCTTGAATCATGGCAACTAATAAAGTATAATGTTTAAAATATTTAATTCACCTTTTGAAAGGGGTTTGGCTATGTCTTGCAAATGCTTAGAGAGCGATTTATCACTCTTGGACGATGTTCTGAAAAAATTCAAAACGATACCCGGCAGCTTGATAACCGTTTTGCAAAATGCTCAGGATCTTTACGGATATTTGCCACAGGATGTGCTAATGTATATATCGGAGCAAATGACAATCCCGCCTGCCAAAGTCTTTGGGGTGGCTACCTTTTATACACAGTTCCGTTTTGCGCCGATCGGAAAGTATCTGATACTGCTTTGCCAGGGTACCGCATGCCATGTAAACGGTTCACAACGGATAGAACAGGCAATAACCGAAGAATTGGGTATAGTTGACGGAGAAACGAGTCAAGACGGAATGTTCACTTTAAAGAATGTTGCCTGTCTCGGTTGCTGCAGCCTCTCACCGGTCATGATGATTAATGATGACACTTACGGAGCTTTAACACCCGAGAAAACCAAAAAAATACTCAAGGAATTAAGGGGGGCGGCTTCATGAAAATAACCGTTGGACAAGGCAGCTGCGGAACCGCGGCAGGGGCAAGTAAAGTTTACGCCGGTCTTGAAAGAAGTTTTGCGGAAAACAAGTTGGATGTTGCATTAACCATAACCGGTTGTATCGGTATGTGTTTTCTGGAACCCATTGTCGATATCTACGATGACATCGGAAATTTAAAACGGCTTGTCAAGGTAAGTGAAAAGGATATTCCTGCAATCGTTGAATATATCCGGACGAAAAACTGCGGCGTGATAGCCGCGCTTGAAGTCAGCCCGGAGGACAATGAGTTTTTAGCGAAACAGACTCGAATCGCATTGCGCCACTGCGGTATCATTAACCCGGAGTTAATTGAGGATTACACGGCGGACGGCGGTTACCTTGCACTCAAAAAAGCGCTGAACATGACACCGGAAGAAGTGATTGAGGAAATAAAACTCTCCGGCCTTGCCGGCAGAGGCGGCGCGGGTTTCCCTACTTGGTTTAAGTGGGATGCGGCACGCAAGAGCCCCGGTGATATCAAATACCTTATCTGCAATGCCGATGAGGGTGATCCGGGTGCTTTTATGGACCGAGCAGTTATTGAAAGCGATCCCCATAATCTGATTGAGGGTATGCTAATCGCTGCGTATGCAGTAGGTGCTAAAAATGCGGTCGTATATGTAAGAGCTGAATACCCATTGGCAATCGCCCGTTTACTGAAGGCTATTAACCAAGCAAAACTTGCCGGCTTTTTAGGCCAAAATATATTAGACACCGACTTTAGCTGTGAATTTACAATCAAAGCAGGCGCAGGTGCTTTTGTTTGCGGAGAGGAAACGGCACTCATTGAATCGCTTGAGGGACATAGGGGGATGCCCAGACTGAAGCCCCCCTTTCCGGCTCAATCGGGATTCTGGCAAAAGCCGTCCAACATTAACAATGTTGAAACTTTTGCGAATGTGCCATGGATTATAATAAACGGAGGTCCCGCCTTTGCCGCAATGGGAACCGAAGACAGTAAAGGTACAAAAGTATTCGCGCTTACAGGCAAAATCAAACGCGGGGGGCTTGTTGAAATACCGATGGGTAAGACGCTGCGGGATGTCATATTTGACATTGGCGGCGGTATCAGAGACGGTAAGGAATTCAAAGGAGTTCAGATGGGCGGTCCATCCGGCGGATGTATTCCCGCTGAACTGGCGGACACGCTCATTGATTACAAAAAGCTAAATGCGACGGGTGCAATCATGGGTTCCGGCGGTATGGTTGTAATGGACGAAGACACCTGCATGGTCAGCATGGCTAAGTTTTTCCTTGATTTTACTGCCAAAGAGTCCTGCGGGAAATGTATCCACTGCAGAATCGGAACAAAAAGACTCCTTGAAATACTGGACAGAATTTGTATGGGCAATGGTAAACAGGGTGATATTGAATTGCTCGAGGATTTATGCAACGAAATCAAGAACGGTTCTCTTTGCGGGCTTGGTCAAACAGCCCCGAACCCGGTTCTTTCAACTATTAGATATTTCCGCAGCGAATATGAAGCTCACATAAATGATAAAAGATGTCCCGCAGCATACTGTACAGAACTGCTGACTTATGAAATCGACAGGGAAAAATGCACCGGGTGCACATTATGTAAACGCAAATGTCCGGTAGAGGCCATTACAGGCGAAGTTAAAAAGCCGCATTCAATTGATTTTGAAAAATGTATCAAATGCGGCAAATGCAAAGAAGTATGCAGATTTGATGCCGTTCATGTATACTGATTGTTTTAATTCTGTTCCTCGACTTGAATTTTGAAAGGAAATTATATATATGTCCGATTTTATTAACATAATTATCGACGGCAAAGAAATTCAAACAAAAAGAGACACCACAATTCTTGATGCCGCAAAAGCAAACGGCATAGACATTCCAACGCTCTGCCACGACAAGCGCGTGGAGATATACGGTGCCTGCGGTCTTTGTGTAGTAGAGGCTAACGGCAGCCCGAAACTGCTTCGCGCATGCGCGACTAAAGTCAGCGAAGGCATGACTGTTTTAACAAACACCCCAAGGGTCATATCATCCCGCAAGTGTGCTTTGGACTTGCTATTATCCGACCATGCCGGCGACTGCAAAGCGCCTTGCTCGCTCGCTTGCCCTGCCGGTACCGATTGTCAGGGCTATGTGGGGCTTGTTGCTAACGGTGAGTATAAAGAAGCGGTCAAACTCATCAAACGAGTTCTGCCGCTCCCCGCCTCTATCGGACGCATTTGTCCGCATCCGTGCGAAACAGCCTGCCGCAGGCAATTGGTTGAAGAGCCGATTGCGATTGCAGCTATAAAAAGTTTTGTCGGTGATATTGAACTGCTGGATGAAAACAAATATGTACCGGATATCGCTGCCAAAACCGGCAAGAAGATAGCCATAATCGGCGGTGGACCCGGTGGGCTCACAGCGGCTTATTTCCTGCGCTTAAAAGGCCACACGGTGAAGATATACGACATGATGCCGCAAATGGGCGGTATGCTGCGTTACGGTATACCGGAGTATCGTCTTCCCAAGACTGTATTGGATCAAGAAATTGAGATAATTAAAGATTTAGGCATTGAACTGGTCAATAATTTCAAAATAGGAACCGATACGACACTTGATCAATTGAGAACTCAAAATGATGCTGTTGTCATTGCTATCGGCGCGTGGAAGAGCAGCAAAATGCGTGTGAAGGGCGAAGATTTGAAGGGTGTTATCGGCGGTATCGACTTTTTGCGTGAAACAACACTCGGCAACCCGCCCGATATCGGCAAAAGAGTTGCGGTGTGCGGCGGGGGTAACACAGCCATGGACGCTTGCAGAACGGCTGTTCGTCTCGGTGCAAAAGAGGTAACAATTGTTTACCGCCGAACGCGCGACGAGATGCCCGCCGAAAAGATTGAGATTGATGAGGCGGAAGAAGAAGGCGTCATTTTCAAATTCCTCACTAACCCGGAAGAAATAACCGGTGAAAATGGTAAGGTTACCGGCATGCAGCTGCAGATGATGCAACTTGGCGAGCCCGATGAGAGCGGCAGAAGAAAACCGGTACCTGTTGAAGGCGCCTTTGAAAGTATTGAGTTGGATACCGTAATCATGGCAATTGGTCAGCAGCCCGCCGTAGAAGGGTTCGAAGGTGTAGAAAAAACAAAATGGCAGACCATTATTGCGGATGAAACCTCTTTCAGAACATCCATCGAAGGTGTGTTTGCCATTGGTGACGCAACAAACAAGGGTGCTGATATTGCAATTGCGGCCATTGGCGAAGCACACAAGGCAGCAAGTATTATTGATGGTTTTTTAAACGGATCGGACATTCGCTATAAAAAACCTTATCTGGTTCAACAAGAGTTAACCGCTGATGATTTTATGGACCGGGACAAACTGCCCAGAGCTAAAATGCCGGGTCTTGAACCCGATGAACGCAAGCACAACTTTAAAGAAATTTCTTTCGGTTTCTCCAAGCAATCTGCAATTGCTGAAGCATCACGCTGCCTTGAATGTGGCTGTCATGACTTTTTCGAGTGCAAGCTCATTAAACTGGCGCATCAGTATGAGGTTACCCCGGCAATTTACGAAGGCGTCAAACGAAAGAAGCATGAAGAAACAGCTCATCCCTTTATTGAACAAAATGCGGAAAAATGTGTTCTTTGCGGTCTCTGTGTTCGCGTTTGCGATGAAATGATGGGTGTAACCGCACTCGGTCTGGTTGACAGAGGGTTTGAAACCGTTGTCTCGCCAGAATTCTGTGCGCCACTGACGCAAACCGACTGTATCGTCTGCGGGCAATGCGTTTTGCTCTGCCCAACCGGCGCTTTACGGGAGCGTACGCAGTTTGTTAAAAGCGTTCCTGTTGAAGAGCATGCAACCCTTACGACCTGTCCCGGTTGTGCCGTCGGCTGTCAAATTGATTTACGCAGTATCGGCAAGACGCTGGTCCGCGCGCTGCCGGCAGGTGAAAAAGGTCTTTTATGCGCAGAGGGTCGTTTCGGTTTCGGCGAAACGCAGAGCAGAAGCAGAGTTTTGGATCCGTTAATCCGCATCGATGGAACGCTCAGGACAACATCACTTGATGAGGCAATTATAACTTTTGTCGATGGAATAAAAAAAGTTGTTAATCAATACGGAGCAAGCGCTGTTGGTGTTGCTTTATCTGAACGCTTCACGATGGAAGAAGCATATCTTGCGGTAAAATTTGCTAACGAGGTTCTGCATACGGATAAAATATTTACTTTTGGTATTAATGAAAAAAGAATTGTTGATAAAATTGAGAATGATAAAACACAAGAGATCTTCAAAAGATTGTTTGGCGATACATTCATTCACGGCGCTAACGCCTATGGTTTCAAGGAACTGTTAGGGATTAAAACTATAAAAGTAACAGATGGTCTGAAAGCTTTAATCATATTTGGCGACGAAACACCTGCCAATCTGCCAACTTTCGATTTTCTTGCGGTTTGCGGGACCATATTGACAAACGCCGCGATGGATGCCGATGTCTTCATCCCCGCCTCTGCTTTTGCGGAGACAGACGGAACCTTCTGCAACTCAGCTGATAGCGTTCAAACTGTTAACAAAGCGGTTGAACCGAAAAACGGTATTGAAAATTGGCAGCTAATCCAGAAACTCGCTTTTGCGATTGATGAAAACGCATTTTCTTTTGATAGTTTGCAAGCAATACAGAACCAATTATTCAGCAGATAACCTGCGGAGGTATTTCAATGCATGTAAAAGGTCCTATACAATTTCCATACGGTTACAACAAGATAGCCGATCGCGATGACACGAACCAAAATGCCCTAATGGATTTTGGAATATTGCGTCTGGCAGCAGGGGAAATATTCAGCGAAGAACAAAATCTTGAAAGAGCTTATTTGCTCGTTCAAGGCAGTGTAATTTTTAAATGGGATAATACTTCAGTTGAAACAGTCAGGGAAAATTGCTTTGATTATTCACCTTGGGTTTTGCATGTACCCAACAGTGTAACCATCACCATAACCGCTAATGCCGATTCGGAAATCGCTGTTCACCGCACCGAAAACAAAAATACATTTCCATGCAAGCTGTACACCCCGGATGAATGCGCAAGTGAATTCAGGGGTGCCGGCACCATGCGTGAAACATCTACCAGGATAGTACGAACGGTTTTCGATCAATCCAACGCACCTTATTCCAATCTTGTTTTGGGCGAAGTGATCGATATGCCGGGTAAATGGTCCAGTTATCCCCCGCATAATCATCCGCAGCCAGAAATATATTTTTACCGTTTTTTGCCGGAAAACGGCTTTGGCTATGCCGAACTTGATGATGATGTCGTAAAGACACATCAAAACTCAACTGTTTTTATAACCAAAGGCGAAACGCACCCGCAAACAACTGCTCCGGGTTATGCGATGTGGTATTTATGGGTTATACGCAACTTTGATGGTAACCCATATATTAAACCGTACTTTATACCGGAACACCTATGGGTTACCAATCCCGACGCTGAAATTTGGCCTTACAAATAAATTGTAAAGGAAGAGACCGCAAATGAAATTGACAATGGCTCAGGCACTCATTCGATTCCTTGATAATCAATATGTGTCTTTTGACGGTAAAGAGGAAAAATTCGTGCAAGGCGTGTTTGGCATTTTTGGTCATGGCTGCGTAGTGGGTATCGGCCAGGCACTGGAACAGGGCGGGCACAGCCTGCGTTATTACCAGGGGCATAACGAACAAGGCATGGCACATGCCGCCATTGCCTATGCCAAGCAAAAAAACCGGCGTTCGATTATCGCCTGTACTTCTTCAATCGGACCGGGTGCGCTTAACATGGTTACCGCCGCCGGCACTGCGACAGCCAACCGGATTCCTCTGTTGCTCCTGCCCGGCGACACCTTTGCATGCCGTCAGCCTGACCCGGTTTTGCAGCAGATTGAACAGCCAACCGGTTATTCTACGACTGCCAATGATGCATTTCAGGCAGTATGCAAATACTGGGACAGGGTCGTGCGACCGGAACAGTTGATGACTGCTATGCTCAATGCTATGCGTGTTCTGACTGATCCTGCCGAAACGGGTGCTGTCTGTGTTGCGATGCCTCAGGATGTTGAAGCCGAAGCTTTTGATTATCCCGACTATTTTTTACGGAAAAGAGTTTGGTACTTTGACAGGCGGCCTGCCTCTCAGCGTGAAATCAAGGTAGCAGCTGACATTATCGTTGAATCCGAAAAGCCCTTGCTGGTTGTGGGGGGTGGCGTAACATATTCCGAAGCATGGGAAACCGCACAGTTTTTTGCCGAAAAGTTTAATATTCCGATTGCGGAAACACAAGCAGGTAAAGGACAAATTCGCTGGGACCATCCGCTAAATCTGGGCGGCATCGGTGTAACCGGAGGCGAAGCTGCAAATATAATTGCAAAGCAAGCCGACCTTATTATATCCGTTGGTACCCGCCTGACAGACTTTACCACCGCTTCAAAATGGCTGTTCCAAAACCCGAATGTTAAAATACTGAGCATTAATGTTTCCGCCTTTGACGCTTTCAAAATGGACTCGATTTCCGTTATTGCTGATGCCGATTCGGCTTTGCTGGACTTAACAGGTACTTTAAGCGAACTTAATTACAACTCGGGCTGGAAGGATGAAATTTTGAGTGCTCGCAACGATTACATTGCCAAAATGGACTTTGTTATCAGCAAGGATTTAACCGAAGGACTATCTCAAACAAGAGCGCTTGGAGAAATCAACAAATTGATAGAATCGGATTCCATTGCCGTCGGGTCCTCCGGCAGCCTGCCCGGCTGTATGCAGCGTTTATGGCGTTCAACCGTGCCTAAAACTTATCATATGGAGTATGGTTTTTCATGTATGGGTTATGAAATCTGCGGCGCGCTTGGTGTAAAGCTGGCCGAACCTACCCGGGAAGTGTATTCAATGGTCGGCGATGGCAGTTTTTTAATGCTGCACAGCGAGCTTTACACGGCATTGCAGGAAAACGCAAAAATCAACATCATGCTTTTTGACAATACCGGCTGGGGTTGCATTGAAAACCTCCAGAACAGCCAAGGCACCAAAACCTTCGGCACCCGCTTTTTTGCCAGAAACTACGAAACAGGTTTGCTTGACGGTGATATTGTTCCGATTGACTTCGCTAAAATCGCAGAAGGTTACGGATGCAAAGCTTACCATGTCACTACTGTCGAACAATTGCGTGATGCAATCGAAGATGCAAAAAATCAAAGCGTATCAACACTCTTTGATATTAAAGTTGTACACGGCAGCATGAGCCACGGATATGGCGCTTGGTGGCGTGTGGGTGTTGCGGAAGTTTCCGAAAGCGAAGCGGTTCAATCGGCTTATGAGAACATGAATGAGGAAATTGATAAAGCAAGGTTATATTAAGAATTGAAGCAGTATTGCTCAATATAATAATGGAGGAAATGTAATGTTAGACAGTAATAAAGTAAAACTCGGAATCGCTCCAATCGGCTGGACAAACGACGACATGCCGGATTTAGGCGCGGAAAACACCTTTGAGCAGTGTGTCAGCGAAATGGCACTGGCAGGCTTTACAGGTTGTGAAGTCGGCAACAAATATCCAAAGGATGCCGCAACGCTAAAGCACAAACTGGAAGTCAGGGGGTTGCAGGTCTGTAATGCCTGGTTCTCTTCTCTTCTCCTTTCCGATGGCTACGAAGCGACGATCAGTGCATTTATTAAGCATATGAACTTTCTATTTGATATGGGCGCGCGGGTTATCGGTGTTTCCGAACAGGGCAATAGCATTCAAGGCAAACCTGTCAGCATATTCAAAAATAAGCCAATATATACGGATGAACAATGGGCGCTTATAGCAAAAGGCTTTAACGATATGGGGAAGTTGGCTCGCGACAAGGGCATGTATTTTACCGTTCACCATCACATGGGAACCGGGGTACAAACAGCAGCTGAAGTTGATAAGCTGATGGAAATAACTGACCCGAACCTGGTATATCTTCTATATGATACCGGGCATTTTGCTTTTGCCGGCGTAGATTCGATAGCAGTGCTTAAGAAATATATTCATAGAATTAAACATGTGCATGCGAAAGGAATCCGTTATTCCGTGCTTGAAAAAGCGCGAGCCAATAATTACAGCTTTCTTGACGCCGTGCGTTTTGGCAGCTTTACAGTCCCCGGTGACGGCGATTATGACTTTACCCCTGTGTTTGACATTCTTGCAGAGTCAGGTTATGAGGGCTGGGTCGTTGTTGAGGCGGAGCAAGACCCTGCAATTGCAAATCCATTTGAGTACGCCTGTATGGCAAGGAAATATATAAGAAATAAGACAGGCTTGTAAAAAATAAGACAGCGGTTCTCTATTGAAAACGCTCATTAGAGGGCCGCTTTGTTTTACTAAGGAGCAGCGTTATGACGAAAGAACTAAAGTTTTATCTTGTTACCGATACGCATTACTATGCGATGGAAGCTTTGGGCGTTTCCAATCACGCTGACCAAAAATGCATGAACGAATCCGGCGCTATTATTGATGCAGCTTTCAACAAGATTATTGATCAAGATGAAATCAGTATCCTTCTGATCGCAGGAGATCTGACAAATAACGGTGAAATGGAAAGCCACAAGGGCTTTATTGAAAAACTCAGCCGACTCAAGACCGCCGGCAAACGCGTGTATGTCATCACAGCAACACATGACTACGGTTTGCGAGAGTTAAAGGATGGAGACACCGTCGGTGAAGAATACGGCCGTGCGTGCCGTAGTCAGCTTCGGTCAATGTATAACGACTTTGGTTTTAACGAAGCCATTGCCGAATACGCTGATGGTCTTTCTTATGTGGTACAGCTTGAACCCGGTTTCAGACTGCTCGCGTTGAATGATGACGGCAATGGCAAAAGTTTCTGCGGCAGTGATGAAAACCAAATGAGTTGGGTTTTGTCACAAATTGAAGCAGCCCGGGATGCCGGTGAATATCTGTTTGCTATGACCCATCACCCTGTATTACCGCCATCCCCTGTTTACCCGGTTATGAGCAAACGGGACATGCACGGCGGATACGAAACTGTGCCGACCATATTTGCCGATGCCGGTCTTCAATTCATCTTCACCGGTCATTCGCATATGCAAAACATTGGTTTTATCACAACCGAACGCGGTAATACTTTTTATGACATCAATACCGGCTCGCTCGTCGGTTACCCCACACCTATTCGCCGTGTAACGCTCGACGAGGAAAAAATGATAATCTCAACCGAAAAGCTTGAAACCTTTGATTGGGATTTTAAAGGTAAAGACCCTCAGCAATACCTGCAGGATCAGTTTGACTTTTTGCTCAACGATATTTTTAATTCTATGGCAAATGATTTTGAACACTTCGTGAGCCTTGCCGGCGGATTCAGTATGACAAGGGAAAAAGCGGAGAAGCTTAAAATCCCGATCAAACTGATCGGTAAAACTATGCAAAAGCTAACCCTCGGCAAAGCGGGCCGGTTGCTTTGGGTCAGCGGTAAAATTGATAAAAGTATTAAGGATGTGCTGATCAAAGACTTGATGGTTGAGATTGTGCGCAATATTTTCAGCGGCAACGAACACTACTCATCGGATACACCCACCTATCAAGCCATCATGGCGTTAATCTGCCGTCTTCAGATATTTATGAAAAGATTCGCGAAGGGCAATACAATCCTAAGCGATTTACCGTCATTTATAGCAAGTCTGATTTATGACGACACGCCGGATAACGACTCAGTCATACCGATTCAAAAATACAAAGGCTAATAAACAATCGCCCCGATTTGCAGTCGGGGCGACTATTTTTACTGTAATATAGGCAGAAACATCTGCTATTTAATGATATTGGGGCATCCAGTCGCCGTGTTCCTCAATCAACTCATCACACATCGCAACAATTTCGTCAATTGTCAGTTCGCTGGACGCGTGCGGGTCCATCATGACCGCTTGATAGATATGCTCCTTCTTTAGTGTAGCCGCTGCTTCAATGGTAAGCAACTGAACATTAATGTTTGTCATATTCATTGCTGCAAGCTGCACAGGAAGCGGACCTTGAAAACATGGCTGGACACCGTATCGGTTGACAAGACAGGCAACTTCAACACATGCTTCAGCAGGCAGGTTAGTAATCAAACCGTTGTTGAGCACATTCCCGCCGATTTTGTACGGAACATCCGTTGTGATAGCTTCCATAATATAAGAGGCATACTCATGTCCTCTTCTGTGTGATATATTGCCGTTAACATACTCCAGCTTATCTTTTTCCCATCTGGCAATTTGGCTAATACAGCGGCGCGGGTATTCATCAAGCGGTATGTTGTAACGAGTAATCAGTTGCGGATACTTGTCTTTGATAAAAAAGTTATTGTACTCCGCGTTATGTTCGCTGGACTCTGTGCAGTAATAGCCAAAACGGCGTATATATTCGTAACGAACCAGGTCATGATGGTCCGTTATACCACTTTCAAGGATTTCGGATGCTTTTTTGCGGATTTCCGGATATAAGTCTGTACCGTCTGCATTGTATATTTCCAGTAGCCAGCCCATATGGTTAACACCGGCAATTTTTTCTTTGATTGGTTCTTCATAATCAATGTCAAGATTGTTGAGCAGTCCGCGGGAACAGCCTTGTACACTGTGGCAGAGCCCGACTGTTTTAATCCCCGTATACCTTTGCATGAATCCGGACAGCATTGCCATGGGGTTGGTATAATTTAGGAACCATGCGTTCGGGCAGACTTCTTCCATATCATTCGCAAAATCCTTTAAAACAGGTATGGTACGAAGCGCGCGAAAAATACCGCCAACGCCGTAGCTGTCACCGATTGTCTGGCGGAGACCGTATTTTTTCGGTATCTCAAAATCAGTTATCGTGCAAGGATCATAGCGGCCGACTTGAATTGCATTTACAACAAAATCCGCTCCTCGTAAGGCATCCTTACGATTTGGAATGTCGTGGTACTTTGTGATTTTCGCTCTGTTATCATTAATGTTATTGTTAAGCGCGGTAACCATAACAAAAGATTCCTCAAGCCGTTCCGCATCAATGTCATAAAGCGCGATCTCGCTCTCGCGCAATGCTTCGGAACACATGGAATCTCCAAGAACATTTTTTGCAAATACTGAACTCCCGGCGCCCATGAATGTGATTTTCATAATAACTCTCCTTCTTATTTTTAACAGGCAATGCCTGCTTTAGGCGAATATTTCATCTGCAATCGAAACGCCGGTCATGGCATCGGCTGCGTAATAATCGGCGTTAATCTGTTTAGCGTATTCAGCTGTTACGACTGCGCCGCCAACCATCACTTTGCAACCTGACACATTTGTTTTTAACAGCTTAATGATATTTTCCATTGCAGGCACGGTGGTGGTCATCAGCGCGCTGAGACCGATAAGTTTTATGTTTTGTTCTTTCATTGTTTTAACAATCAGATCACATTCAACATTGCGCCCTAAATCCACCACTTCGTAACCATAGTTTTCGAGCATTACTTTAACAATGTTTTTGCCGATGTCATGGATATCACCTTTGACGGTTGCAAGTAAAACCTTACCTTTTGTTTTATGTTCTACGCCGTCATTCCTCAGTTTTTCTTTAATTGCGACAAATGCGTTCTGCGCAGCCTCTGCGCTTTTTATAAGCTGCGGTAAAAAAAGCGTTTTATTTTCAAAACCTTTCCCCACCTCATCAAGTGCCGGCACCAATATTTCAGCTACTACTTTTTGAGGCTCGTTGTTTATTAATTCAGCCATTGTCAGATCATAGGTTCTTTGCGCTAAGCCGCCTTTAATTGCCGCGTATAAAGATGTTTGCTTTTGGACCGGTGCGACAACCGCTTCATGTTCTGTTAGTGCTTCAATATAGTTGCCGTATTCCAAACAAAGGTAATCCAGTCCATTGAGCGCATTGTGCGAATAGTAAGTATTCATCATCGCATCTGATATGGGGTTTATTATGGCGGCATCAAGACCTCTGCATAGGGCTTCGGCAAAAAAAGTAGCATTTATTACATCCCTTTGCGGTAAACCAAACGAGACATTTGAGACACCGAGAACAGTCTTGACACCAAGTTCCTTTTTGATAAGCGCGAGCGAATCGAGCGTTATTTTAGCCGCGTCCGCAGAAGCGCCGACAGTCATCGTAAGCGCATCAACTATTATGTTTTTCTTTTCGATGCCATATTGGGCAGCGGTATTGATAATTTTGCGTGCGATTGCAAGCCGCCCTTGTGCGGTTGCGGGAATTCCGTCTTCATCAAGGGTAAGCGCGACCAAAACCCCGCCATATTTTTTTGCAAGCGGAAAGATTTTTTTCATTTCCTCTTCTTTGCCGTTCACAGAATTAATGAGCGCTTTACCATTATAAATCCGCAGGCATTTTTCAATAGCTTCGGAGTCGGCGGAGTCAATTTGAAGCGGCAAAGTCAAAGACATTTGTAAATCTTTTACTATTCGAACCAATGCATCACTTTCATTAATACCGGGCATGCCTACATTGACATCAAGAATATGTGCGCCTGCTTCCTGCTGTTCGATACCTTGTTCCACAATATAGTCATAATCGCCCTTGAACAAAGCTTCTTTAAGCTTTTTTTTACCGGTCGGATTAATTCTTTCGCCGATGATGACGGGTTTTTCACCGATGACGCATGTTTTTGAATAAGAAGAAACAACCGTTAGCTCTTTATCGGTAACGGGTTTCGGTTTTATATCCTTGCAAAGCTCAATCGTTTTTTTAAGATGCGCGGGCGTTGTGCCGCAGCAGCCGCCGATAACCTGCGCACCGCCCAATGCCATTTCAAGCATGTCGGCGGCAAAATCATCCGGTGTAACTTCAAAAATGGTCTTACCGTTTTGCAAGACCGGCATCCCGGCATTCGGCATAATGATGATTGGCAGTGATGATAGTTCGGAAAGCTGACGGAGGAACTTTTTCATTTTCTCGGGTCCGAGACCGCAGTTAATACCCAATGCATCAACGCTCAACCCTTCCAGCAGCGATACTGCGCAGGCTATATCCGCACCGGTCAGCAGTTTGCCCTTTTCGTCAAAAGAGAAAGTTGCAAAAACAGGCAGCTTTGTGTTTTCTTTGGCTGCTAAGATTGCCGCCTTCATTTCATAGGTGTCCGTCATGGTTTCGATAATTACCAGATCGGCGCCGTTGGCCTCCCCCGCTGTTATCTGTTCTTTATATACATCATAAGCTTCTTCGAATGTCAGTTCACCAAAGGGTTCCAACAGCTTGCCTGTGGAACCGACATCAAGCGCAATATATCTCTTTTTTGTGATGCTCGCGCTTTTTACCGCCGCTTTGGCATTTCGCAATGCGGCCGATACAACATTTTGTGCATTTAAGTTTGTACCTTCAAGTTTAATGCTGTTGGCACCGAAGGTATTGGCTGTTATGATGTCACAACCGGCTTCCAAATATTCGAGGTGAATTTTTGTTATCAGTTCGGGGTTACTGATATTCATGCTCTCCGGAAGCTCACCGGATTTAAGGCCGTTTTCCTGCAGGAAAGTTCCCATTGCGCCGTCAATAAATACTATTTTTTTTTCGAGAATTTCTGTAATACTCATTTGATTACCTGCTAACATTTAATATATCCGAAAGGTTGGTCATAATCTGCAGTGCGACATCCGGTTTGTTCATGGTGTAAACATGAATGCCCTTAACACCATTGGCTATGAGGTCGACAATTTGGTCCGTTGCATAGGCAATCCCCGCTTGCTTCATGGCTTCCGGTTTTTCGCCGAACTTATCAACTATCGTTTTGAATTTAGGCGTTAATGATGTGCCTGCCAGGTCGCAAATCCGCTTGGTTTGGCGGCTGTTGGTAACAGGCATGACGCCTGCTGTTATAGGAATATTAATACCTTTGCGTAACGCGTTGTAAAGAAAACTGTAGAGTACATTGTTATCAAAAAACATTTGCGTAACTAAAAAATCGCAGCCGCTGTCAACCTTGGCTTTCAGATAGTCCAAATCATCGGCTTTGTTTGTACATTCGATATGACCTTCCGGGTAACAGGCCGCACCAATACAAAAAACGCCGCTGTTCTTAATATCTTCAATTAGTTGATACGCGTATTTGTAATATCCCGCCTCCGGGAAAGGCATACCGTTTGGAATATCTCCTCTGAGTGCAAGAATGTTTTCGATACCCGCTGTTTTCAAGCTGTCAATAATAGTCGATATTTCTTGCCTTGAGGATGAAACACAGCTTAGATGAGCAAGAGCAGTCGTAGAAAGACCCTGCTGGATATAGGATGCTAACTCCAAAGTGTTTTTAGATGTTCCTCCGCCAGCGCCGAATGTCACGCTCATATAATTCGGGTTGCATGCTGAAAGTTGCTCAACAGCGCGAACAACCGGCTCAAATGAGGATTCAACTTTTGGTGGGAATACCTCCAAGGATATTGTTACATCGTTATTCCTGAACATCTCATCGATGCGCATTTTTTCACCTCAATTTGCTGAACATACTAAGGATTATTATACCTTTATACATAACAAATTACAAGATTAAAATGCAGCCGTTCAACCATTGAGCGGCTGCAATAAAAAACAACAATTGTAAGGTCAATCCTTAAATCCCGTAAAAATACTTTCATCATAGAAGTTGTTTTCATCTTTATCGTGAAGCGGATACCATACCTGCGCAAAGAACGGATTGATCTTGGCTTCTTTGTCATAATCCCAGGGCCAAGGCAGTTCTTCGGGGCACCAATGACCGCCCTTGAGAACTAAGTTCGGTGTCATCTCAAATTCATTGCCTCGGGCGCTCTTCCATTTTAGCGGTGTAAACAAATCGCCCTTTTTCATTGATGTTGACAGACATTCCCCGCCACGGAAAGCAGCGGCCTTTTTCATGTCGTCCAAGTCTAGTTCGCTCGTCGGCTTGCTTTCATCATACCCATGGTCCAGCAAGGTTACTTTTTCTGTCGGTCTAACTACCTTAAAGTCAGCCCATGTGCCGATACATTTGCAGGCTTCCACATTGCCGTAATAAGCGGATATTCTGTTTTTGTCACCGCTTTGAAGCCAACTCATGGTTCCATAAACAGGAACTTTTGTAAGCCGTTCCATACCCAGCTTTTTAATAATGAAGGGGGGACAAAATTTAGAAAGCTTGTAATATGACGGAAGAGCATCCGACATCTTTTTGAAATACTCCTTGATCGTTATGTTTTCCCTGAAATGCAAATAACTTTCAAGCAGGTCTGAGTCCGCATACCATTGACCATGAAAATTGCGCAGCGTAAACCAGCCGCATTCGAAAATCTTCTTTGGGTCACCCAAACCGATTGCGCCCAATAGGAACTGCTCAAATTCAAAGTTGGTAATTCTGAATTCTTTGCCGCTGCCGATATTATAAAAACGCCTCCAAAATTCGTCCGGGACATCATCTCCGCATACATTCAGCAGAAGTCTGCCGGAATCCTCAATGGTTGCCCACTCGAGAACACCATTGATGGGAACATGATACATAATCGGATCATAATTTTTGAGAATCGCCGGGTAAAGAATTCCTGACTGGCGAAGGGAAACCCAGTATTTAAGCCCGGATTCGGCGAAAGTTCTTTCAGCAATCGTTTTACTGATAGCGTAATGGTCATAAATACTTATTTTTATCGGGTCGCCTGTTCTCGCCCAATGAATCGGCGGATTTCTGTCTCCTGTTTGGGCAACTGTACCAATATAAACAACCTTCACAGCATCGGGATTCGGTTGAGCCTTCACAGCATCAACAATATGCTTTGCAGCTGTTGTATTCGTTTTTATTGTCTTTTTGGGATAGTAATCGGCAGCCGGTGATACCATTCCGCCGACATGAAGAACATAGTCGGAACCCGTGACACCGGCTAATACATCCTCATAGTTCGTTAAGTCGCCCCAGATGAGTTTAACGCTCGGATCGTTCTCATAATCTTTGAACATTTTTTTGTTTTTATCGCTGCCTCTGTTCAAGAGGACAATGTTGAATTTGTCTCTTTTCGCGTAAAGTTCTTTAAAACCCGCCCAGCCCATATTACCTGAAGAGCCTGTTAGGAATACGGTTTTCTTATGACTCAAAGTTGTAACGCCCCTTTGCATTTATTTCGATGATTGTATCATTTATTGATAGCCGGTTCAAGCTTTTTCTGTTTCTTTGTGGATTTATCAAACTTTCATATCAGCTTTGAATCGAAGTGTTACGCCCCGCATTTGATCGATCTCCATTTTCCTTGCCTGTATAAACTGCGATGCATCTCGCGCCCTGCTGGTATAACCCATATTGATTCCTTCAAGCCCTAAATAGTATTTTGCGTTTACGGGATACATTTGCCATTCCGACATGGATGCCAAGCCAAGAAAGTTTTGGAAATCTTCGGCTTTTTTAGGTTCATTCAAAAAATTCTTACATAGCCAGCCGTAGATTTCCGGATGAAAGTTTGCCATCACGCCTGAATAACCTGAACAACCCATTTTCAATGACGCTAAGAGAGTACCTGCGTGCGCATTGAATATTTTTAGCCCTGTGCCATTCACTGCCGCAAGCTTTGCTCTGATTAGTTCCAAATCGCCGCAAGTGTCCTTTAAAAACTGGAATCTGCCGGTTGCGGCAAGTTTGCCGAGCGTTTCCGGCATCATAATCCTTTTATACGGGTAGGGGCATTCATAAATGCCAAGTCCTACTTCATCAATGGAATTAATTGCTTTATCGATGTTTTTAAGAAATACGCTATCGCTCTCATTTTCTTTTGCAAGCCGGTTTGAGATGAATACATAAGCATCTATCCCAACTTGAATATACTGATTCGCCTCATAAATCTGAGTGTCAAGATCATCGGCAGTATGCCCCGAGGCTACTATTGTAATCCCTTTCGGAACATTTGCAACGATGAACTGAAGCAGTTCAAGCTTTTCCGCTACGGAAAGGAAGAAAATCTCACTTGATTGACAGATGGCAAAAATACCGTCTACTCCCCTGTCCGCGTACCATTCCAGCATTTGCGCAACCGCATTGTAATCAATCTTGTTTTCCGCCGTGAAAGGTGTAACCATCGTTGGATATACACCGTTCGGTATGGTTTTAATCAATGCTGCAACCTCCATATACATAGCCCATAGTCTTGAGTAATTCGCCAAGGACTGCAAACCGCTCACCCATAAGCTCGTCATCTTTTGAAAGCGCTTCCATAAACAGTTTAATGTCCTCATCTATCTTTTCATTATCTGTGCACACGGAAACATTCATCGCATCCCCCTGGATACCGACACGGTCAATTAGCGGGTTCTCGGGATCGTAGAATTTTTTATGACGGTACGACGTTTCTTTGAAATACAGCTGTGAGCGGCAAATCAGAATGGCTAAATCGAGCACTCTGTGCAGCGGCAGCTCTTCGGATTGCCTGGACCATTTTTCGCCCGTGTAGCGCCAGACTTTAGCGGAAATATCAATCTTTCCCCTGTCATTCCATTGTGCAAGCCCTAAGGTTAGTCCCTTCGCATCCGAATCATAAGCTTGTCTGCCGTCAATTTTATCATAATTTTCACTTATGATAACCGGCTTGTGTTTCAGATTGGTTGGAATTTTCATACAAACACCTCAATTCAACTGTTAGTAATTTAGTAAATTACTAACACAGTATAATTGATCAAACGATGATTGTCAATAGTATCCCGGCTTTTCTGTATAAAACATTTTACATGCCAAATCCCTTACCAGACCGATAAGGGATTTTTGATAAAATATTGCGTGCATATGCGTTTTTTATAAAATTATCAGATGTTGAAAAAGTCAAAGAATTTCTGGATAATTTCGAATACGCTTGCACCGGATGTTATCATTGCATATACCTGTTCTACCAATTGAAGAATTGCTGACATGTAGACACCGCCTTTCTCATTTGTTTGTATAAGTATATCCCGATTGCGCTAATTTGTCAACTTAATTGTGACCGTTTTTATTTACTTGTTATTATATTGAATCATATGCGCCCTTAATTCCGATGCGAGATAGAAAGAACCGCAGATTATTATGACATCATCTTTATCCGCCAAGGAAATACTTTTCATAAGAGCTTCCGACGAATCTTCGATTATGTATGAATTTTCACAATACTTTTTTGCGGTTTCGGCAAGCGTATGTGCATCTAAAGCTCTTGGCAAAGCGGGTCTTGTTGCAATAAGGGTTTCAAAAAGCGGTGCTGTAATGCTTAGATATTTTTTATAGTCTTTATCCGCCATCATGCCGCAAACAGCTATAATTCGCCGGCCTTTGAGGAAACTTCTTACAACATTTGCCAAGGCATTTGCGCAGCCTTCGTTGTGTCCCCCGTCCAGGATTGTCAGCGGTTCTTTACTTATTATTTCCATGCGGGCAGGCATTTTTGAAGCGCCGATACCATGAACAATATTCTCGTCGCCGATAGCATAGCCTTTGCGTGAAAGCACACGAGCCGTTGCGGCAGCCACTGAAGCGTTCATCACCATATGGTGCCCCATAAAGGGAACAAATATTTTCAATCCGTCCATAACCGCATTTGTGCCGTAAATGCTTTCATCAATTAATTTAATATCTTTAACCAAAGGCACAACGAGCTCATTGTTCCTTTGCTTTGCAGTGCTGCTTATTACCGCCAAGGCTTCTGCGGTTTGTGACGGGTAACAGACGGTAATCCCGTTTTGCTTTATAATCCCGCATTTCTCAAAGGCTATCTTTTCTATGGTATCCCCTAAAACAGCCATATGGTCCAGTGAAATTGAGGCGATGACGCTTGCCAGGGGCGTTTTAATGATATTTGTCGCGTCGAAACGACCGCCAAGGCCGACTTCTAAAACAACAACATCACAGCCGCAGCTCTCAAAATATAAAAATGCTGCTGTGGTGATTGCTTCAAACTCAGTAGTTTGTATACCTTGTCGCGCAAGTTCCGTAATAACCGGTTCAAGCTTTGAAACAATCTCTGCCAAGTCATCAGATGGTATCATTTTACCGTCAATTTGTATACGCTCGTTAAAGTCTATGACATAAGGCGAAGTAAAAAGGCCGGTTCTATACCCAGCCTTCTGTAAAATCTCTGATATCATAGTCGATGTAGAGCCCTTGCCGTTTGTGCCGGCAACATGGATGAATTTAAGCCGGTCCTGCGGATTGCCGAACGCTTCACATAGTGCTTTTATACGCTCAAGACCCGGACTAATGCCGAATTTTTCGAGAGAATGAATATAGTCAATTGCATCAACATAATTCAATTGTGACACCTCTCCCCCGTCCAACCCTGTGTTAAATCTTTGAAAGGCTTTCATTAAGCATATCTATCTTATCCCTAAGCTTTTCACCGGTATCTCGCTGTGCTTCAATTACCGCTGCCGGAGCTTTTGAAACAAACCCTTCGTTGGCAAGTTTAATCGTGATGCTTTCAAGCTGTTTTTCGGCATTCGCCAGTTCTTTCTTTAACCTTGCGCGCTCAGCATCAAAGTCTACAAGATCCCCCATCGGAATGAATATTTTTGCATCCTGTGTAACGATGCTGACTGCGCCTTCAATCTCAAATTGACGCCCGACCTCAACCTCGGATGCCCAAGCGAGTTTTTGCATAAATACACCGGCAGACTCAAAGGTATCGATATATGTGGTTTCAATGAACAACTTCGCCTTTTTTGACGGTGGCACATTCATCTCCGCCCTGCGGTTACGGACAGCTCTTACAGCCTCCATAATTCGCTCCATTTCCAATTCTTCAGCGGTGAAATTGAGTGCATTGTCATATTCCGGCCATTGTGAAATCATGATGGAATCACCCTCGTGCGGTAGGGTTTGCCAAATTTCCTCCGTAATAAAAGGCATAAACGGATGCAGCAGTTTGAGGGTGTTTGTCATCACATAAACCAAAACGGCTTTTGCCTGTTCCTTGGCGCGACCGCCCTCTTGAAGGCGTATTTTAGCAATTTCAATGTACCAGTCGCAAAAAATGTCCCAAATGAAATCATAGAGTTTTTGAACCGCCAAACCGAGTTCAAACTTATCAAGGTTTTCTGTAACTTCCTTACACACAGTGTTAAACCTGCTTAAAACCCATTTGTCCTCCAGCGCCAGTATATCAGGTAATTTGCGTACAGGCTCGTCATCTTCAAGATTCATCAGGACAAAACGGGCAGCGTTCCATAGTTTATTCGCAAAGTTGCGGCTCGCTTCAACCCTGTCTTCCGAAAACCGCATATCGTTGCCGGGGCTGTTGCCTGTTGCCAGTGCAAAACGAAGCGCGTCAGCGCCATATTTATCAATTATTTGTAACGGGTCAATGCCGTTTCCGAGAGATTTTGACATTTTTCTGCCTTGCGCGTCTCTTATTAAGCCGTGAATGAAAACGGTATCAAAGGGCTGTTTACCCGTGTATTCACATGCCGAAAATATCATACGGGCAACCCAAAAAAAGATAATATCATAGGCAGTAACAAGCGTGCTTGTTGGATAATAGTGTTTGAATTCGGGTGTTTCTTCCGGCCAACCGAGCGTAGAAAACGGCCAGAGAGCCGAAGAAAACCAGGTATCCAGCGTATCCGGATCCTGCGACAGACGGGAACTGCCGCATTTTTTGCAAACATCAGGGTCAACCTTGGAAACAGTTATTTCACCGCAATCCGCACAATACCAAGCCGGTATGCGATGACCCCACCAAAGCTGGCGGGAGATACACCAATCTTTAATGTTTTCCATCCAGTGATAGTAGATTTTTTCGAAACGCTCCGGTATAAACTTAACGGTGTCGTCCTTCACTATGTCGATTGCCGGACCCGCCAGCGGCTTCATTTTTACAAACCACTGTTTTGATATGCGTGGTTCAATAGTCACATGGCAACGATAGCAAGCGCCGACATTATGTTTCAGCGGTTCTGTTCTAACAAGATAGTTGTTGTCCTCTAGTTCTTTCAGAATTGCCGTACGGCATTCATATCTGTCCATTCCGGCAAACCTTCCGGCATTCTCGTTCATATGACCGTCATCAGTCATCACATTGACAATCGGCAAATGATGTCTTGCGCCAACTTCAAAGTCATTTGGATCGTGCGCGGGGGTAATTTTAACAACACCTGTCCCAAAATCAGCTTCGACATAAGTGTCTGCAATCACAGGAATCTCTTTATTCACTATGGGTAAGACAACTGTTTTACCGATGAATTGTATGTACCGTTCATCTTCCGGATGAACCGCTACCGCTGTATCGCCAAGCATTGTTTCCGGCCTGGTGGTTGCGAGTTCAAGGAATCCGCTGCTGTCGCTCAATGGATAACGGATATGCCAGAATGAGCTTTCCTTTTCTTCATACTCCACTTCAGCGTCGGAAATTGATGTCAGGCAATGCGGGCACCAATTGGTGATTCGCTCCCCTCTGTATATTAAGCCTTTTTCATAAAGCCTGACAAACACTTCGCAAACTGCTTTATTGCAACCTTCATCCAAAGTGAACCGTTCTCTTTCCCAGTCACAGGATGAACCTAATTTTTTCAATTGATTGATGATTGTTCCGCCGTATTTTTCCTTCCAAGCCCATGCCCTCTCTAAAAATCCATCCCGTCCGATATCGTCTTTTGTTAAGCCTTCCTCTGCAAGCGCTTCAACAAGTTTCAATTCGGTTGCTATTGACGCATGGTCAGTCCCGGGAACCCAAAGTGTATCAAAGCCCTGCATGCGACGCCAGCGGATAATGATATCCTGCAAGGTATTGTCCAATGCGTGCCCCATATGAAGCTGCCCGGTTATGTTTGGCGGCGGAATAACAATCGTATACGGAATCTTATTCCATTCAACTTTGGCGTGAAAATAATCTTCATCCAGCCAAGTCTGATAAATTCGGTCTTCCACATTCTTCGGATCATACTGTTTCTCAAGTTCTTTTGCCATTTTTTCCTCCTTGATCGGTAAGCCTGCTGTATTATAGATGCAAGGGTTTAACGAAACCGCTAAAACCCTTGCAAAATCAATTTATTATCACATTGATACCGTCATTTGTCAAGTTTATTATAATTTTGAGTTTCCCCATTTTTCGTCCATTTTTCATGCAGGAAAGAACGACAGTTGATTGGAAGGCTTTGGAGGTAACAAGAAATGCAAAATACCCACCTTGGATTTGTTGAGGACTACAAAGATACCGTCAGCAATTGCATAGTTCATGAACTTGGTTCTTGCTTTTTCCTTTTTAGGTTTGTAGATTCGTTTTGAGGCTTCAATTAATCGTGCAACGAACAAGCTTTCATCCCTTTTCTCGCTCATCATACTCACAAAGCCTGACAGTACGGCCGTCACTCTGTGAAGCGTTCTGATCGAATTTAAGGAACGAACCCTAAAACCCTCAAGACCGTATTGGTTCTTTCTGAATCTAAAATGCTCCTCTATCCTCCAGCGCATAAGGTAAACTTTTGTAACAACCGTTGACAGCCTTTTATCATCGCTTTTCAAGTTGGTAATTAAAAGCAGAGGCGTTGCTCCAAACCCGTAAACAACAATAAGATTCAGCTTTATGTTGGGATACTTTACCAAGGTTATAGGTGTTGATGTCATTTTGCATTCAATCTTTCTGCCGTCTTTACCGGTAAAATCAATCCGGTACTTGCCCTT
The DNA here is from genome assembly GCA_964612185.1 of uncultured Eubacteriales bacterium. GTDB lineage: Bacteria > Bacillota > Clostridia > Oscillospirales > Acutalibacteraceae > UBA1447. The sequence goes on from CAZTCR010000007.1 coordinate 32,618, forward strand.
GAATTTGTTGGCAAGTTTCAAGATGTTTATTGTCTCTCCCTTGTATTTTACATCCCGGTTTTTCTTTGCCCTGATAATAAATTTTTCCTGTGCCTTAAAGAAATATTCGTAATATGTCAATGCGTCATAACCTCTGTCAAGGGTTCGAATCCCTTTGTTTCCAAAGGTTTCACTGATATATCTCAAGCCTTTCAACGTTTCATCGTCCTGACTCAAAAAGCATTCTTCTCTGCTTGAGTATAACCTGTCATACACCGTTATCGGGGATCTGCTTTTGCTTGTCAAAACAGCTATTTCGAGTGTCATATATCCGGGTTTCAGTTCTCCTGTGCTTCCATCCCTGACAATATCTAACCCATCCATTGCTATGCTGCAGGGCTTTGTGATATCAGAGCCATCTATGATGAACACAGACTTGTCGTCGACATATGACTTCACAATATTGGTGTAATTCTCAAGAAGCCTTTCGCCATCTTCAAAACTGTCTATCCCTCGAGACAAACGGTCTATGGTCTTTTTCAGCGAAATGGTATCTTTCAATGCTCTTCCGATTTTACTCAGATGGCAACTGTTGCTTTCACTCACCCCATACAGAAGATTTGTCATCATCTTGAAGTTCGGTCTGCTGATTCCTTTGCAAATCTTTTCCGAAAAATTCAAAATATCTCTTTTATATTGCCAGCATAATGTGTTAAACTTATCCATAGAAAAGCCTCCCTGTTTTGGTGTGGTTGATGTGGATTAAAGCATTTACATTTTACCACATTTAGGGGTGCTTTTCTACTTATATATCAATAGATATGAATCTTTTTATGGAATCCTATTTATGCTTTAATTCTTATGCTCTTTGATTTTTCATGCCAAAGTTTTCCACACTTTCAACACTGATCACAACCGTTTTTCTCTTCTATCTTTTATCCCGCTTTGGCTCGATGCATTGTAGTCTGGAAAAATGGGGAAACTCAAATATTATAATATCTGAATCTATGACGATAAGTGAGTCAAAAAGTTTATTCCGAGTCTTTTTCGCGAATCTCAACCCTGCGAATCTTACCGTTGACCGTCTTGGGCAGTTCATTAACAAAATCAATAATTCTCGGATATTTATAAGGTGCCGTTTCTTTTTTTACAAACTCCTGAATTTCTTTCTTCAAAGCATCAGAAGGCTCAATATTTGCTTTCAATACTATGGTCGCTTTTACTAAGCTCCCCCTAAGTTCATCCGGCACGCCTGTAACCGCGCACTCAAGTACGGCAGGATGCTGCACAACAACGCTTTCAATCTCAAACGGGCCTATCCTGTAACCTGATGATTTAATAACATCATCCGTGCGTCCCACATACCAGAAATAACCGTCTTCATCCCTCCAGGCGGTGTCGCCTGTATGGTATATGTCGTTGTTCCAAGCTTCTTTTGTGCGGTTTTCATCGCGATAGTAGCAAACAAAAAGTCCTTCCGGTTTTCTTTTATCCGTGCGAATAACTACTTCGCCCGTTATGCCTGTGGCAACCGATTTACCATCCTCGTCAATAATGTCAATATCATAATGCGGCATGGGCTTGCCCATGGAACCCGGTTTTGGTTGCGAACCGATTATATTGGCGATCATGACGGTCGTTTCAGTTTGTCCGAAGCCTTCCATCAGTTTGACGCCGGTCAGCTCATACCATTTATTAAAAACATCAGGATTGAGCGCTTCGCCGGCTATTGTGCAATATTTGAGCGAACTCAAATCATATGCAAGGACATCCTCTTGCAACAAAAAGCGAAACATAGTCGGCGGGCAGCAAAGCGAAGTAATCTTATATTGTTGAACAAGCGAGAGAATTTCTTTTGGTATAAACTTATCCATATCATAAGTGAATACGCAACTTTCCATCAACATTTGACCATACAATTTGCCCCAAACAGCTTTGCCCCAACCCGTATCGGCAATAGTAAAATGTAAACCGTCCGGTTCCACATTTTGCCAATACTTTGCGGTTGTCATGTGCCCCAAAGCATAGGTGTAATTATGCAGAGCCATTTTTGGATTCCCCGTTGTACCGGAAGAAAAATAGAGGATCATTGGTTCGTCAATTTTTGTTGGTACGCGTTCAAAGGTGCTGTCGGCCGCTTCCATCGCGGTCATAAAATCATCCCAACCGTCCCTTGTTCCGTTAACCATAATCCGTGTTTCTATTTCCGGACATTCCGGTAAGGCTTCGTCAATATGCGCCGCAACATCTCCTTCGCCCGAGCAGATCACAGCTTTGGCACCTGATGCATTTGCTCTGTATATCACATCGTGCGCAGTCAGCAGAAAAGTGGCAGGGATAATCACGGCGCCTAGCTTGTGAAGCGCTAATATTGTAAACCAAAACTGATAGTGGCGTTTCAAGATAACCATAACAAAATCGCCTTTTTTTATCCCTTTTCCCCGAAGCATATTCGCTGTTTTATCACTGAAATATTTTAGATCGCCATATGTAAATATATGCTCCTCGCCTTTTGGGTTACACCAAACCATTGCTTTACGGTGCGGCTCCGCCTTGGCAATTTCATCCACAACATCATAGGCAAAATTAAAACAATCGGGATATTTTAGTTTGTAATTTATCAGTTTACCCTCGGAATCAAAATACTCATCAACATATTTTAAGTTTAAATTAAGCATACGCTGCCCTCATTCCGGTTTTTTTAAGATAATTGCCAGGAAAACGCAGTCTTCGCCGTTTGTTGCAACCATACCGTGCCCGTGAGATGAATCATACAGCACGCTGTCACCCTCTTTTAATACTTCTATATGATCTTCAAGCCTTATTTTTAAACTGCCTTTTATTACAAAGTCAAACTCTTGCCCATGATGATTTGAAAGTTGAATCGGTCTATCCTGTTCCTCATCGGAAAAAGGTGCAGTTACCAAAAAGGGTTCACAAAGCTTATCTTTAAAGCGGTAGCCCAGATGATAGTAATCAAAGCCGGAGCGGCGTTTCATCGGTAAGCCTTCACCATTTCTTACAATTGAATAAAAAGATAGATGCGGGTTGTCTCCGGTTAAAAGCTCAATCATATCTACTCCGAATTTTTCTGCACATTTATAGATGAATGTAAATGAAAAATCCGTATTCCCGGATTCAGCGGTTTCGTATTCACTCGCAGTGCATCCGACGGCATCTGCCATTTCTTCAACGGAATATTCGCAAATATCTCGCAATGTGCGTATTCTCTGGGCAATTTCATTGATAAGTTCCATCTTTGGTCCTCCCTTGATTCATCTATTTCTATGAAAAATGTTTCCGCCATGCGAATCTATGCCGACAAAAAGCGGGAACTCTTTAACACGAAGCCTTTTGATGCTTTCACAGCCCAGGTCCTCAAATGCAATTTCGTCGCATGCGGTAACACATTTTGCCGCAAGAGCACCGGCACCGCCTATTGCACAAAAATATATCGCTCCAAATTGTTTTATCGCATTACACACAGTTCCATTGCGCTCGCCTTTACCAATCATGCCGATAAGTCCGTTTTCTAATAGAATTGGTGTAAATGAATCCATTCTACCGGAAGTTGTAGGTCCGCAGCTGCCTATTACCATCCCATCCGGCGCAGGTGTCGGACCGGTATAATAGATACAAGCATCTTTAAGCGGGAAAGGCAGGCTTGAACCTTTTTGAATCATTTCCGTTAGCCTTTTATGCGCTGCATCCCTTGCAGTATAAACAGTACCGGACAAAAGAACTCGTTGCCCGGCCTTTAATTGTTTTGCACAAATCCGCAGATCGTCAGTGTGAATTGATATTGTTTTCATTAACTATCCTTACCCGTCAATAAATATGCCTGTAAAACCTATCTATACTAATCCGAAAAGAGCTTCAACAGTTCTTCAACATCATTTTCGCTGATGTCTCTCATTCTGATTGTTTCTGTTGTGTCCGGTGTTTCCCGTGATACGGTAGTGTCCGGAACAGTTTTGGACTCGGGTTCAGTCTCTTGCTCAAGCTGAGGTGCGGGTGCGGGTTCGGGTTCAAGTTCAGGCTCAGGTTCGGGCTCAAGTTCGGGCTCAGGTTCGGGTTCGGGTTCAAGTTCGGGCTCGGTCTCGGGCTCAAGTTCGGGCTCAGGTTCGGGTTCAGGTTCGGGCTCAAGTTCGGGCTTGGGTTCAATTTCGGTTTCGAGTTCGTTTAATGAATCTCTAAGAAATTCCGGTTCCTGTTCCAGCTCTGATTCCGGCTCTTGATCAGTTTGAGGTTCTGCATGTGAATCTTCCGGTGATTCAGTCAATTCTTCGGCAGTACTTTTTCCCTCCAGATTGAAAGTGTCCGCAGTATCTTCCGCAGATACCAATTCCGCATTAAACGCTTCCGGGTCATTTAATTCCGGTGTGACATCTGCAGCATCTTCCGCTTTATGCAAATCAAGAATACTATCCGGTTTTTCTTGTGACGCTTCCTCGTTTACCGTGCCATCCTGTTCTCCCGCTATAGCCGGCTCTTGTATATAACTCGTTTCGTCTGCATTTTGCGGTTCGTCGGCTTCCAATACAGTTTCAATATCTTCCGCTATTTCTTGTATATTTACATCAATATCATCAATTACTTCAACGCTTAAAAGACTATCGACTTCTTCATCTTGTTGTTCATCTTTCAAATCTGATTCATTGGTTGGCGGTTCAATGTCATCTTCATTATCTGACGGTTTTTCAGCAGATCCTTCAGTATCATCTTCCAATGCCGGCTCAATATCATCGGTCATCTCCGATTCTGCATCTTTTTCATTTTGCTCAAGTTGAGACACTTCGCAGTTTCCATCTCCAGGTTGGTCATGTGTTGTTTTATCGTACTGTGAAATAAAATGATCGAAAACTTCCTGGCCGTCATAAGGCTCTTCCCCGTCTGCATCAAATTCGGTATCCAATCTTGCCGTAAATGTGCAAAGGCTGCTTGAGAGAATTTCTACCTTTTCAACAAGCGCCGTAATATCGCTCTTAAAATCCCCGGATAATTGAGCGATTTCAACACTTAATTTACCGACATCGTCTGCTGTGGAAACCAATGCTTGTTTCGCGTCGGAAGTTATGCTTGTTGCCGCTTTTTTTGCCTTTTCTGTCATTTTGTCGGAGTATAGTACAGCATCAACCAACAACGCGCCAATTTGAGCTTCAACTTTTTTCAACCTGTCACAGTCATCTTGTATACTTTCGAACTTGGCATTTTGTTCCTTAATCTGTTCTTCAAGGTTGTAAATTCTTTCGCAATATTCATCATTTAAAGCGGCTAAGGCAGTAAATCGCCTTCTTTCGGATTCCAGCCGATCCTCGAATTGAGCAACTTTTGCCTTAACAGCTTCGATTTCTTCATCCTTCTTTTTGATGTTCTCTGACTCATCAAAATGTTCGGATTGAATCTTTTCAATTAGAGCCAAGACTTCTTTTTTATCAAAGCCCCCAAAGAGTACGCTTTTAATCAACAAGTCCTCTCTCATGCCTATCCCCCCAATTCATAATTGTTGTCAATACAGCACAATTTCGTTAACGCCGCTCTCGACTAGTTTAACCGCATTGTTAACAAAAACACATATTTGACCGCCATTCTCCTCAGTATAGTTTTTTATGTAAGCAAACTCTCCTGAGTTTTTGTAACGCAGATGATGCATGTCAACATTTTCATCAATTAAAGTACAACTCTCACCGTTGTACAAATACAAGTCGGCAGATAGGCCGCCTTGATTTTGTTTTCTATTCCTGAATACTAATGTTTTATTGTCATCAAAGCAAACAAAAGAGAATACTGAACTGATCACTTGATCTTTTTTATCCTGCTTATACCGGTACAGCATCCCTTCGCTTGCATCACCATCAAGTTTTAAAAACCAAACCGATTCAGGCGTAAAATCAAAGCTTGAAATGTTGATGTCAACCACAGCTTTGCGCGAAATACCATTGCCTTCATTACTGATTTTGTAGAGAGTTGATTTAAACACCTTCGCGTCTTTTATAATGATGTATAAATCTTTCCCATCAGCGGAAAACCCAAACTCGCCGCTCTGAACTTCCTCATTGCTGATGTTTAAACTCGCCCCGTCCGTGTTCGCCGGAACCGAGAGATAGGCGCCCTTATTTGCGGTTGCATCTTTAATGATATCGGCTGCGTAAGAAGTAACATATGAAACATCGTGTTTCGCCAGCATAGCTGACAACTTTGAGAATGTTGTGTCGCTTTTTAAATACTCATGCTTGTTAAAAACAATCGCCGGTTGAGCGCCGTTTGATGCCGTTAATATATTGCCCGGCGAAACGCCTTTAACGACTTTGACGGGTTCTTCCGAAAGATTGCTTGCATAACAGTCTGTGTGTTCGGGTATTAAATTTTCATCATTAATCGTTCTTTTTAAGGATGCCCGCAATTCATCTCTTTGCGTTTTAGCCTGGTAGTCGGTTAACGCTTTTCTATAATTGTAATTATATCCGAAAATAAATTTATAGTCTTTTGGGCTCGGTTGAGTGATTTGTTCATCCTGAAGCTTCAAGTCATCCGATATGATCTCTTCCCAACTCGTACTTTCATCAGTGGTCTTGAAATAATACAAAAAACCGCCCACAGCGTACCGATCATATAGAACTGCCGAAACACCGCCGGAGATTAATTTGGGCTCACCCTGTTCCGATACAGTGTAAATATCGAACAAATCCCCTTCTTCTTCATGTGTTTCATATATGAGTGTACTATTAAGGGATCCTTCGTAATATTTGATATTCTTAACAGAATCTGATATTAATATGGCCTCTTCATCATATTTGTATTTAAATAGTGCTGTTTCAGATTCTTTAATCTTCGTATAATACACACCCGCCTCGTTCGGCAGAACATAAAGTTCCTTGATATTGTTATCTATCTTTACAGCTTTTTTGGTTTTCGTATTGAAATAATAATAGCCGTTGCCGCCAGTTGAGTCGCTCTTTTTTGAATAAATAACAAAGCTTCCTGTTTCGTTGAGTTTTATATCGCTGCTTACACCGGTGTCAACCATGTAACCGCCTTTTTTTATTTGCCGTTTGCTCGTCAAATCGCAACAATACAGATCTAAACTGTTGCTTGATTTCTTTGACGCTGTAAAATAAAAAAGAACCTTACTGTTTTTTGAGATAATCGGACTTTTTCCGGAATCGCCTTTTAGTTCAAGCGTTCCCTTGCTGCTTTTTAAATAATCAACGCCTTGTTTGGAATATATAACCGCAAAGTAGCTGTCTGTCTTGATTTGTGCTCGATATGTAATAAAAATAATCAATCCCATTACTATCACCGCAAGAGCAAGCGTGACAAGGATTTTGATTATTAGCTTATTTTCCTTAATGTGTGTCGGTGTCTCTACCTTGATCATATCTTCTGTTAACGCGTCGGGAACGATGTCATGTTTATTTTTCATCGCATCTCCAACTCTGTTCCGGATTTATTTTTCGGTTTTTATTTCATCCGGAATGCTAATTTTGCCTTTTCTACAATATTTGCGGCATCTAGTCCAAATATGTGAAGCATTTCGTCTCCTGGACCGGAACGGCCAAAAACATCATTAACGCCAACTTTTAACACCGGCACGGGGAAATTTTCGCAAACAACTTCGGCAACCGCGCCGCCAAGTCCGCCGACAATTGAATGCTCCTCTGCTGTTACGATTGCACCGGTTTCTTTTGCCGCGGAAATAACAGCCTCTCTGTCTATCGGTTTAATTGTATGGATATTCAATACCGCCGCTTCAATTCCGCTATTCAACAATATTTCTCTAGCGTTAATTGCCTCGTTAACCATCAAACCTGTTGCGATAATGGTAACATCTTTGCCTTCACACAATTTAACGGCTTTACCGATATTAAACTGATAATCCTCGTCGAATATTCGTGGCAAAGCAAGTCTGCCAAACCTCAGGTAAACCGGTCCATCATAGTCTGCGGCGGCAAATACTGCCGCTCTGGCCTCAATGTCGTCAGCAGGGTTGATAATGACCATGCCGGGAATGGTTCGCATCAGAGCTATATCCTCGCAGCATTGGTGGCTTGCACCGTCTTCTCCGACTGAGATACCGGCATGTGTTGCTCCGATTTTAACATTAAGATGCGGATAACCAAGTGTATTTCTAACTTGTTCGAAAGCTCTACCGGCTGTGAACATCGCAAAAGAGCTCGCAAAAACTGTATAGCCTAAAGTTGACAAGCCGCCGGCAATACAGATCATATTGCATTCGGCGATTCCGGTGTTGAAAAACCTTTCGGGGAACTCGCCCTTGAACATGCCGGTTTTTGTCGCAGTTGACAAATCCGCATCGAGCACGATAATCTTGTCATTTTGTTTACCCAATTCAACAAGCGCCTTGCCGTAAGCATCACGCGTTGCTGTTTTTATTAACTCTGCCATATTAAGCCTCCAGTTCCGCAAGCTCGGCGTTCAGTTCGCGTATTGCTTGCTCGTATTGTTCGGTGTTTGGCGCGGTTCCGTGCCACTTGTAGTTGTTTTCCATAAAGGAAACACCTTTTCCTTTTATGCTTTTTGCAATAATTGCAGTCGGTTTACCTTTGAATTCAGATGCTGCCTTAAAAGCAGCGTCTATCTCATCGAAACTGTGGGCAAATATTTCAATAACATTCCAACCGAAAGCCTTGAACTTTTCCGGGATTGGATAAGGCGAGTTAACCTCGACGATCGTACCATCAATTTGCAAATTGTTATTGTCAACAACAGCTGTAAGCGAATCAAGGCCTTTTGCGCTCGCGAACATAGCCGCTTCCCAAATCTGGCCTTCCTGTATTTCACCATCACCTAAAATAGCATAAGTTCGGAATCCCTTGCCGCTAATTTTAGCGCCGAGCGCCATCCCGACTGCAACAGATAGCCCCTGTCCTAGGGATCCTGTGCTCATATCAACGCCCGGTGTCAGCTTCATGCTCGGATGTCCCTGAAGAATTGAATCACTTTTCCTCAATGTTTTAAGTATTTCAATGTCAATAAAACCTTTTTGCGCCAATACGGAATAGAGCGCGGGAGCAACATGGCCTTTTGATAATACCAGACGGTCTCTGTCCTCCCATTTCGGATTTTGGGGGTCAATTTTCATTTGATGAAAATATAAATATGTGAGTATATCGGCTATTGACAGCGAACCGCCGGGATGACCGGATTTTGCGCTGTAAACGGCTTCAATAATACCTATTCTGACCTTGCACGCTTTGACTTTTAACTGTTTTTTTACGATGGAATCCAAAAACAGTCACCTCCCCTGATTAATAATTATTTTCAATATAAGCAAGAAAATCAGCAACGGCGCCTTTGTTGCAATGACATGCGTGGAACTTTACGATATCGTGAATTTTCTTTGGTGCTTGACCACAGGCTGCGGGCAGATAAACACTTTGCAACATATCAAAGTCATTAAAGTAATCACCGATTGCCGCTGTATGTTCAATCGATATACCCAGCATTTTTGCAAGTTCGAGCACCGCTGTACCTTTATGCGTATCTTTTGCAAGTATTTCATAGGTAACAATCGAGGATGACATACAGTGAAGATCACTGCTGTTGTTTTGATTTAAGTACTGTTTAACTTTTTTAATCAGCGGCGGTATGCCAAAGAAAACTACCTTTCCCCAGTCGAACGGAATCGCGGCCTCAATACTTTTGCACCTTGTATGCGGCAACTTGTCAGCATGAACCAATGCCGGCCCAAATATAAAGGGATTGATCAGTAAAATATTATCGGGTGTGCAAATCTCGACTTCAATAGTGGGGTGCTTTTTAAGAACTGACTTTACCAATTCCTTGCCGTTGCTGTTGATCGCATTGAAGCGAATCATTTTTTCATTCTTGAAATCATATATACCCGCGCCGTTAAGCACTATTGCGGGTGTATTGTTTATCGGCAAGCGATGATAGTGTTTTTTTAACGAATCAACACTTCTGCCCGAAGCAAGCGTAAAATGGCCGCCCAATTGTGTGACAAAACGCTTAATTGCATCCAAGTTGTTTGGGGGCAGTGTTCTCCATTTTGTATTGAGTGTGCCATCAATATCAGAAACCACAAGCCAGTCTGAAAAATCTTTGACTAAGCCTTGAGACATTAAGCTTTTATCCTCCTTAAAAAATCTTCAAAATAATCCGGCAACTCAGCACTGATTTCAATATATCTTCCGTCACGCGGATGTTTGAACCCAATTAAAGCCGCGTGCAGACATTGACCGCCCAAATACTTAATGCCATTTTGTGTGCCATAAACCAAATCGCCCGCAACCGGATGGCCGATGCTCGCCATGTGAACTCTGATTTGATGGGTTCTGCCGGTTTCAAGCCGCAGACAAATATAAGCAAAGTTATCAAACTGCTCAAGTAAGAAGTAGTGAGTCAAGGCATTTTTTGCATTGATATCCGTTACACACATTTTTTTTCTGTCTTTTTTACTCCTGCCTATCGGAGCATCAATAACACCTTCAACTTGTTTAAGCTGACCATGCACAACCGCTCTGTATTCTCGTGTAATACTATGTTCTTTCAGTTGAGCGGCTAGCGATTTATGAGCAAAATCATTTTTTGCTACAAGCAGCAGACCGCTTGTATCTTTATCAATACGATGAACGATACCTGGCCGGATAACGCCGTTAATGCCGGAAAGGTCTGCTTGGCAATAATTCATCAGCGCGTTAACAAGTGTGCCGTCATAGTTCCCGGCTGCAGGGTGGACAACGATTCCTTTTGGTTTGTTAACCACCAGCAAATCCGAATCTTCATACCGGACATCAAGAGGTATTTCCTGGGCGACGATATATAACGGCCGAGGCTCCGGCGGTGTGAATTCGACTTGTGCGTATTCCAATGGTCTGAAGCTTTTATCAACCGCTTTGCAGTTGACGCGAACAAACCCTTGATCGATTATTCTCTGCATATGGCTGCGCGTAAACTCCGGATACAGAACAGAAATTATCTTATCAATTCTTTGACCTGCAAATTCGGATGGAACAATAAAGTTGATGGATTTCATTCTTTTGCTTTCCTCATATCGCGAATTATATCAAAAATCAAATAACCCGCCATTGAAAACGCGCCGACTGTGATTAGGCAGTCGGCAAAGTTAAATATTGCGAAATTAACAAACAGCGGTTCAAAATAGTCAACAACAAATCCTTTGGTGAATCTGTCAACCAAATTACCTATTCCACCGGCAACAATGAGTACCAGGCAACCATACAGAAACCTATTCTTAATCTTGTTGAACACAAGCAAATATAAAGTTACAAGAATAATCACCAAAGTTATAACAGCCAATATTTTTGCGCCGCTTTGGAACGACCCGAATATTGCTCCGGTATTTTCAACATATCTCAGTTGAAATATATCCTTTATGACAACAATTTTTTCTATTGGCGCAAGGTTTTTAATCACTGCAGACTTTATTGCCTGATCAAGCATTGTTAAACAGAGGACAATTAATACCGTAACAACTTGCACCATTTAAGCAACCTCGTGCGATCTATTTTTTAAAGAATCCTTTAAAACGAGGATGTGAGGCGTTCCCATCGTCGTTGTCATTATCGTCATCATCGTATTCGACGGTTTCAAAAAGTCCTTTGTTTTCATCAGGTTCACTCGAATCTTCCGACAGGGAATCGTCATCAGCATCCAGATTTTCAAGGTAGACCTTGAAGCCCTCATCCTCCGTTTCCTCAGGAGCATCCTCAACCGTACCGGAATGAGTATCCGGGTCTTGCTGAGGAGTTTCCTCCTGAGCAGGGAGCTGAACAGTATCATCCGGAGATTCCATTGTTGTAATGCTTGTTTCTGTTTCATCACTTTCCTGCTGTTGAGCGAATGCGCGTTGGCGCAAACCAAAAAGATTTGCTGCAGGCATACCATTATTTACGCCTTCGCTCGATACTTCATTTGTATCAGGTCCGACAGAAATCTCAGAAACATTAAGGCCGTTTGCCTGCTCAGATTCCGGCAAGTCGAAAACATCTGTAGCTTTTTCGCTGTCTGTTAAATTTTCTTCTATAGCATCCTCAACTTCTTTTGACTCGGTATCTTGATTAGATTCGGTCGCAAATGATTTTCCCGATTCATCTTCATCGTCGTTGTCATCATCGTCATCGTCATCATAATCGTCATCATCGTCATCGTCGTCGTCATCATCGTCGTCGGCTTCTTCTTCGTCTTCGTCGTCGTCATCGTCATCGTCGTCGGCTTCTTCTTCATCTTCGTCTTCGTCAGATTCGGCCGGATTTTCTTGATCGCTGTTTAGTTCATCCGACAAGCTTTCTCCATCAGCATCATACAATTGTTCGTCTGTCTTCAAGCCTGGCTCCGTATTTTCATCATCATTTTCATCAGAAGCGTTATCTTCAGCAGCATCTTCTGCGCTTTCCTTATCTTTACTGTCAGAAGCTGTTGTTTGGGAATCATCTTCAGTCCTAAAAGAAACGAACGCTTCCGGTTTGATGGTGGACGCTACAACGCCGGGAATGGCATCGATGAAATCTATATGCTGTCTGTACTTCTCAAGTAAATCATTCTTAAACGACGCGGACTCTTTTTTTAGAATCTCAAGGCAAAGCGTTTCTGATTTAATTTCTTCCGTTATTCTTTTTAATTCTGTTGCGGCATCTCTTTTTGAGTCATCCAAAAGCCGCTGCGCTTCTTTTGAGGCGTCGGCAATCAATTTGTTCGCCTTTTCTTCGGCGTCAAAGAGCTTATCATGAATCGCTTGATTGGCTTCATCAAGTATTTTTTGTGCCTGAACTTTAGCTTCAGACTCCGCGACCTCAAGTTTTTCTTCTGCTGCTTGAAGCATTTCTTCAGACTTTTGATTAGATTCGCGAATCAGGTTGTCTGCTGTTCTTTGCGCAGTAAGAAGCGTTGATTTAATATTTTCTTCGTCGTTCCGATATGCTTCCACACGCTCTGCAAGCAATCCTATTTTTTTTATAAGATCCGAATTTTCTTTAAATGCTTGCTCATAAGAGGTAACCACCTCTTCAAAATAACTGTCAACATCATCGGCTTTGTATGTTCCGCGAACTGCAGAAATAAACCTATGTGCCCTTATTTGAGCAGGGGTAAGCATAAAATCGCTCCTTCATATTTCGAATTAGAAAGTAGTGCCGAAACTTGTGCTGTCAACCTCGTCGAGCAATTCGCCAGTCAGCGGTACATTGTAAGGGGTTATAATATAAGCTCTGCCTGCGATGCGCTTGAGTTCACCCGAGTTTGCATATGCGACGCCGTAAAGAAAGTCGATAATACGCCTGGAAACATCAGGCTGGCAGGTTTCCAAATTCAATACAACAATTCGCTTTTCATTTAAAACATCGGCTACTCCGACGACATCCTCAAAGCGGTCAAGTTTTTTAAATACAACATGCGGGCGTGAACTTGAATTGGAACTGAAATCAACAATATTGCTGCCATTATCTTTTGATGATGAAGAAGCCGGGGTGCTGCCCGAAAAGCTGAAATCATTGAACTTTGGTTTCTTTGTTTCTACCGCTAAAGTGCCCTCCGGATTTTCAAACTCATAGTCTTCATAATCCTCTTCCGATGCGTTAAAGAACTTTTTTGCTTTCTCAACAAATCTCATCTTTTGTTCCTCCATTAATTAATATTTTCTATCCCCAAAAATTGCCGACCCGAGCCTAATCAAATTGGCGCCTTCCAATATTGCAGCCCGATAATCGCCTGACATACCCATTGATAGAATTTTCATGCTTACATTATCTATTTTTTTATCACAAATGTCAATAAAGAGACGATTTATATTTGAAAAATTTTGTCTGTTTACCTTTTCATCTTTGTTCATCGGAGGAATTGACATTATCCCGCATAAATTGATTCCGGTTATTTGTGCCAATTCGTAAGCGCTTTCAAGGGCGGAGACCGGCAAAAACCCGAATTTATTGGCTTCCGATTGTATGTTTATTTCCATCAAGATATCCGTTGTTTGGCCGATTTTTAAACTCTTTGCAGCAATTTCCTGAGCAATTTTTACTGAATCGACAGACTGTATCATGCTGACCTTGCCAATGATTTGATTGACTTTGTTTGTCTGAAGATGACCGATTAGATGAACATCACAAGCGGACAGGTTAATGTTTTCACGCTTTTCAATGAATTCCTGAACACGGTTTTCGCCGATTAGTTTTATTCCGCAGGATAATACATAATTAACCCTATCCGCATCTACGGTTTTTGTCACAGCCATTATTGTGATATCATCTTCCGTTCTGCCTGAGTAAAAAGCAGCATTAGCGACAACTTCCTTGATTTTTTTGATGTTTTCCCGAATCCCGGAAAAAGCGTTATCTTCGGACAATTTTTCCCTCATATAAATTTTTCCCTTCAACAATCACTTCGTCGTACAGTGATAAGTAATCCGGACCTTTATTATCTGTTTGATTTGCAAGGATTTTGGCCACAACATAGTCATCACGGGAATCTATTGTTATAATCTGTCTGAACCCAACGACATTGCCCTGAAGAATGAAAACGCCCTGCAGGTTATCGACAGTTCTCACCGCGGAACTTTTAATTTTTAAGCCTTTATATGAATTCATGACAATACTTGCGTCTTCAATTCGCATCTGCGAATAATCCTCATTCATTTGGTTGCACATGAATACAATCGCAGTTTTCCCGGATTCGGAAGGATTCAATGCATAAACAGTCGCGTCTAACGATATCTCACCGTTTCTGCCAATTAGAATTTGCTTTTTATCGCCTGGTTTCAAATCCGCCAACTCTGAATTGTTTATAACTGCCAGCAAATACCAGTTAAAGTTGCATATAACTTTACCGAGTGTTTCCGGCGGCGTTGTAAAACCGGAACTGTTAATAGCATTTTCGATTTGGTCCGTTGTAATTTTATCAATATTTTCATATGAAATCGCTTTTTCATAGCCATCCACATTACTCGAATAATACCCCGAATATTCCGAATTGAAGCCTTGAACAGATATACCGGTTGCGTCAATTTGACGAAGCTCTTCTTTCAACAAATTTATTTTAACATTAAAATCAAGCGGTTGAGAACTGAAAGCGTTTTGTCGGCTTGTCAGTCTGTCACCAAAATCGTCCGTGAAGGATTTCATTTTTTTATAATTGCCTTGATATGCGGCGTTTAGAAGGTTTGCAAAAGACAAATCAATTTCTTTGTCGGCTTCTAATGCGTTCAGGTTCTGTCTACCATTCAGTTTTTCATATCTGTTGATATCATTTTGTATTTGATTTTTCTTCATAAATGATTCCGCGTCTTGTGTATTACTGCAGACTACCGCGTACAAATCACCTTTTGCGAGTTTATCGCCATTGTTGACCAAGGGAACAACTATTCCGTTTGCTTCGTTTTCCAATAGCTTTTCATCACGGAGTGCAAACAACTTGGTGCTGATCGATTTTTTTGTATCAAGCGAATAGACAGTTTCCGTTTTTACAGCATCATACATGTTGCCAAAAAAATAATAAAGTAGAAGTACAATGGCTAATATACCGGCGGTTATAAAAAGCACATTTTTTTTACTTGAAAAAACACTCGTAAAATTACCCCCTTCATATTCCACTAATTTTAACGAAATCTAATGCTGTTTTTATCACAACACTTTGATCATTTAATTCGTCAACATAGATCCAGTGAATATCATCGTTTTTTCTGAACCAAGTCATCTGTCTTTTAGCATACCTTCTTGTTTCCTGCTTGATTTTTTCGACACATACGGATAGTTCCTCTGTTCCCTCAAAATAACCAAAAAACTCTTTTATGCCGATTGCCTGCAAGGCCGTGCCTGTTTTATAATCGCTGTAGAGCATCTTTGCTTCATCAAACAGACCTTTATCAATCATTTTATCAACCCTACTGTTTATATTCTGATATAGTGCCTGCCTGTTTTGAAAATTAAGCCCGATAAACACAGGCAAGTACGGGGAGTCGACCGCTGTTGAAAAGCGACTGTGTTCAGAGGCAGATATCCCGGTAGCATAATAGAGTTCAAGCGCTCTGATTATACGCCCGAGATCATTTTGATGAAGTTTCGCAGCCGTTTGCGGGTCGATTTTCCGCAGTTCTTTAAGCAATGAATCCGGACCTTGGTCCTGAGCCTTTCTTTTTAAACGGATACGGATATTTTGGTCTATATTGGGTTCAGGGAAATGCACGCCTTTGAGCAACGAATTGATATAAAGCCCTGTTCCGCCGACAATAACAGGCAATTTGCCGCGGTCTGTAATATCTTTAATACACTCGTGCGCAAGTTTGCAATACTGAAAAACACTGAATGCTTCGTCAGGCTCAATGAGATTAATCATATGATGCGGTATGCCTTGCATTTCTTCAACACTAAGTTTTGCTGTTGCGATATTTATTTTTTTGTAAACCTGCATAGAATCAGCAGATATAACCTCGCCGTTAAAATATTTGCATATTTCGATACCAACCATCGACTTCCCGGAGGCTGTCGGCCCGACGACGGCAATAACGGGTATTTTTTTAATGATCATCTCCCCCGTTCATTATGTTCTGCCGAAGCTTTTTTCAAATTCACTTCGTTTCATTTCAATAAACACAGGCCGACCGTGCGGACAAAAACGCACTTCAGGCATCCGGAGAAGTTCATCCACAAAACGCTTCCGTTCATAATCCGAGGTGAAGTCCCCTGCCTTGATTGCCGCGCGACAAGCGACAGACTGTAAAATCCACTGTTGTTTTTCCGATATTATTTCCGATTTATTTAAAACAAGATATCCGGCTAGTTCAATCACAACATCATTGATGTCACCAACCGCGAGAACCATCGGGCATTCCCTTACCAGCACCATCCCTTGGCCAAAATCTTCTATACTAAAACCGGCAGCAGAAAGAACACCCAAATTCTCAAGCACTGCCGAATACTCATCCTTGCTTAATAAAACCGTAACCGGTGTTAACATGATTTGCGATGACTCCCTAAGGTTTGCTGCAGACAGTTTGTTGAAAATCATGCGTTCATGAGCCGCATGTTTGTCTATGATTAAAAGCATTTCGGATGTTTCTGCAAGAATATAAGTATTAAAAGCCTCACCGATCACACGGATAAACTGTTCCGTGTCGTTTTTGTCTTGAATCGGGTTTTCGTTACGAAGATCTTTGCCTGGAATGCTCGCTTCTTGCCGAAATACCTCTTCCGGCTCACCTAATGCGGTATTTGCCGAAGTATTCGCATAAAGCTCTTTTTCGTTTCCAATAACCTGTTCATCTGTTGAAACCTTTTCTAATTCCTTTTGATCCGCTTTTGTTGTTGAATCCCGGTTGTTCTCGTCAACATCGTCAGCAGTAATATCAATATTTGCTTTTTTGTCTGATTTAACTCCGACGGCCGTTGAAACCCAAAACTCTTCACGCTTCAAAGGTAGAGTCATCTGCTGAACTTGATGAATATTATTAACATACTGTGTTGCAACCGTAGTTGTCCGCTTGACATCAGGTTTTGAATAGAGGTTGTCTATGGCATTTTTCGCACAGTAATAAACAGCGTTAAATAACTCTTTTTCATTGGCAAACCTTGCCTCGGTTTTCGCCGGATGTACATTGACATCAACCAATTCGGGCGATATTTCGATGTTTAAAATGCAGGAGGGGAACTTGCCCGTCATAATGGAGTTCTTATAAGCTTCGCCCAAGGCGGTGGAACCCGTAACAGTTTTAATCAGCCGGCCATTCAGGAAAAAGAACTGAAAACTTCTGTTCGGACGGGCTGCAACCGGTTTTGAAACAAATCCGCTGACCTTAATATAATCATGAACATATACGGCTTCAACCAGTCCATTGGAAAATTCCCTGCCAAAAATGCTGTTTGCCGTATTAATAAGCTTTCCGTCTCCCTGCGTCAGAAGGGTTTGTTTACCATCACGGATAAATCTAATCGCGACTTCCGGATGCGACAGCGCGATTCTGTCGATAACGCCAGCGGCCGCATTTGCCTCCGACACATCCTTTTTCATGAACTTCATACGAGCCGGAGTGTTGTAAAAAAGGTCGCGGATAATCAGTGTAGTTCCTTTTGGACAGCCTGCCTGGTCAAACAGCACTTTTTCGCCGCCTTCGACACAGTAGCGCGACCCGATATCATCGCCGGCAGAACGCGTCAACAGCTCGATTTTAGAAACCGCCGCAATCGATGCCAGCGCTTCACCGCGGAAACCAAGCGTACAGATCGCATCCAAATCATTTGCTGAAGTTATTTTGCTGGTCGCATGACTTTTGAATGCGTTTTCAATATCATCTTTGTCGATGCCGGAACCATTATCGGTAATTCGAATATAGGTGATCCCGCCATTTTTGATTTCTACCGTGATAGAGGATGCCCCGGCGTCAATAGCGTTTTCCATTACTTCTTTGACAACGGATGCCGGTCGTTCGACTACTTCGCCTGCCGCTATAAGTTCCGTAACTTGTCTGGAGAGGATATGTATTTTGCTCATACTTTCCCCGCCTCTCGTGCCAATTCGTACAAAATGCCCATTGCCTCAATGGGTGTGAGGGTATTAACATCAATCGACCTGAGTTTTTCTGTGATTTCCCTTTCCGCATTGGAGTAAAATGAGACCTGTTCTTCTTGCGAATCTACAGAATCAACAGCGGAACGCTTATTGGACTTGTTTAAATCTGTTTCTTCCAATTCTTTTAAAATCACTTTTGCTCTGTTAACAACACTGCTTGGTATACCGGCAAGTTTGGCAACTTCAATTCCATAACTGCCGTCGGCGCCGCCCCGGACAATTCTGCGCAAAAAAGTAATTTCATCGCCGCGTTTTTTTACAGCAATGTTATAATTCTTTACGCCCTCAACCTGTTCCTCCAGTTCGGTTAATTCATGATAATGTGTCGCGAAAAGCGTTTTTGCGCCCAATTTTTTGATGTCCGCCGTGTATTCGAGTACTGCCCTGGCAATACTCATACCGTCAAAAGTGGATGTCCCCCTGCCGATTTCATCGAAAACAATCAAGCTGTTACGAGTCGCGTGCGTGAGGATTGATGCGACCTCATTCATTTCAACCATAAATGTTGACTGGCCGGCAGACAAATCATCCGAGGCTCCTATTCTTGTGAAAATACTGTCGACAATACCAATACTCGCACTGGATGCAGGAACAAAACTCCCCATCTGTGCCAAAAGCACAATCAAAGCAACTTGACGCATATAGGTGGATTTACCGGCCATATTCGGACCTGTTATGATTGCGCAACGGTTCATTTTGCAATCAAGACCGGTGTCGTTGGGAACAAAAGGAGCACCTTCCAGCATCAGTTCAACAACCGGATGCCTGCCATCTTTGATTTCAATTTCATTGCCTTTGCTCATTTCCGGGCACACATAGCTGTTTGAAGCCGCCGCTTGTGCCAGAGAGCACAGTGTGTCAATCACAGCGATTGCAGACGCTGTTTTTTGAATCCTGTTGTATTGTGCGGCAACAATTTTTCGTACTTCGTCGAAAAGTTCATACTCAAGCCTGACGATTCTCTCTTGGGCACCTAACACTTTCGACTCCAGGTCTTTTAATTCTTGCGTAATGTACCGTTCACAGTTGGATAGAGTTTGTTTGCGGATATAACCGTCCGGAACGGAAGAGTTAAAGGAGTTTGGGATTTCAATGTAGTAACCGAAAACTCTGTTATAACCGATCTTTAATTTTTTAATACCTGTCCGTTCTTGCTCATTTGTTTGTATGGATGCAATGAACACCTTGCCGTTATTGGAAATATCCCGTAAAGAGTCCAGTTCTGTATTATAGCCATCGTTAATCATTCCGCCCTCTCTGACGGAAAATGGCGGTTCTTCGACCATTGCGGAATCGATGAGTGCTGCAACATCGGTGAGTACATCAATGTCGTTATAGGTGTCCGTCAATAAAACGGCAGTGCACGATGAAAGCGCGCTTTTAATCTGCGGCAGCCATTTGATTGTCTCGGCCAATGCGCGCAGTTCCTTTGCATTGGCTGTTCCATACACGATGCGTGCCATTAAGCGTTCCATGTCGTGTACACCTGACAAATAAGTCATCTCATCCTGCCGCAGAACTGAATCTGTGAGCAGTTCACGCACAGCATTATGTCGTTTTATGATTTTTGTTAGGCTGAGCAGCGGTTGTTCGAGCCAGTTTCTGATCAGTCGCTTGCCCATCGGTGTTTTAGTTTTGTCGATTACCCAGAGTAAGGAGCCCTTTTTGTCTCTGTTGCGTATGGTTTCAATTATCTCTAAATTTCTTCGGGCAGTATAATCCAGCCGCATATACTGTGTATCGCTGTAAAAATCGATTTTGTTAATATTTTCCAGATTCGATTTTTGTACTTCACGCAAGTAAAAAAGAACACATCCAACCGCGCTCACTGCTTCGCGGAAACTTTCCAAATCGAGTGATTCAAGATTGTCCGCATGAAAATGTGTCAAAACCGAATGTTTTGATTTTTCATAGTCAAAGTCGTCCTCTGGCAGGGTCTCCAGTGTTGTATTTGTCCGACCGTTCAAAAATTCTTTTATTGTTTTATTTGTGCGGGTATCCGGATTGCATAAGATTTCCGATGGCAGATAATGCGCAAGTTCATTGATGATTTTATTCGTAATGCCCGGTGGCGTTAGCTGTGTTAAGTGCAATGCACCTGTCGAAACATCAACAAAACAAACGCCGGCCTTGTCATCACTTTGATATACACAGGCAAGGTAATTGTTGCGTCCTTCTTCGAGCATGCTGCTTTCGATAACAGTACCCGGGGTCAACACTCGAACAACATCGCGGTTGACCAGCCCTTTTGCCAGGGCCGGATCTTCCGTTTGTTCGCAGATAGCAACCTTGTGACCGTTTGCGACAAGGCGTGCGATGTAGGAATCTGCGCTGTGGAAGGGAACGCCGCACATGGGCGCGCGTTCCTCCTGTCCCCAATCCCGCCCTGTTAAAACGAGCTCAAGTTCACGCGAGGCAAGCTTCGCGTCATCAAAAAACATTTCATAAAAGTCACCGAGGCGAAACAGCAGGATCGTATCGGCATATTGCTTTTTTATTTCAAAGTATTGCTTCATCATCGGTGTGATTTCAGCCATCATCCCACCTCCCCTCTCACAAATGTTTATTACCTGCTTTTCTGATACAGCCGGATTTTGACTGCATCATTTCTTTTATGGATTACTCACAATCACAGCCGCACGATGAGCATTCGCCTCCGCAGCCGTGCTCATGCTCGGGCTCGGGCTCACAGGTTGCAGGGTCTTCGCCGCGTACACAAAGTGTTAAAATGCCTGTGATGTATTTCATCAAGTCGTCAATTTCCTGCCTTGCCGCTTGAAACACCTGCATATTTGGGTTGTCCATCACCAGCTTGTAAACCTCGGAGAAGCGTTTGTCATAGGCTTCAAGTTTTTGCTTGTCCGCATCTTCTTTGCCTGCTTCATTTTGGTAGGACATCTGAATCATTTGAATTTCACCGATTAAATTATTGAGCTCGGTATCCGCTTCGTTTACTGCGTTTGCTTTTTCGAGTGCCAAATACCTTTCGTCTTGTTGAATTGCCGCGCCGAGTTCCCTTGCCATTTTAACTAAATCCATTGTTTTCTCCTTAATGTTTATTACTAACCGGATTTTCCGGTTGTTTGAATGATTACTCAACTTTACTGATGCGCTGAATTAGTTCACCTTTTACCAACCATGTCAACGCTTCGTTCACCTTGACCAATTGAAAACTGCCGATAACTGCCGGCGCAGCGGGAAACTCAATAATAGTGTTGCTTTCCGTCCTGCCCGAAATAATGCCGGAGCCTGCTTTGGTTTCCGATTCACAAAGTACCCTGTATGATTTACCTATCATTTCGGCAGTACGCTTAGCGGAGTTATTTTCTTGTAGAGCAGTCAATTCTTGAAACCATTTCACTTTTTCCTCATGACTGATATTATCCGTCAGGGACGCTGCGGCAGTACCTTTACGGGGTGAAAATATAAAAGTATATAATGAGGTAAATCTTGCTTGCTCAACAAGTGACAATGTGTCGCAAAACTCCTCATAACTTTCGCCGGGAAAACCGACGATGACATCACTTGTGACGGATAGTTCCGGCATGACAAGACGGGCATAATCAAGAAGGCTTAAGTATTGTTCTCTCGTATATCCTCTGTTCATTTCCTGAAGAATACGGTTATTCCCGCTTTGAAAGGGTAAATGCAAGTGCTTTGCTACCTTACTGCAATCTGCCATGGTATCAAGCAGTTTGTGCGAACAATCTTTCGGGTTGGATGTCATAAATCTGATCATGAAATCCCCGTCTATTGTGTTGAGTTTGCGAAGTAGATCGGAAAAGTCTACAGATGATTTTTCGCCTTTTCCGTAAGAATTAACATTTTGCCCCAATAGTGTAATTTCCTTATAGCCCGATGCAACCAGTTCCGTCGCTTCCTCGATTACTTTATCCGCTTCCCTGCTGCGCTCACGGCCTCTGACATATGGTACTACACAATAGCTGCAATAGTTGTCGCATCCATACATAACCGGCAGCCATGCTTTGAACGCGCTGTCCCGCTTTTGCGGCAATCCTTCGGCAATTATACCATTCGAATCCGGCAGTTCAAATACTTGCTTTTCTCCGTTGATGCACCTGTAAATCAGTTCCGGCAGTTTATGGATTACATGCGTTCCGAACACAAGATCAACATACGGGTAGCTTCTTTTAATTTTTTCTGCAACATATTCCTGCTGCATCATACAACCGCAAAGAGCCAGTAAAAAGCCCGGTTTGGACTCCTTCAAATGTTTTAACGCACCTATATTGCCAAGTACCCTGTCCTGTGCGTGTTCCCGAATGGCACAAGTATTCAGGAGAACCAAATCAGCCGCTTCTGAATCCTCGGTAATTTCATAGCCCATTTGGCAAAGCATGCCTTTTAGGCGTTCTCCGTCAGAGACATTACCTTGACAGCCAAATGTTCTTACATGTGCAAGAGGATTTTCCTTATTATGCCGAGCATAAAGGTTGGTCTCGTTTGCAGTATATTCCGGCTGTTTTTCCTGTACATCATTTGAAACCTTTATGATGTTATTAATTTTCTTTGTGTTCAAGTCTGAATTCCCTCCGGGCGGACACAATAAATTTAAGCAGGTGTTTGCATAACACCAAATTTCATTTTTATCCGTTCAAGTTTTTTAAGCCAGATGTTGCCGAGTATTAATAAAAAAATAGCGGTAGAAACAGCATGAGCCAAGTCAAAATATAAACTCGCTGTCAAAACAGCGATAACAGCCCCCCATGTTATAGGGCTGACAAATCCAATAATATGCCAGCAGTTCATAATCAACCCAAATAGGATGCTGACAAAAAATCCAAATGCGACAAGTGATTTCGCGCCTTTGATTGCACCAATATTTTTAAACCCACCCGCAAGCAAACCGCAAAGACCCCACGCAAGCATCTGCCAAGGTGTCCATGCCCCTTGGCCAAAGAAAAAGTTTGAAGCAAGCGCAGACACAGCACCGGTTAAAAAGCCCGCTTGAGGGCCGAACGCTACACCTGCAATGATGACAATAGCCGTTGTTGGTTTTACCCCGGGCACAGCTGCAAACGCGATGCGGCCGACAACACCCAGCGCTGCCATAACGGCAATGGGTACAATATCACGCGCTTTGGGCTTTCTCATTTCAAGGCTTAAAAAAAAGGGAAGAATGAACAAAGTAACCATGACAGCAGACACAAGCGCATAGCCTGAGTTATACTTGAGAGCGTATAAAACAAGAAGGGTTATCGAAACAACCAGTACAACAACAGTAACCGCCGTTGTCAGCCTCTTATTGCGTATTTTATCCACTCGTTTTTCACTTCCTCACAAGTAACTGTCTTTTGAAATAAACGCCCTGCAATACGATGAGCAACGGTTGTGTAGCACATATTTCCGCTGAAAAAGTTCTCCGGTGTTTCGATGTTTAGAATTCTGCCGTCAAACAGCATGGCACAGCTTTGCGAATACTCGGCAGCAAATTCAATGTCGTGCGTAACAGCCACCACGCTTAAACCGTCATTGCAAAGAGATTTTAAAAGCTCAGCCATTCTCCTTTTTGTCAGCGTATCTATGCCTTTTGTCGGTTCATCAAGTAAAAGTATATCCGGCATTTTTATTAGCAGCATGCCCAAAGCCGCTCGTTGAAGCTCTCCGAAGCTGAGATCAAACGGATGCTTATTTAGAATCATTTCAATTCCGAGCCTATTAATTATGTTTTGAAGATTGGGTGAAATCTTGCGATCAACTTCATTCAAAATACCGGTTGAAAATAAGAACTGTTTTCCGGCGCTTAATGCTCCTTCTGTTTGCAACAAGTCATCAAGCACCGTATCAAAAGCAAACATACTCTGCGGGTTTTGCGGCAGATATGCAGTTTTTAAACCGTTCTCAACAAACTTAATTTTACCGGAATATGGTTTAATTATTCCGCTGATTAATCGCAGCAGCGTTGTCTTCCCTGCGCCGTTGCCTCCAACAATACTGAGTATTTCGCCTTTTTTTATTGTCACGGACAGATTATTGATGACATCTTCACTGTTTTTGCTAAAGCGGAAGCACAATGAATCCGCAACAACGGCTAATTTGTCTTTGTTTTCTGACTCACTATCCTTGTAATCCTCTGTCTTGTTTATATTTTGCCTTGTTGTATCCGCCCCGGATGAATTGGGAATATGGAGATGTTCTTGCGCCAATGTTTCGAACCACGGTTTTACTTCTCTAACGGTAACAGGGATATTAATCAAAGCACCCAAATCGTCCCTGCTTATTAAATTGAGGTTTTTTGCATCAGGTAGAAGTGTGCTGATGTCAACATATATTTTTGACGGAATAGGTAACATTTCTCTTATTCTATCTTCACCACTTGCCGCCATATAGGTTGCCGTATATTGGGGTGTATTAACACAGACAAGTTTACCGTCACTCATTACCGCTACCCGGTGAGCAAGCGAAAACACATCATCAATTCGATGCTCGGAAAGTATAATGGTGATTCCGAGTTCACTGTTTAGGCGCAGCAGAATATCATACAGGTTGCGAGCGGCAATCGGATCAAGTTGTGAAGCCGGTTCGTCTAAAAGAAGCAACTCCGGTTGCAGGGCCATTATTGCGGCTATACTGACGAGTTGTTTTTCTCCGCCCGAGAGTTCGCTTGTTTTTTTATTGTAAACTTCTTCAATGCCAAAATATGATACAGTCTCGGCGACTCTTCTTGCAATAAGTGCGGGATGAAACCCAAGAGATTCAAGACCAAAGGCAAGTTCATGTCTTACAGTATCGGTTACTATTTGATTTTCGGGTTTTTGCATGATTAAGCCTATTTTTGCGGCTGCATCTCTTTCCGGTAAGTGAGAGGTATCAATAGCATTAAATACTACTTCGCCCGTTTTAGCTCCTCTCGGCTCAAGATGTGGCTTCAAATGATGCAAAAGTGTTGTTTTACCGCAACCTGAAGGTCCGCATAATAACAAAAATTCGCCCCGTTGCACCTCAAAGTTAATATCAATAAGTGTAGGCTTTTTTTCGCTTGCGTATGTAAAATTCAAATTCCGGACATGTAGAACCGCCATTGAAGGCCCTCCTTTATCTCGATAGCCATTGGCAGAGACAACATGAAGAAATATGAGAAATAGCCAAAAACAGACACCGGATCAAAGCTGACCGTTTCCGCCGATGGAAAAAAACGAAAACTCGCCTTGCCGGCAATAAGAAGCGAAATGCTTATTGACATGAATACTAAAACAAATGCCAGGAGAAACCTGTCCTTTCGGCCAAAGATATAAGGGTTCATTTTAGTCATTCTGCCGGTTCCATATCCCCTGGCATGCATAGAATCTGCCGTTTGAACCGAATCTTCCATTGACCAACTCAACAGCACTGAAATTTTCAGCATTGCCATTCTTAACCGTTTAGAAAGCTTTTTCTGTTCTTCACCATATATTCCTATCTGCGCATCGCTAATTTCGGAAACTTTTTTTGTCATCTTTGACACTTGCCCCAAGGTCATAGAAACAAGCAGTGCCGCGTTTGGAGAGAAACGACTTGTTAAAAAAAGAAATTTTTCACTGTCGATCACACTTGTATAACAGGAAAACCAAAGAAGAATCGCGCAAAGTGCCGCACCTGAACAAAGCCCGAAATAAAAGCCCTCCGATATGATTGCCCAATCACCAATATAGAACATAACTGTTACACCATTTTTATTAAAGGCAGTGTTAATTAGTACGGTGACTAAATATATAGGCATACAAAATCGCAGCAACAATCGTATCGCTTTCTGACCATTCAATTTAACGGCAAGGGCAACGGAGGACGCAAGCGTAATAACCGAATAAACCGGATGAAAAGTTAGCATTGAAAACCCAATCGCTGCGGCGAACGGTAAAACAGCAACAGCGGGGTGATATGTATTCAAAGCAATTTTCATCTTTCACCTCCGGCTAAACATAGAATCTTAACTCTCTTTGTGCCATTTGACGCCTTGAGGCGTGTCTTCAATGATGATACCGATCGCTTTTAGTTCATCTCTGATTTTGTCGGCTTCCGCCCAGTTCTTCGTCTTTCTTGCAGCGTCTCTTGCTTGAATGAGAGATTCAACCTTTTCATCCAGTGTATCCATATTCCGGTTGTACAAGATACCCAGCACATCACAAAGCTCATCAAAAATCGACATTGCTGTTTCGCAGACTTTTTTATCTGCATTCATATCAATGACTTTTGTGTTGATGTCCCTGACAAGTTCAAAAATGGCTGCCAGCCCGTCTGCGGTATTAAGGTCGTCATCCATTGCCTGAATAAACTGCTCGCGGCGACTGTTAAGCAGCTTCAATAAATCGTTGTTGTTTTCCGAACCTGTTTCCACAGCATTCTTATATGCAAATTCCAAGCTTTCCCGGCAATTGTACAGACGAACCAAGGAGGCTTTACTTTGCTCAATAATATCGTAATTGTAATTGATTGGACTGCTGTAGTGCGATGATATCATCAGATAACGAATAGGTTCATATCCGTATTTTTCCGCCACATCGCGAACTGTGAAATAGTTGCCGAGTGATTTTGACATTTTTTGATTGTCGACATTAATGTAGCCGTTATGCATCCAGTAATTGGCGAAAGGTACGGCGTTGCAGCATTCACTCTGCGCAATTTCGTTTTCATGATGAGGGAAAATTAAATCCTGGCCGCCGCAGTGAATATCGATTGTGTTGCCCAAATAACGACGAACCATTGCTGAACATTCAATATGCCAACCCGGCCTGCCCAGACCCCACGGAGATTCCCAACTCGGTTCGTCAGGCTTTGCCGCCTTCCACAACGCAAAATCCATTGGTTCTTTTTTCAACTCACCTACCATGATCCTGGCACCGGATTCCAAATCTTCTAAAGGCTGATGGGAAAGTTTGCCATATTCTGCAAATTTTTTCGTACTGAAGTACACATCGCCCTTTGTTTCATATGCGTACCCTTTTTCAATGAGTGTAGTGATAATGTTGATAATTTCTTGAATATTTTCGGTGGCTTTCGGGTGAAAGCTCGCTTCGCGTATGTTTAGCCCTGTTGCGTCTTTCCAATACTCCTCAATGTATTTTTCGGATATTTCGATAAAAGAGACGCCTTCTTCATTTGCCCTTTTAATAATTTTGTCGTCAATATCCGTAAAGTTTTGCACAAAGGTAACCTGATAACCGCTGAACTCCATGTATCTTCGTAATACATCAAACACGCAAAGCGGCCTTGCATTGCCTATATGAAAATAATTATAAACAGTCGGCCCACAGGCGTACATCTTCAGTTCACCCTCGGTAATAGTTTTCAGTTCTTCCCTTTGGCGGGTGAGTGTATTATATATTTTCATTTTTCATATCCTCCGCTTTGTCTAATCTTTTTTCAAGCTGCTCTATTCTGATCATCATTTTGCAGAATTCCTGTGCAACAGGATCCGGAATATGCACCTGATCCATATCCTCAATACGCTTGCCATTGCGCTTTACAACTCTCGCGGGCACACCGACGGCAGTTGAATCCGGCGGGATTTCATCCAGCACAACAGCGCCAGCGGCTATGTTTGAATTGTCGCCAACTTTAAACGGCCCAAGTACTTTCGCACCTGCCCCGATGGTCACGCGATTACCGATTGTCGGATGGCGTTTCCCAATATCCTTACCGGTACCGCCAAGCGTTACTCCCTGGTAAATCGTAACATCATCACCAATTTGAGTTGTCTCACCAATTACGACGCCCGTACCATGGTCAATAAACAGACGATGGCCAATTTGAGCGGCCGGGTGAATTTCAATGCCCGTTTTCCGGACAGCCCTTTGGGATATCCAGCGGGCTGTAAAGAAAAGACCGTGATGATAGCACCAGAACGCTTTTCTGTGCATCCGGATGGCTCGAAGTCCCGGATACAACAGCAGTACCTCAAGCGAGGTGCGTGCTGCCGGATCCCTTTTTTTCACACACGCAATGTCTTCGCGTAAACGACTGAACATACCGGCCAACCCTCCAAAAAAATAACCTCTCACCCCCAAATAATGGCGGCGGAGGCGAGTGAACGCGGTCCCACTCCGATTTATAGCTTAAGGGCCTTAACGGAGCCAACCGCACAAGGATACTGATGCTTTCCCCTTGTGTGCTAACGGGTGCATTTCTCCGGAACCGCATAAGGGATATTTCAGCCGTTCATCCCCTCTCTGATATGCCGGTTTGCGGTTACTTCTCCCGATCATCGCATAGATATATAGTATTTCGTGTATTATACTATATATCCGCAAAAATATCACTACAATTTTAAAATTATTCATGCATCTGTATTTCTGTTTTTCATTCTGATGTTCTATTTTGAAAAATCGATTACTTTCCGGCTTTGAATAATATAAATAACACCTGAAACAGCAGTTAACAAAGCAGTTATCCAAAGCAGAGTATTTGAAATGGCCGGAAGATTGAAAACTGAAGTTTTCGCGGAGATTTGAAATATTGCTTCTAACTCACTCAGCAGCATAATTACAATCGTAAAGGTCATTTGGCTGACTGTTTTCAGTTTACCCCATATATTCGCAGGGATGACAACGCCCTGTGACAATGCAATCAACCGGATTGATGTAATCGCAAATTCTCTTGTTAATATAATCATCACAATCCATACATTACATAAGCCAAGGCTCAAAAACGCGAGTAATGCGGCCGTTGTAAGCATTTTGTCGGCAACCGGGTCCAGCAACTTGCCAAAAACGGTTACCTCATTGTTTTTTCTGGCAAGTTTTCCGTCAATCGCGTCCGTAATTGCTGCAATCGCGAATATAACAGTTGCCAATAAATATCGGTGCGGAATGTTAAGCAGAATCACAGCCAGGAATATCGGTGTAACCATCATACGGAACACCGTGAGCTTATTGGGCGTATTCATGCAGTTCAGTCCTTCATATTTGTTGGTTATTTATCAATCTTTTGTCCGAGCAGGTCATATTCCGATACGCCGAATATTTTCACCTGAACAAACTCGCCTTCGTCGTGTCCAACATCGGAAGTAAAATGAATTTTATTGTCAATTTCAGGCGCGTCCATATAAGAGCGGCCATAATAACTGTCAGAATAGTTGTCATAGCCCTCAACAAGAACTTTGTAAGTCTTTCCGATAGTGTTTTCGTTTTTCCTGCCCATAATTTCAAACTGGTCTTGCATCATCAGTTCCGAGCGGTGTATTTTGGTGTCATCTTCAACCTGTCCCGATAAATCAGCCGCAGGAGTACCCGGTTGCGGCGAAAAACTAAAACACCCTAACCGGTCAAATTCCGTTTCGTTTACAAATACAGCGAGTTCTTCAAACTCATCCTCTCCCTCCCCGGGAAAGCCGGTAATAAGCGTGGTTCTAATAATTATATCGGGTATTTTTTCACGCATTAAAACAATCAGTCGTTTAATATCGCCCCCGGTGCATCTGCGATTCATCGCCTGCAATATTTTATCGCTTATATGCTGAACAGGTAAGTCGATGTAATGGAGAACCTTCGGGTTGCGCGCAATTGTTTCAATCAGTTCATCCGTTACCCTGTCCGGATAGCAATACATCAATCGAAGCCATTCGATACCTTCAATTTTGCTCAGCTTGCCAAGGAGCTCGGGCAAAGCAAGTCTGTTGTAAATATCAAGCCCGTAAGCGGTTGTATCCTGCGCGATGAGTACAAGTTCTTTTGTGCCTGATTTGGCAATCGAATCTGCCTCTTCCAAAATGTCTTCCATTTTTCTGCTTCGAAAAGCGCCTCTGATAGCAGGTATGGCGCAATAACTGCAGCAATTTGAGCAGCCATCCGCAATTTTTAAATAGGACCAGTAAGCGGGTGTTGTCAACAGTCTTTTGCCATTTAAAGGTAATTCTGACCGGGGCGGAAATAATGACTGCACATTGCCTTCGATAACTTGGCGGACAATATCCGCAATTTTCGCGTTTGCACCGATACCGATTACTGCATCAACTTCAGGTATCTCTTTATGAATTTCTGTTTTATATAACTGAGAAAGACACCCGGTAACAATCACTTTGCTGACAACTCCGTCATTCTTCAGTTGGACAGATTCCAGTATGTTTTCAATTGATTCTTTTTTTGCGTCATCAATAAACCCGCAAGTATTAACGATCACCGCGTCTGCTCCATCGAGGTAATCTACAATTTCAAACCCATTTTCGTCCAGTGATGCAAGCATAATTTCGGCATCCACCTGGTTTTTCGGGCAGCCGAGCGAAATCAGTCCAATTTTATAACCCATATAATATCCTCCGTTGCCCATAAGCCTGAAACGCGGCGCTACTCGTTGGGCGTATCAACATTCAACTCACTCATTGCGGCACGGATATCCGAATAACTGTATCCCAGCCGGATAATCGCGTTAATCGTCCGCGCTGTGTTTTTTTCATCATCAAAACGGCGCGCATACTTTGTTTGCAACAGTTCAATTATACGAACGCGGGGATCAAAGTCAATATGCTCTATTGTTTCATCAACAATTTCGCGTGCTATCCCTTTATAGATCAAATCCGTTTTTATTCTTGAAAGGCTGAATCCTTTTCGTCTGCACATTTCCTCGGCAAATTTCACCGCGTACGATTCATCATTCACGAATCCGGCATCGACAGCTCTTTGAACTGCCTTTAACGCCGGATTTCTGCCGAAATCTCTTGAAAGTCTATCTTCAAGTTCTTTTCTACAGTAATCACGGCGTGATATGAGGTCCAACAATTTATTATATGCCCTGCTGTCTTGTGCTTTATCCTTAAAGCTCTCCAAGCGTTCGCTGTTGATTTCATCACCTTGACGGATTGAACCGGAATACCAAAAATCAGCGGTAACGGTAATTAAATACTCATCATCGGCATATATGTGCATTTTGTTGCCCTTGCCTTTTTTCGCGGTCATTATCATTGTCTCACCTCAAAGCAGGCAAAAAGAAACAAGTCATCACATCGCCAAACCTTATTCGTCATCATCAACGGCAATGTCGAGCTTTGCACGGGCGCCGGCTTTTGTCGTTGTTTCACGAGCAACCGTTTCATCCGCAACAATTGTCACACTAAGCGGCACATTTTTGCTGATTTGGATAACTTTTGTTGCATTTTCCCTGATTTTTGCCTCCAGCTCGTCTGAAATCTCCTTATTTTGGCGTAAAAATTCTTTTGCATTATCCCTGCCCTGCCCAAGCCTGATATCGCCGTATGAAAACCAGGCGCCGCCTTTTGCTATATAGCCAAGTTTAACACCCAAGTCGACAATTTCGCCTTCTTTGGATATCCCTTTGCCGTACATAATGTCAAATTCCGCTTCTTTAAAAGGCGGAGCAACCTTGTTTTTTACGACTTTTGCTCTTGTACGGGAACCGACAAATTCATTGTTGGCACCTTTTAATTGCTCAATACGGCGAACATCAATTCTGATAGAAGCATAAAACTTCAGCGCCCTGCCGCCCGTGGTCACTTCAGGGTTGCCATAAACAATACCGACTTTTTCACGCAGTTGGTTAATAAAAATAATAATCGTATTCGACTTGGAGATAGCACCCGCTAGTTTTCTTAACGCCTGTGACATTAATCGCGCATGGAGACCCACATGTGAATCGCCCATTTCCCCTTCTATTTCTGCGCGTGGTACGAGTGCGGCAACCGAATCAATAACGATGACATCAACCGCGCCGGAACGGACAAGCGCTTCTGCAACTTCTAAGGCTTGTTCACCATTGTCGGGTTGTGAAACCAGTAAGGAATCAATATCAACCCCAAGATTGCCCGCGTAAACAGGGTCAAGCGCGTGCTCAGCATCAATAAAGGCTGCTTCTCCGCCGGCCTTTTGGGCTTCCGCGACAATATGCAAGGCGAGTGTTGTTTTGCCCGATGCTTCCGGTCCGTAAATTTCAACAATGCGGCCTTTGGGAAGACCACCAATACCGGTTGCAGCATCAAGATTAATAGAACCGGTTGATATGGCTTCTATTGCCATACCCTCGTTCTGACCAAGCCTCATTATCGTTCCCTTGCCGTATGCCTTTTCAATTTGCAGCAGCGCGCTTTCCAATGCCTTTTTCTTATCAGTCATTTTTATGCCTCCTGTCAATTCGTACAAATGTTCGCATGAGTGTATTATATATCGCCTGTTCTTGAAATGCAACTGTTTATTTTCAAATTTTACTTTTTTGCGGTCAATAAGTGTGTATATTCAAATTTTTTCTTGCTTTTTTGTGTAATACCTGTTAGTATATCATCTGTTATCGAGTAAAGGAGGTACGAAAAATGGCAAAATGCGATTTCTGCGGTAAGGATGTATCCTTCGGCATTAAAGTGTCCCACTCACACAGGCGTTCCAACAGGACTTGGAAACCGAATGTCAAAAGAGTCAAAGCGATTGTCAGCGGATCACCAAAAAGAGTTCACGCTTGTACGCGCTGCCTTCGTTCTGGCAAAGTTACACGCGCGGTGTAATCACAAAGTTTACTTGAGGTTTATAACAATTTGTTAAGAGAAAAGACTGTCCGCTCGGCAGTCTCTTTTTCTTTTTCAATGATTTATTCGTTTGCTTGTTTGTTCAGTTGCACGGGGCAACGGCATGGTCGCAGTATTTGCACACCAGTATGCCGGTGTCCTGGGTAAAAATATCCGGCAGATACGGCTCGGTTTGTGTGATGCACCTTAAATTGGTGCACTTCGCGTTATGTGTGCTTTCCACTTTTTCAGGTACCGCGGAACGGCGGCTTTCAAGCATTTTTATAATCAAAGCCATTCTCGCATAAATCCCGTATTCGGTTTGTTCAAAGTACTTGGCTCTCGGGTCATCATCCACCTCGACGCTGATTTCATCCAGACGAGGCAAGGGATGCAGGACCCGCAAGTCCGGCTTGGCAAGTGCCATTTTTTTTGCGTTCAGAACAAATACACCCTTTTGCGCGTTATATTCCGCTTGGGTGGAAAAGCGTTCCCTTTGTATCCTTGTCATATAAAGGACATCAAGTTCGCCGATAGATTCCTCCAGATTATTGGAAAAAGTATAGTTGCAGTTGTTTTTTACAAGGCAATCGATTACATATTGCGGTACTTGAAGCTCCGGTGTAGAAATCATAACAAAACTGTTGCCTTTATATTTTGAAAGACTTTTAATCAATGAGTGTACCGTACGACCGTTCTTGTTGTCGCCGCAAAGTCCGATTGTCAGGTTTTCAAGCCTGCCCTTTTCATAAGAAAGGGTTACCAGATCCGTCAGCGTTTGTGTCGGATGCAGATGCCCGCCATCACCCGCGTTAATCACCGGACTTTTTGAAAACATCGATGCCGCCATCGCTGCGCCTTCAAAAGAGTTTCGTATGACAATAATATCGGCATAGTTACTGATAACGCGGATAGTATCCTTCAAACTCTCCCCTTTGGATACAGAGGAATTGCCGGGATTGTCAAACCCGATGAGTTTGCCGCCAAGGCGAAGCATAGCCGTTTGGAAGGACATCTGTGTTCTTGTGGATGGTTCATAAAACAAGGTTGCCATTATATTGCCGTGGCAATCGTCAATATAATAGGACGGATTTTCCTTAATCACACCCGCAAAACGGATGATTTCGTCCAGATCGCTTTGCGAAACATGATCCAGGTCGATTATGTTCCTTGCATTCATGCGCCGGCCTCCCGCACACGGCTTTGACCGTGTTTTTAATGTTGCTACTATAATCCGTATGACACGATTGGGTGATTTAATCTGCTATGATTTTACAGGTT
The DNA here is from genome assembly GCA_964612185.1 of uncultured Eubacteriales bacterium. Taxonomy (GTDB): domain Bacteria; phylum Bacillota; class Clostridia; order Oscillospirales; family Acutalibacteraceae; genus UBA1447. Next base: position 66,873 of record CAZTCR010000007.1, read on the forward strand.
TTCTATGTGTTTGTCAATATTTTCGCCCCTCGGAACGGGAAAATATATTTGCAATTTCACAACAAATTAATTTAGTCAAATGCTTGATTTTTCGGGTTTCATCGATTATACTTGTTTCTGCACTTGCCGGTGTGATGGAATTGGCAGACGTGCTGGACTCAAAATCCAGTGGTGGCGACACCGTGCCGGTTCGACCCCGGCCACCGGCACCAAAAACAGTTGTCAGCTTAATAAGCCGGCAACTGTTTTTTTTATTAAAGTAACTTGTTAATATACAAACCCGGACATTTCATGTCAACGGTACACTTATCTCACTTATCAGTTGCGTTATCCATATGTTTTGCTATAAATCCTTTGACTTTTTGCTGATAATCTTTTGGCGCGTCATAGTAGCTGTATGCATGAACCGCGCCTTCGACTATCAAGATGTCTTTCGGTACCGGACAAGCTTCATGAAGACGAATCCCCATCCATGTCGGCACAAATGTATCAGCAGAACCGTGAATAAACAGGATTGGATTTTTTGCGAATTTTAATCGGCCTAAACAATCGGCGTCACCGAAGAAATAACCGGCTTTCAACTTGCAAATCAAACTTGCCATATAGACAAGCGGTGAAAAATTGAATTTTATCATACCCTTGAGCGTATTGCATATTTCCTCCCGGGCGTTTGTAAAGCCGCAGTCTTCAATAACAAGTTTAACCTGTTCCGGCGGATTGCTTGAATTTGCGAGCATAACGGTCGCCGCGCCCATAGAAATACCGTGCAGAATAATCTCAATATCTTTGCCAAAACGCTCAATTAAGTAATCCACCCACAGGAGAATATCTTTGTGATCGAGCGCGCCGAAACCGATGTAGTTGCCCTCACTTCTGCCGTGCGCACGGTCGTCCGGCAGCAAGTAGTTGTAGTCCAGTTCATCATGATAGAAAGGAACCATATGGCTGAATTCATCGGGGCCGTTGCAGTGGTAACCATGCACGCAGATAACAAACCTGCGCTTTTCAATTTTTGCGGGTAAAAGCCATGCTTTGAGCGTTAACCCGTCCTTTGACTGAATAGAAACATCCTCCGGGTTCAGTGAAAAAAGATATGCGTTGTTCTTTGCTCTAATCAACTCGCGGGCTTGTTTGGTTTCGCTTTGCGGCGCTTTCTTTTTCTTTGGCCGGGCAATCGCAAAATTAAACGAGACAAAACCGACCGCTACAAAGGCAACCACCAAAAACAATAAGATACCTGCAATCCAATATAACAGCATATAAACACCTCCGTTATTTGCCGGCAAACGCACTGTAAAACATATCCGTTTTATCCTTTAACTGCGCCAGGCGTTGTGTGGCTTGTTGATCTCCGTTAAGATGTGCCCTCATTAGAATTCCTTCCTCCCTGCAGAGTTTCTCTGTGAGTGAAAAGTAGTGTTCAATCAAAAACCGCGCGTATGATACCAACCGGTAACTGCCATGCACGCTATAATTAACAGAGTCTTCATATACTTCCACCGCCACACTCAAGCAATTCTTCACGGCATCTATAATGTCATCTCTCGCGTTATCCGCGGCAAAAACAATGGTAAACATCTTATTGAACAGTCCCCTGTTAATGGTCCCGTGGGAGTCACTCGCACCCGTTACCGGGATTTTAACACCTTCCGAGCGAAGTTGATAATAGAAGGCTGTCTGCATATTGTTTTCATGCGCGGTTTGCCCGCCGATGAGTTCAAACGCATCAAACACACCATTTTCAAAAAATGCCCTTGAAAGTGAATCAGGGACATTGTAAGTGTCATTAATCCAATGCGGATGGCAGAAAACAGCCAAACCGTTTGTTTCGCGAATTTTTTTCGCCACCCATTTGTTGGCGGCATAAACAAATTTGTCAAAATGCGGCAATTCTTCGGTGTCCTCTATTTGCTGCACTTCTTCATAGTACAAATCCTGATCATGCTCAAACAGTTCATTCACGCTGCTGTCCCCGCCGAAATGAATGACATGCACATAATTATCGGGCGAATGAACCTCCTCACCGTTGAGTAATAGCATCCCAAGCGGCACACTCTTATACGCTTCCTGCGCTTCCACAGAAGGGAAATAGCGGTGATGGTCTGTCACAGCCATAAAATCAAAGCCCGCCTCCCTGTAGTTGGCTGCGACAATTGCAGGGCTTTCTTTACCGTCGGAATGGCAGGAATGGACATGAAAGTCGCCTTTCAAGGGGCGAAGCGTATACAGGTCAGCTTCAAGCGCATATACGGACATTTGCAAAAAGCATTTCTTTTCGGTGCCGGTAAATACCCGGACATAATACTCTTCTTCAACCTCAAATGTATAGGTGAAGACAAGTTCACCGTTTTTTGCCTTCATATTGAATATATTGTTTTCCGGCTTAAAGTCCCCCCATGGAAGTCTGGTAAGCCCCCAGACTTCAACCCGGTAAGCTGAATCATCCGAAAATACGAGTTGTGTTTCCAAAGCGCTTATTTTGATTGTTGTTTGTTTTTGAGTTTGTACAATGCCCGGCGTAATGCGATACTTATAAAGCTCGGTTTTCATTTTTTATTGGTCCTTTCTTGCTAAACAGCAATTTCAAATTTTCAATCAACCGGTGTTAACCAAAATTTTGGTGTTTGAGTTAATTCTGCAAGCACCTTAATAAAACTCCCGGTTTTTCCGGTTAATAGTAACATATCCTTTGTTATTTCACAACCAATATTCATCAATAGACATGCGATATCGTTTGACATTTCGCAAAATATAAAATATGATAATTATTGTCTAGCGTTTAGACAAATCAAGCTGCCACCTGTATTACAGCGATGACAGCTTGATGGCCGGAATGATTTAGTTTATTTTTTCATTTTCGCAAGGTCGCGGTAGTTGATATATTTCATACCCAACCCCTCAAGATATTTTCTTGTCGCCGGGTCGGCAAACAGACGGTGCTCCCATACTCTGCGGAACCAAACGCTGCTTGTACCTTTGAGTTCGTCACATTCAAGCGAGGGATGGATAAATGTTTCGGTGACCCCGTTCGGGAATGTTTTAAAGTGCTCAAACATATAATCGCGGAAGTTTTCGTAACTATCGCTTTGAGGACATCCCCATTCATGCGTAATGAGATAGTCCGGTATCGGGACACTCTTTTCTGACGCATACGCGCTGAATTTTGAAAACAGCATGCCAATCATTTTGGCATCGATTTTTGGACCGAAACGAGCGATTTGTTCCTCCGTATAAGTGGACGGAAAGCGGAAAGGCAAGTTATACTCCGATGCGATGTCAAAAGTTAGATTGAGCAACTCAAATCTGCCCGTTTCTATCCCGTAAAGCGAACCCATGTGGTTATCCAAATGCGAAGGGTTGAGCCCAAGCTTCTTGGCTCTTTCGATTTGTGCCCTTATTTCCGCCTCAACCTCATCGATATCCACCTGTTCCTCAACTTGTTTGCTATCATGGTGCATGTAGCCGTCTTCGTCCCGGAGGCTGTCCGTATTAGCCGCCGCAACAGGCGCCCAGCGATATTTGCTCCATTCGCTTGTAAAGGTTAAATGAACACCGATAGCGAATTCAGGATTTTCCTGCGCGAATTTACAGGCTTCTGGCGCCCAACCGCAAGGCACCATAATTGTAGCGGATGTAATCCCCCCGCGTTTGAGCAGGTCAAATGTCGCAAGGTTGGCAGCACGGCACATACCGAAGTCGTCGGCATTGATAATTAAATACTTTTCCATAAATACAATTCTCCTTTATTGATGATTTATTCACCTGATTTTAATACATACCCGGTGCAAATGCAAGCATTCCTCGGTTTGCTTAAAAAAATATTATAATGTTATGGAGGAATTGTTATGTTCAAGCGAAGCCTGTCTTTCTTGATGTGCTGCTGTGTTTTTCTTGCTTGTTTTTCTTTTCCTGTTTCCGCATCATCCGGACTACCTGATTTTACAATAACCGGTGATGAGTGGAACAATGCGTGGCCGGTGATTGGCAATGTTAACACCAATGTCTGCCTGACGCCAGGGAGTGATGAGTCGCAGATTAACTTTGCCTGGCACTGCTCGCTTGATGCCGATATACCAACCGTAAAAGTCAGTAAAAGTGCCGGTATGAATAATGCGAAATCCTTTACCGGCGTATCAATGCCGGCTGACGAAGGATATAAAACAAACCGCGTCACCGCAGCAGGCTTGCAGCCGGATACCGTGTATTATTACACCTATGGCAACGGCGATAAGACATTCGGACCTTTCATTTTCAGAACGCTTGCATCCTCAAGTTTCAAATTTTTATATGTCAACGATATGCATGCCGGATACAACGCGGCTGACGATACCGTCTCAAAGAATAAATCCTTCAAAATACATAACACTGTCAACACAGCACTCAAAGCAAACCCCGACATCAGTTTTATGATTGCCGGCGGTGATCAGACGGACAGCGGCCAAACACCGGCGGAATGGAACGGTTTGCTGGCGTCTCCGATATTCAGGTCTTTGCCGGTTGCATTTGCGATTGGCAATCACGATAAAAAGGGCGTGACACAAAAGTTCTATGTCAACAATCCAAACGAATTCAACGCTTTACTGCCGAGCCCTGTCGGTAAATCAAACTGGTTCCGGTACGGGGATGTTTTGTTCCTAATGTTCGACAGTACAAACGGCAATGCTATGGACCACATTCGTTTCGCCAAGCAAGCAATAAACAAAAACCTTGACGCGAAATGGCGCATCGGGGTTCTTCATAACGACATGAACGGGCCATCCTTCGGTTTTCTTGACCTGGACAACAATCTTATCAGAATCATTTACACGACCATCTTTGACAGGGCAGGCCTTGATGTAGTTCTCACCGGACACAGCCATATTTATGGGCGGTCGCACCACCTCCAAGGCGGAAAAATCGTTGATTGGGGGTTTGGTAATCGTATAATAGATCCCGATGGGACGGCTTATATTTCCATGAGCGCAGTCAACAATGTAGCCGGACAAACACTGCCCTGGCAAAATGTTTGGACTGCAAAAAGATGCAGAGATGATATAACAACCTATTCGACCGTAGCATTTACCGCTGACAGTCTGCAATTTAAAGCTTTTTATGATACCGGTGAACAATGCGACGAATACACCATCGCCAAAACACAAGACAACTCCGAACCTTTTAAAGAACCGAAAGGAATTGATTTATACAGCATTGTTAAACTTGGCGGATTCATTTATACGCTTATTGATATGCTTAGTAAATGAAAGGGCGCGATTTTATGTTGAAAAGAATCACAGCTTTTGTTTGCTGCCTTTGCCTGTTTTTCAGTTGTTTCACAACATTCGCTTCTGCTTTGTACGGCTTACCGGATTTCACCGTTTCACAAGATGATTGGAATGCAAACTGGAACGAAACCGGCAATGTTAACACCAATGTTTGCCTTACGCCCGGCAGCGACGCAACCATGCTGAATTTCGCCTGGCATTGCACGCTTGACGCCGGCACTCCGGCCGTGAAATTGAGTAAAAGCGCTGATATGAGCAATCCCGCTGTTTTTAACGGAACAACCACACCAGCGGACGAAGGATATAGAACCTGCCGCGTTACGGCGACCGGCATTGAGACAAATACGGTTTATTACTATACCTATGGTACAGACGATTTGATTTACGGACCCTTTGTTACCAGAACTTTGGGGACGGACAGCTTCAAATTCCTGTATGTAAATGATATGCATCAAGGTTTTGACGCCAACAATATCGCCTACGGCAGGGATACATCCTATAACATCCACAACAGATTTAACACCGCGCTTACCATAAGCACCGATATAAGTTTCATTATGTCCGGCGGTGACACTGTAAGAAGCGGATATATCCCGGGTGAATGGAACGCTCTGCTTGCCTCGCCGGTATTTAGGAGTGTTCCTGTTGCCTTTGCTATCGGCAACCACGACAAAATCGGCGATATGATGAAGAATTATGTCAATAATCCAAACGCCTTTGACGCCGCGCTGCCGAGCGAAACAGGTACGGACTATTGGTTCCGATACGGGAATGCGCTGTTCCTTGTTTTTGACAGCACCAACGGCAACGCGGCCGAACATATCAGATTCGCTAAAGAAGCGGTTAATAAAAACCTTGACGCGAAATGGCGGATAGGCATGCTCCACCATGACATATATACCCCTGCTTATCCGATCATTCTGCCCGCTCATGTTGAATTCACCCCTATAGTGGATATGGCAGGCCTTGATGTGATGCTGCGTGGGCACAGCCACATTTACGGGCGGTCGCACCATATGGAAAAAGGGATGATAGTTAAATTAGCATTCAACAAAGAGAACACTAATCCGAAAGGCACCGTCTATATCTCGATGAACGCCTTTCAGAATGAAACCGTGTCCGATTTCAAATTTCAAAACATTTGGACAGCAAAGCGCGTTTACGACACCGCCGCAACTTGTTCCACATTCGAGGTTAACGGCGATAAACTTATATTTAAAGCGTTTTCACCTGCCGGGGAACTGAAGGATGAATACACCATCATAAAAACGGTTACTCAAACCGAAAAATTCAAAGAGCTCGGGCTTTTGAATTTATACAGCGTTGTGAAGCTGATCGGGTATATTTACGCGCTTTTCGATTATAATATTGATTCATAGCCTATAATATTTTGAAGACGGCAGGCGATGCGAAATGCATTACCTGCCGTCTTTTTGGGGATACTTCGCATCACTTATGATGATAGGATTTTGCTCAGAATGACAACTATCGCAGCAACCGCTGCCACCGGCGCCAGTATTTTCAGAGACAGTTCAAGGTTCGTATGCACACGATCGTGAAGCAGCATATAGCCTTTAATTGAATCGCATTTTGTGCCGAAGAAATCCCGGTAGTAATGCATTTTTGTTTCGAGCTTGCCTGGCTCATTTTCATCGATTGTTATCATCCTCACGCCCTGGCGTAAGCCGTCACCGTAAATATGAAAACCGGAGCATTTGCACTGGCCGAGTGTAATCCCTTCAACCGTGCCGCAAAAGTCGTTCATATGGTCATGCCCGAAAAAAGCGCCGATGACATCGCCCTGTTTTTTCCAGCTTTTGAACTGGCCGTTATCATAATCGGGTGTGCAGGGGCCTTCGCCGAGGTAACCGGTTGTGTTTTTCTTATCCGCTATGACATACCAATTTTTATCATGCCAGCTGTTCCCCCTGACGCGATAAGGGTTAAATCGGCTTGTTTTCTTTAAAAGCTCATATTCCTCCAAAACAGGAATATGCTGGAAGAGCACAGCCGGTAATGGTTTGCCGCCGTTTTGCTCTTTCAGTTCGTTTGAAACACGCTCATACCAAAAAATTTGGTCGGTTTCGACATAAGCATCATCACCCCTGCCTTCGGGGGCTTTGTTGCCGGAGTCGATGAGCCATACATTAAAGGCATTGCTGTTGTTTGAGCTGCTATTTATTACAAGGTTGCAATTGCCGACACCGGTGATGCCTTCTGTGTTTGAGTTAAGAAAATTCGGATACGCTTGAAACAAGGAAAGCAGCTGCTCCTTCGGTTTGCCGTTTTCACCGTCATGGTTGCCAAATACCAATGCAAACGGAATGCTGCGGACAGCAAAGGGCTCCGCTATTCTGTGCACTTCTTCCCTTAACTGTTCAATGCTTAAATCCCGGCTTTCGCCTTTCTCATTTTGAAAATGGCTTGATACCAAATCGCCCATCAGAACAGCCAAATCCGGCTTCAGCTCGTCCAGCGCCTTGTTGATGAGCCTTAAAAAGTCACCGGTCTTTTCATCCGGCACATACTTTTCGTGGATATCGCCGATTGCCATTATCCTGAATTTGCCATCTTCGTTAAAATAAAGTTGTTGTTCTTTTTGCATGTACACGGTACCTTTACTGAATCATTTCTATAAATTGAGCTTCGCTGATGACCATAATACCAAGTTCATTGGCTTTTTGCAGCTTGCTGCCTGCGTCCTCGCCGGCAAGAACGAAATCGGTCTTTTTTGAAACAGAGGATGAAACTTTCCCATTGAAGCTTTCAATCACCGCGGCTGCATCGGTGCGGGAATAGGTCGGCAAAGTACCTGTCAAAACAAAAGTTTTACCTGAAAAACGGGTATCCTTTATCTCCTTGTTGGATTTCAGCTTCAAGCCTTTTCCTTTCAACTCTTCGACAAGCTCTTTAGATTGCGGCAAGGCAAAATAATCAACAACACTTTCAGCCATTATTCCGCCGAAGCCCTCGATACTTGATACTTCTTCCGCAGAAGCTGACATGATTGCATCAATTGTAATAAAGCGTTCCGCTAACAGCTTTGCGGCCTTCTGCCCGATATGGCGGATACCCAACGCAAAAATCAGCCTGTACAAATCATTTTGCTTAGACGCTTCAATCGCTTCTGTTAGGTTTTTTGCCGATTTTTCCGCAAACCTTTCCATTCCCGACAACTGTCCGGCATTCAAGGAATAAATATCAGCGACTGTTTTCAGCATCCCCTCGTTTACGAGCCTTTCCAAAATCCCTTCGCCCAAGCCCTCGATATCCATTGCATCCCGCGAGCAGAAATGAATCAGTAGCCTCAAAAGCTGAGCCGGGCACTCGGGATTAACGCACCTCACCGCTGATTCCTCCGGTTCTCTGAATACTTTTGCCCCGCAGGAAGGGCAAATTCCCGGCAAATTGTATTTTTTCGAATTCTCGTTGTGGCAAACGACGCTCATCACCTCGGGGATAATGTCCCCCGCCTTGCGGATAATAACGGTATCCCCGATCCTAATGTCTTTTTCGGTAATAAAATCCTGGTTATGCAGTGTTGCGCGGCCGACAGTAGAGCCCGCTACAAGAACCGGTTTCAGCACCGCGGTTGGCGTCAGAACACCGGTTCGTCCGACATTGATTTCAATATCAAGCAGTATTGTTTGCTTCTCTTCCGGCGGGTACTTGTAGGCTAACGCCCATTTAGGAAATTTTGATGTGCTGCCCAAAGCCGCGCGCTGTTTGAAGTTGTTCACTTTTATAACGGCGCCGTCGATACCAAACGGTAAAGTTCCTCTGAATTCACCTATTCTTTGAAGTTCTTTTATGACTCCTTCAATGGTACCGAATTCATTATAGAACGGTATCGTTTTGATACCCAGGTTCTTGATAAAATCAAGTGAACTTTTGTGGGTGTCGAGTTCGGCGCCGGTGACTTTCTGAATATTAAACACAAATATATCAAGCGATCTTTGAGCGGTTATGTTTGGATTTTTTTGCCGTAAAGAACCCGCAGCAGCGTTTCTTGGGTTTTTAAAAGGCTTTTCCTCATTAAGTTCCTGTGATTCGACAATCTTTTCAAAAACACTGAGGGGCATAAAAACTTCTCCGCGGACCTCGATATAGGGAATGGCCGATTTTAAACGGTCGGGAATCGATTTTATCGTTCTAAGGTTAGCGGTAACATCTTCCCCGACAAGCCCATCGCCGCGTGTAGATCCTCTGATAAAAAAGCCGTTTTCATATTCAAGCGAAACGGAAAGACCGTCAATTTTCGGCTCAACGATATAAGTTGCTTCCGGCGCTTTTTCTCTTACTCGGGCATCGAATGCGATTACTTCATTTATACCGAACGCGTCCTGCAGACTTTCCATCGGTATTGCATGGCTGACCGGTTGAAACCGTTTGTCCGCTTTGCCGCCGACCCTTTTTGTTGGGGAACCGGCATCAGCCAGTTGCGGATAAGTGTTTTCTATTTCGGCCAATTCACGCACAAGCATGTCATACTCATAATCCTCAATTTCAGGGCTATCGTCTTCATAGTATTTGGTGCTGTGATAATTGATAATCCTGCGCAATTCTGCTGCCCGTGCTCTGCATGTTTCCAAATTATCCATTCGAAACTCCATTCTACCGAAAATGGTACGGCAAAAACCATAATAATAACGCGTTACAAACCATGCAATTATTATGTTAAAATTATAGCAAATATTTACTTGAGATACAATCTCATTTTACTTTGCCGATAAACATACCCCGCGGCTTTAAACCGCGGGGCGTAATTTGTCTATTTAATTTTCTGCCTGTTCACTACCCGCCGTCACATGTACGGAAAGCTGAATCCGAAAGATTTCGGCCGTAACAGAGTAGTCAGTAAAACAATACCCATGCTCTGTGCGGATGCCGGTTCTAAATGCCGTGAATGCTTAGGCGGGCTGAGAAATTGAACGGCGCGCTATCTTTGTCCAACGGAACCGCCTCCTTTGCCTTATTTGCGTTCTTTTCGGAACGCACTCAGAACTTTCTGAGAACTCTTCATAACAATCATTCTCTTCTGTTCGCTTTCAGTATAAGCGATTATCAAGGCATTGTCAATAGTATTGTTCAACTTATCATACACATTTTAACAGTTTTGCACTTATGCTTTTTATCTATTGACTAATTGTTCCCTTCTGAGTAAAATAATACTAAGAGAAAATGTTAGGAGTTTACAAATGCAGGACGAGTATAATCCGGATATTGTCAGCGTCGTTGACGAAGACGGCAAAGAGCATGTTTTTGAAGAACTTGACCGGATAGAAACGGACAAAGGTAAATATGTAGCACTTGTGCCGTTATATGATGAAGCCGAACAACTGCTTGAAGATGACGGCGAACTCATTATTTTGAAGGTTCAGGAAGAGAACGGAGAAATCTATCTTGCCCAGATTGAAGACGAAAATGAGTTCACTGAAATTGGCGAGCTTTTTGAGAAACGCTTGAGCGAACTCTACGACTTTGAAGACGAAGATGCACCCGTTGAAGATGAAGAAGAAGGCGATTAACAAAACCCGCACATTATCCCCTGCCTTGTGCGATAAATACGGCTCATAATGATCCAACATTTATTTTTCGGGAGCCCACTCTCCGGCGGCAGATTGCAGACCTCCCGGTTTTTACCGGAAGTTGGGAGCGTGAAACCGTTGGGCGGCACCCACCTGCTTATGCAGGTTCTTATCAGTCGTATCCGGCTTGGCGGGGTATTTATTTTTTAACTTGGAGTGATTGTGTTGCGACAAGTGTTGAATTTTCAACCGCTTGACATCCTGCCCTTTCAGCAGGGTTTCATTTATCTTAAGAAAGAATATCATGAAAACGGCAATATCAAAGGTTCTTTTCATTACTTTGATCAAAGTATTCATATTTCGGAACCTGTAGTTAGAAGTACCTATCTACAGGCTAAATTCGGCAACGCTTTCAAATTGATTGTTGAACAAATCGGCGATTTCATCACTTGCGACACATCTTTTTTCCCGAACGGCGCTGTTGCAGTTTTGTACAAATCCGGTGAACTGCGTATTTTCACTTCAAGCGGCAGCCAAGTTTTAAAGTGTGATTTACACTACCAGGAACATCCGGTTCAATGCCCTGCAGTTGATGAAAAAAACATTTGGTGCGTTGTGCCGGATAAAAACTGTGTTGTTAATTACTCCCCTGCCGAACAAAGTGTTCTGCTCCGAATTGGCGGCGGTAAGTCAAACGCGTTCGACAACCCCGTAAGTTTGGTTAAGGTCTTGAATAATCTTTATATTTGCAGCAGAAACGCCCATAAAATCAGAACCATTCGTTTAGATGATTATTCTGTCAAAGATTATCGTGATTTTGATGAGCCGGTGAGTAAATATATGGCGGTATACGAAAAAGAGTATGCAGTACTTGACTCGGGCGTTTATATGTTGTAGTAACTTATTTGTTAAAAAACTGCCTTTCGCGTTTTGCGTAAAGGCAGTTTTTTTGTATGAGTGACAATACAAAGCGTTTTTACATTTTATCGGGGTAGATGCCGTGTTCCCACCACAGCCGATTCATCAGTTCATACCGTTCAAGCGGCAAACCGGTATACGCGCAATTTGAAGTAGAAAAAATGTAACCGTAGCCGGCCATACCATCGCGCAGGGAACGCATCACATCAGCCGTACATTCTTCCTCCGTACCGGTTTGCAGCAACCCGCAGTTCACATTGCCTATTAAAGCCACTCTATCACCGTAAAGGCGTCGCATTTCTTTAAGCGATACACCCCCTTGGGGGTCTAACGAATGCAAAGCATCCGGTTTACAATCTACCATTTGCTGCGCGATAGGCATAATGTTGCCGTCCGTATGCTTAATGGAGTAAAAGCCCATATCCCTGTATGCCGAAATAACACCGGAAAGATATGGTACAATAAATGTATCAAACATAGCGGGGCTGAAGAAGGGGTTTACATTAAAACAATAGTCTGAGCAAAGTGCGAAACCATCAAGTAATCCCGGATGCTTTTGCATCTTTTCCGCAAAAGCAACGCTGTTGTTCATTCGCAATCCGGCCTCAAGTTTAACAGCATCTTCTTCTTCATATAGCATTTCCGTAAATTCTTCCATATAGTTGCCGTCCGGCATGCTGAAAGTGGGGTCGCCGTGCATCATCAAAAAGAATTCATCGCCGGATCTTTCGCGGATAGTTTCCAAAAGCCAAACGGTATTATCGAAATCGCCCGGGTTCGGATGCACGAAAATCGCACTGTGATGGTACTTGCGAGCGATGTCAATATAACAATCTGCCATATCATCCATCTGCATCTTTTTCTCGGCAGCGCTCATTTGATTCCATTGTCCGAAAGTTCTTTGTGACGGATGGACCTTTCTGATGGATTCCATCGTCAGATAGAACACCAGCTCGAAAGTAGGGACATGGCCGGTGAGCGGTTCTCTTTTCAGCGCTTTTATAAATTGTTCTCTCTCGGTCATCTCATTTTCTCCTGTACACAAATTCAGGCAAGAGCTGAGCCCTTGCCTGTAAATCAGTTCTGTTAATTTTAAGCGCTGCAAAGCTCCAGTGCAGCGTCAGCAGCGGAAGCCGCGTCCACTTCGTACCGGTCAGCACCGATTGATTCGCAGAAATTGCTGGTGATCGGCGCACCGCCAACCATAATTTTAATTTTATCTCTGATGCCTTTCTCCGTTGAAAGTTCGACAACCGCTTTCATTTCATTCATTGTTGTTGTAAGAAGAGCTGAACAGCAAATAATATCGGCATTATGTTCCATTGCGGCGGAAACAAATTTTTCAGCAGAAATATCCACGCCCAAATCAATAACCGTAAGGCCTCTGCCTTCCATCATCAACTTAACGAGATTTTTACCTATATCGTGCAGGTCGCCTTTAACGGTTCCGATAACCACTTTGCCTTTGTTAACCATATCGGCGGCTGTCATGTGAGGTTTTAATACTGCAACGCCTGCATTCATCGCGCGTGCTGCAATTAGAACTTCCGGTACAAAAACCTCATTATTTTTAAACTTTTCGCCGATGATCGCCATACCGGAAAGCAGGCCTTCTTCAAGAATTGTTTTCGGGCTTAAGCCCTCGTCAATTGCTTGTTGGACAAGTTCTTCCACCTTTGGTTTACGGCCTTGCTGCAGTGCGCTGCTGATTTCTTCATAAATACTCATTTTTGTTCCCTCCGTTATTTTTGTAATATAATAAATATAATTATAGCGACTACTTTAAACCAAACATTTTTTCTTTTAAGTCCAGATAGTAAAGGTAATCATCTTCCGGCACATTCGGCGGGCAGCGGTGATCGCAAAACGGAATATAACCGCCGCGTTCGACAAGCGGAATAAGCGTTTTCATGTAGGCATCTATGGCATCGCGGCCGGCGCCCAACGCCATTTTATCAACGCCACCCATGATACGGAGTTCTTTTCCGTATTCGGCGAACAATTCCGAGGGATGCGCGCAGCCGTTTACCTCAAACGGGAACAAGCAATTGATGCCGCCTTCCATCAAATAGGGTAAAATCGGACGGACATCGCCGTCACAGTCTGTATACCATAAATCGATTCCATGCGCGTCAAGCTTTTTACGGATTCGCTTATATCTTGGCATCACAACATTTTTAAAAAAATCCACACTGACAATAGGACCGTTTTTAAAACAGATATCTTCCCAACCGCTGGCGAGGTCAAAATCGAAATGCGGAAGAACCTGGTCCAAAAAGTTTTCAACCAACAAACAGCATTGTTCTACCATATCTTCAACCATGTCCGGATAATCAAAACACGCATAAGCCAGCCCTTCGAAAGTAAGCATATCGCGAATCTTGCCTATCATTGAGCCGCAGTTGACACATAGCGGATACTCCCTGTCAGGCTTAATATTTTCCTTCAGCAGTTGGATATCGATAACCCTGTCCGGATCATCCACGCGCAGCCGTTCTTCTTTAACTCTTTTCCAGTCATCCGGGGTGACAACGCTGGAACCAACATAATGCGGGATACTGCTGCCGCCTTTTTTTTCGATAGCCAATAATCCATCGCCATTGCGGACGGTTTTTGTTGTTTCGGTTTCTTCAATCACTTCATTCGAAAAATGAGGATGAAGCCATAAATTACCGCCGATTGTTTCAATCCTGTCAAAATTAAAGAAAATGTCCGCCTGCCAGTTTGATTTAATTCCGTTGTCTTTAAACATTTTCCATTGAGAAAAATTTTCATCCCAATAGCCGAACTCCATATTGAAGCATCGGTCAATGGGTAAATAATGCATTTGGTTATTGAAGCGCTCGCGGTCGGTCATGGTGCCTTTCCATTTTTCGCGCATTGAGTTGACAGCCATACAGACACTCCCCACATATTCTTGCGCACATTATAGCATTGAGTTTGTAAATATACAATAGAATTTTTTAAGGCTTTTTATAACAATATTTTGCATAATATTGTTAAACTCGCGCATCTGCCAGCCCCGTTTCTAAATGAAATTTATAACACACCTTTTTCTGATATTTTTTATAAAACACAGCAAAACAAAAACTGACACCGAACGAACGATGCCAGTTTTTTGGATCAAGGTAATTACGCAGATGACCATAACGCCAAGTGCGTCGTAAAACTATTTACAGCATTTCGATGGCGCCTGCCGCACCCATACCCGCGCCGATGCACATAGTGATGAGGCCGTATTTGCCGCCGGTGTCTTGCAGGTAGGAGAGTGCTTTGCATGTCAGAATTGCGCCGGTAGCCCCCAGGGGATGCCCCATAGCGATTGCGCCGCCGCGGGGGTTGACCTTTTCGGGGTCCATGCCGAGTTGTTCGACACAAATGAGGGATTGCACCGCAAAGGCTTCATTGAGTTCGATGACATCAAACTGATCAAGTTCCATACCAATTCGTTCATAAAGCCAATGTTTCTTGTTTTATTTTGTGCATATTGCACATTAGTCGGTCGACCCATTGATATTAGTTCGTTAAGAAATTTATTGTGCTATGATAGCAAACAACGCGTGTTCACCTAATGTGAGCCGGCGTTGTTGTTGTTTGTGTGAGAAGACGATTTATTTGTTGAAATGTGTATCAGAACTCAACGGGACTGAGTGTGTTGTCAGATTTATTTAGTCGTAAATACTGAGGAAACCTGGCGTTGTCAAATATGTTGGGCTGTTTTTCTGCGGATAAAATCCAATTGACCAACTCATTATAATCACTGTTGAAATTTGTATGAAGCATCCCCTTGACAAACCAGGTATATTCAGGAAACATGCAGGTTGACGCGTCTATGATGTTGTCGGGCGAGATATGATCGTGTCCGCAGTCAACCGCCTGCCGGTAGTTGGCACCGAGTGTACTCATTAACGGCGAGCAAACAGCACCTCCGCTTGTGTATACGGTATCAATCAAAAAATCGGTTTGCGCATCCGGATTTTCCGTTATCGGGCAACCGTATAGGTTATAATTTGAAATCAACGCGATGGTTACGCCATTGTCTATAGCGCGCTGCAGAATTTGCTTTGCTTTGCCTTGAACCTCATCATGGTAATAATCGATCTTGCCGATCAAAACGGCATTTTTTTCATCATCCAGCATGGTCGACTTGGCGCTCTCGTAATACTCATCCGGAACAAGCGACCATACACCGGGCATATAGCCGAAAGTTTCAATAAGCATTTCACCATATACGCGGTCGGTTAGCTGTAAAAGCAGTTCGTCAACAACGGAAATAATGATGTCCACAATCCCAAGTATATCTAGCGCTGTAATCATCAGCCCGATTTGTTTGCTTTGACTGTCTTCATTTAAGAAACCTTTGATATATCCTGTAACAGCCCTTTTATTGATTTGCAGCTTCTTATTGAACAGTTCACCGACGAGCGATACCCCTTGAAACGCGGAGGAACGCATCACAACCGATTCAACATCATCGGTTCCGAATTGCTGCAGGTAAGCCATAACAACCGTACAGCCCATACTGTTCGGTATCAGGGCAACCTTGTCGGATCCGGTCTTTTCAAGCACAAATTGAATATAGTCGTTTAATTTTATGGAATTATCAATCGGGTCCAGACGCCAGTCGTATGAAAAATAGAGGTTTCTGTCATAATGGTAGCCATCCGGAAAATAGAATTCGTCCTTTATCGATACATTACTCCTTGATGTTCCGTCCGGATTGCACGCAATGTCACCGATCAGGTCTTTTGCTCCGCCTATCAGTTTATCGCCGAAAACATTCCAGTTCTTATCGACCAGAAGTTTCATAACCGGCAGTATAAGTTTTTTTAGCGTTGCCGTTAAATCGTCCATAGTCGGATAGAAAATCAGTTTTTCTTGCGGCGTACCGATATCACGATAAAGGTCCCTGGTGGCGATGCCGTCAACATTAATAACGGGTAACATCGGCAAATCATAAGCGCTGTTGTCGGTTTGAGATGCTGCCGCAGTGTTAACAGGGGTACCGCAAATGAGCACAGCTATCATGATCAGCGAGATAATAATTTGAACAGTTTTATTCACAATATACCTCCGGTTTTTCAACGAAATACTCAAAACAAATCAACGAACAAAATAGATACTGGCCGCCAGCAATATCTGCGCGCTGAAATAGGTAGACAAATTGAGTACCGTCATTATCCTTTTATCTTTACCACCAAACAGAATAAGTGACAATACCGCATCTGATACAACAAACAGAACCGCTCCACCGCCTATCAGTATAGCTGCAGAAGTCTGATTTTTCTCCCCGGATGCAAATAGAACGCTCGACAGAGAAATCGCCTTCACCAGCATGGCCATAATAACAGCTGAATATAAAAAGATTAGTATTTTTAGTTTGCCCATATTTAGTTTTAACACAACGGAAGAAACACCAAGTATCGCAAGCAAAGTGATAAACATAATAATTTCACTTTGATTAACAAAAGGTCTTTCGGGAACTTTTTCATCCAGTACCTTGAGATAAGCGATTATGTAAAAGATGTGCGCCGCAGTAAAGCTAAGTATCCCGGCAACGAATATTTTACCTTTCATGGCAATGCCGAGAAAATAGTCACCCCAGAACGAAAAGAATAGCCCCGGCAGCATCATCAGCGCATACGGCTTGTAATTTTCAGATGCTATCATCGCGAACACGCCAATCAGTATGAACAGGGCGGCACAGATACATTTTGATATAATCGGCCGTTTGCCGCCCCTGCAGAACGGTGCGAACAGATAGCAGGGCAAAAATACGATTTCCACAGCAAGACTTAATATAAAAAGAACAGTCCAAAACGACATGGCTACACCTCAAAATAACTTTTAATAACCTGTGTGATGAATAGATTTTATCTTTTAACAAGTCATGTGTCAAGATTATTTACGACGCGTTGTCTGTGGAACGCCTGTTTTCCGGTGTTTTGACCGGATATTTAACATGGTTCTAGTTTGGAACTCTACTAAGCCGGTGACCGGACACGCTTCGCTATTGAAACGGAACTGAAGTTACGATATTCAAGTCCGAACCTCTACGAAAGGAAAGAGCACCCCGCACAAAGTGTAACTGATATGCAAACCTGCCGGTGACCGGACATTGACCACGGTTCAAGTCCGGACCTCTACGAAAGAAAAGAGCGCCCCGCACAAAGTTCAACTGATATGCAAACCTGCCGGTGACCGGACATTGACCACGGTTCAAGTCCGGACCTCTACGAAAGAAAAGAGCGCCCCACACATAGTGCGGGGCGCTCTTTTCTTGTGTTTCCCGCACTACTTTGATACAATGCACCAAAATCGCTTGCCGCAGGACAATCGTTAACGAGCAGGGGTATCGTTAACGGGCAAGGCATCGTTGACGAGCAAAGAATTCAATGAGCAATGATAAAGGATGCTCTGGGCGGTAAAATCGACCTTATAATCACAAATAGGCGGACAACCTCTTTTTGTGTGAAATCAGCCGAAAATCGTCGTGCTTATATCAATTATAGTGTTATTTATGTTTGCATCAATATTCGCGGAGAGCCATTGTGATGTTAACTTCAGGTCGGCTAATAGTTTTTGTTGTGTGTTAATTTGCCCGATGAATGGTGCGTCTGATTCCAGCAGCATACGGTCAACAGGTATTCCCTGAATTATTCTCGTTCCATTCTCGGATTTTATCATTGCCGAGTTTATTGAAAAATAACACCCAAATTGAACCGCTCGTTGCAGTTGCTTTTGCGTTCCTGAAAACCAATGCAAAATGATGATATTTTGCTTATGTGCAGAATATTTCTCAATTACATCCAAAGTTGGCTTATCAGCGTGAACAGAATGGATAGACAGCACCTTCCCACCAAGTTCACCGCATCTTTTAATTATTCTTTCGAATGCGTCGAGCTGCTTATCTTTTGAGTTATAAAATTGTTTGTTAAAATCCAGCCCGATTTCGCCAATATAATGAGCATCTTCAAGATGTTTTTCAACTATAATTATTTCTGAATATCGCTCGCCGATTAACTGCGGGTGTAATCCGAGAGCGACTCTCACATTTGGAAATGGTCGTAAAACAGTTATTTCTTTTTCATAAGCTTTCGGTGTCGTTGTAACCGCCAAAAGACCCATGTTCGCTTTTAATGCGTCATTTGCAAAATCTGTCATCGAAGGCATTAAGTCAACATGGCAATGCATATCAAATGTTTTCATATGATGCCTCCTAACCTATTCCATTTCTTCAGCCGCAAGATGGGCTTTGATAAAATCATCCACCTCAACCAAACCTCGATAATAAACATCTGCCAATTCACTCAAATAGGCATCGTCGCCGTCCAATCGCCCGCTCTTGTGGATGTAAAGGTTTTTTAACTTCGGGTTCTTTATAGCCTTGTTAATTGCAAATTGGAAAGACCGTAACTGTTCGCCCTTCTTTTTGGCGTGAGCATCGATAATTTCCTGTATCGAATTTATAGTGTATGTGGTGGTATCATTCTGAAAGCCATATGCCTTGTGCATAGCCGCTCTGCGGATTAAGCACGGAACACAATAGCCACAATGCTGAGGTGCTTGTTTTGCCCACCGAGCCTTTAGTGGCGAAGAGCAAGAATTAGAAATCATCATTGTTGCGAGCAAATAATCCTTATTGCGGCATTCATTCGCCATTTCACCTTTGGTTTTGTTCCAGTACGGATTCGCTACTCTGAGTGACAATCCCAGTTTATTCAAAGCCTCATTCCAAAGATTCATATAATATGGGTGTGTTGTCCGTGTGCTATGTGAGCCGATACGTAAATCGTCCAACGGTACATTGAGTGCGATTAAAGCATTTTCAGGCACGTCCAAACTGTTGATATCAGCCATTCCGCTAAGAGCAAATAGACCAAAGGCAAAGAAAAGGAAAGAGCGGCTTCTTGTCGTATTTTCGATACCACCTTGCGGGATGATGTTTTTAGAAAATACCATCCATAAGTTAAGCGACACAGGATTCAGGCTGGGATACTGCGCCTTAAATGATTGAAGTAGCCTTGATTGTGCGTTCTTTGTAAAGCCTTCACCGGCATGGCTAACTAAGGCGATATTATGCTGCTGCTCAAGGTGATTAATTGTCCCGATTAAACTGTCCATACCGCCCGAAAACAAGGATACGGCATCAAACGAAGCTTTTGATTTTCCTTCTTCGGCAAAAACTACTTCTCGTTTTGTGAAGTGTAATTCCCATATATCACCAGTGAGAAAATTTAGTATCTTCGCAAATAATCCTTCGGTTTCTGACCATTCAACAAGGTTGAAAACAGGAATTTCTATTTTGATTTCCCTTGTCCAGTTATCCTGTGCATGGTAAGACCGAGAAATACGTGTATCGGCAAGGTAAACCAAAGTGGCAAGAGTTATAATATCGAAGCCGAATTCATTAGGATAAATATTAGCCTTCTTTAAATCATCTATGGCACGGCATATTCCATGCTGTTTTTTGAAATCATCGGATAAAAACGGAATGCGGACTATGGTTTGACCATTGGCCACCGATGAAGTAACTTCTGTAGCGGTAAAATCACCAATCAAATGATATTTACTCATCGTTTAATCCTCCAATGCTTCCATAAAATCAAATGCAGTTTTATAGACCGAATCTACGATACTCTGCGTTTGTGTTGTATCGACCTTAGCAATGTCCACTTTCAATCCTGTAAAGGCATCGGCTACGCAACCTTTTACCAAGTCTCGTAGCTGCTCCTGCAAATTATCCACTTGGGCTACATCGTTTGGCAGTGAAATCAGCTTGTTTCCGATATCATTCTCAATTTTCCCGACTATCACATTTGTCATATAAATCTCTGTGAACGCAAGAAATTCTGCAGGGGTAAGGTTTTCAATTTGCTTCGTATCCAAATCAGGCGTGATGGCTAAAGCTTCAACATAGGCGTTCCTTGCGATTCCATCATCCGTTTTTCCTCCATCGGGGCAAACAAAATCCATAATTCGCAGAAACGCCACATCAGCAGGTTTTCCGATAATATCTCCGAGATTGTGCTTCTGGGCAGTTGCGGAAACACCATTACTAGCAAATCCACCCATAACAGAAAACAGTCTTGCGGTGCTTTGTCGAGCCGAACCTAATCGAGCAGTAGCATTCTGAGAACCTCCTGTTGACCGTCGGACATACGATGAAGCCGCATGACGTAGATTTTTGCCGCCACCCCCAGTGCCACCGCTGTTTATAAAACGAGTAAAGTTACCTCTTGGTGCTGAAAAGCGTTTAGGGTCAGGCTGTTGAGCTGGTTTAGGTTGCTCTTGTTGATTGGGATTTTGCAACGGAGAGTCTTGATTTGGCAATTGGTTCTGAGAAGGCATAGTTCCAACAGGTGGAATTAATGGTGAAACGCCAAGATCTCCGTTATCTAACCACGATGGTACAAGAGGCGTATTGCCGTTTTGACCTCGATTACTTGTTGAAGTTCCCATTTATTCCACCTCACTTTGCTGTAGCTTTTATCGCGGCTTTCGTAGTTTTACTGCCGTCTTTAGCCAATTTTTCTATATGCGTTTTAAGCCTTGCTTTACCTTCCGCAGAAGTGATTGAATCGTCCCATCCTTTAATTATCCATGGCCCCACTGTTGCACAATCAAAAGACTCAATTAAACTCAACAATGAATTCTCTAAATGAGAGTGGATAGCAACAAGTGAACGAATTCCGACTATGCCCGCAGGTTCGCTTGAAACATCACTAATCTTTTTAATTTTTTTTGTTAAAATATCGAATGCTTTCTTCGGTTCATCTCCAGTTAATGCTTTTATTTCCTCTGCAGCAGAAATAACATTAAAACTCTTACCCATTAGCTTGTTTATCAATTCCAGAAGTTGCTCAGACTTAATGCGCTCGAAGAAGAAGTCTTCGCGTTCTTTACAAGCAAAGAAATACGGCCGCAAATCCACATCGCCCAACAATGGCAGGTTTAATGCCCATTTCTTAAAAGCGGCCTTTTTTGACCATTCAGCTAGGGTTTTATCATCAGCCGTCTCTTCGGCGGCGGGAGGCGCTGCGTTTCCTGCTCCAACTGACTCCTCGCCGGCTTCATCAGTTGAGTTGGCCGGCTTTTGGACATCAGACATCTTCTTTTCAAAGCTATCAAGCAAGGAGCATTTGCCATCATCATCATTCAATGACAAAGCAATACTCGTATATTCCGTTGAAAAATAATACTCCGCAAGCATGAGCTTTGCTAAAATGGGTAACTGAACCGCATCGCCAAAACCACGTGCGGTAGCCATTTGCTTGCGTAAAAGGAGCATGTTAAGAAAACGCTTTATATTTCTCGGATTACCTTGCGTGTTATTTGCTAAAATTTCAGAAATCTGCGTGGCTACATCGATTTCAGCACTGACCGTATTGTATTGGTTACCGAGAGCTTTTTTCAAGTCGTCAATACTAAGCCCTGTGTTTTCCCACGGCTTTTTCATCTTCTCTAATGACGCAACAAGTAATGCTTTATACTTATCGTCATCATCACGAACTTGAGAGCCAATCATCAGAAGGGTTATGTACATTTCAGATTCTACTCTACCAAGAGCCGGAATCTTAAATGGTACCTGTATCAGTTTCTCTAAATAGCGTTTTGAGTAGTCATATTCTGTTTTGTTCGTTTCTGTTTCATCTTTACTTGGCAGATTAGGGAAATGCTCGTGAACGGCGTATTCGATCATAGCCTCATCTGCGGCGATGACAAAGGCAGTAGATTTAGTGAACATAAACAGTCGTATTGCTTCTAACGTTTCGATAGTAACTTTTGGCAGGCATCTATCCAAATCATCGATAAGCACAACGAGCTTCTTAATTTCAGATTTTTTGAGGAGTTCCTCAAAATTCATCTGGAATTCAGAGAACACACTCGAAACAGAATTGTTATTTTCAAATACTTTTGCGTCCTTCAAAAATTGTCCGGCGTTTCCGATTGTAGTTTCGACACCGCTTTTATCGGCAACAGCACTTTTCACACTATCGACACTTGCTGTTAGCAAGCCAATAGGGGTTAAGCCTGTAGCCAAAGAAAATATCGCACCACCCGCCGCTTTGGCGACAGAAAGCCAATTAATGTTTTTCCACAACTTATTAAAAGTTTCCTTTGCCTTGCCCGATATCTTCTGATTTTTCTCCAGTTCAGAAACGATTGAACTCATCAACGCGGTCTTGGCATCTTCAAAGCCCTGATGCCTCCAACCGTTAAACTTGATGCAGACAATGCCGTCATCATTTGCGGAAAATTCAGACTCTACCATTTCCAAGATACTGGATTTTCCAGCACCCCAGTCTCCGTGGACGCCGATTGATATCGGGCGTTCATCACAGTCACGAATAATACTGGCGATTGTTTTGGCAATAGCCATATTGTTTAGCATATCTACTTTGGTTTCGTTATCGGATAGCAACATGCTACTTTCCTCCTTAAAATTACTGTGTTTCACAATCGCCAGATTGTTTTGGTTATAATGTTATGAGCGGTTACTCACGCTTCCACGCATAGCCGCGCTGGTAGTCAGGTATCCTGAAAAGCCTGTTCTGGAAAAGTATTGATAATGAGTGTAACTCGTTTGCCATATTGCAGACTCCTTTTCTTTATTTATGCTTGTATTTCTACAAGCATTTTCTCAACATAATCGCTGTCATCCATAAACAGCACATGATTATCGTTCCATTCTGTGACGGTTGTGCTCTTATCCG
>CAZTCR010000008.1:0-89579 GCA_964612185.1 uncultured Eubacteriales bacterium
ATTTGTATTTCTGGGAGGTAAAAAATGTTAAAGTCAAAAAAAATACTCAGCCTTTTGATGGCAATCGCATTAGTGGTCAATATCTTCGCGCTCATCGCAGTTGCGGCTCCGGGCGATCCCGATGCGCTTGACGCAAAAGTTGAGCTCGTCGCAGGAAGATATAATACCACAACAAAAGTGTTTACACCGCTTGTTATTGGTGAAACAGTTGCCGCAAATGAGAACATTGCTGTGCGTATTATACCAACAAGCAATTATCTTGTCGGCGCTTCAAACTATGTCGTTATGTTTGATAAAACGCTATTTTCGGTTATTGGTAGCAACAGCGCTGCGTTTACTGTAAATACTGACAAAGCCAATATTCAACAAAATGACGAAACTATGGAGTATGAACTGCTTCCTGGTTACAAAGGCAACTACTACTATGATTTTGCTTGCACTAATTTCACTGGGTTAACGACTATCCCGGATGAAATCTGGCCAGCAAGTTTCGCAGCAGGTGAAAGATACGATGTCTATAAAGCTATTGTAGCTCGTACACAAACAGGCTTGAGTTCGTATAATGGAGGTAACCCCGAAGTGTTACCCGGAGAGTGGCTGTTCCAATTCAGGTTAAAAGCTGTTTCGGATTTGGTCATTGGTACCAACGCCAGAATATGGACTGACGCGCGTTGGTTTAAATCTGGCAACAATCCGGGTGTTGAAGGTTCCATACCGAAGTGCCTGACTGGTCAGTTATCAGCTAGCGCAAATTCCGATTACAACTTCAATTTTAACTTTAATGATGCGGACATTAGATTACCCTTATCAATACCTGTACCCAAAAGCACCATCACTTTTAACACAGCGGGCGGTAATGCCATCAATCCTTCGCGCGGCGAAGTCGGATCACCGGTCATCGCACCGCAAGCTCCCACAAGAACCGGTTACAAATTTGTCAGGTGGGAGCCGGAAATACCGGCTGTATACCCTGCGAACGATTTGGCTGTCACAGCAGTATGGGAACTTAAAAAAAGCACTATTTCTTTCAACAGCAACGGCGGATCAACCGTTGATCCAATAACGGGTGATTATGGCACATCTGTAACCGCTCCTTCCGCACCTATTAGAGACGGCTATAACTTTGCCGGTTGGCAGCCGGTCATACCCCAAACATTCCCGGAATCAAATCTCACTCTTACCGCGCAATGGACTTTGAAACAAATTACCGTTACTTTTGACAGCAACGGCGGTTCTGCTGTCGCGCCGAAAACGGGGAACTTTGGCACAACACTTTTACCTCCCGCATCACCGTTCAGAAGCGGCTATGAGTTTGTCGCTTGGTCACCGGATTTACCGTCGACATACCCTGCAAACGATTTAACTGTTACGGCTGTTTGGGCTAAAAGGATTACAATAAGCTTCAATAGCCAGGGCGGTTCCCCGGTGGAATCAATCACCGGCAACGAAGGCACACCCGTAACCCAACCTGATGAGCCAACAAGAACCGGCTATACCTTCGCCGGTTGGTCGCCTCAGTTACCATCCGTATTTCCGGGAGAAGACCTGGCTGTCAACGCGACATGGACATTAAAACAAACGACCATCTTCTTTAACAGTAACGGCGGCACTGAAGTTGCACCAATTACCGGAGATTTTGGTACACCTGTAACACCGCCTTCAGATCCGGAAAAGCCTGGATATAACTTTGCCGGGTGGGGTCCTGCCGTACCTGCTGCATTTCCTGCTGAAAACATCACACTTGAAGCACAATGGGTAGCAATTGAATATTATGTGGATATCCTTTATAACGGCGAAGTTATCGAAGATTCCCTTAAAATTGCGGTTCCCTGGACGACAATGTACAGCGCAATGAAAATCAAGTTAGATTATGCGACTAATTTTGAAAACGCTGCAAGAGTGGAGTACTCCTCGTCTACATTTAACATGCTCATTGATCAGCAAGGTAATATTAAGAACAAAGGTTTCCTTGTCCGCTCATCAAAAATCACGGTTAATGTATATGACGCAGAGGACAATATTATAGCTACTAATACGGTGAATGTTCTCTTCTATAAAACTATACTGGAAGTCGTTATGACTAAGCTCCAAGTTCTTATTGAAAAAATAGTGTCATTATTTAAAAAGTGACCATTTTGATGAACAACTAAACAGAATTGAAATAAATGGGCGTGTCTTGAAATGATTATTGATCATGGCTGGGCACGCTCATACTTATTAAAACAATACATAATTTATGTCAATATTAAATACAGGAGATAAAATGAACAAGGAATACCTTGGTAATAGAAAAGCAAATGATAAAAATATCCGGACATTGGAATTTACTGTAAACAAAGAGTGCGGTCTGCTTGAGTTTCTTTTTTCCTGCATTGCCGGCAAATCGAGAAACAATATTAAAGCTTTGCTGACTCACCGAGAAGTTTCCGTTGACGGTATTGTGATTACACAGTATGATTATAATTTAAGAAACGGTCAAATTGTCAGCATTTCAAATGCCGGTGTAAGAAACCGAAAGCAAATAGGATTTCCCGATATTATTTTTGAAGATGAAGATTTAATTGTTATCGACAAACCACCGGGGTTGGTTAGTATTTCAAACGACATCGAAAAAATGAATACTGCATTTAGAATTGTAAATGATTATGTAAGACAAAATAAATCCGTTAAACGAATATTTGTTGTACATCGATTAGATAGGGACACCTCCGGCGTCTTATTGTTTGCAAAAAATGAAGCAATGAAATATGCTTTGCAGGATAACTGGTCAGAATTAGTGAAAAATCGTGAATATGTAGCGATTGTTGAAGGGATAATGAAGGAGCAATCGGGCAGAATTCATTCCTGGCTCAAACAAACTAAAACACTGGTGATGTATTCAACCGAAAATAAGGCAGATGGACTGGAAGCTGCAACAAACTATGAAGTGATAAATGAAACAAATGATTATTCAATGCTTAAAATCAACTTGGAAACCGGAAGAAAAAATCAAATTAGGGTACATATGAAAGAATTGGGACATTGTATTGTTGGGGACAAAAAGTACGGCGCGAAAACAAATCCGTTAAACAGGTTGGGTCTTCACGCATCAAAGTTGGAAATTGTACACCCTTTTAGCAAGAAGACGCTGTATTTTGAATCTCCTGTTCCGGACAATTATAATATACTATTCGGCAAAATCAGAAACAAATGAGGGGATTAACCGTTTTCAATAGCCATAATGATCAAAATAGAAGACCGGATTTAATTTACTCAATGAACAATACAGAATCGGAGGATTAATAATGACAGAAAAACAACGGTTTATATCGGCGCTTGAAAGAAAACCGATTACCGGTAGAGTTCCGCATTTTGAGCTTGTATTCTACTTAACGATGCAGTCTATTGGCAAAGTTCACCCGGACCACAGGCATTTTAATCAATGGAACCAAATGACAGAAGACGAAAAAAACCTTCTAAGGCATGACCAGGCCGATTGCTATATTAAAATTGCCGACAAATACTCACACAGCGCGATTTTCGTTGGCGCGCCTAATAATGCTTTTGAAGAGCAAATAAAGTTTTATCACATCGTGCAGGAAAAGACAAACGGCAAATACTTCGTGATGATATATGGCGATCCGACGATCGGTATACCAAAGGGAGAGGATATGCTCCATTTTTCCGTGCAGTGCCTCGAAGCTCCGCAAAAAGTAAAAAAGCAAGCACAGGATGCCGTAAACAGCCATATAGAAGAAGCGGAACAACTGGCTAAACATCCTGGCTTGGTTGACGGTTTTGCTATGTGTTCCGACTATTGCTTTAACACCAACCCGTTCTTAAGCCCTGCGATGTTTGCTGAATTTGTCGCGCCGTATCTCGCGCAGATTATAAAGGCATACCGTGACCTTGGGTTTTATACCATCAAACATACAGACGGTAATATAATGCCTATTCTTGACCAAATTGTTCAATGCAACCCGCATGCCATCCACTCGATAGACCCGCAGGCCGGCTGCAGTCTTGAAGAAGTCAAACGCATAGCAGGCGCCAAAGTATGCCTTATCGGCAATGTGAACTGCGGTCTTCTGCAAACCGGCACAGAGGAGGATGTTACTGCTGATGTCAGGCGTTCCTTGCGGCAGGGTATGCCCGGGTTTGGGTATATATTTTCGACATCCAATTGTATTTATACGGGCATGCCTTTAGAACGATATGAATTGATGCATAAAATTTGGCTTGAGGAGGGTATTTACTGAATATTGTATTTTCTTGACAATTGATTCAAAATGAGTAAAATATAGTTGATTAATGCAGTTAATTAATTAGTGAAAGGGCTTTTATGTTTCATTTCGTTTTAAACAAAGAAGGATGCTCTATTGAGCGAAATGGTCTGACTTTATACCGGATAAAAACCGGTGATAAAATATTGAGTGCCGGCAGCGGTAAGGCTGATTATAAGATGAAGCATGGCACCTTTCGATTCAAAGAAAAGATTGCGATTAAAACAGACTATTTTGCCGGGCATTGTAAAATAATTGGTGAGAATTTGCAAATTGATCTCGTTGACTCAAAAAATGAACATGGATTTGCGCTTGAAATCTCAGCGCAAGGCAACACAATCAAACTCAGTTTGAATACCATAATTGATAAAGATTTTAACCGTTTATGGTTTAACTTGCCGGCAAAATCCAATGAACACATTTACGGATGCGGCGAAACCTTTACCAAATTTGATTTAAAGGGTGAAACGGTAAGAATATGGGTAGCGGAGCATTCAAACGCCGCCAGGATAGCTAAAAAACTTATACTTGAAAAGGTCAGAGGAAAACGCCCCAATAGAATGCTTGAGTTTTCTAAGTATGAAACATACTATTCCCAGCCGACATTCATATCGAGCCGAAAATATTTCGTCCATATTGACAGCAGTGCCTATATGGAGTTTAATTTTGCCGGTATTGACATGAGTGAGTTTATGGTAAGGGATATTGCCGATGTTTATATCGGCTTTGCTGATGATTTTGAAGCATTGCTCACGGAACTTACGGCGCTTTTGGGTAGACAGCCTCAACTGCCGGATTGGGTGTATAACGGTGCCATTCTCGGGATTCAAGGTGGGACTGAGGCCGTGTTGGGAAAACTTGAAAAGGCAGAAAAGCACAACATGAAAGTGGCCGGAGTTTGGTGTCAGGACTGGGAGGGCATACGAATAACCTTTATCGGCAAGCAACTCATGTGGAATTGGAAGTGGGACCCTGAGGTGTATGTTGGTTTAGACAAGGAGTTGACAAAGCTTAAGGAAAAAGGCGTTCGCTTTTTAGGCTACTGCAATCCGTTTTTGGCTATCGAAAAGGACCTGTATGCGTTTGCGTCACCCAAGGGTTATTGCGTTAAAGACAAGGATGGCAAAGACTATCTTGTTAAAACAACAACTTTTCCTGCAGCGATGGTTGATTTGACAAACCCGAAGGCTTACGAATGGATAAAATCGGTTATAAAGGAGCATATGATCAGTTTCGGCCTCGATGGCTGGATGGCCGATTTTGGCGAATATCTGCCAACGGACGCTATCCTTTTCAGCGGTGAGGATCCTGAGTTGGTCCACAACACCTGGCCCGCACTTTGGGCAAAAGCAAATCGCGAAGCCGTGGAAGAAAGCGGAAAAATGGGAGAGGTTTTCTTTTTTACCCGTGCCGGCCATACCGGTACAGTCGAATATTCAACCATGATGTGGTCGGGCGACCAGCATGTTGACTGGTCGTTTGATGAGGGTATGCCATCCGCGATTCCCTCAGCATTGTCTCTTGCGGTATGCGGATTTGGCTTGTGCCACAGCGATGTCGGCGGGTATTCGACTTTTTCTCATATGCGCAGAGAGCAGGAACTGCTGATGCGTTGGGCCGAAATGAACGCCTTTACGGTTTTGTTTCGATCACATGAGGGCAACAGGCCGGACGATAACATACAATTTGACGCAAACGATACAGTTCTTGAACACTACGCAAAGATGAGCAGAATACACTTTGGTCTCTCTGACTACCTGAAAGCGGCAGTCAAACAAAACAGTGAAAACGGCACACCGGTTATCCGCCCGCTGTTCTTTTACTATGATAACGAGGATGATTTTACACAGATGTATGAATATCTGTTGGGACGAGACATTCTTGTTGCGCCTGTTACAGAAAAATTGCAATCGAAAAAAGAAGTGTATTTCCCCGATGATACATGGGTTCATTTGTGGAGCCGTAAGGAATATAAAAAAGGTAAACACATAGTTGATGCACCATTAGGTAAGCCGCCGGTATTTTGCCGGAAAGACAGCGCGTTTTTGACCGAGTTCCTGAAGCTGGCTGAAATATGAATTCCGGAGGACTGAAATGAAAAAGGCAAATATCGGTGTAGTATGTTTGGCGAGGAAGACATTTGATTTTGAGTGCGCGCTTCAGATTTATCATAAAACTATTAATGATTTGGAAAGATTTGATGATATCAACTGGTCTTTCATCAGCGAATTGATTATTGAACCGCAAGAAGCACAGAGCGCGGGTGAAAATCTTGCGGCTGATAATTTAGATGGCTTGATTATTATTAGCGGAACTTTCCATCTTGGTCATCTGGCACTGATATTAAATAAATATATTCACTGTCCGGTCTTGTTTTGGGGCTTCAACGAATTACCGTATAACGGCGGTAAAATACGGCTGAATTCCGTTTGCGGCGTCAACCTGAATGCATCAAACTATTATAAAACAGGCAATGATAGCTATTGTTGTCATATTGGCGAATCTATTGATGAAAATTGGCTGAACGCGATACGAATGAAAACAAGTCTGTATAAAGCACATGTCGGCCTTGCCGGTTACCGTGCCGACGGATTTTTCAATCTCAGCGTAGAGGACACCTCCCTTTTCCGAAACACCGGCGTACTAATCGATCATTACGAACTGAAAGATTTAATGAGTAGTCATGAGTCAGAAGAACCAATGTTTTCTGTTTCAACGGTTAACGATATTTATAATTGTTCCGGTATTAATTCAGAACAGTTGAGCAAGGTGATAAATCTTTCCAATTCTATGGAAAATATTATAAAAAACAACCATCTAGACGCATTAGCCGTGAGATGTTGGCCAGAGTTTGCAAACACTTTCGGCATCTCGCCCTGTGCGGCCATGAGTTTGTTAAATGGTAAGGGATATACCATCGGATGTGAAGGCGATGTGGAGGGCACTCTGTCCATGCTTGCATGCAACGCAATCTCGCCTTTGCCGGCTTTCTTAGCGGATCTATCACAAGTGAATTTTATAGACGATTTTGCGTTGATGTGGCATTGCGGTGTTGCCGCATACCCGCTGTGGGACGGAAAGTCGGTTTGTTCTTTGGACTCGTATTTTGCCGGCGGCAGAGGCGTTACAGCTGATTTTGTGATGAAAAGCGGAGCGGTGACCGTTATGCGAATCGACTCGGCAAGGGGGAAAACAAGGTTGTTTATCCAAAAGGGAAAAGCTGTGCCGATGGAAAAAGATTTGAAAGGCACCTATTGCAAAGTCGTTTTTGATAAAAGTGTCAAAGAAATTCTGGATATCGTCACATCAAACGGCATCGCGCACCATGTATCGCTGATCTACGGTGATTTTAAAGAAACAATGATAAAATTTGCGAGAATAATGGATTTTGAAGTAGTTTCGTAGTCTAATAAAATCACTTTATAAGATTCATAATTAAGTGATTGATATAATCAATTATTTTTTTTATGTGCCTGCTCAACAGGAATGTGATATTAAATGTCCGGCACACGGTAGCATGCGTCCCAACAGGTTAAACAACCCGATACAAGTGGATATCGAATCAATTAAAAAAGTCTATAGATCAATTGGGTGAATGAATGGAAATTATTCCTCTTATACTCGTCGGCTTAGTTATTTTCGGCGCCAGCATCATAGAATCAATGACCGGATTTGGCAGCGGAATATTAGCGCTCCCTTTTTTAGCGGTGATTATCGGTATAAAAACTGCCGTACCTGTTATTATGGCAATCTCTGTTGTGTTTACAAGTTACATGTTGCTTACTAATTACCAAATAATCAGATGGCGTGTTTATTTAACAATCATATTTTATGTCGCATTTGGTTTGCCGTTTGGAATATATATTTTTTCATCATTCGATGAAAATCTGCTCAAAACAGTTCTTGGTACCTTTGTTATTATAAGCGCGGTAAGATCCATCTATTTAATGAAATATCCCGCGCAAGACAAGCATTCAAAAGCGTACTCAATATTTCAAAGACTGACGCTAATCGGCGGAGGTGTGATCCAAGGCGCATTCGCAACGGGCGGACCGCTCATCATCATTTACTCGGCAGACAAGCTAAAAGATAAGTCGGAGTTCCGCGCAACAATGAGTAGTGTTTGGCTGACACTGAATATCGTTTTAATTGCTAAAAACTTCATCGTTGGCGGAATAATGACTAAAAATGTTTTTATTATTTTCGCGGCTGCCTTTCCGTTTTTCATTGCGGGAACGGCAATCGGCTTTAAACTTCACAAAAAAATAAGTACAAGCGCTTTTAATTTGGCGGTTAATTCTGTTCTTCTCTTTGCGGGCATTTCAACGATATTATGGTCTTTTTTAAAATAATTTAATAACTTGGAGGATATGATGTCAAAATCAGGCCAAAATGTAAATGATATTAAAACAGCCAATAGAAGCCTTTTGCTAAACTTGTTGTATTTTGACGGAGCACAATCAAGAAAGACATTGGCAGCTAAATCCAACCTCACCGCTGCTGCTGTAACGCTCATCATAAACGAACTGATTTTAGATGGGTGTGTTATTGAAACAGATAAAACGGTATCCACAGGGAAATCGGGACGCAAGGAAAGATTAGTTGACATCAACTATGAATCTATATATTTTTTGGGTGTAAGTATTGGCACGGAAACATTTGAGGTCAGACTGGCGGGTTTAAGCGGAAAACCAACCGGTATGAAAACTTATTCCATTGATAAAAATGATATCTCGTCCCTTTGGCAGGCTGTAGCAGCGGCTTGTAACGATATGTTGAATTTGCTGACAATCGAGGATGCGAAAGTTGGCGGTATCGGTGTAACGGTGAAGGGAATTGTTGATAATTCAAATGGAGTAAGCATCAATTCATTCGGAACTTTGCAAAACAATTGTAGGATAGCAGGTGAGTTATCGAGTTTTATAGATTTACCGATTACCATTGAAAATAATGTGCGCGCCATGTTAATCGCGGATTCGATTGTCAGGCAGGCTAAACCGGTTCAAAGCACACTTTTTATTCGATATGGCCCCGGCATAGGCGGCGCGCTGCTAATTGGGCATAAATGCTATTCGGGGTCAAACAACAGAGCCATTGAATTGGGGCACATTTGCGTGGAGGAAAATGGCGAACAATGTTTGTGCGGCAAAAAGGGATGCCTTGAAACGGTTATTTCGTTTGAGGCAATACAGCGTAAAATATTATTTAGCTTCTCAAACGAAGATACGCCGGTTCTGTATAAACTAGTTCAAGGCTATCAAGAAGCAATATCCATGGAAATAGTATTGGATGCCTATGAGAGCGGCGACCCCGGCGTTGTGATGATTATTGATTCAGCGATAAAACTGTTTGCTTTGTCGGTTTCAAACTTTGCATCACTATTAGACCCGCATACGGTGCTGCTTTCCTCATCGGTATTTGCCAACAGCGCGGTCGTAAATAAGCTTCAAAATGAAATACGAGCGCACTCAAACAGCAACGCACCAAGATATTTGCTCAGCAAAACAACACAACGCCTGGAAACATACGGAGCGATTTCGGTAGCAATAAACAGTTTTTTGATTGACGGCGGACAGGAACTCAAGCGTACGAATCTGACAAACAGGCGGACTTTGAATGAATGAAAACCCTGATAAAACAAGCGGAATAACATTAAAAGACAAACTTGGTTATGCGCTTGGAGACACTGCAGGCGTTTTACTCT
Source organism: uncultured Eubacteriales bacterium (assembly GCA_964612185.1). GTDB lineage: Bacteria > Bacillota > Clostridia > Oscillospirales > Acutalibacteraceae > UBA1447. The sequence goes on from CAZTCR010000008.1 coordinate 9,967, forward strand.
TTGGTGTTATCGGCGCTTTTTTACAGATGTTTTACACGGATGTGCTTTATATTGACTTAAGCAAGATCGCTGTGTTGATGTTGATCGCAAGAGTTTGGGACGCTGTTAATGATCCAATTTGGGGAGTGTTTATTGACGCCCGAAAGCCATCTAAATTCGGCAAATTCAAACCATATCTTTTGTGGTTGTCACTTCCGCTTGCCGTTTCAGGCGTCCTGACTTTTATAAGAATACCGGGACTTAACGAGTATCAATATCTGTTTTATGCTTATATTACCTATATCGGATACGGTATGATGTATACCGGTGTTAACATACCGTTCGGTTCACTCGCTTCGGTTATCACAAGCGATCCGTCTGAGCGTTCACAACTGTCCGTGTATCGTTCCGCCGGGGCTGGATTAGGCGGATTACCGGGTCAAATATTACTACCATTATTTGTATTTTCTACAGCAGCCGACCATACAAAATACCTTGACGGGGGCAAGCTGACAATCAGTGTTGCCGTTCTTGCAGCATTCAGCGTTGTCATTTATATGCTCAGTTTTATGATGATAAAAGAAAGAGTTGCCTCTCCCTTAACACCGCCTAAGTTGAATATTGTGCTTACTTTTAAAGTATTGGTAAAAAACAGACCGTTTATCATTCTTTGTCTGGCTTCCATGCTCCTTATCGCATCGCAGATTTATTCGCAGACAATCATCAACTATTTGTTTAAAGATTATTTTCAAGAGCCGAAACTTTTCAGTTTATATACGGCCGCAACCTATGGACCGATGGTTCTGTTGATTCCCTTTGCCGGCAGATTTGTTAAGAGATTTGGTAAAAAGGAAATATGTGCCGCGGGGATGGCACTGTCTGCAGTCTCAAATATCGTCTTGTGGTTAATAAAAACCGAAAACCCTGCTGTTTTTCTCATATTCTGCTTGATGAGCGGTCTTGGTGCAGCATTTTTTGTGCTTGAAGTATGGGCACTTGTCACAGATGTAATTGACTATCAGGAATATTTATCAAAAAGGAGGGAAGAGGGAACGAGTTATGCATTCTTCTCGTTTATGAGGAAACTGGGCCATACTTTTGCTGGGATTGCAGGTGTTTATGTGCTTGATATGATAGGATACGATGCAAAAAATATCACAGCAAAAGTTGCTGCAAACATGTATACCATATCGACATTGATTCCGGCAATCATGGTTGCTGCTATGTTTATTTTACTCGGCTTTCTGTATCCACTGAACAAACAAAAACTAAGACTATTACAAGAAAATGACTATTTAAATAATGAGTAATCTAATAGTTGCGGGAAAGGGGAATTGAAGATGTCTGTTACAGCAGCGTTTATTGTTCCGCATCCGCCGATCATTATTCCGGCGATAGGTCGTGGCAAAGAAAAAGAGATTCAACAAACAATTGATGCTTATAAAAAAATCGCCCGTCAGATAGCGGACTTAAAACCCGACACAATCATTGTGGCTTCACCGCACGCAACGATGTATTCAGACTATTTTCATATTTCCCCCGGCACAAACGCTGCCGGTAATTTAAGCCGTTTTGGTGCAGCACAAGCATCGGTGCAAACAGGTTATGACAGCGAATTTTCGCAAACATTAGAAAAGATTGCAAAAAAGGCCGGTATCTCTGCCGGCACACTGGGAGAGCGCGACAAAACCCTTGACCATGGTACTATTGTGCCACTGCTTATAATCAATCAGTTTTTCACCGGATATAAATTGGTCAGAACCGGTCTCTCTCTGCTTTCCGCACGGGAGCATTACGAGTTTGGTAAGTGCATCGCAAGTACTGCGGATTTGTTATCGAAAAATGTTGTTTTTATTGCAAGTGGGGATTTGTCACACAAACTTAAAAGTGACGGCCCATACGGGTATGATGAAGCAGGGCCTGTTTTTGATAAACATATTACAGATGCTTTGAAGGAAGCAGATTTCTTGCGGATAATGTCTTTGAATCCGGCGCTGTGCGAATCGGCAGCAGAGTGCGGACTTCGGTCATTCGTTATAATGGCCGGTGCTTTGGACGGCAAGTCGGTTGCGACGGAATTCTTATCGTATGAAGGCCCTTTCGGCGTAGGATATGCAGTCTGTTCTTTTAGGGTGAAGGGAGCGGACAATAATCGTCATTTTGACTTATTGATGGACAAAGAAATGCAATCAAATCAAAAGGAAGCAAGGCCCGGTGAAGATGACTATGTTAAACTGGCAAGACTGTCGCTTGAAACATATGTCAGAACAAAAATATGTATGAAGATGCCGGATGATTTATCAAACGATATGGTTAAACGGCGTGCGGGTGTATTTGTGTCAATAAAAAAGAACAATCAACTCCGTGGCTGTATCGGCACAATAGATCCGGTTACCGAATGTATTGCAAAAGAGATTATACGAAACGCTATCAGCTCCGGTACCGAAGACCCTCGTTTTCCCGCGGTGGAAGAAAAGGAACTGAATAAATTAGTTTACAGCGTTGATGTGCTTTCCCCTGCAGAGATTATCGAATCACCGGATGATTTGAATGTGCAACGGTATGGTGTAATCGTACGCAGCGGTTACAAAAGAGGGCTTCTGCTGCCCAATTTGGATGGCGTTGACACAATTGAACGGCAAATATCGATTGCGCTTCAAAAAGCTGGCATAAAAAAAGATGAAAAATATACTTTGGAGCGTTTTGAGGTGGTGCGTCATCAATGAAGGCAATATGCGGTATATGTACGCACCGCTGCGTTTTAGAAGAGGGACAACCCGGTCTTTGCAGAGCACGAAAAAATCTCAATGGCACCATTATCTGTGAAAACTACGGAAAAATTACCTCGATTGCTCTTGATCATATCGAAAAGAAACCGTTGCGCCGTTTTTACCCCGGCACTAAAATCTTGTCGGTTGGCAGTTACGGCTGCAATCTGCATTGCCCCTTCTGCCAAAACAGCGACATAGCCGCTTCCGGCAGCGGGGAAATCGAAACAGAATATTTATCGCCTGAAAACTTGATTGAAAAGGCAATAGAATTGATATCGCAAGGCAACATTGGCATAGCATACACCTATAATGAACCGCTCGTCGGTTATGAGTATGTCCTTAACTGTGCGCAAAAGGCAAAGCAGCACAATTTAAGAAATGTGATTGTTACAAACGGAATGATTTGCGAAGAACCTTTATCAGAACTCTTACCGTACATAGATGCGATGAATATTGACCTCAAAGGATTTACAGAGCGCTTCTATAAAATGGTTGGCGGTGACTTTGAAACGGTTAAAAAGACAATAATAAAAGCAGCAAATCTTTGTCATATCGAAGTTACCACTTTGATTGTACCGGGTGAAAATGACAGTGACGAAGAAATAACCCAACTATCGGAATGGTTATCTGCTGTTGACCCGAACATACTGTTACACATCACACGATTTTTTCCGCGTTGGAAGATGTCGGGTGCAACACCCACACCTGTCAGCACGATCTATCGTCTTGCGGGAATAGCCCGCGAAAGTCTTCGATATGTTTTCGAGGGGAACTGCTGAAACAGATGGTTTTAAAAGTAATTGTGGGGGATTAAATGAATTTAGATCTCACGGGTGGATGGCTCTTCAAAAATGTTAAGCATGATGAATGGCTTCCGGCAACGGTGCCCGGATGCAAATACCTGGATCTGTTGGAACTGGGTCTAATACCCGACCCGTTTTACGGTACAAATGAAAAAGATGTCTATTGGGTAGGATTGGATGACTGGGAATATAGAAAGAATTTTCATGTTATCATTGATGAGTTAAAGTCGGATAGCATTAAACTCGTCTGTGAAATGCTCGATACCATTTGTGATGTCTATGTAAACGATGCGCTTGTTGGTAAAGGAGAAAACACTCATCTGGAATACCGGTTTGAAGTAAAGCCGTTTATAAAACCGGGCGAAAATTCGATTCGAATTGTGTTCTATTCGCCTGTACGCTATGTTCAGCAAAAACAGAAAAATGAAAAATGTCCCAAAAATTGGAACGGTTTGGACGGAATTCCTCACATCAGGAAACCGCAATGTCACTTTGGCTGGGATTGGGGACCGGTTTTACCGCCAAGCGGAATTTCAAGGAACATATTTATCGAGCTTTCAAATACGGCAAGAATTCAAGAAATCCAAATTAATCAAATTCATTCTTCAAACAGAGTAACCTTGAACATCTCTGCTCTCATTGAAAACTTTTATGAAACAGATATTGTATATGACTTATCGGTAAAAACGCCAAACGGAGTTGGAATGATTAGAACGGGTGTGTGCAAGCATTCAATATTGGAAAATGTTGATATAGATGAACCGGAATATTGGTGGACAAACGATTTATCAAACAAAAGTGAGCAACCTTTGTACACGATGACGGCAACAATAAAAAGCAACGGAGAAATAATTGACGAGATTAAAAAAGTGTTAGGGTTGCGCACCATTACGCTCAACAGAGAAAGAGATCAATACGGCAGTAACTTTCAATTTATTTTAAACGGAGTCCCTATATTTATTAAAGGCGCAAACTGGATACCGGCCGACACATTCATCAACCGGTTTGACAAAGAAAAACTGAAGTATTCCATTGACGCGGCATTGTTTTCTAATATGAATATGCTAAGGGTTTGGGGCGGCGGGTATTATGAATCCGACGAGTTTTATGCGCTTTGTGACAGATACGGAATATTAATCTGGCAGGACTTTGCTTATGCATGTCAGCCTTATCCGTTTTTTGATGAAGCATTTCTTGTAAATGTTATGCGCGAGACAGCATATAATGTTAAACGCCTCCGCCATCATGCCTGCCTTGCGGTGTGGTGCGGTAATAACGAAATTGAGGCGCTTTCCGCTGCATGGGTTTTTGACAGGAAATATACTCAATGGACAGAAAGGTTTTTTTATCACATGCTTGAACCGGAAATCAGAAAGCATGATAAGACTACCGCCTATATTCCGGGATCTCCCTGCGGTGTGGCGCATAAAGCCGGATATGATAAGGATAATGTGGGGGACACGCATTTGTGGGCGGTATGGCACGGTTTGCAACCAATGAATTATTACTGCAAACGAATGACAAGGTTTTGCAGCGAATTCGGCTTTGAATCCTTACCGGACATCAAAACAATTGAACGCTTTGCCAAGCCAAAAGATTTGCTGCATGGCCAGCTGGTCTGTATGTGCGTATATATCATGTCAAAACTTCAGGAGGAAGGGCGGCAAAAAAAGGTTAAACAGTTTGTTGACGCGATAGGCCTTTCTATCAAACCGGATGATGTCGGATTGAATTATGAGGAAGTTGAAACTGCTCTGAGGCTTGTTAACAGCTTTGCAGTCGAAAAAAATCTTTCGTATTCGATATTGAACGAGAAGAAGGTTGACAATAACTTCATCGTAGATATAATCAGGGAGTTGAAATCGTTTTGAAAAAGATAACTATTACTTATATTGGCGGCGGCTCAAAGGATTGGGCTCATAAATACTTTGCGGATTTGCTCACCGGCGATAAGTTATGCGGTGATTTGCGCTTATACGATATTGATACGAAAGCGGCTGAAAGAAACCGTAAATATTTTGATAAGTTAAAAAAGCAAAACACAGGCAAATCAAATAGTGAGTGGAATTGTTCCGTGTTTACCGATATAGACCTGGCGCTGACAGGCGCTGATTTTGTATTGATTTCGATTCTGCCGTACAGCCTTAAGTATATGAAAGTTGATGTTCATTACCCCGAAAAGTATGGGATTTGGCAGTCGGTAGGCGATACGGTTGGTCCCGGCGGATATTCACGGGCATTGCGCACGATCTCATATTTTAAAGGCTTTGCGGACAAGATCAGAGCAAACTGCCCTGATGCCTGGGTGATTAATTACACCAATCCGCTTGCCATGTGTGTCAACACCTTGTACAAAGAATTTCCGGAGATAAAAGCATTCGGTTGCTGCCATGAGGTATTCGGTCTTCAGGAATTATTGGCTGCTATCACCGGTATGTATCTCGAAATGCCGGATGCCATTAAGAAAGAGTTTTTATCCGCTAATCTAACCGCAGTCAAAAAGGAATTAGAGGCGAAAGGCAAAAACTTCAACAATAAATACTGCTGCAAAAAAATAGATCGCCACGATATTCATTTAAATGTTCAGGGAATAAACCACTTTACATGGATAGATCAAGCAACTTATAAAGATATTGACTTGTTTCCGGTTTACGGCGCTTACATAAAGATGTTCAGAGAAAACAACAAAAACAGACTTAACCACCTTGTCCCGGCACTTGTCAAACGCAAGCGGAATAGTGAGAATGTTAAGTTTGAACTGTTTGAAAAATATAACCGTATGGCTGCTGCAGGCGATAGGCATTTGGCGGAATTTGTGCCGGATATGTACTTAACAGACAAGCATGTACTGCATTATGGTTTTGAGTTGACACCCGTTTGGGGAAGAATTGCTTACAACCGCATATTGAAAACAAAAATAATACTGAGAAACACACCTTTCTTTAAAGCAAGACTGCGAAAATCCGGAGAAGAGGGCGTTATGCAAATTGCAGCCCTGTGCGGCTTGGGCGACTTAATCAGCAATGTAAATCTACCCAACACAGGTCAAGCGGGAAATCTTGTTATGGGTACCGCAGTCGAAACGAACGCCAGATTTTCCGATAATGCAATTGAAGCGATACCGGCAGGGAAGATGACTGATGATACGGCCGCTATCGTAAATGTGCATGCTAAAAATCAAAAAGATTTTATTGACGCTTTTTTCAGGCAGGACAAAAAAGGATTGTGCGATGTTTTCTGCAACGATCCGGCTGTAATGCGAATCGGTAAAATAAAAGGCGCTAAACTTTTTGAAGAGATGATTATTGCAAACAAAGATTGTCTTGACAGCTTTTTACTAACGAATAAATAAATTTAAATAAAATATGGATGGTTTGATATGATATTTCCTATTCCACAGAAAATAAAAGAAAGCAAGAACCGATTTGATCTAAAACAACCGCCAACAATTTCGGCAACAGGTGGCGAAGCATCTTTTGTCAAAGAATGGTGCGCTGGTCATGGGCTATTATTTATGGAAAACGGAGATATATCTATAAAAACAGTTTTGGAAGACAGTAAGCGACTTCTTTATGTGGAAGAAAGCAGGCGTTTAACAGACGAAAAGTATATCATCAGCAGTGATGTGACGGATAACACCCTCATTAACATAACAATCACTTACGCAAAAAAGCGCGGATTGTGGCACGCTCTGAATAATATCGGTCAGCAGATTCATAACGGTAAATTAATTATTGGCGAAATTGAAGATTACCCTCTTTTTAACCGGCGGGGATATATTGAAGGGTTTTACGGGAAACCTTGGACGCCTGAAGATAGAATAGATATGCTCAAACTCATGGCGTACCACCGAATGAATACTTATTATTACGGCCCAAAAGATGACCCGTATCATAGGGAAAAATGGAATATGCCATATCCGCAGAAAGAATTAATTGACCTTAAAACAATCATAAAGATTGCAAAAGAATACTTCGTAGATTTTCATTATTGTATCGCGCCCGGCCTTAGTATTCGATACACAAGCGGGACTGACTATCGTAGTTTAACGGACAAAATAAAGCAGATTTATGATTGTGGGGTTAAGAATTTCGGGCTTCTTCTTGATGACATTCCCGAGAATCTTCATTACAAAGAGGATATTGACGCCTTCGACGGCGAAACGGTCAATGCCCATATTTATCTTGCAAACCGTCTATTTGATGATTTAAAGGCTATTGACGCCGACATAAAGCTTACTCTTTGTCCGCTTCAATACAACGGCAAAGGAAACGAATATTTCATCTCTAAATTAGGACAGGGTATTGAACCGGGGATTGATATGTTTTGGACCGGCAGAAACATCTGCTCACAGGAATTAACGGTACCGGAAGCAGTTACTTTCATAAACGCAACCAATCACCGACCGCTCTACTGGGACAATTTTCCGGTAAATGATGCTGAAATGGTTAATGAGATGCATCTGGGTTATATCACAGGCAGGGACAAGGAGCTTTACAAATATTCGGAAGGTATTATCTCAAACTGTATGGAATTTTGCGAGTCATCAAAAATCCCGCTGCTGACTGTTGCTGACTATCTTTGGAATCCAATCGCATACGAACCTTTAACATCGTGGGACTATGCGATTAAGACAGTCGTCGGCGAAGACGATATATTGTTTAGGTATTTTTCGGACAACCTGTTGACGTCTTGCTTAAAAGTGGGTAATTCGCCGTTGCTTAGCGAAACACTTTCACAAGCGGAACAGTATCTCCGCACCGGGAACCGATTGGCCGCTTATAATATAATTATGGACTACAAAAATAATCTAACCGCATGCTGCGAACTGTTAAATAACAAGGATACAAAGCTGTTCAGGGAGCTTGCTCCGTGGTCAAAAAAATTGAATATTTGCTCAGATATCTTAAACCTTGGTTTTGAGTATCTTTTGTCCCCTGTAGAGGAAATGAAGAAGAGAATTGAAGAACTTTTATATGAGTTCACCAGAACACCGGAAGTATTGACAGATTTTTCCTTTAGAAGTGCCATAGATTCATTACTGAAAAGCAAATTATAAATTGCGAACATTAAACTATAATCAGTTAAGTGCGGTTTTTCTGCCAACTATAAAGCAGGGGGAACTGCACTTATTATTTATTAATTATGCTATTTATTCCGGAGCGTTTATTGTAATAGCAAATGAAACTTGATATAATCATAAAAAAGTACAGGTGAGTGTAAGGGAGAATTATAATGATTTCCAGAGAGATATTTAATGAGGCGCAAAAAAAGGCTGTTGAATATTTGAATATAGCACATATTACAATCACAGAAGAAGAAATGAATAAGATTGAAGTTGCAGATTTCGGGCTAGGCGATTTGTGGAACACCGGTCTTGAAATACTAACCTATGTCAATACTGAAAGGGTATGCGCAAAAGAACTTGTTGTTTTGCCCAATCAAACCTGTCCGGAACATAGACACCCCGCTATTGGCGATTATGCCGGTAAAGAGGAAACATTTCGCTGCCGGTATGGTATTGTCTATTTATATGTTGACGGCGAACCGACTCTAAAAAGAGCTGTTGATCCGCCAAACGGCAAGTATACTGTCTATCATGAAATTATTCTCAAGGAAGGCCAGCAATATACGCTTAGACCGGACACGAAACACTGGTTCAAATCCGGACCGGGCGGTGCTGTTGTATCCGAATTTTCTACAAGCAGCTATGATGAAGGCGATATTTTTACTGATGAAAATATAACAAGAGCACCCGAGGTAGACTAATGAAAACCTTTCTGCAGTATGGCGCCGGTAATATTGGCAGGGGATTCATAGGGCAACTATTTTCCGAAGCCGGTTATTGGGTGCGCTTTATTGATGTTGATAAAGAGATAATTAACAGCCTTAATAATGAAAAACGGTATCCCATAAATATAGTTGATAATTTGAGCAACACAGAAGTATGGGTAAAAAATGTAGATTGTATAAACGCGTCTGATACCGATTCCGTTGCTGAGGCAATTGCAAATTGTGATTTAATGGCAACGGCTGTTGGCGTTAATGTGCTGCCGCGTATTGTACCCAATATCGTTGCCGGATTCAGGAAAAGGGTAGAAGGTTCGAACAATAATCCGCTTAATATAATTATATGTGAAAACCTGATCGATGCAGATAAGCTGCTCTATAAGTTGATATCCGAACACTTAGGTTCTGATGAAAAAAGGATATTTGATGAGCAAGTCGGTTTGGTTGAGGCATCTGTCGGCAGAATGGTGCCGGTAATGACCGAAGCGCAGAAAAGAGACAATCCGTTGAGAGTTTATGTTGAAAGTTACTGCGATTTGCCGGTTGATCAGTGTGCTTTCAAAGGCGATATACCTGAAATGGCCCATTTAATCCCGTTTACACCTTTTGCGTTCTATATTGAACGCAAACTGTTTATCCACAACATGGGTCATGCAATGACTGCATACCTTGGGCATTTGTTGGGTTATAAATATATTTGGCAGGCAATAGATAATCCGTACATTCATTCAATTGTCAGAAGTGCAATGAGCGAATCCGCTTCAGCATTGTCAAAGAAGTTTACGGTTTCCCTCGAAAGTATCCATGAACATATAGATGACCTCATCGTTAGATTCGCCAACAGAGCGCTGGGGGACACGATACAGCGTGTTGGAAAAGATACAGCAAGAAAACTGTCGGCAAATGACCGTTTTGCAGGCGCTATACGATTATGCGAAGAGCAAGGTATTTTACCAATATTTATACCGGTTGGCATTGCAGCAGGGCTGCTGTTTGATGGGAAGAAGGACGACACCGGCAGCAAAGCTTTAGCCGATAGATTACGAAAAGGCAACCTCGACACAATTCTAACCGAATTGTGTAATCTGCAAGGGGATAATTATTATCTAAAGTCTTATTATCAACTCTTGAAAGATAAAATTGACTTACATAAACTACTAATGACTGCTCAAGCATATAAAATAAATTTGAGGTGAATCAATTGATTGATATCGCGTGTGTCGGGGTAATTGTAGCAGACGCTATCGCAAAACCGGTTCGGATCATTCCATCTAAAGGAAAGCTGGAACTTGTTGACACGCTGTCGTTGTATACGGGTGGCTGCGCAGCCAGCGCGGCAATTGATATGGCAAAAATCGGTATTAGAGCTGCCATTATCGGTAAAATCGGAAATGATGGTTTTGGCAACTTTATGATGCGTTCTTTTATCGAGAATAGAGTGATCACCGACGGGTTAATTGTCAATGACAACGGCGCAACTTCAGCTTCGTTGGTAATTGTCACCGAAGATGGCGAGCGTTCCTTTATCCACTGTCAGGGAGAAAACGCTACACTCATCGAGCGCGATATCAACTATTCTATCGTTGAAAAAGCAACGCTGGTATTCGTTGCCGGGATAATGTTAATGGCAAAATTTGACGGTGATGAGTGCGCAAAGTTTTTGAAAAAGTGTAAAGAACTTGGTAAAATTACAGCACTGGATACAGCATGGGATTCAACCGGACGCTGGATGAAGGTGATGACATCATCTTTGCCCTATCTGGATTATTTCTTGCCGAGCTATGAAGAAGCGGTTGAATTGTCGGGAAAAACCGAACCGGAAGAGATTGCAGATACTTTTCTTGCTATGGGACCCGAGACCGTTGTGATTAAACTGGGTAAAGATGGCTGTTTCATTAAAACTCAGAAAGGCGAAAAATATAAAATTCCTACTTTTGACAGGATCAAACCGGTTGATACAACCGGTGCCGGTGACTCTTTTTGTGCAGGTTTTTTGACAGCAGTAATAAAAGGGAAAAGCTTGAAAGAATGCGGTAGGTTTGGGAATGCTGTAGGTACACACTGTGTCATGGCAAAAGGAGCTTCAACAGGTATAAAAACAGAGGCAGAAATACTGTCATTTATGAGCATGTACGAAAGCGGTCAAATATAAAAAGCGCGCGCCTCCGATCGATAGGTGCGCGCTAAATAGCAAATATGATTATAATAACAAGAAATCAAAGTTATTCAATTTCAAAAGCATCTACTTTTAAAAGAAGATCCTCCAGTACTTTAGGGTCAAAATAGCCAATTTCATCGCTTAATGCGTTGGCTGTAGAAACAGCCATAGCGAGCTTAATGGTGTCAATAATATTGTAATTCTTTTCAAGTCCGGTTAAAAACCCTGCCACAAGTGAATCACCGCAACCGACCGTATTAACAACTTTAATTTTCGGGGTAGTTCCCCTGTAAACCTTATCTTTCATAACAAACACCGCACCGTCTTTTCCAAGCGACACAATTACCATCTCAGTCCCCTTGGCATGAATCTCTTTTGCCGCGGCGACTGTTTCTTCAATTGTTTCAATTTTTCTCCCAAGATAACCGCTGATTTCTTCTCTGTTAGGTTTGATAATGGTTGGACAGGCGTCAATACCTGCTCTGAGCGTATCACCGCTTGTGTCCAACACAACAATTTTCCCTTCTTTTTTAGCAAGGGATATAAGGCGCGGATAAAATAGTATTTTATCAATACCATCCGGCAAACTGCCGCCCAAAACAACCGCCTTGCAGTCTTTTAAAAGATTTTTATAGTGACTAATAAACTTCTCCTGCAAATAGTGGCTTACAAACGAACCCGGTTCCAAAAGAACAGTCTGCTGCTTATTTTTCATATCATTTACATTCACACAAGTTCTTGTTGCGGCGCGTGATTTAATAAAGCACGAGCAAATACCTGATTTTTTAAGAAACTCATGAACATATTTGCCACTGTTGCCGCCCAAAAAGCCGGTTGCAACAACATCATTCCCCAACAGTTTTGCTATTTTGGCAACATTGATTCCTTTTCCGCCGGCTGTCTGAGTTATTTTATCTACGCGTATGACCTCATCCGGTATTAATTCCGGGATATAATACGACTTGTCAACCGCAGGATTGAGTGTTACCGTCAGTATCATGGTTAAGCTCCTTTTCAGCAGAACTACTTTTATATTTATTTTCATCAATTGAAATGTTCATTAAATCTATAAGCTTTAAGGATCAAAATGATTTTATACCAAATATTATATCAAGTCAAGAAAGATGATTGTCGGGTCTATATTTTCGCTAATTCGAATAAAATATGTTATTGAATTATTGAAGGAGCATAAATTGGGAAGTCTTTTATACTCGAAAAAACTTGAAATCAGGTATGATGTTGATATATTCATTGCAGGCGGAGGACCTTCCGGTTGTGCCGCAGCCATAGCCGCGGCACGCCAGGGAGCTGATGTTTATCTTGCTGAGGCACAGTATTGTCTGGGCGGGCAAGGTACCTCCGGTATGGTACCTGCGTTTATGCAGTTTGGCGACGGCGAAAACTTTCTTGCGGCGGGACTCGGGAAGGAATTTTTGGACCGTATGCATCAACTTGGCGGAACGGCGTACAAAGAAAGCGATACAAACGCAATAAAACTTGAGGCGCTTAAGCGGGCTTACGAGGAGATGATGATACAATCGGGAGCATCGTTTACGCTTGGTGTTCAGTTGACGGATGTGGTTACCGACGGTAATTTAATAGAGTATTGTGTTTTGACCGGAAAAAGCGGGCTGTTTGCTGTGCGCGCAAAGATATATATTGACTGTACCGGTGATGCCGATCTTTGCTATATGGCCGGTGTACCTTGCGATAAGGGCGATTATAACGGCAATATGATGGCAGGTACACTATGCAGTTTGTGGACAGGTATTGACTGGACGAAGAAAACCGGCTCCGACAAAAGGAACTTAGAAGAAGCAATTAGAGACAAAGTTTTTGAAAATCCTGATTTACATTTACCGGGTATGTGGAAGATTTCGGAAAACATCGGCGGGGGTAACATTGGACACACATTCGGCGTTGACGGAACGGATGACCGGTCTTTAACTCAGGCTTTAGTCTATAGTCGCAGACTATATGATCAATATGAAAAGTACTATAAAGAGTATTTGAGCGGATATGAAAATATGGAATTGGTTGCAACCGGAGCAATGCTTGGTATCCGCGAGACCAGGCGTGTGAGAGGTCAATACAGGCTTGTTTTAAAGGATTTTATCAATAAAGCGATTTTTGAAGATGAAATAGGACACTACTGTTATCCTGTTGATATTCATGCCAGCGATAATACAATAGAAAGTTTCAATGCGTTTATGAATGATCATACCGGCTATCGATATAAAAAAGGTGAAAGCTACGGCGTGCCTTATAGAATTTTAGTGCCGCAAGGTGTAGACAATCTTTTAACAGCAGGCCGTTGTGTTTCAACCGACCGCGCGATGCAATCCTCCATCAGAGTTATGCCCGGCTGCTATATAACCGGACAGGCAGCAGGCGTATCTGCCGCGCTATGCGCAAAAAAAGGAACCAAGCCCAAAGACATAAATGTCAATAAAATACAATCGGTTTTAAAAACTATGGGTATGTATCTGCCGAACTTTAACCAATAGAATTATTTGTTTACGAAGCGGTTTAAAGGTGATATAATTAAAATTGAAGTATTTATGTCTTTTATTATTGGGAGATAGAATAAATTGAATGTTACAAACACAAGATATTTGATCATAAATGCCGATGATTTTGGCTTAAATGAAAGCACCAACAAAGCAATTCTCGAACTTTTTGAACAGAGGCTGATCACCTCGTCATCGCTGCTGACCGTAGCCCCATTTTCAAAACAAGCCGTAAACCTTGCGTCAGCCAATAATCTTGCAAGCGGCATTCATTTAACCATTAATTCGGATGACAATAACAATCGCTGGCAAAGCAACAGCGGCGCAAAATCGCTCAGCGATGATAAAGGCTTGCGTTTCAATATGAAAGAACTCGCTTTTAAGACAAAAAGCAAGGATGTTACAAAGGAACTTGAAGCGCAATACCGGTTTATGCTGGACAATGGTTGTAAACCGGACCATGCGGACAATCATTGCGGTACGCTGTATGGGATAAACGGTCGTCTGTTTTTTGTTAATGCTTTTCGTTTTTGCAAAAAATACGACCTGCCGTTCCGTTTTCCCAAAAGCCCGGCATTTTTAGCAAGGCAATTCGGCAGAAAAGCACCTGCGTTACTGATCTTGGCACATAAATTAGTATTAAAAACAGCTGAACACTTTGGTGTTTGCCTACCGGATGACATGTTTTCAAACCCGTATAGAATTAAAAATATACGAAACTATGAGAGCTTGAGAGATTATTACATAGACGAATTGAATACTATCAATCACGGAATTACCGAGATTTTTCTACACCCGTCCTATCCGATTGAAAGCAATGCGAATGATGAATGGCAAAAAAGAGAATACGAATTAAAACTCTTAAAAAGCGGCGATTTGCTGCAAATAATTGAAGACCGGGGTATTACACTCTGCAACTGGGCAAATGCCCCCTTTAAAAATCGCGGGAAACGATAGAGGCAATATAAAATGAAACCAAACAACCTTTTTTCAAAAGAACTATATCTTGCAGGCGGCTGTTTTTGGGGTCTTGAACGCTACTTTTGGGATATTAACGGAATACTTGAAACACAAGTGGGGTATGCGAACGGTAAAACAAATAATCCATCTTATGAAGATGTTTGCTACCGCGGCACGGGTCATGCCGAAACAGTAAAAATTATATATAACCCGATCGTAATCGGGTTGGAACTAATATTGACGCTCTATTATGATGCGATTGACCCGACAGCGGTTAACCGGCAAGGAGGCGACAGGGGCACACAATACAGAACCGGGATTTATTATACTGATATACAAGACAAGGATATTATAGATCGCTCAATTCAAGATTTGAGCATGAAGAATACCAAACCGATTGCGATTGAAGTTCTGCCTCTTATTAATTATTCGCCTGCTGAAGAATATCATCAAAAATACCTTTTAAAGAATCCGAATGGGTATTGCCATATCGGAAATGATAAGATTAAAAAAGCAAAAGAAACAGCAGTAAAATCGAAAATATTCAAGAAATTGTCGAGGAAAGAATTGAAAGCGGTACTATCTGACCGGCAATATAATGTAACACAAAACAACCAAACGGAGCCTCCTTTCCAAAATGAATACTTTGATAATCATAGACAGGGTATTTATATTGACATTACGACCGGAGAACCGCTTTTTATTTCAAACGATAAATTTGATTCCGGTTGCGGATGGCCGAGTTTTTCAAAACCAATCAGCAATGATCTGATTTTGAAAATTACGGATCGTACATTTGGCATGAAGCGCACGGAAGTACGCAGTAAAACCGGAGATGCTCATTTAGGCCATGTGTTTGAAGACGGACCAAAGGATAAAGGCGGACTTAGATATTGCATAAACAGTGCATCGTTATTGTTTATACCGAAGGAAGAAATGGAACAAAAAGGCTACGGTTATTTGATGTCTTTTCTTTAATATAGCAGTTATATCTTGGACATGAAGTACCATGTTGGGATTAAGAGAAAGCGGATGAATTTATGTCAGAATGCAAAATAAAAATAATTAAGAACGGGCCATATATTGTTACCGGCAATGTTCCCATTGAGGAAAAATTAATTGTATTTGAAAACGCCAATTACGCGTATGCAAATGGCAGAGAACTGCCGCAGGCAGAAACATACGCATTGTGCCGTTGCGGACATTCAAAAAATATGCCGTTTTGTGACGGCTTCCATGCATTCATCGGTTTTGATGGCGCGGAGGTTGCTTCAAAGGAAAAGTTTATGGATTGCGCAAAACAATATAACGGCTCCGATTTTATTTTGTATGATCAAGAAAACTTATGCGCCTTTGCCCGTTTTTGTCATAGACCGGCCGGAGATGCCTGGTCGCTGACCGAGGATTCTGACGATCCGGTATACAAGGTTGAGGCTATCAGAGCGGCTTGTGATTGTCCGGCCGGCAGGCTTGTCGTTAAAGATAAATTTACAGAAAATGAAATTGAGCCCGAATATGAAAAGTCTATTGTTATTATACAGGACCCGGAAAATCAGTGCGGCGGACCTATTTGGGTTAGAGGGGGTATTCCAATAGAGTCTGCGGACGGATTGGTTTATGAGGTGCGAAACAGAGTAACGCTTTGCCGATGCGGTCAGTCAAAGAATAAACCTTTTTGTGATGCTGCGCATATTACAACTGAATTTCACGACTCTTGATGAAAGTAACCGATATCGAAAAGTACATGTGCGATATAGATTGAAGAAATATCGAATTACATGATATTATATCCGGCAAAATATAAAGTGTTCAGGTAATTCATAATTAATATATGAAGGAGTTGTTCAACATGTTTTGTCAAAACTGTGGAGTTGAAGTTACCCCAGGCAGTGCTTTTTGCCAGAACTGCGGTATAAAGTCGGAAACAGATACCGGAAGTTCGTATCAACCGGCATATCAAACCCAACAAACGCCAATACCTCCTCCGCCAGCACCACCAATTTACAACCAACCTCCTATTGCAAATAAACCCCCGCTGGCTTATGTTCCATCATCACCCATTGTAAAACAAAAGAAGAGACATTTGGGGATGTGGATATTTCTTTCGGTGCTTGTTTTGGCAATTGCCGGCGTAATACTAACGGTAGGGCCTGCAATATGGTTCGGGCCGAAAGATTTAGGCGTCCGTTACACCCAAAAGGATTTCAACAGGGTTATGAAAGATGTTGGCGTTAGCATTAAAGCGGATTTTGGGGACGGAACCAAATATGACAACACCGAAATTCTCAACGGCAGTGAAACGGCTACCGGATATATAAGTGAAAGCGGAAAAAAAGCTGTCAAAATAAAAAAACTTGACTATAAAAATTACAATTGGGAGTTTTCGAATTATCAAAAAAAGACTGTGCGGGTTACACAAGAGGAAGCTACGGCTGTATTAAACGAAATTGCGCCGCCTTATTTTTGGCTTACCGATACGCAGGTAAAAATCGAACCGGACAAATCAATCAAGTTCAGTTCCTCGCTAAATCTCCGGAATATAATCCGGGATATATTTCATAGCCTGGCTGACAAAATTCCCATTAAACTACCTGAAAAACTGAATATTTATTTAGAAGGCAAGTTTTCTGTAAAAAACAATACTATTGGCAGCCCTCCGACAAAAGCAACTTCAAGCATTTACACCGTTCCGGAAAAATATCTAACAGATAAGAATATTGCGACTTTTGTTTCATATTTTACCGATCTGTTTAACGAGTTGGATCTGAAGATTGATGTGGAAAGCTTAACGATTGAAAACGGAGAGTTCGTCTTTGTCGGCACTGTTCCGACCGAAGTGAAAGTAACACCAAAAGATGCCGATTAACATTAATTTTTGCTTGAGCACCTAAATTGATAGATAACTCTATTACAAATGATGAAAGGTATGATTCATATGGCAAACAATTTCTGCGCAGGATGCGGTACCCCCTTATCACCCGGAGCAAAATTTTGCCCGACTTGCGGCAGAGCTGCGGTAAGTCCCCAATCGGCCCCAGCGTCACCGGCATTTATTCCGGATTCAAGCGGAAACGCAAGCGCAACAGTACCGCCGGTTCAAACACCGGTATACGAACCCGTACCCCCTTCACCTTTGCCGCAGTACAAAGAGCCGGTTTACAATGCTCCTTCAGCACCTCCTCCGCCGCCTGTACAACGACCAGTATATCAATTAGTGCCGTTGGAATACAAAATATTCGGCGATAACCTTCCAGCAGTATCAATTAAGCTAAATCCTGGCGAAAGCGTCTTCACACAGTCCGGCGGTCTCGCTTGGATGGACAGCGGTATTACGATGGCAACCAATATGCAGGGAGGGCTTCTGAAAGGTTTAGGGAGAATGGTATCCGGTGAATCCCTCTTTATGGCTACTTACACTTCAAATGCGCCGGAGCAGGAAATTGTTGTCGCGAGCACTTACCCCGGCAGCATCGTCGACATTGATATCGCGGGTGTGAACATTATCGCACAGAAAACTGCCTTCCTTTGTGCGCAGCCTTCCGTTACTTTAAGCGCATATGTTAATAAGAGTATAACATCCGGTTTGTTTGGAGGCGAAGGTTTTATACTACAGAGGTTGTCTGGCGCAGGTAAAGTATTTATTGAAATAGATGGCAGCTGTATCGAAAGAATATTGGCGCCGGGAGAAAGAATTAAAGTTGACACCGGTAATGTTGCAGCTTTTGAGGAAACCGTTATATACCAAGCGGAGATGATAAAAGGGTTCAAGAATATTCTATTTGGTGGTGAGGGTTTATTTCTTACTACGCTAACCGGTCCCGGCAAAGTTTGGCTCCAAACAATGCCAATGCCATCCTTTGCTAAAAAATTGATACCTTATTTACCGAAACCTACAAGTCATTAAGATATATTGCTACAATCGGTTACAAAAGAATATATAATTATTTTTTTGATCCACCGGCTTAGTTTTTTGACCGGAAGGGGAGTTGTTCATATGTTTTGTGAAAAATGCGGAAACGCAACAGAAGCAGGTACCAATTTCTGCAGAACTTGCGGAGCGCCATTATCTATTGCGCAACCCATAATAACGCCTCAACCGACTTCATCACTCATAGGGTATTCAGAAAAAATTAATGATCCGTCTTTTGCATCCTACAAAAATAAGTCAAAGGCCTGGTCCCTCATCTTCGCGATCATACTTGCTGTTATTGCCGCAATCGCGTTTCCGATTTACGGCAATATGTCCGGTGAAGTGGATTTTCCAAACTCTCTGTATTACGGGCTTGCTATTGGCGGTATGTTCATTCTGATTGCTGTCGTACAAACACTAAAAAGGGGATTTGATAAAACCTGGGACGGTGTCGTCACTGAAAAAAAGGCATACAAACGCCGTGTCAATGACAGCAACGACGACAGTTCAATGGTCCGCCATGAAAATGTCTATGTTGTTAAAATTAAGAAAAGCAACGGCGGGTCTAAAAAGCATAAATTTGTTAACCTTTCAGGAGTATATGATTATTATAATGAAGGGGATTTTTTGCGCCATCACAAAGGATTTCAATATTATGAGAAGTATGATAAATCTCACGATTCCGTTATCATGTGCGCCGCATGCCTGACAATGAACGATATTAATACCGATCATTGTTCAAGATGCAAGTGCCCGCTTTTAAAATAGTTTTCAATTTGACGCAATATTTATATCCGGAGGATCGTTGACTTGAATTCAGAAACAGTTCTATACAAGAAACCGTTTGTTTTTGCGGGTATATTAATGTTCTTTGGGGTTGGGGCAATAATCGGCGGGATTGTGCTTAACAACCTCACAAAAGATATGGGCTATTTTGCGTTCATTGCGTTCGGCATATTTTTTCTTATTATTTCAACCGTTACTTTTGCTGTTTATGGCGCAATGCAAATGAAATTCAAATCGGTAATTAACCATCAAAAAATACTTGATTTTTATCTGAAAGAAGATCAGTTCATTCAAACTGCTGAAAAAACAATCGACGAGATTAAGCAAACGAATAAATCCATGCTGATGATTATGCTTGCCTTTTGTATTATTTTTGGCTTGCTTGGTTTATTTATTCTTGAAGACGGCTATATATTCTTATTAATCCTTTGTTGTCTGGGTATCTTTTTAACATTTGCAGCGTTTGTGATAACAAAATACAGAACCGCTAAACTGCATAGAGGCTCAAAAAGAGTAATTCTCGCCAAGAGAGCAGCCTTTGTTGCAGGTGAGTTCCACAACTGGGATATGCCAGGTACAGCACTAACAGGTGTAAGATATGTTCAGCATGGAGAACAAGCGAATGAAGTAGGATACTTAGAAATAAAATACAGCGCAATAACCGTGCCGGGCCCGTCAGAGTATACCGTTGTTGTACCGCTTCCTTTTGAGATGGAAGCACAGGCACAGCAGATTATATTGCTATTGATGCAGCAGTAAGTCAGCAGCTGTCGCAGAAAGCATTCACAGAACCAATTGATACGGCACAGTTTTATTGCTGTGCCGTAATATTATTTTCAGTTTTAAGTATTTCAAGCATCACAGGTTGTAACGGACATTAGATTTTGTTATAATTTTTTTAACAATTTGATGGAGGTTGTTTTCTGCGCTCGAGTAATATTATTGTGCAATATTTCAAAAAACATTGGCCGCGTTACATGACGGGGCTTGTTTTGGTGTTTATTGCTACTTTTTTAAATACGCTGATACCAAGAAAACTCGGGGACGCCATTGATGCCTTAAGCTCACCGGTTAGCACAGCGCAGAATGTTAAAGAAATTGCCGTTGTTCTTGCGTTTATATCCGTTTTAGCTTTTATTGCCAGATTTATTTGGCGCTATCTTATTGTCGGCTTTTGCAGATATATTGAATTTTATCTGCGTGAAAAACTGTTTGAACATTTACAGCGTTTAACTGCAGATTATTATGTTATGAACAACACCGGCGATATCATAACAAGAGCTATAGTTGATGTCCAGGCGATTCGAATGATGCTTGGTTTCGGGATGATTTCAATTATCGATGTGGTCGTTACAACCGTTATGTCTGTAATTAACATGAGCGTATCTATTAACATCTATTTCACTATGATGGCTTTGGCTCCAATACCATTTTTGATATTAATCATAATGAAAGCAAGGGTTTTGGTCGGTAAAAGATATTTAAAGGTTCAGGAATCAATTTCAAACATATCCTCCAAAGTCCAGGAAAATATAACCGGTATACGAGTTATAAAAGCTTTTTCTCAAGAAGAAAAAGAAGGGGAAGCCTTCAACATCTTAAGCAATAAAAAGCTAAAGGCAGAAACAAAACTCGCTCGCGCTTTTGCTGTAATGAACCCGTCTGTGAGTTTAGCTTTCGGGTTTGTTTTTTCTGTGTTTCTTGCAGCAGGCGGTGCAATGGTTGCAAAGGGTAGTGTAACACTTGGCGAATTTGTGTCGTTTAACACTTATTTAGCACTGATAATGGCACCGATAGGGCAAATTGGGAAAATAGTAGATCGCTGGCAGCGCGGAATCACTTCAATGAAAAGACTTGATAATATTTTACTTACACAACCGTCAGTTGATGATACAACATCTGACCGATCGATTAAGGAACTAGCTAACGGCAGAATTAGTGTTAGGAATTTAGATTTATCTCTGGATGGTAATGTGATTTTAGGTAACATCAGTTTTGAAGTCCCTCCAAGCAGCACGCTTGCGATCATGGGACCGACAGGCAGCGGTAAATCAAAAATTCTTGAACTGATCATCAGACTATGGCAATGCGAAGAAAATATGATATACATTGATGAGCATGAAATTACATCTATTCCTTTGAATGTGTTGAGAAACAACTGTGCTTTTGTACCGCAGGATACCTTCCTGTTCTCCGACACAATACTTGAAAACATAAGGTTTTATGACAAATCAGTTACCGATGATCAGGTATACGAAGCTGCGAAAGCGGCTCTTGTCCACGAGAGCATTCTGGATTTTCCTGCCGGTTATCAAACCGTTGTGGGCGAACGCGGCATGACACTTTCCGGCGGGCAAAAACAAAGGATCGCGCTTGCCAGAGCATTGGTTACCAAGCCAAAAATTCTCTTGCTTGATGATTGCATGTCAGCTGTTGATGCGGAAACAGAAAAGGATATCATAAAAAATCTGAAAACAATCATCAAAGACTGCACAACAGTCATTGTCACGCATAGGATACCGGCTGCAGCGCTTGCCGATCATATCGTATTGCTGAAAGCAAACGGTTCTATTGATGAAGCGGGCACTCACCGTCAACTTCTTGCAGGCAACGGGTCTTATAAAAGCCTTGTTGAATCAATACAGGCGGGCGAAGTACTTGCTGCCGGGGATGGTGCGTATGAGCAGTAAAGATAAAATTAAACAATCTGTTGTGGATGGCAGCATGAGCGAGTTCATCGGCAAGAAAAACGGGTTCACAATTATCCGTCTTTTATCCTACTTTAAAACACATAAGCTGTTAACAGCCTGTGCAGTTTTGCTGGCATTCATGGTTAACCTTTCTGCAATATTTCAACCCTATATCATGAAAACTGTTATAGATAATTATCTGATAAAAGGGATATATGATGCCGGCATCCTCGCTATTTTTGGAATTATCTACCTTGCTACTATTGTCACAGGTGCGGCGGGAAATTATGGGCAAACAATTCTGCTAACCTATCTTGGGCAATCAATTATGCACAAAATACGGTCCAAGCTGTTCACACACATTCAACACCTCGGCATGGGATTTTTTGATAGAAACTCGAGCGGCAAAGTATTAACACGCATTAACAGCGACATTGAATCGCTGTCAGATTTGTATTCAAGCACACTTATTGTTATAGTTAAAGATACGCTTTTAATTGCGGGAATTCTTATCGCTATGTTTTCCATGAATAAAATGCTGGCTTTTTGGTCTATGTGGTCCATACCGGCTGTTGGAACCTTTACCATATTATACAGACATTTAGCAAGGACTAATTTCAAAAAAGTAAAAGCGCAACTATCAAAAATCAACTCTTTTTTAGCTGAGAACATTATTGGTATGAAAGTTGTCCAAATATTTGCCAGAGAACAGGAAAAGCTTAATGAATTCCACGATCTCGGCAAAACCTATTGTAAACTCGGAATTAGGGAAATTGTTTTGAACAGCCTTTCCAATCCTATGATTCTGGCAATATCAAATGTCATGATAGCATTATTAATCGGCAATTTTGCGGCACAAGTTAAAACCGGCATGATTGAGGTTGGCGTAATATTTGCTTTCACATCCTATCTGAAACAGTTGTTTAATCCGATTGCGCAGATTGCCGAACAATTTACCGGAATTCAGTCTTCGCTGATTTCTGCTGACAGAGTATTCGACTTGATGGATACGAGGGATTATTTAGAAGATTTTGATTCGGGGTTAGAAATCAACGAATTAAAAGGTGATATTGAGTTCAAAAATGTATGGTTCGCGTACAATAAAGAAAATTTTGTACTCAAAGATGTCAGCTTTCATGTATTGCCGGGGCAGCGGTGTGCTTTCATCGGTGCGACCGGTTCGGGGAAGAGCACGATCATATCGCTATTAGCCCGTTTTTATGACATACAAAAGGGTCAAATCCTGATCGATGGAATAGACATCAAGAAGTACAATCTTGGCGATTTGAGGCGTTGTATTGCCGTTGTCATGCAGGATGTGTTTCTCTTTTCCGGCGATATTCGTTTTAATATCAGACTCAACAATAAAGATATAACAGATAATGATATTGCGAATACTATACATAACATTCAAGCGGATGATTTCTTTGATTCGTTTGAAGACGGATATGACCATGCGGTTTCAGAGAGGGGATGCACATTCTCCGCCGGTGAAAGGCAACTCGTATCTTTTGCCCGTGCTGTCGCTTTTAGACCATCAATTCTTGTGTTGGATGAGGCAACAGCCAACATTGACACCGAAACTGAAAAAGCTCTTCAAAAGTCTATCGATGCGATTTCAAAAGACCATACGGTTATTATTATCGCGCACAGAATTTCTACGATCGTTGGTTCTGATGTTATCTATGTGATGAAAAAAGGCAAAATCAAGGAATCAGGCTCACACAGAGAACTGTACCAAAAAGCCGGATTGTATAAAAAACTTTACGATATGTCCTGCAAATCATTAACCTGTTGATAATAGAAAGGGTTCTTATCAATGAATATTCAGATATATGGTAAAAAGAAATGCTTTGACACGCAAAAAGCAGAGCGATATTTTAAAGAAAGACGAATTAAATATCAGTTTATTGATATTATTCGTTTTGGATTAAGCAAAGGAGAGCTAAAGAATGTTTCATCATTGCTCGGCATTAACAATATGATTGACTCAAGCACAAAAGAATATCATACACTTAATCTGCATTTAATCGGCTCGCCGGATATTCGAACTGAAATTCTGATGAACAATCCTTGCCTATACCTAACCCCAATAGTGCGCAACGGGAAAAAGGCTACCGTTGGATACAAACCTGAAATTTGGAATGAATGGGATTAATAAAACACCTCAACATGCGATAGGGGGAAATATTTTGCACTTCAACAACAGAGTCAGTACCGGAATAGACAGTTTTGATGAAGTAATAGATATGCTTCGTCTTGGGGACAATGTTGTCTGGCAGGTTGACTCAGTAAAAAATTATAAAACATTAATTGATCCGTTTATTAATAGAGCAATTTTGGACCGGAGAAAAATTGTTTATGTTCGTTTCGGAAGACATAAACCTTTGCTTGAAAGGACCGAATTCATTAAAGTCTGCCCGTTGGATGCTTCAAAAGGGTTTGAGTATTTTGCATCTGCTGTTGTTGAAGAGTTTATCCAAATGTTAGAGTATTTTGGTCAATCGCCAATTATTGTACGATCCAGCTCATTGCTTGAAGATAATTTCGGCAACGCTTTTGCGGGTAAATATGAAAGTGTTTTCTGCGTAAACCAGGGTTCGCCGGAGGAGCGTTATACTGCTTTAGAAAACGCTGTCAGAACTGTCTACGCAAGCACAATGAATGAGGACGCGCTCGCATACAGAATGAACAGGGGGTTGTTTGAAAAAGACGAACAGATGGCAATTCTAATTCAGCGCGTATCCGGCAACTATTATGAAGACAAGTTTTTTCCGCATATCGCCGGTGTCGGCAACTCATCAAATTTATATGTATGGGATGACAGTGTTGATATGAATGCGGGGATGCTTCGTTTGGTTTTTGGCTTAGGAACAAGAGCCGTTGATAGAACTGTTGGGGACTACGCAAAAATCGTATGTCTTGACAATCCGCTGCGTAATCCGCCGATAAGTCTCGAAGACAAATCAAAGTATACACAAAAGAATGTTGATGTTCTTTTGCTAAAAGAAAACACACTGTCTGAAGTTGCCTTTGACAATATAGTTGAGCACGGCATAAATGTTCCAATTACCACATTTGCTCAAAAGGATTATTTGGAAGAAAACCGTCTGCGTGAACTCGGATATTCCAACATTACAGTGCCTTATATGATCGACTTTAAAAATATGCTGACAAATACCGAATTCCCAACATTGATGAAAGATATTCTTGCAATTTTATCAAAAGAATATGAATACCCGGTTGATATCGAGTTTACCGGCAATTTTTTAAGCGAAAATGATTTTAAAATTAATCTGCTGCAATGCAGACCTTTGCAAACGAGGGGACTCGGCCGACTAGTTGAACTGCCTGACGATAATCAATGTAAAAGATGCTTCTTTTCATCAAAGGGGAATTTTATGGGTGGGAATATCAGACTTAAAATTGATTATGTTATATTTGTTGACGCAAGCAAATATTTGCAGTTGAAAGAAGAAGACAAGTATGAGATTGCAAGGATCATTGGAGCTGTCAATTTAGCTTTGAAGAAAAAGACGGTTATGCTTATCGGGCCAGGCAGATGGGGGACAACAACCCCTTCACTCGGTGTTCCGGTTCATTTCAGCGAAATATGCAATATGTCTGTTATTTGTGAAGTTGCATCTACAGAGGCAGGTTTTATGCCGGAACTCTCTTATGGCAGTCACTTTTTTCAAGATCTTGTTGAAAGCGGTATATTCTATGCGGCAATATTTGACGGCAGAGATGACGTCACTTTTCATCCCGAAAATATTTTGGAAAACGAAAACCTGCTTGGGTCTATTTCTCCCCGAGGCATAGCGTTTCAGGATGTCATCTATATTTACAAACCCAATAGTATGGAAATATTTTCCGATATTGTGTCACAGCGACTGATTTGTATATGAGCCTCTTGATATCATACTTAACCTATGGTATTATAGTAGTAATGGAGGTGACTGAATGAAAGTATCGACACGCGGGCGTTATGCGCTGCGTCTTATGATTGATCTGGCCGAACATAATCCGGGAGAAGCTGTTTCCTTGAAAGATATATCAAAGAGGCAGCATATTTCTACAAAATATCTCGAACACATTGTAACATTGTTGTGCAAAGCAGGTTATTTAAAAAGTATTCGAGGTTCTCAAGGCGGATATATGCTCACAAGCGAACCCGGTAAATATACTGTTGGTGCTATTCTTCGCGTTACCGAAGGTTCCCTCTCACCTGTTACCTGTATCGAAGAAAATCCAAATCAATGCGAACACAGCGGCAACTGCCCAACCGTCGATTTTTGGAAAGGGCTTAATCGAGTTATTAATGATTATGTAGACAAAATCACCTTAAAAGACTTGTTAAGCCGAAACAAAAACTGCGGTCAAAACAATTATATGATTTGATTTTCAATAAAAATGTAGTACAATCATCAAGTGTCATCATGTTAAGCACAAAACAGACAATATCAGACTCAATAATACTTTGGGGGCAATGAATTAATGAAAAGGGTATATGTTGACAATGCCGCTACTACCGCTATGTGCGTTGATGCCGTAACGGCAATGATGCCGTATTTAAGCGAAAATTATGGTAATCCTTCCAGTCTTCATTCCTTTGGTCAGCATGCTTCAGCGGCGATTATGGCTGCGAGAAATCAAATAGCATCATGTATCGGCGCACAGACCAAAGAGTTATATTTCACTTCCGGTGGTTCGGAGTCAGACAACTGGGCTATTTTTGCCGCTGCAACGCTTGGCGCTAAAAAATCTAAACGGCATATTATCTCAACAAAGTTTGAACATCATGCGGTTCTGCACACATTGGAAAGATTGGAAAAAGATGGTTTTGAAGTTACTTATCTTGATGTGTATTCCGATGGAATTGTAAGAATCGATGATTTGAAAAATACGATACGGGACGATACTGCGTTGGTCACAATTATGTATGCCAATAATGAAATCGGCACAATACAGCCCATTGCTGAAATCGGAAAAATTTGCAGAGAAAAAGGTGTTCTGTTTCATACCGATGCGGTTCAAGCTGTCGGGCATGTACGCATCAATGTTGCTGATCAAAATATTGACATGCTTTCTTTGTCAGCACACAAGTTCCACGGGCCAAAAGGAATTGGCGCATTATATTGCCGCAGCGGCATTCCGCTGCAAAGCTTTATCCATGGCGGCGCGCAGGAGAGGGGAAAGAGGGCCGGAACGGAAAATGTTGCGTCCATCGTTGGTATGGCTGTAGCTTTAACAAAGGCTTGTGCAGAAATGGACGAAAACACAAAAAAGGTTACCGCCAACAGAGACAGGCTGATTGATAAATTATTGACCATACCCAATTCAAGGCTTAACGGACACAGACAATTCAGACTGCCCGGAAATGTAAGTTTTTGTTTTGAGGGAATTGAAGGTGAGTCGCTTTTATTATCACTTGATCTGAAAGGAATTTGCGCATCTTCGGGGTCCGCGTGCACATCGGGTTCACTTGACCCGAGCCATGTTCTCCTTGCCATAGGACTGCCGCATGAAGTTGCTCACGGTTCTCTCAGGCTATCCCTTAGCGAGTACAACTCTGCGGAAGAAATCGAATATATTATTACTGAACTCCCTGTTATCGTTTCCAGACTTAGAGACATGTCCCCTGTGTGGGAAAGAATTACAAAAGGAGGCAATTTTTAATGGCATACAGCGAAAAAGTTATGGACCACTTTGCAAATCCCAGAAATGTAGGTAAAATCGAAGATGCCGATGGCGTCGGTGAGGTCGGTAACGCCAAATGCGGCGATATTATGAAGGTCTACATAAAAGTTGAAAATGGTATCATAGTCGATGTTAAATTCAACACTTTCGGCTGTGCTTCGGCGATTGCCACAAGTTCTATCGCAACAGAAATGATCAAAGGCAAGCCAATTGAGGAAGCCTTAAAATTGACTAATAAGGCGGTCGTTGAAGCACTTGACGGACTTCCGCCGGCTAAAATCCATTGCTCCGTTTTAGCGGAAGAAGCTGTTAAAGCAGCCGTTTCCGATTATTACAACAAAAACGGCATCGAATACAGTGGTCCTGAATTTAAATGCGCGGGTTGCTGTCTTTCTTGTGAGTCACACAAGGATGATTGATTCAATTTGCTTAATCTGCATGGTGAAGAATAATGATAAATGACATACAAAAGAAAATACTTGAATTAAAAATAGACAAAGATGTGTGCATTCTTGCTCATAGCTATCAGTCAGAGCCGATAATTGAAATCGCCGATTATACGGGAGATTCTTATCAGCTTAGTATTTTGGCTGAAAAAACACCGCAAAAAAACATTATCCTGTGCGGTGTGCGTTTTATGGCGGAAACAGTAAAAATTCTGTCGCCTGAAAAAAGAGTTTTCCTTGCAAACCCATCCGCTGGCTGTCCGATGGCGGAACAGATGGATAGAGAGATGATTGAAGCAATCAAGCATCAATACCCACAATATACAGTTGTCGCTTATATCAACACTACCGCAGATTTGAAAACGGTATGTGATGTTTGCGTAACATCGTCATCAGCTGTAAAAATTATTAATAAAATCGAAAACGAATACATTTTGTTTATACCTGACTGTAATTTGGGACAATATGTTGCAGATGAACTACCTCATAAAAAGATAAAGCTGCTGCAAGGCGGCTGCCCGATACATGCGGCGGTCAATACGCAGGATGTTAACACAGCAAGAAAGGAACACCCTGAAGCGATGCTGCTTGTTCATCCGGAATGTACACCCGAAGTAGTGAAGAGCGCTGATTTTGTGGGCTCTACATCAGCAATTATGGACTATGCAAAAGATTCCGGCAATAAAGAGTTCATCATTGGAACAGAAATGAGTATTGCGGAACATTTGCAGTATTCTTGCCCCGGCAAGAAGTTCTACTGTTTAAGTAAAAAGCTCCTTTGTCCGAACATGAAACTGACAACTTTGATGGATGTTTATAATTGCTTAATCGGCGAAGGCGGCGAGGAGATTATACTGGATGACACTACCATTAAGGGTGCCCGTAGATGTATTAATGAGATGATAAGGCTGGGTTAACGAAATGGAAAAAAAAGTTATCATCGCTATGAGCGGCGGAGTAGACAGCTCCGTCGCTGCGTATTTATTAAAAAAAAAGGGTTACGAAACAGTTGGTGTTACGCTAAAACTTTTTGACAATGAAGATGTTAATGTTGGTAAAGAGAAAACCTGCTGTTCACTTGACGATGTCGAGGATGCAAGGAGCATTGCGTATGAACTTGGTATCCCGCACTATTTGCTTAATTTCAGTGAATCATTCAAAACCGAAGTAATTGAACGCTTTGTCAAAACATATTGCGCAGGCGATACACCAAATCCGTGTATCGATTGTAACCGATTCATAAAGTTTGAAAAACTTATGCTTCGTGTTAGGCAACTTGAATTTGATTATCTGGCTACAGGTCATTACGCCGTTATTGAATATGAGCCAATTGCAGCAAGATATTTATTAAAAAAATCAACCGATAAAACAAAAGACCAGAGTTATGTTCTTTATTCATTAACACAGGATCAACTTTCAAAGACGCTATTTCCATTGGGCACATTACATAAGGCACAAGTTCGTGAAATTGCAGCTGAAAACGGTTTTAGCAATGCTAAAAAGCATGACAGCCAGGATATTTGTTTTGTTAAGGATGGAAATTATTCAAGGTTTATTGAAGGATATTCAGACAATGTACCACCAGCGGGAGCTTTTATCGACATGAGCGGTAATATTATCGGCAAGCATAAGGGTATTGTGCACTATACAATCGGGCAGCGAAAAGGGCTTGGTATTTCATCTGCAAATCCGATGTATGTATGCAAGAAAAATGTTTCTAATCAAACCGTTGTACTTGGCGGGGAATCAGACCTTTATACAAAATCATTAGTCGCTGAAGATATCAATCTGATAGCGTACGACAATATCAATAAACCTTTGCGACTAAAGGCAAAAGTGCGATATAAACAAGAAGAACAATGGTCGACGGTTGAACAAACCGGCGACGGAACTGTTCATATTGAGTTTGATTTGCCACAAAGAGCAATTGCACGAGGTCAAGCAGTTGTTTTTTACGATGAAGATGTTGTTGTTGGAGGCGGTACTATAGTTGATACCGCATAAACCGTTTTATTATGATCCGTCATTCAAACATTACAACATTAATACACACAAAGAATCCTATGTATGAGACATTTACAAACTAAGAATGAGGTGTATTGGCAATGAAAACGATAGATCAGTCAAGATCTGTTTTATCTGAAATGATGCTCCCAAGCCAGGCCAATCCGACGGGTACTGTTCATGGCGGAGAAATTATGAAATTAATGGACGCCTGCGGGGGAGTTGCAGCAACAAGACACGCAAAAACAAATGTTGTGACGGTTCGTGTAGATGAATTGTTGTTCTTAAAACCGATTTTTGTCGGCCAACTTGTCATATGCGAATCCGAGCTTGTTTTTGTCGGCAAATCATCCATGGAAGTAAAAATAACGGTAAAAGTAGAAAACTTGACTGACGATTCGCCAAGTATAATTGCGTTGACAGCTTTTTTTACATATGTAGCGATTGATAAAAACAGAAAACCCTGTATCGTACCTGAGTTGTTATTAATGACTGACGAACAAATAACTGCTTTTGAAGACGGAAAAAAACGATATTTAGCTCATAAAGAAAAAATTAACAATAATTCACAATGTTAATCAATTGCTTAACCCAAATTGTATTGGAGGTAGAATAATATGAAATTAACATTTTTAGGTGCAGCACAAGAAGTAACCGGCAGCTGTTATTACTTGGAAGCCTGCGGCAAGAAAATCTTGGTTGATTGTGGTATGCGGCAAGGCCCTGATGAGTATTTACAGCAGGATATGCCTGTCAATCCGTCTGAACTGGATTATATATTTCTGACACATGCACATATTGATCATTCCGGCAGATTGCCGCTCTTATCGAAATTCGGTTTTAAAGGTACTGTTTTTTCAACTTTCGCAACAGGTCAGTTGTGTCAAATTATGCTGCGGGACAGCGCGCATATTCAGGAATTTGAAGCGGAATGGCGCAACCGTAAACGAAACCGTTCAGGCGAAGATCCCTACGAGCCCTTATATAACATGGCAGACGCGGAACGAATACTTCAAAAATTTGTCACCTACGGCTATAACACAATAATAGACATAGTACAGGGGATTAAACTTCGATTTACTGATGCCGGACATCTGCTTGGCTCCGCAAGTCTTGAAGTGTGGATATGCGAAAGCAATATGACAAAAAAAATAGTCTTTTCAGGCGACATCGGCAATACCGGCCAACCGCTGATAAATGACCCTTCTTATATCGAAGAGGCTGATTATGTTGTAATGGAATCAACTTACGGTGACAGAAACCATCAAGACACACCGGATTATGCCGCGGGACTTGCCGCAATAATTAAGTCAACTTTTAATAAAGGCGGGAATGTCATCATCCCGTCCTTTGCCGTAGGCAGAACGCAGGAAATTCTATATTATATTCGTGAAATATATGCGAGACGCCTTGTTGACGAGTTTGATAGATTCAGTGTTTATGTTGATAGCCCGTTAGCCATTGAAGCAACCGGAATTTATAACAAAACAGTGGAGGGATACTACGATCAAGAGGCCATGGCGTTAATTAATCAAGGAACTAATCCAATCCGCTTTCCTGGATTACAGCTGTCTGTAACAGCTGACGAATCAAAAGCAATCAACTTTAGCAACAACAGTAAAGTTATTATATCGGCAAGCGGCATGTGTGATGCCGGCAGAATCAGACATCACTTAAAGCATAACTTATGGAGACCGGAAAGTACAGTCGTATTTGTAGGTTATCAGGCCGAGGGAACGCTTGGCAGGGCATTGCTCGAAGGTGCGAAAGTTGTCAGACTTTTTGGTGAAACAATAAGCGTTAAAGCAAGTATTGTCAAGTTAGAGGGTATGAGCGCACACGCTGACAAAGACGGTCTGTTAAAATGGATTGACTCTTTCAATCTGAAACCTGCGTGTGTTTTCGTTACACACGGTGAACAATCAGTTTGTGATTTATTTGTGGAAACACTCAAAGAAGAAAAAGAATTGAATGCCTTTGCGCCAAAAGCACAAGCCGTATTTGATTTATATAAAAATGAATTCATTGAATATGGTGTCAGTCAGCCGTTAGTAAAAACGGAAAAAGATAAAACGCTTAAACGCAACAGTGTATATGAGCGATTGGTTTTGTCCGGTGAACGGCTGATTAGTGTTGTCCACAGCAGCAAGGGCAGGGCAAATAAGGATTTGGCAAGATTTGCTGATCAAATCAACAATCTTTGCGAAAAGTGGACTCGTCAATAATGCGATTTTGAAAATGATTGAATTAACACGCTATATATTTGTAAACATATACAAAAATGATGCATCTTGTCTGCTGTGATATGATTATTCGTAGAAATCTGTCAATTGTAACGCTTTCTATTGTATTTTCGTATTAATTGCAATAGAATAAACATAGCAAAACAAGGAGGTTCTTCATGAAAAAGGTTGCAATTATTATGGGCAGCGATAGTGATATTTCAGTTGTGCGTGAAGCTTATAAAACGCTTGATATGTTTAATATCGTATTTGAAACCCATGTTATATCCGCACACAGAACACCTAAAATTGCACTGAACTTTGCTGAAAATGCAGCAAATAACGAGTTCGGTGTAATTATTGCCGCAGCAGGTAAAGCGGCGCACCTGGCGGGTTTTCTGGCAGCAAATACGACATTGCCGGTCATTGGTATTCCGATTAAGTCATCCACACTTGACGGCCTTGACGCTTTACTTTCCACCGTTCAAATGCCTTCGGGGGTTCCTGTTGCTACAGTTGCTATTGACGGCGCTCATAATGCTGCGATTCTTGCCGTGCAAATATTAGCGGTAAGCGACCCCGAGCTTTCGGATAAACTAAAAGATATGAAAATTAAGATGGTAGAGTCCGTCGAAGAAAAAGATCTCAACTTACAAAAACAAATAGATAGTATGGTCTGACCGGAGGATCTTTATGTTTGACAAGCCTCATGAAGAGTGCGGTGTTTTCGGTATTTTCAATCATAATGAATATAATCTGGCTCATGAAATCTATCTTGGTCTCTATTCGCTGCAGCACAGGGGACAATTAAGTTGTGGTATCGCTGTCAACCATGGCAACGATATCGTTCATGTTTATAAAGGCGAAGGGCTCGTTCCGGAAGTCTTTAATGACGATAATCTAACAAAGCTCAGTATGACCGGTAAAGGCCGCATAAGCAATGGTAAAACGGGCATAGGACATGTCCGATATGCACAAAAAAACGCTTCCGACTCCGAAAATGATCAACCGATTGTAATGCGCTATGCGAGAGGTACAATTGCGATTGCGAACAACGGTCATTTGCTCAACGC
The DNA here is from genome assembly GCA_964612185.1 of uncultured Eubacteriales bacterium. GTDB lineage: Bacteria > Bacillota > Clostridia > Oscillospirales > Acutalibacteraceae > UBA1447. The sequence continues at coordinate 43,769 of CAZTCR010000008.1, forward strand.
GAATGAGTTAAGAAGCACACTCCACAACAGCGGAGCGGTTTTTCAGACAGGAAGCGATGCAGAGCTTATCGGCTATTTGATCGCGCGAAAAAGACTTGAAACTAATTTTGTCGAAGACGCTATTGTCGAAGTGATGAAACAAATATGCGGAGCTTATTCATTTGTGGTTCTCAGCCCCAAAAAACTCATTGCTGTCAGGGATCCGCAGGGTTTCCGACCTTTATGTATTGGACGATTAAGTGATAGTTATGTTATTGCAAGCGAAAGCTGTTCAATCAAATGCATTGGCGGCGATGTTATTAGAGATGTATTGCCGGGTGAAGTGGTTGTTATCACAAACGACGGGATAAAGAGTATACAGAACCACTGCGGCCAAAAGAGTTCTCTGTGTGCTTTTGAACATGTCTATTTTTCAAGACCTGATTCGGTAATAGACGGTATGGGTGTTCATGATTTCCGTTTACGCGCGGGTGAGCTGCTTGCCTATGAACATCCTGTTGAAGCCGATGTTGTGATTGGTGTTCCGGATTCGGGCATTGATGCCGCAATGGGTTATTCCGCGAAATCCGGTATCCCATATGAAATCGGATTAATTAAGAACAGATATATCGGACGAACATTTATTCAAAACAATTGCTTGGAACGCGAAAAATCTGTTCATATCAAACTAAACCCGGTTAAACCCGTTCTTTCAGACAAAAAAGTTGTTCTAATTGACGATTCTATTGTACGCGGTACAACCAGCGAACACATTGTTAACCTAATCAAGGCTGCGGGAGCAAAAGAAATACATGTGCGGATTTCCTCACCGCCATTTTTAAACCCTTGCTACTTCGGCACAGATATCAGTTCCAGAACACAACTTTTAGCACACAATTTATCCTGCGAAAGCGTTGCAAAGAAAATAGGTGCCGATTCCCTCTGTTACCTCAGTCTTGACAGTCTGAACGAACTTTCACTGAAATCTAATACATCATTTTGTACCGGTTGCTTTTCCGGGAAATACCCGTTAAATATCAAAAAAATCAATACAAGTGACAAATTCGCCGTTAAACTTCATAAAAATTAATCATATCGCTTTGGGGAGGATACTATGGACAGTTACAGCAACAGCTACAAGGAAGCGGGCGTCGACATAACAGCGGGTTACCGTGCAGTTGAGTTAATGAAGAAACATGTTGAAAGAACCAGAACCGCAGGCGTTGTATCCGGTATTGGGGGTTTTGGTGGACTCTTTGAACCGGATTTAACAAATATATCTGCGCCTGTTTTAGTATCTGGAACAGACGGTGTCGGTACAAAATTAAAAATCGCATTTTTAATGAACAAACATGATACAATCGGTATTGACTGTGTTGCGATGTGTGCGAACGATGTTGCATGTTCCGGGGCAAAACCATTGTTTTTTCTTGATTACCTTGCTGTTGGCAAAAATAATCCTGAACGGGTTGCGGAGATTGTCGCAGGTGTCGCGGAAGGCTGTGTTCAAGCAGGTTGCGCCCTTATTGGCGGAGAAACGGCAGAAATGCCGGGGTTCTATCCCGTTGACGAGTATGACCTTGCCGGTTTTTGTGTGGGGATTGCTGATAAAACAAGGATTATTGACTGCGCCGCTGTAACGGAAGGTGACGCGATTATCGGTATAGCATCTTCCGGCGTACATTCAAATGGTTTTTCGCTCATCAGAAAGAAATTCAGCATATCGGAAGAACGCCTCAATTTTTATCTGGATGATTGCGGAAAAACACTTGGTGAAGAGTTATTGACACCAACCAGGATATATGTTAAATCACTGCTATCTTTGATTTCAAAAATAGATGTTCACGGCATATCCCATATAACCGGCGGTGGGTTTTACGAGAATATACCGAGAATGCTTCCGAAAAATCTTTGTGCCATTATTCAGAAAAATATGATTCCGCATAAACCCATTTTCAACATAATTCAAAGCCAGGAGATACCGGAAAGAGAGATGTACAACACCTTTAATATGGGATTGGGTTTGTGCATAGCAGTCTCGCCGGAAAAAGCGGATGAAACAGTAAATATTTTAAATAGCTGCGGCGAGCAAGCTATGATCGTGGGCGAGATAAAGAAAGGGGAGAGGGGCGTTCAAATATGCTAAGCAATCAGGAGTTTGTCAGAATAGCCGTACTTGTCTCCGGTAACGGGACAAATCTGCAAGCCCTGATAGATGCCCAGTCACGCGGTGAACTTAAAAAAGGCAAGATTATTAAAGTTATCAGCAGCCGGGCGGGTGTATACGCACTCAAACGCGCAAAAAATGCTAATATTGAAAGTGAAATTGTTGAAAGAATAGAATTCAAAAACAATGATGATTTTGACAGAGCACTTCTTTCGGTTCTGCAGCAATGCGGTGCCGAACTTGTCGTTTTAGCGGGTTTTATGTCCATACTTGGCGACAAAGTTCTATCGAACTATAAAGACAGAATCATCAATGTTCATCCATCCCTCATTCCCGCGTTTTGCGGCAAAGGCTATTACGGCTTGAAGGTTCACGAAGAGGCGCTTAAACGCGGGGTTAAAATAACGGGTGCCACGGTTCATTTTGTAAATGAGATTCCGGACGGCGGAAAAATAATATATCAAAAAGCCGTTAAAGTTAGAACTAATGATTCGCCTGCACAACTGCAAAAGCGGGTTATGGAAAAAGCTGAATGGCTGCTTCTGCCAAAGGCGGTCGGGTTGATTTCCGATTTGATTTATAATGTAAGAAATATTACCGAAAAGGAGAATAACTAATGGGAAAAAGAGCGATTATCAGCGTTTCAGACAAAACCGGTGTTGTCAATTTTGCGCGTGAACTGTACTCTTTAGGGTTTGAAATACTTTCAACAGGTGGTACCGCAAAAATTCTTAACGAAGCAAATATACCATGCACAGGTGTTTCAGATGTAACCGGCTTCCCTGAATGTCTTGACGGCAGGGTCAAGACGCTTCATCCTGCTATTCACGGTGGCATACTCGCCATGAGAAACAATCCAGAACATATGAAGCAAATCAAAGCGTTGGGTATAGAACCGATCGACATCGTTTGTATCAATCTATATCCCTTTAAAGAAACTATCTTGAAAGAGAATGTTTCACTCGAAACAGCAATAGAGAATATTGATATCGGTGGACCGACGATGCTGCGCGCTGCTGCAAAAAACTGGCAGGATGTAGCCGTAATTGTTGACCCAGCGGATTATCAAACAGTCATTTACGAGTTGAAAGAATCCGGTAAGATTAGTGATAAAACGAAATTTCGCCTTGCGGGAGTCGTTTTTGAACACACCGCACAATATGACGCGCTTATTTGTAATTATCTTCGCAATAAAAGATCTGATTTCACTTTGCCAGATAATTTGACGCTTACCTACGAAAAGATACAGGACATGCGTTATGGTGAAAATCCGCATCAAAATGCGGCATTTTATACAGAAATCGGTGCGGCGGAAAATACACTTTCGAAAGCGGTACAAATACACGGCAAACAACTTTCGTATAACAACATTAATGACACAAACGGAGCATTAGATGTTTTAAAAGAGTTTGGATCGTTGGAACCTGTTGCAGTTGCTGTGAAACATGCAAATCCTTGCGGTATCGGTACAGGGGAGACTCTTTGTGAAGCATACCTCAATGCTTATGAAGCGGATAAAATCTCAATTTACGGCGGTATTGTCGCGTTGAACCGGGAGGTGGATAAAGAAACCGCTGAAGAGTTATCAAAAACATTTCTCGAGATCATAATCGCGCCTTCATTTTCACCGGAAGCAATCGAATTGCTCACTGTTAAAAAAAATCTAAGACTTTTGGTCTTACCGAAACTTGCCGAAAAAAATATTTCTACCAGCTTAGATATGAAAAAAGTGGCAGGTGGCTTACTTGTTCAGCAGCTTGATGTGGAGCTTCTAAATGAAGATTTACTGACTTGCGTTACCAAACGCAAGCCGACAGAAGATGAAATGAGACAGTTGCTATTCGCATGGCGCGTCGTCAAGCATGTGAAATCAAACGGCATTTGCCTTGTCAAGGGCAATCGTACAGTCGGTATAGGTCCCGGGCAAACAAATCGGGTTACAGCACTCGAACTTGCAGTGAAATACGCGCAAGAAAACGCTTTGGATTCCGTGATGGGCAGTGACGCCTTTTTTCCTTATGATGATTGTATCGCTGTTGCCCAAAAGGCTGGTATTACCGCTATTATTCAGCCCGGTGGATCGATTAGGGACGAAGATAGTATAAAAGCAGCCGATGAAGCTGGGGTTGCTATGATTTTTACAGGGATGAGGCACTTTAAACATTAAAAACATACAAGTATTCTAAATCGGGAGGCAAGGCATTTAACTGCCTGATTCTGAAAATGAAAATATTAATGGTTGGCTCCGGCGGCCGGGAACATGCTTTAATAAGAAAACTCAAGGAAAGTTCAAGGGTAGACGAGGTTATTTGTGCGCCCGGTAACGGCGGCATATCCTTTGACGCCCGTTGTTATCCGGTTGACGCATCTGACTTAAATGGAATGATTGAACTGGCGCGTCAACAAAGTGTCGACCTCGTTTTTGTTGCGCCGGACGATCCGTTGGCTGCCGGTATGGTGGACGCAATGGAGTCGGCAGGCATAATGGCTTTCGGCCCAAATAAAAGAGCCGCCGAAATTGAAAGCAGTAAAGTGTTTTCAAAAAATTTAATGAAGAAGTATAGCATACCAACCGCGTCCTATGAGGTGTTTGACAATCCTGAAACCGCGTTAAATTTCATTAGTGTTCAAAATGTGTATCCAACCGTCATAAAGGCGGATGGGTTGGCATTGGGCAAGGGTGTTGTCATAGCAGAATCTTATCAGGAAGCATCCAAAGCTATTAGTACTATTATGAAAGATAAAGTTTTCGGAAATTCGGGTAATAAAGTTGTGATAGAAGAATACTTGACCGGACCGGAGGTGTCCGTTCTCGCATTTACCGATAGCAGAACAATGGCCCCGATGGTTTCATCCATGGACCATAAGCGGGCTTTTGATGGAAACACCGGCCCAAACACCGGTGGCATGGGAACAATAAGCCCTAACCCGTACTACGATAAGGAAACAGCAGAATACTGTCTGAATAACATTTATATACCAACGATGAAAGCCATGAATGCAGAAGGTAGACCTTTCAAAGGATGTTTGTATTTCGGGCTAATGTTAACACCTTCAGGACCGCGCGTCATCGAATATAATGCAAGATTTGGAGACCCGGAAACGCAGGTAATCATGCCTCGTTTGAAAACACCTTTAATTGACATTGTTGAAGCAATTATTTCGGAAAAATTATCGGAAATTCAAATTGAATGGGATGCTAATGCTTGCGCGTGCATTATTGTTGCTTCTGGCGGCTATCCCGGAAGTTATCAAAAAAATCTTCCTATATACGGGTTGAACGAAAACGGTCAGCTTGAAGGTGTGTCTGTCTATCATTCCGGTACGAAAGCAACAGAGAACGGATTCGTTACAAACGGAGGCAGAGTTCTTGGCGTAACTGCTGTTGGCGATACAAGAGAACAAGCACTAAAAACAGCATACCATGCTGTTAACGATATAAAATTTGAAAACGCTTATTACAGAACAGATATCGGCTCCAGATAACAGCTTATTCATAATTTGTTTACATGATAACCTTTATTGTATAATATTTTTGGTTTAGTATTAATTATTATACTCAGATGATTGATATCTTTGGAAAGAAGTGATATTTATGTTAAAAAGTTGGAGCATAAAGAAAAAAGTTTTCACCAGCGCCTTTGTTATAATTACACTGGCACTCATTGCAGGGCTACTTTATTATATGTTTAAACCGGATCCTGCACCAAAAGTCATACTCACATCTGTTTTCAGCGGTGATGTCACACAAACGCTTGACGCAACCGGAACGGTTGAATCAGCAAATCAGGATATCTTCCCAATTTTGGACGGGACAAAGGTGCTGACGGTAAACTTCCGTGTCGGTGATAAAATAAAGAAAGGTGATTTACTGGCAACTTTTGATACATCGTCACTGAACAATCTTATCAATGATAAGCAAAAGGCTTACAATACAGCTTATGAAACATATGTAAGCGCTAAAAACGCAGCCAAATCGTCATCAGCCGACCTAATTCAGCTCGAAGCAGACATAAAAGCAAGAGAAGCTGAAATAAGTGAATTGGAGTCCAAAACAGCATCATCCGACAATTCCGGAACCGCGTCCGAATCGTCAAAATCACTACTTGATAAAATAACAGCTATGTTTGGTGACAGCATACTAATCAACCTTTTAAAAGGCAATGGTAATTCGGGCTTTGATTTGTCATCCATTACCGGAATGTCTGCCGAACAGACGAAACTCACATCGCTTCAGTTGGACCTGCTGCAGCTTAAAGCAAAGCAAACGATTGCAAAAGCGCAGGCGAGCGGAACGCTTGAAAGCACATTAAAATCATTTTACGAGTCTTCGCTCGAAGACCTGAATGCAACAATAGCTGCAGTTGAAAACCTAAAAACCGGATGGATTGCCAAAGAGGACGGCATTGTACGCGAAGTGAAAATTACCAATGGACAGATTTATAAGAATGCTTCCGCCATTGACACAAATATTGATCTTTCATCAATCATTAATTTGCTCTCGTCCAATTCCGGGAGTGCTGATATCATGAGTATTGTCAAACAATACTTAAAGCCAAATGCAACCGGAATGACTGTTGAATATTATCCATTCGCGGCATCATTTGTCCTTGGAAAATATGATGTTTTAAAAGTTTCAATGGATCAGGAAGCAAAAATTACCGCGCCAAACGGTTCTGTTTTTACCGGAAAAATCACATACATCAGTCCTGTGGCTTCAACCAGCAGTAGTATCAATATCAGTTCAATTCTCGGAACGAGCGGTTCTTCAAGCGGTGTGGAAGCAAAGGTATCCATACCGAACCCGGATTCCGGCGTCATTATCGGTTTTGATGTTGACATTTCAATTGATGTCGACAAAGCTGAGAATGCGATTCTGGTGCCTGCTGAAGCAATTCAGTTTGACAGCGAGGGTTCGTATGTGTTTCTTTACAACGCTAAAACCAAAAGGGTTGTTAGAACACAGGTCAAGACCGGCATATTCTCAGGTTCGCTATACCAGATTTTGTCAGGTTGCGAAGTTGGTGATGTGATCATTAAAGCACCGCCAATGACATTGGTTGATGGAGACAAGGTGTCGATTGAAACAACAGAATCACCCACTTCCTCAACCACCGGCACGGGCACAACTATCAAATCTTAAATCACTGTTCTGATTTTGTTCTATAAAGTTTTCGCGGAGGTCATGGCTTGAATATAAAAGAAAACATAAGAATAGCGATTTTCAGCATTCGTACCAACATGATGCGGTCATTACTAACCATGCTCGGTATAATAATCGGTGTTGCCTCTGTAATCGCTATTGTGACTGTCGGCAACGGAGGGCGCGATTATATTGTCGGTATGATAAGAGATATGGGTTCAAACACCGTCAGTATTAATGTGAATACGGTTACCGCGACCCCCAGCGAATTTATTACCGATGAAGACATAAAAGAAATCAAAAATCTTGATACCGTTTCATATATCTCGCCGGTTGTTTTTTCAATCGGTAGCGCAGAAACGGAAAAAACACAAAGCATGGCCATCGCGATGTCCGGTACAGTTGACTTTGCAAAGGTTATGAATACGCCTCTTAAATATGGCAGATTTTTTAATCAGGATGAATATGACGCTATTCGCCCGGTAGCACTAATATCTACACTCAGCGCATACACCATGTATGGTTATGAAGATTGTATCGGTAAACATATTGACTTTTCACTGAATAATAAAAGCGTTAGGCTTAAAATAATCGGTGTATTTGATATAAGCAGCGCGATGGGGTCAAGCACAACATCGCTCACATCGGGGAGTAGCCTTATGGGTGGTTCGGCAATGCCGACATGCCTAATCATTACACCCAGCAGCATTGTAAACTCTTTGATGAACAGCCAAGGCTATTATGAAATGTGCTATCTCATGGCCAATACAGACAACAATTTGGAAAGCGCCGGAAATGCTGCGGCGAATGTGCTTTATTCTAGGCACAACAACGCAGGAAGCGGGAATTATTCGGTTGTGAATATGGCCACCTTTATTGATTTGCTCGACAGCGTTATTAAAATATTTACAGCGTTTATAGCTTCTGTCAGCGGCATTTCTCTGGTAGTTGGGGGGATAGGTGTTATGAATATTATGCTTGTCTCCGTAACAGAAAGAACGCGTGAAATCGGAATCAGAAAAGCCCTGGGGGCGAAAACTTCAACTATTTTGTTCCAATTTTTAACAGAATCGATTATTCTTTGTGTTATAGGGGGAATTGTCGGGTTTGTTTTAGGTGTAGGCGGCGCTATTTTAGTTTCTGCATATATGGATATCCCAATGAGAATTAAATTCTTTACGGTTGCGATTGCAATCGGTTTTTCAAGTGCTATCGGTATCTTTTTCGGTATCTACCCAGCGCGTAGAGCTGCAAAATTGCCGCCAATCGAAGCGTTGCGAAGAGATTAACGGGAAAGTGCAAGGCATTAAATAGATAAAAATGAGCAGAGGCGCTTTATGACGCTCCTGCTCGTTTCTCTTACTGTTATATCAAGTGCCAAACCTGCATCGAAACTTATTTATCCAATTCCCTCTCAAGCCAGACAGTGCCGATATCCATTGCATTATATAAACCGCGCTTTTCAGCCTTTTTGATTATTCTGTCACGGGGACGGACATCCGGATCGGTACTAACAAGCTGAACGAGGACTCTGTCCGCTACATCAAGGTCTTTTACTTTCTTAGTGCTTGTCACTTGCAGTACGACAACATAATCTTCATTCATATTACCGTAGTAGATCGTGTTCTCGTTTCTTACCAAAGGCTTCCCTTTAAATGTAAGAAAGCTGTCAGCTTTCTTTTTTTCTGTCATAATCCTTTACTCCAATCAATTGCTCTTATTTTTGCAGATAGTTTTTTACAAGGGCAAGCAATAACTCGTCCCTGTCAATTTTCCTGACGAGGTTCCTTGCATTGTTATGCGTTGTAATATAGGTGGGGTCCTCAGAAAGAATATAGCCGACAATTTGGCTCACCGGATTATAATTCTTTTCTACAAGTGCATCGTAAACTGTACGCAGAATACGAAGCATCTCGGCTTCTTTTTCATCTTTTATTGAAAATTCAATCGTCGGATCAGTCAAAATTATCCACCTCCATTTCATCATTATACACTAAAGTAGGTAAGAAAACAACGATTTGTTATGATCTTAACGAGATTTGTTTAGCATTGAGCGATTGTACAGCTCTGGTCATCGCTTCGTCTGCATCCCGGTCGGTAAGTGTTCTTTCCGCTGAACGGAGCGCAATACTAAAGGCAACGCTTTTCTTACCTTTGGGAATCTGTTCGCCTTCGTACACATCAAAAAGTGTGATTCTGTCTAAAAGATCGCCGATAGCGGTTGCTATTAAATCATGTAATTTCATAACGGGAATGTTTTTGTCACAAACAAAAGACAAATCTCGATCAATCGATGGATATTTGGGCAGCGGCACATATGTTTTTTTTGTTTCTCTGTTAGCGTAAAGCATTTCAAAGTCAATTTCCGCCACATAGATATTTGTGGTTATATCAAAATTAGCAATTACTTGCGGATGGACTTCGCCAACGATTGCAAAGGTCGTGTTTTCTTTGAATATTCTGGCACAGCGCCCGGCATGATAACTCGGTTTTCCCGTTTCCGCTTCAACACTGTAATCCTTTATGCCTGTTACAGCCAACAATTCCTCAACAACGCCTTTGGCAGCCAAAAAGTTAGCCCCGTCGCCGTACATGCCTAATATAACTTTTTGCTTTTCTTCCGGCAGGTTATCATTGCCGAGGGGAAGGTATTCTGTTGCGATCTCGTATAACTTCGCCGAAGGGTTCCGAAAATTGAAGTTTCTCGCAAGTACTTCAAGCATCGACGGCAGGGTGGTCGTTCGCATGATGCCCGTGTCCTCGCCCAACGGGTTTGAAATGCGCACACAGTTCCTTTCATCGCACTGTACCGGTAAACATATTTTATCAAAACATTTTGAACCAACAAAAGAATAAGTTTGAATTTCGGAAAAACCGCAGGCAAGCATTGTTGTGTTGACGAGCGTTTCATATTTCTGTTTATCGGTTAGTTTACCGTTGGCAACTCCCATCAGCGGTAGATTCGTAATATTTTCATAACCGTAAAAACGGGCAACCTCTTCAGCTAAATCCGCAGGATGTTCCACATCATTTCTGTAGCTCGGAACAGTAACCGTATTTGATTTGACAATAAAGTCAAGGTTTTCTAAAATAGCTTTCTGCTCTATATACGAAAGATTGATGCCAATAAAACGGTTTATCCATTCCGAATCAAAGCTTATCAGCCTTGCTGTATTTGCCGATCGGTTACAATCGACAACCTCGTTTATTACAGTACCAGCGTTTAGTATCTTTACTAATTCGAGTGCCCGCTCAAGCGAAAGCAAACATCCATTCGGGTCGAGCTCTTTTTCAAAACGCGCGGACGATTCAGTTCTCATTCCGAGTTTTTTAGCAGTGATACGAACGCTCGCGCCGTTAAAACATGCGGATTCAAAAACAATTGTTTTAGTTTCATTCATTATTCCGCTGAATTCTCCGCCCATGATCCCCGCGATGGCTACCGGTTTAACAGCATCAGCAACAACGAGCATATCTTCATCCAGGATTCTTTCCACACCATCCAATGTAACAATTCTCTCGTTTCTTTCGGCGCAGCGTACATTTACTTTGTTTCCCTCAAGAAACCTGATATCAAACGCGTGCATAGGCTGACCGAATTCGAGCATAACATAATTTGTAATATCAACAATATTGTTAATCGGCCTGATGCCGCTGGCTCTTAACCTTTCGCGCATCCATCGCGGCGACGGCGCGATTTTCACATCATTCACAACCGCGCCTACATAGCGGTAGCATTTTTCTTCATCAACTATTTCTACATATAATAAATCATCAAGTCGGTCCTTTGTTTCAACATGCTCCGGTTCCGGGACAACAAATCGCTGTCCGACGCTTGCGGCGGCCTCCCTTGCCAATCCGATGACGGAAAGACAGTCCGGCCTGTTCGAAGTGATTTCAAATTCGGTTATAGTATCATTAAGACCGATTGATTCCCGTATATCCATCCCCGGAACTCTTTCGCAGTCATCACCGAGAATAAATATTCCGTCCTCCACCGCATACGGAAAATCGTTTTTTGTTAAGCCAAGTTCACTTAATGAGCAAAGCATTCCTTCACTGTTAATGCCCCTAACAGCACCCGTCTTGATTGTTTTCCCTCCGGCTATAGTTGCATTATCCAACGCAACAGGAACATAATCATTCACATGACAATTTTGAGCACCTGTTACAATACTATGTGTTTGTGATTTGCCCGTATCAACCATACAAACCCAAAGGTGATCCGAATCCTCGTGTTTTTTCAACTCGAGTATCTGACCGACAACGATGTTTGTCAAACCGGCACCTTCAATATTAACAGCTTCAACCTTAGAGCCGCTCATCGTCATTAAATCTGCAAACTCCTTATCCGTTACGCCGAGAGAAACATAATCGTTCAACCATCTTTTTGATAAGTTCATATCGCACCTCCTAAAATTGACAGAGAAATCTTAAATCGTTTTCATATAATAAACGCATATCATCAATGTTAAACCTGAACATAACCAGTCGTTCGAGACCCACCCCAAAAGCAAAGCCGCTGTATTCATCCGGATTAATGCCCCCGGTCTTGAGAACCTTTGGATGAACCATGCCTCCGCCCAATATTTCTATCCACCCCTCACCCTTGCACATCGCGCAGCCGGTGCCGCCGCACCTGAAACACGAAACATCAATTTCACAGGAAGGTTCTGTAAATTCAAAATGGTGCGGACGCAGACGGATTTTTGTATTGTCACCGTATAGCCGTTTTGCGAAAGCATCAAGGCAGCCTTTGAGGTGTCCCATCGTTATGCCTTTGTCAACAACCAGTCCTTCAATTTGATGGAAAAGCGGGGAGTGTGTCGCGTCGACAGCGTCTGAGCGGTATACCCTGCCTGGAGCAATAATTCTTATCGGTGGCTGCTGGGTTTCCATTACTCTGATTTGTACCGGTGATGTTTGCGTACGCAAAAGCATTTTATCCGTTATGTAAAATGTGTCTTGCGTATCTCTTGCCGGATGGTTTATGGGCATGTTTAAGGCTTCGAAGTTGTAGTAATCCCATTCAACTTCAGGTCCTGTAGCAATATTGAACCCAAGGCCGAGAAATATTTCTTTAACTTCATCCAGTACAATCGACAAAGGGTGTTTGTGACCGATTCTATGACGAATACCAGGCAAAGTAACATCTATTTTTTCGTTTTCGATTCGCTCGAGAATTTCTACGGACTTTATCTTTTCAAGTTCGTCTGTAATCAATTTTTCAATACTTTCCCGAACATCATTCGCAAGTTGTCCAAATACCGGTCGTTCTTCCGCGGAAAGTGATCCCATTTGTTTTAAAACTGCGGTAAGCTCACCTTTCTTTCCCAGATACTTAACGCGAAACGATTCGAGTTCACCTCTGTTTGTGACGCTTTTTAAATCGTTTTCGGCTGTTTTTTGAATCAGTTGAAGCTGTTCTTTCATATTCCTCTTCCTTTCGAATAAAACAAATTATCTCCGTCCCTAATAAGTGAGGGACGAAGATATTCTCCGCGATACCACCCTGCATTTCTGCGGTGCTTAATCAGCACAAGAGCAAACACTCTTTCGCCTGCTAACGGAGGCTCCCGTTGCACCCTACACACTTAACGAAGATTCAGGCACACCGCTCCGGAGTGAACTTCAACAGTTTTTTATGCAGGCGCACTTTCAGCCATGATGCGCCCTCTCTTTGCATAACTGCCGCGCTTTTTGATTAGCGCGTCAGACCGTTTACTCTCTCCATCTTAGCGTTATTGTTAATTATATAACATAAAGCCGGACATATTTCAAGTGTTTAGGCAAACAAATTAGCATTCTTTCTGTTTGCAATGCAAATCAACTATGTTATAATCAATACAGGTTTTAAACATGGGGGTAGTGAACCATAAGCAAACGACCTCAATTTGCCAGCATTACAACAATAATGTTAAGTCAGGCAAATTGAATGCGATAATGATTATATACATCCTACAAATGCCCGTTGTTCGTTCATTCGAAAGAGAAAGGCTGTGTTTTGATTGAGAATACTTACTGCTGAACAAATGAAAATTGTCGAAATAAATGCGGTTGAAAACGGGATGACTTACCTGCGGCTGATGGAAAATGCCGGGGCTGCCTGTGCTCGTATCATAAGAGAAACCTATTTGCTTTCTAATAATGCTCCAAGTAGTATTGTTATTGTTTGCGGTAGAGGAAAAAACGGTGGTGACGGTTTTGTTATCGCGAGAAAACTATACGAGGCTGGTTACCCTGTTAATATTTTACTTGCGTGGGGCAACCCGAAGGACTTCGAATCTATTGAAATGATGAAGACTATCAGCCGTCTTCCGATTAATATAGTGGGTTATGATGATAACACAATAATTGCCAATGGTTTAATAAACGATGCGGATATTGTTGTCGACGCCATTTTCGGAACAGGGTTTACTGGTATAACAGATCAAAAGGCAGCGACCTTGTTTATTCAAATTAATCACAGCCATGCGGTAAAAGTATCTATCGATATTCCAAGTGGCTTAAACTGTAACAACGGTTCCGTATTGGAAAATTGTATTCATGCGGACTTAACAATTGCCATTTCAGACTTGAAACCGGTTCATGTATTGGTACCTGCATCACAATACTGTGGAAAGTCAGTTGTTGCCGACATCGGGATACCCGAACAGGCCTATTTTTCTATAGATACGAACTTGATATGTTCAATAGATGATGACAATGTAAAGCATTCGTTCAAACCGGTTGAGTTGACTTCACATAAAGGCAGTTTTGGGCAATTACTTTGTGTTTGCGGCAGTATGAATATGCCGGGCGCTGCTGTTTTTGCCGCTAAGAGTGCTGTTTTGAGCGGAGCCGGTTTAGTAACCGTCGCATTCCCTAAATCCGCATATCCGGCAATATCCGCTAAACTTTCCGAACCTGTTTTGATGCCGCTTGAAACAACTCGTGAAGGAACCCTTTCGGCATTTTCATTAAACTCCCTTCTGAAAAAAATAAAATCATCAAACGCTTTGTTAATCGGGTGCGGTCTCGGGCTAAACTGTGATACAATAAAAATAGTTAAAAATGCCATAATGGCAGCAGAGTGTCCGCTTATTTTAGATGCAGACGGGATTAATGCCATTTGTGACGATAAAGATATCATTAAAAACAAAAATATTGTTTTGACCCCGCATCCGGGTGAAATGTCAAGATTAACGGGGCTAAGTGTTGAGTATATTCAGGAAAACCGTGTTAAGATTGCATCAGAATTTGCTGCACAATATGGTGTTGTCTTGGTTTTAAAAGGTGCAAACACTGTAATAGCGGCAGGAAACGGACATTGTGTCTATTTAAATACAACAGGCAACCCCGGTATGGCAACAGGCGGAAGCGGGGACTTGTTAGCGGGAATAATCGCGTCTTTTGCCGCTCAGGGTATGACAGTTATCGATTCAGCAAAGGCCGGTGTATATATTCACGGACTATCGGGTGATGCCGCGCTTCTAAAATCATCTTATCGAGGATTGACGCCGACCGCATGCCTGAAAGAACTGCCTGCTGTAATTGCACGGTTTGAATCTGTTGCAATTTAGTTTCGTTGAGTAAATATAACCAGATTCTGTTAAATATTTAACAATTTGATACAAATACTCTTGGAAGATTTTTGTTCATGCTTTATAATGTGTTTATGTATTTAGTTGAGGAGTTGAAGATTTGGCAAGTAAGTATTCGGTGTCTTTGGCAAAAATAGTTGAAGATCATAACTTTGAAGTTCTTTTTGCGCCCAAAAACACCGCCGACATTTATATCATTTCGCAGGATGTTAATCGTCCCGGTTTGATTTTTGCAGGGTACACAGGCTATTTTGATCCCGCTCGAGTACAATTTCTTGGTTTGGCGGAGATGGAATACCTTGCGAGTATTGGAGAAGAGAAAAGCTATGAAAGTCTCGAAAGGCTCTTTGATAAGAAACCCTGCACGGTTATTATAACAAGGAACCTTGACTGTTCAGCAACAATCCTAAAACTGGCGGAAGAGTTTCATGTGCCTGTATTGAGAACTTCTGAGACGACATCAAGTATCATGTCAACCCTAATTGCTTATTTATGTGTGGAACTTGCCGACAGAATAACCCGTCATGGTGTTTTGGTCGAAGTGAGCGGAGAAGGTGTTTTAATTCTTGGCGATAGCGGTGTCGGTAAAAGTGAAACAGCACTTGAGCTTATCAAGCGAGGTCACAGACTTATTGCCGATGACGCCGTTGAGATCCGAAGAGTTTCTGCAAGAACGCTCGTTGGTTCCGCACCTGACAATATCAGGCATTTCATTGAACTCAGAGGCGTAGGTGTAATAAACGCTCGCAGAATATTTGGCATGGGCGCCGTAAAAATGACTGAAAAAATTGACATGGTTGTACAACTTGAACTATGGGATAACGAAAAAGTTTATGACCGCATGGGTATCGATAACGAGTATGCCAATATTCTCGGTATTAAAGTTCCGCTTGTCATTGTGCCCGTTAAACCGGGACGAAATCTTTCGATTATAGTTGAAGCCGCGGCAATGAACAACAGACAAAAAAAGATGGGCTACAACGCAGCACGCGAATTGCTGCATAACCTTGGGATGACAGATGAGATAGTTCCCAAGGAAAAAGAACTTGAAGCCTGGCACACTTTTTAGTTAGTATTAAATATTGAACATAATTTTGGAGGTAAACAATGTATAGAATCGGTGTAGACCTTGGCGGAACAAATATTGCGGTCGGTGTTTGCGATGAAAAACTCAACATAATCGGCAGAGGTAAAATGAAAACGAACACACCCCGCCCTGCTGACCAAATATTTGCGGATATTGAAAAAGCAGTTCAAATGGCGGTTAAAGACGCCGGTATAAGTTTTGATGATGTATTATCTATTGGTGTCGGAACCCCCGGCTCCGTTAACAAAATCAACGGAAATATTGAGTTTGCAAACAATCTTGATTTTAACAATGTACCCGCAAAACAAATGCTGGAATCGCTTATCGGCAAACCGGTATTTTTGGATAATGATGCCAATTGCGCCGCTCTGGGTGAAGCAGTTGCGGGTGTCGGGAAAGGCGTTTCAAATTTTGTAGCAATAACGCTCGGCACCGGTGTTGGAAGCGGTATAATCATTGATGGTAAAATTGTCGGCGGCGTCAATTTTGCAGCCGGAGAAATGGGTCACATGGTGATTTCCGTAAATGGCGAACAATGCAATTGCGGTCGAAGAGGGTGCTGGGAAAAATATGCTTCCGCAACTGCGTTAATTGCCCAAACAAAAGATGCGATGCGGCTTGATCAAGAAAGCAGTATGTGGCAGTCAGTAAATAACAATATTGATCAAGTTTCCGGCAGGACTTCGTTTGACGCGATGAGAAACGGAGACGAAGCAGCAAAAAAAGTAGTATCTCAATACATTTATTATGTTTCTACAGGAATAATTAATATCATTAACGCTTTGCAACCGGAAATTATTTGTGTCGGCGGCGGAATCGGTCACGAGGGCGAATCGCTATTGGATCCCATAAGAAGACATGTAGAGCGCGAACGATACAGCATCTATGCCTCGAAACAAACGAAGATATGTGCTGCTGTTCTTGGCAACGATGCCGGTATAATCGGTGCAGCGCTTTTAGATTATTAATTTGAATTATAAGCTAATGTGGAGAAACCATGAACCGTTATGATGAATTATTTAGTATTCTTTCCGGACTTGAATGTGCGGTTATTAAGAATGCCGGATTAAACAATTACACAACTTTTAAAATCGGCGGACCGGCATCTCTACTTGTTATGCCGGACAACGAAGAAAAAGCGCGAGCTGTTCTTCAATTAATTCATCAAATGGAGCTTCCTTTTTTGATTATGGGAAACGGGAGCAATCTTCTTGTTTCTGATACCGGGTTTGAAGGTGTTGTTATCAGCACAGCTGGGCTTGATTACTGCAAAGCAGATGATGAAGGGGTAATCGATTGCGGTGCAGGTCTTCGCCTTGTATCACTTTGCAGGGTTGCGCTGGAACACGAACTGAGCGGCTTGGAATTCGCTTATGGAATCCCCGGCAGTGTCGGCGGTGCTGTTTATATGAACGCCGGCGCATACGGCGGCGAGATGAAAGATGTTCTGCTTGAATGCCGACACATTACATCGAAGTCGGAAGAAGGCGTGTATTTAGAAAACAAAGCTGATTTTGCTTATCGGAAAAGTTTTTATACCAATAGTGGGCATTGCATAACAAGTGCAAAATTCCGGCTTGAAAAGGGGAGTAAGCCTGAGATTGAAAACAAAATGGTTGAAATAATGAAAAAGCGTTGTAACAATCAACCCCTTGATATGCCAAGTGCCGGCAGTGTTTTTAAAAGACCGCATAATTCTTATGCCGGAATACTTATTGAGGAATGTGGTTTGAAGGGATATGCTGTCGGCGGAGCAATGGTAAGCCTCAAACACGCCGGTTTCATTGTTAATACAGGGAAAGCAACGGCAAGCGATGTTAAAAAACTTATCGAGTTCATTCAGGACACTGTATATAAAAAAAATAAAGTATTGTTGGAAACGGAAATTGTATTTGTGTGATTTTACGAATGACCAAAGGCCGGAGGGTATAAAATGGAACTGGTAATAATAACGGGACTTTCTGGAGCTGGCAAATCGCGTGGCGTTGACGCCTTGGAAGATATCGGCTTTTTTTGTGCCGACAATATGCCGCCGAAACTAATTCCAACTTTTGTCCAATTGATTCTGGACTCAAAAGAAGTAAGGTCAAGAGTTGCAGTTGTAACAGATATTAGAGTTGGCGGAAGCTTCAAGGATTTGTTCAATGCTCTCGCTGACTTGAAG
Organism: uncultured Eubacteriales bacterium; assembly: GCA_964612185.1. Lineage (GTDB taxonomy): Bacteria > Bacillota > Clostridia > Oscillospirales > Acutalibacteraceae > UBA1447. The sequence goes on from CAZTCR010000008.1 coordinate 61,892, forward strand.
GTAATCAACTGCCAGTTTAAAATATTGTTTTTTGATGCTGACAACGATGTTTTGCTTAGAAGATATAAAGAAACAAGAAGAAAACATCCGCTGATTGAAGAATTCAACGGATCACTCATTGATGCAATCGATGCCGAACGAATAATATTGCAGCCTGCAAGACAGATTGCTGATTATATTATTGACACCTCCAACCTAACCGCAACCGAATGCAAAGAGCGCGTATCGGGTATTTTTCTAGACAATCCAACAAAAGCAATGAGTATACACTGTATCTCTTTTGGGTACAAGTATGGTATACCGACTGATTCCGATCTCGTGTTTGATGTGCGTTGTCTGCCAAATCCTTTTTATGAGGACTCATTGAAAGAACATACGGGAATGGAAAGGTCAGTTTTCGATTTTGTGATGAAATGGGAACAAGCTCAAATACTTATTGAAAAACTCTATGATCTAATTGATTATCTGATCCCCTTATACCGTGCGGAAGGAAAAAGCCAACTTGTTATATCGATCGGCTGCACGGGCGGGCGGCACAGGAGTGTTGTTTTTGCCGAGTTAATCCGGTCACATTTGAGCAGCGAAGGGTTACTGCTGAGCATAAATCATCGTGATATAAAGAAATAGGTGACAAGTATAACTTATTCATCAAGCGTAAAAAACGAGCTTGCCAGGGAACAAATACTTTCATCCTGCTGCTTAAAAGCGCAAGCCTATGGGCTTGTTCTTTTTGGCAGATCATTCTCGTCACGCTCAATATCATTTTTTACCGAGAACAATAATATAGCCTTACTGTATGCTCAAAATGTTCTGGAACTTACAAATATGAAGACAGAAACAAAAACAGAAACAGAAACCCGCAAGAAAATTGCGGTCAACATAGAAACAGCAGCTGAACGACTAAAATTACTTGAGTTTTTCGGTCATTCATCAAATGAACTTGTGCTGCGTATAAACAGAGCAAACATTTCAAATGATTGTTGTTTCGGCGCGTTTATAAGAGGGGTGTTTCTTGCTTGCGGAACGGTAACATCTCCGACAAAGAATTACCATTTTGAGTTTGTCATCACGCATCGGCGCCTTTGTGATGATTTGATTTTAATTTTAAATGAAATGGATTTATCCCCTAAGTACATTGAACGAAACGGCAGCCATATCGTTTACTTTAAAGACAGTGAGAACATCGAAGATATACTAACGATTATGGGCGCGACAAATTCATCACTTGAACTCATGGGTATTAAAATGCAAAAGGATATGCGCAATAGTGTGAATCGCAAAGTTAATTTTGAAGTTGCTAATATTACAAGAACTATTGAAGCATCAAGGGTACAAATCAGCGCAATAGAATATATAGAATCACATGGCGGACTGGACTCATTGCCAAATATATTAATTGAAATTGCTATATTAAGGAAAAATAATCCGGATAAGAGTTTACTTGATTTGGGTGCAATGTTAAAAAACCCAATCTCGCGCTCCGGTGTGAATCATAGATTGTGCAGAATTGTAAGAATCGCTCAGGAAATGGAGTATTAATATGTCTTTTACGCACCTGCATTTGCATACGGAATACAGTCTGTTAGACGGTGCCTGCCGGATAACGCGTGCGATCGACAGGGCAGCGGAGCTTGGACAAACCGCTATAGCTATTACCGACCATGGATCGATGTATGGCATTATAGACTTCTACAAATATGCAGTCAGTAAAGGAATTAAGCCAATAATCGGATGTGAAGCATATGTTGCTGCCCGAACAAGGTTTGACAAAACACACAACTTGGACAGCGAGAGAAATCATCTGATTCTCTTGTGCAAAAACAACACCGGCTATAAAAATCTTATTGCGATGATATCCGAATCATGGACAACGGGGTTTTATGTAAAACCCCGTATCGACCGTGAGCTCATGGAAAAATATCATGAAGGAATAATTGTACTGTCTGCCTGCCTCGCCGGCGAGGTACCCCGGGCATTGCTAAGAGGTGATTATGAAGAGGCAAAGGCGATTGCTTTGTGGTATAACAACCTGTTTGGTCAAGACAACTACTATATCGAAATTCAAGATCACGGTTTGAGTGAACAACTGCAAATTAATCCTCTTCTCATTCAATTGTCAGAGGAAACGGGCATACCTCTGGCAGCAACAAACGACACGCATTATGTTGACAGAGAAGATTCAAGAGTACAGCAAGTTTTGATTTGCATTCAAACAAACCATGTCTTAGGCGAGAACACCGGCCTTGAATTTGGTACGGATGAGTTTTATTTAAAAAGCGAAGAAGAAATGCTTTCACTTTTTCCGCATTGTACAACAGCGGTTGCAAACACCGCGCAAATCGCGGAGGAATGTAATGTAAGTTTTGAGTTTGGCAACACAGTATTACCGCATTTTGATGTTCCGGATAATATGAGTTCCATTGACTATTTCAGTGCTCTATGCAAAAAAGGCTTCCTTGAGCGGTATGGTGATCATCCTCCGCAAGAATTCATCGACCGGTTATCCTATGAGATTAGTGTAATAGGGCAAATGGGTTATGTTGATTACTTTTTAATCGTACATGATTTTATTCATTACGCCAAATCGATCGACATCCCGGTTGGACCAGGCAGAGGCTCCGGAGCCGGCAGTATAGCCGCATATTGTATCGGTATAACCGGTATCGATCCGATGAAATACGATTTGCTGTTTGAAAGGTTTCTTAACCCTGAAAGAATCAGCATGCCTGATTTTGACATAGATTTTTGTTATGAACGCCGCCCGGAAGTGCTGAAATATGTAGTTAATAAGTACGGTGAAGATCATGTGGCGCAAATTATTACATTTGGCACATTAGGGGCTAAGGCTGCGGTTAGGGATGTTGGAAGAGCAATGGGTATCCCGTATTCAACCGTTGACCTGGTAGCCAAACAAATACCCTATGAACTGGATATGACAATTGATAAAGCATTGGAAAAATCTGACGAATTCCGTAATCAATATGAAACAAGTGATGAAATTAGGAATTTAATAGACACCGCAAGAAAAGTGGAGGGGATGCCGCGACACGCATCCACACATGCCGCAGGCGTTGTCATAACAAGAGATCCTGTGAACACCTATATTCCCTTGGCAAAAAATGATGAAGTTGTCGTTACCCAGTTCCCAATGGGTATCATCGAAGAACTCGGACTTTTGAAGATGGATTTTTTAGGTTTGCGCACATTGACCGTTATAGCCGGAGCGCAAAAAATGATACGGGAAAATAAACCGGGTTTTAAAATTGAAAACATATCCATCTCTGAGAAAAGTGTATATGATATGTTGTCGCAAGGACAGACAGAAGGCGTTTTTCAATTTGAATCCGCAGGCATGAGAAGTGTACTCACAGGACTGATACCGGATAATCTTGAAGACTTAATAGCCGTTATTTCACTTTACCGGCCGGGGCCCATGGATTCAATCAAAAAATATATTGAAAACAGACATCATCCCGAAAAAATTGAATACAAAATACCTATCTTAAAAAATATTTTAGACATTACGAACGGATGCGTTGTGTATCAGGAACAAGTGATGCAGATAGTTCGGGAGGTTGCGGGATATTCCTATGGTCAGGCCGACATCGTAAGAAGGGCAATGAGTAAGAAAAAACATGAAGTTATGAAAAAGGAACGACAAAGGTTTATTTTCGGCAGTCTGAATACGAACGGATCAATTGCCTGCGAAGGTGCTTTGAAAAGGGGAATTTCTGAAGCTGACGCAAATGAATTATTTGACGAGTTGATTTCATTTTCGTCGTACGCCTTTAATAAATCACACGCAGCTGCATACGCGCTGATTTCCTATCAGACCGCTTGGCTGAAATTAAAATATCCTTGTGAATTTATGGCCGCGCTTCTTAGCAGTGTCCTTGATAACACATCAAAAATTACCCTCTATATCGCCGAGTGCAGCCGCATTAATATCACGGTGGTAGGACCTGATGTAAACAGCAGTATTGAACTGTTCTCGGTTGATAACGGTAAGATATTGTTCGGTTTGCTTGCTATTAAAAATCTTGGTAAAGGTTTTATTCGGGAAATCATTTTTGAACGCGAAAAAAACGGACCGTTTCTTTCTTTTTATTCTTTTTGCAAAAGGATGTTCGGCAAAGAATTCAACCGACGAGGAATTGAAAGCCTGATTAAATGCGGTGCACTTGATTCCCTTCAGGCAAACCGCAAACAAATGCTTCAAGCACTGCCTGCTATTATGAGCAGCCTTGAGTCTGAGAAGAGAAGAAATGTCGACGGGCAAATTGGATTCTTTGATTCTGCATCAAGCATTGCGGGCAGTTCGGAACCAAGCCTGCCGCCGGTTGATGAAATGCCCCGCTCGGAAATGCTCGCTTTTGAAAAGGAGACAACCGGAATTTATATTTCCGGTCACCCGATGGCGAAATATAAGGCGTATTCCGAAAAAATCAATGCGGTTAAAACCATTGATATTATGAGTGCGGCAGAAGAGCAAAATTCAAAGTTCAGTGACAACGCTAAAATTAAATTGTTTGGTATCATAACGGCGGTTAAGAAAAAAATATCAAAATCAAATAACACAATGGCTTTCTTGTCGGTTGAAGATTTTTTTGGTTCGGTTGAAGTTATTGTTTTTCCGAAAATTTATACAGATAATGCATTACTTCTTCAGAACGGCAGAATCGTGTTGATTCACGGACGGATAAGTATACGGGAAGATGAGGATGTAAAAGTTGTTGCAGAAATGATAGAGCCTTGTCCCGTTAATGAAGATAACAAGAATATCCTCAACAACGAGCAAGTATATAACGATACAAACAACACTTTACAAAACAAGAAGTCATGCGAACCGATGAACGAATACATTATGCCGTCTGCTCGGCAAAAAAGAAAAGCCCTTTTTTTACGCTTTTCAACTTTGAATTGTGCTGAAATAGATGCGGTAAAAAAAGTGTTATGTGTATTTGAGGGTAAAACACCACTCTACTATTATTACTGCAGCAGCAGTGAGTATCTTTTGCAACCTGAAACTGATTGGGTAAATGTTAGTGAATCAATGCTGACTGAACTAAAAAGAATATTGGGCAATGAAAATGTAGTTTATCGGTAAAGCAAATATATATCGAAAATATGTCTTCAAAATATCAACTTGGTCTTCAAATCTTGTTTGACAATATAAGCTTAAAAGTGTATTATATTTTTTATTATCAAGCTAATTTTACGGGAGGCTTCGCATTGAAAACGATTGGTGTATTAACAAGCGGTGGAGACGCGCCTGGGATGAATGCGGCTGTTAGGGCAGTCGTTAGAACCGGGTGCGAACATGGAATGAATGTGTTTGGCATCAGAAGGGGATACGCGGGATTAATCAGGGGCGAAATTGATCAGATGTCACTTCGAAGTGTTTCCGATATTATACACAGAGGCGGCACAAAACTTTATTCGGCCAGATGCAAAGAATTCAATACCGAAGAGGGGATGCAGAAAGCTATCGCAGTATGCCATGATACTGGTATTGAGGGACTTGTGGTTATCGGGGGGGACGGTTCCTTTCGCGGAGCGAGGGATTTATCAATAAGAGGGTTGCCTTGCGTTGGAATTCCCGGTACCATTGACAATGATATTGCCTGCTGCGATTATACAATCGGTTATGACACTTGTCTTAATACTATTATGGAAATGGTTGACCGAATCAGGGACACAGCCGAATCTCATGACAGATGCAGTGTTATCGAAGTTATGGGTCGTACAGCAGGCTATCTTGCGTTAAACGCAGGCATTGCGGTCGGTGCAACAGCTATCCTCATTCCTGAAGTCTCTTTCAACATAGAAGAACATGTTATTGAGCGAATACGCCGCACACAAAAAACCGGTAAAAGGCATTTCATTATTATCGTCGCGGAAGGAATCGGCGGTGTTGAAGAACTTGCCACAAGAATTCAAGCGCAAACAGAAGTTGAAACCAGAGCCACTGTTTTAGGCCATGTTCAGCGCGGCGGGTCACCGACTGTACGGGACAGGGTTGTTGCCAGCCAAATGGGTTACAAGGCCGTACAACTGCTCATGAATGGCCTGGGGAATAGAGTAGTAGCTATGCAAAAGGATCATATTGTTGACTTTGATATTTATCAAGCCTTGAACATGAGTAAATGCATTGATATGGATTTGTACAAAATGGCGCATGAGATTTCGATATAATGATGAATGACGACTTAATTGCTCTGCGCAAACAGATCATTCAGAAGGATTTTAATAAGATGAATGCGGCTCAGGCTGAAGCGGTCTTTCATGTTGAAGGACCGCTTTTAGTGCTTGCCGGTGCAGGCAGCGGGAAGACAACGGTTATTATCAACAGGATTGCTAATTTGATAAAGTATGGAAACGCTTATAATTCATACAAAATCGATGGCATTCCGACCGAAAAGGATATCAATTTATTGCGTTCATATTTAAATAATGAAGGACCGGATTTAAGCACAATCCAACATCTATTAAGAGTTGAAGTGGCAATGCCTTGGCAAATTCTTGCCATTACATTCACAAACAAAGCCGCGAACGAACTTAAAGAACGCCTTCAAGCGATGCTGGGCGAAAATGCGGGTGATATATGGGCGAGCACCTTCCATGCCGCCTGCTCGAAAATATTAAGAAGACACGCCAATTTAATCGGTTACAAGAGCCACTTTACAATTTATGATACAGATGACTCCAAGCGAACGATGAAAGAATGTCAACGGGTTCTTGGTATAGATGACAAAATGTTATCGCATAAGACCATTTTGTCTGCAATCAGTAAAGCAAAGGACATGCTTATCACGCCGGAAGAATATAAGGTTAATGCAGGCAACGATATTAAATTAAATAAAATTGCTGAAGCCTACGCGAAATATCAAACGATGCTGAAAACCGCAGATGCAATGGATTTTGATGATATAATTGTTAATACTGTGTTGTTATTTGAAAACAACCCATCGCTTCTGAACGATTATCAGCAAAAGTTCAAATATATAATGGTTGATGAATATCAGGACACAAATTACGCACAGTATGTATTGATATCCTTGCTTGCGAGTTTACATAAGAATCTTTGCGTGGTTGGTGATGACGACCAAAGCATCTACCGTTTCAGAGGTGCTACCATTGAAAACATATTAAATTTTGAAACACAATATAAGAAGGTCAAGACAATCAGGCTCGAACGCAATTACAGATCAACACAAACCATATTGGATGCCGCTAACAGTGTAATAGCGCATAATGAGAACCGTAAAGGTAAAAAACTATGGACCGAAAACGGAACCGGTGATCAAATTGCGTTATTTACGGCTTATGATGAACAGGAGGAAGGGCGGCATATTGCGGATGTTATTTTGAAGAGTTTTAAAGAAGGTAGTGCTTGGAGTGAGCATGCCGTGCTTTACAGAATGAACGCCCAGTCCAATGTTATTGAAAACGCTTTTGTAAGAAGCGGTATTCCATACAGGGTAATCGGCGGTCACCGTTTCTATGAAAGAAAAGAGATTCGGGATTCAATCGCGTACTTGTCTGTTGTTAACAACCCGGCCGACAACGCGCGATTACGCAGAATCATTAATGAACCCAAAAGGGGAATCGGCGACTCCACCATTCACACCGCGCTTGAAATTGCAAACGCGCTTGAGATTAGTCTATACGATGTCATTAAAACATCCGATCATTATCAAGCCTTGAGTAGAGTATCTTCAAAACTTCTCGCTTTTTCAGCTATGCTTGAAAAGATAATAACGGAAGCTAATAATGAACCACTTTACAAATTATTTGAAATTATTCTAAGAAATACCGGCTATATTGAGCACTTGGCAACAGATCCCGCCACATTTAACGATCGGGTATCGAACCTGAATGAACTATCAAACAACCTAATTCGCTATTCTGAGGAAACCGAGAATCCCGATTTGAATGGTTTCCTTGAAGATGTTGCCTTGATAACAGATATCGACAATTATAATACCGATACAAACGCAGTTGTCATGATGACCATCCATTCGGCTAAAGGCTTGGAATTTCCTTTTGTCTTTATTCCGGGCCTGGAAGAGGGGATTTTCCCGAGTGCTCAGTCGACTTTTTCGCAAACAGATACGGAAGAAGAACGCCGACTTGCTTATGTGGCAATTACGAGAGCTAAAAAACGACTTTATTTAACAAATGCACGAACAAGATTGTTGTATGGTTCAACATCCCGCAACCCGGTATCCAGGTTCATTAACGAAATACCGCCCGAGCTAATTGAACAGAAAAACACACCGTCTAAATTTCCGTATCAAGGGACTGTTCAATCACCCGGCGCTGGCTCAAAACGAACGAACCGTGGTTTTTCAAAGCCTTCAGACACAAGTGAACCGGCAGTATCCTACACAGCTGGTGACACCGTAATCCACAGCACATTTGGTCAAGGTGTTTTGTTATCCGCACAGCGCGTTGGCAATGACACCTTGCTTGAAATTGCGTTTGAAAAAACCGGTACAAAAAAATTAATGGCAAAATTCGCAAAACTGCAAAAATTACCATAAGCTGTTTATTCACATTTGTTTAAGGGTTATGTTTCTGAAAAAGGCGTCCGGATATGACTCAATCTAAAGTTGACCGGCTTTATTTCCTGGTTTGATCTGTAAATACTCAATATAATTCCGATACCGATATATACACAAAGGTTTGAAGAACCGCCGGCGCTGAAAAACGGCAGTGTAATGCCTATGCACGGTAAAAGCTTTAAGCACATACCAATATTGATAATGGCCTGGGAACCGATCATTAAAGCAGTACCGTAACAGATGATTCTACCTGCATTGTTCTTTGTTTTATGTCCCGTGTTAACGATGCGAAGGATAATCAACGAAAGAATTAATAACAGTGCCATAACACCAATAAAGCCCAGTTCTTCTCCGATAACGGAAAAGATCATATCGCTTTCGTCAACAGGTATCAGGTTATTTTGTGTAAAAGTGCCTTTAAAAAGACCTTTGCCAAGCAATTGTCCCGAACCGATTGCGTTAATGCTTTGCTGCTGCTGGTATATTAGCGCCTTAAAATCTTTTTCAGGCAAAGCTTGGGCATAATAAACAGCGAGAAATCTGTATTTCTGAAAATCTGAAAAGAATTTAATCCACAACAACGGTAATGCAGCCAAGCAAAACGCTATGCCTGCTGCAAAGTATCTCAAATGAAGTCCCGCCATAAAAAGCATGCCGATAAAAATTGCGGCAAAAACCAACGCAGAACCTAAATCGCCCGTGGCAATGACAAGTACAATGGGGATACCGCCGTGTAAACCAAGCAGCAAAACATTCCGCATTTCATTGATACTGGTTTTTACGGAATCAAGATGTAATGAAAATGTTAGAATAAAGCCGATTTTTAACAGTTCCGAAGGTTGAAAATTAATGCCTGCAATCTGTATCCACGATTTAGCGTCCGACCTGTTACTTGGACCAACACCGATGAAAAACAACAGAAACATTAATATCAGACATACAGCGGTAAAGAACGGCCAAACTTTCAGGATAATCTCATAATCAATTAACGATATAATAAGACACAAGAACAGCCCAATTGATATGGCGGCAATCATAATCGTTGTATCTCTTGAAATTGGTTTTGATTCCAAAATTGAGCTGATCGTTGCGCTGTGAACCATCAGCATACCGAAACCGGAAGCAACCATACACAATACCAGCAGAATCTTATCTGTATTTTTTATAAAGGTCTTCAGCGCGTTGCTTAAAGAGTTCAAATACTGACCTCCAGCGTTTTTCTTAATTATAGACGCAAACCTATGCAATTTCAAGTAAAACACTTTTAATAACAACTTTGATGTGATATAATTTTATCAATCTTAAAAGTTGGTGAAAAATGGTTGAAGTTATATCTAACAATGCGACGCAGACAGAACAATCAGGCTATAATCTTGGGAAAAGTTTAAAGAGCGGAGATTTTGTTGCGTTTTTCGGTGAAATGGGAACCGGTAAAACCACTTTTATCAGAGGTCTTGCCGAAGGGTTAGGCATAACAGATTTTGTCAGCAGCCCAACTTTTTCACTTGTTCATGAGCATAACGGTAGCATACCGCTTTATCATTTTGATATGTACCGCGTAAATACTTGGGAGGATTTGAATTCAACGGCATATTTTGATTATTTAGACTCGAAAGGTGTTATTGCCGTTGAGTGGAGTGAGAACATCGAAAATGCCTTACCGCCAAAATATATCAGGGTTGAAATAGAGCTTGGTATTCATTCTGAAGAAAGACGCATTATTATCACGGAGGTAAATCAGTTTGAAAACGCTTGCAATTGAAAGTTCTGCCCAAACATGCAGCGTTGCCTTGGTTGATAACAGCAATTTGCTCTGTGAAGTGTTTTCAAACTCAGGCCTGACGCACAGTCAGACATTGATGCGTATGGTTTCCACTGTAATCGATATAACCAAAACGGACTTTTCAACAATCGATTCCTTGTCTGTATCGATTGGTCCCGGTTCATATACCGGCATAAGAATCGGAATAGCCGCCGCCAAAGGTCTGGCGCAACCAGGTGACTTGAAATGCTTCGGCATATCCACACTTGAGGCTATCGCATACAACCTCTATGGTTTTGACAGTATCGTATGCGCCGTTATGGATGCACGGTGCGAGCAGGTCTATACTGCATTTTTTAGATGCAATATAGACAGCGTTGTAAGGCTGACACCGGACAAAGCTATGTCAGTTGCCGAATTAATTCAAACGATTAGCAACTTTGCTTTTAAAGAACCCCTTATCCTTACCGGCGATGGCGCAAATATACTCTCTGAGTTATATACAGACGATAATCGAGATATAAAGTTAGCACCATTATCCATGCGTTACCAGCGTGCTTCAAGCGTTGCTTTGTGTGCAGCATCACACGCGGAGCAAGGATTCGTTCCGGCTGAAAAACTCTATCCCATCTATTTGCGTGCTCCTCAGGCTGAAAGAGAATTAAAAAAGGGGCGAAATATTAAATGATATTTATCGGAGCGGACCATGCCGGCTTGGAACTGAAGGAATCAGTGAAGAGCTACTTGACACAACAAGGTTTGAAATTTGAAGATTGCGGAACCTATTCGTCGGATTCTTGTGATTTCGCGGTGATTGCAGGAGTAGTTGGAAGTAAAGTAGTAACGAATTATGGGAATATCGGCTTACTTTTTTGCGGTACCGGCGTGGGTATGTCAATAGCTGCAAATAAAATTAAGGGCGTTCGCGCAGCCTGCTGTTCGGACAGCTATTCTGCAAGGATGACAAGGGAGCACAATGATGCCAATGTTTTGTGCCTTGGCAGCAGGGTTATCGGTACCGGACTGGCTTATGAACTTGTCGGTATATTCCTCAACACAAAGTTTTGCGGTGAGGAAAGACACCTAAGGAGAATACTACAAATTAACCAATTGGAAAATAATATTGATAGGAGTTAAACATGGGAAGAGTAACAATAACCAACCATCCGCTTATCCAGCACAAACTTACTTTACTAAGAGATAAGAACACGGGGTCAAAAGAGTTTAGGATTCTTGTTGGTGAAATCTCGATGCTAATGTGTTTTGAAGCAACAAGGGATTTGCCGCTGAAGGAGGTTGAAATTGAAACACCGGTTGCTATGGTTAAGGCAAGGGTGATTTCCGGCAAAAAACTGGCGTTTGTGCCGATACTTCGCGCCGGGCTCGGTATGGTTGACGGCGTACTGACGCTTGTGCCATCCGCAAGAGTCGGCCATATCGGTTTATATAGGGATCCTGACACACTCATGCCCGTTGAATACTATTGCAAACTTCCTGCTGATGTCGGTGAACGGGAGGTAATCGTGCTCGATCCAATGCTGGCTACCGGCGGTTCAGCAATTGACGCGATCACACAAATAAAGAAACGCGGTCCTAAATCGATTAAGTTTATGGGAATCATTGCCGCCCCGGAAGGACTGCAAGCACTTGAAAAAGCTCATCCTGATGTTGATATATTCATTGCAGCACTTGACGAAAAACTCAATGACCATGGCTATATTGTTCCAGGTTTGGGAGATGCGGGGGACAGAATCTTTGGCACAAAATAAAGGTTGATACCGGGCTGTTCTTATGTTAAAATATTGTGGTGATCATCATATTGAAAGGGTGACTTTATGAAACATATTAAAATTATCAACAAAGCTAATCTTAAAAAGAGCGCTGAAAAAGGCGGTTGCGGAGAGTGTCAGGCATCTTGTCAATCCGCATGTAAAACATCTTGTACGGTAGCAAACCAAAAATGCGAGAAATAGAATTCCATTCAAAAGGGGCGGGGCTTTTGCTCCGCCCCTTGTTTTAACGGAGAGGTCAAATGTTGCACAAATACTTTCTAAATGGTTATTATATTGCACTGGATGTTAACAGCGGCGCTGTATTCAGCCTTGACGAGTGTTCATATAGTATCCTGGATTTAATTGAGCCGCCTTTAAATGCTGTATGCCCGGAATATGTTATTCAAGGATTAAAAAGCAAATTTAGCCAGATTGAGATAACGGAATCATATGATGAGCTTTTCAATCTGTATCTTGAGGGTGTACTTTTTTCAGTCGATACATATAAAGAATTGGCCTCAAAACTCGGTCCTGCGCCGATTAAATCGATGTGCTTGAACATTGCACACGACTGTAATTTACGCTGCGGCTATTGTTTTGCATCGCAAGGTAACTTCGGCCATGGTAAGAAACTTATGTCTTTCGATATCGGAAAAGCTGCTATCGATTTTTTAATCAAGCATTCCGCCGGGAGAAAAAATCTTGAAGTGGATTTCTTTGGCGGTGAACCGTTGCTGAACTTTGATAGTGTAAAACGAATAGTAGCTTATGCCCGTAATATTGAAAAACTGCACAATAAAAATTTTCGCTTTACGATTACAACAAATGGACTACTGCTTAATGGAGATGTAATTGATTTCATTAATCGTGAAATGTCGAATATTGTTCTTTCCATTGACGGTCGAAAAGAAATTCATGATGCATTTCGATTTGACTGCGGCGGGAAAGGGTCTTATGACAGTATACTGCCAAAATATACAGAACTGATAAAAAGCAGAACCGGAAAAGAGTATTATGTCAGGGGCACATATACAAGATTCAACCTGGATTTTTCAAAAGATGTCGAACATCTTTATCAGCTTGGTTTTGACCAAATATCCGTTGAACCTGTTGTAACCGCCAGCAGCGAACCCTATTCCATTACCGAATATGAACTGCCGTCAATCTTTAGTGAATATGAGACACTCGCAAAAAGCATAATTGAACTTAAGAGCAGGGGACAACATATAAATTTTTTCCATTTCATGCTGGATTTAGACCAAGGGCCTTGCGCGCTAAGAAGACTTAGAGGATGCAGCTGCGGAAATGAGTATATAGCCGTTACGCCGGAGGGAGACATCTATCCATGCCATCAGTTTGTCGGGCTTGACGAGTGGAAAATGGGTAATGTTCTCGTTGATGGCGTTAATAATGGCATAAAAGAATATTTTGCAAAAGCAACAATTTACTCAAAGGAATCTTGCGGCAACTGTTGGGCAAGATTTTACTGCAGCGGCGGCTGCAATGCCAATAATTATCTTTATGAAGGTGACACTTTGAACCCACATAAAGTTTCGTGTGAGATTGAAAAGAAAAGACTGGAATGCGCTATTATGATTAAGGTTGCCCTTGGCAATTAAAATATAAAATCCGCTTCACAAAGATATGAAAAGCGGTTTATACAATTCGTATAATACTTTGCACTAATTGTTCTTGATATACACTAATGCAGGGGATAGGCACCTCTAAATATCGCTTCCCTTTTTATCGGGAAACTGAGTAACACTGCTTAAAGGATTACTGTCCACGGCACCTTTTAATTGTGAATCCACAATATGTGTATATATTTCAGTGGTTGATAAATTCTCATGACCAAGTATCTCTTTAATAAGCAATATATCAACATTCCCGTGCTGATACATCAGCGTGGCGGCAGTATGACGCAATTTATGAACGGAGAATCCTTGACCGCCAAGTCCGGATTTATCCAGGAATTTTTTAACGATGTTTTCAACCGTTCTCGGATGAATTCTACGCATGTTTCTACTGATGAAAAGCGCGTTTTTATCAATAACACCATCAACGGGTCTTACAGCCAAATAACGGCTGACAGCCTTTACGCAGGCATCATTCAAATAAACAATCCTTTCCTTATTGCCCTTGCCGGTCACCTTCATTGTATTGTCCGTTCTAACGCAATTATAATTAAGCCCGACAAGTTCCGCAAGCCTTAATCCGCAGTTAAGAAAAAGAGTAATAATGCAATAATCTCTTTCCTTGTTTTTACCATCTACACAACCTAAAAGATCCAAACTCTGCTCAAGTGTCAAATACTTTGGCAGAGATTTTTTCAATTTTGGAGAATCCAGTTCTTGTAATGGATTTTCATCCATCAGTTTCATTTGAACGGACAGATACCGAAAGAAACGCTTGATTGCAACCGCTTTACGCGCACGCGTTGCTGCATTATTATCTCTATCGGACCTGCAATAAGATAGAAAAGTATAAGCGTCGTTAAGTGTAATAGTTTTCATGAAAGTGATATCAAGCTTCGAAATATCGATATCCTCAAAAGGTATTTCATCATGAACAATGCCTCTAGATTTTAAAATATATCTAAAGAAGGTTCTGATGTCTGAAGCATATTCATTAACAGTAAGCGGTGACTTGTTCTTGACCACATCAAGATAGAGGATATAACCCAATACAAGCTGCGGCAATTGATCAAAATCTTCTCGTTTCAACTGGATTACCTGCTTTTTGTTATTTGAATCCCCTTAACTTCGCAAAACATTTCTTTTGCGAAGTTGCATCAATTGATTTACATGGTAGATTTATTATGCTCCCCCGATGATGATCTAATGAAAATCATCTGTTATGAGCATCAAAGCAAATATTCATCAATAATTGAATTATGCTCTGTTGTGAGATATTAAGCACAGTTAAATGTTTATCTACATTGTACATAATTGATTTATATATTGTAGTCATTTTTCTTCCAATGCCGCCATAAAATATATTTAAACTTTTAAGCTGAATATGCTGAGAAAATTATTTATCATGATGAATTGTTTTGATGGGTTCATTTAGTTTTATGATAAATCAAATCCCCTCCTTTATATTTCTCTTTTAGTTTCGGTATTTAAAGCCATAAATAGGATTCGCCTATATTGCTATTATCGCAATATTTATGTTGTATATGATATTAATTTCTATTATCAGCATTTATTTGCTGTAGTATTAATTGTATTTGTCGTATTGCCATTCAGTCTACTATATCAACGATATAAAGGTTTTCTTTGTATAATGCAACTTAGTTAACGCCTTTAATTAATGTGTAATTCTTATATGATTGCATCATATGCTTCTCTGATGTTTTTAACCCCAACAATTTCAATTTTATCTTTAATGCTGTTATTAAGAGGTTTTAAATTGTGATACGGTAAAACGCACAACTTAAAGCCAAGCCTTGCCGCCTCTTTAATCCGTTGCTCACAATTACTCACAGAGCGAAGTTCTCCGGCAAGACCGATTTCTCCGAATGCAAGCGCGTCGTCTCTTACCGGCATATCTTTTAAGCTCGATATCAGTGCGATAACTGCAGGCAAATCATTTGCCGGTTCATCCAGTTTTAATCCGCCTACGATATTGATGTATGCATCCATATTACCAAAGAAATATCCTGCTCTTTTTTCCATCACAGCAAGCAGCATGGACATCCTATTGTAATCAAAGCCTGTAGCCATTCTTCTGGGCGTTCCGAATCCTGTTGGTGTAACAAGTCCCTGCACTTCGGCAAGTATAGGGCGGGTACCTTCCATTACGCATGCAATACAGGTACCCGCAGTATTTAACGGCCGGCCTGCGATCAGCATCAGTGAGGGGTTTTGCACCTCAATTAATCCTCTGTCCAGCATCTCAAATACGCCAATTTCATTTGTCGCACCGAACCTGTTTTTAACGGCGCGTAATATCCTGTATGATAAATGCCTTTCGCCTTCAAGATAAAGAACTGCATCAACAATGTGCTCAAGAACTTTTGGCCCCGCAATGTTTCCGTCTTTGTTAACATGTCCGACAATAATGATCGGCACATTCAAATCTTTCGCGCACCGCATAAGCATGTTGGTGGATTCTCTCACTTGGGTTACACTGCCCGGAGAGGAGGCTAGCTCTGACAGACTCATCGTTTGTATAGAATCAACAATAACGAGATTGATGTCTGCACTGCGAATATATTCTGTTATGGCTTGAATCTCTGTTTCACAAATAAACGAAAGATTCTTTGTTTTTACGCCAAGTCTGTCAGCTCTTATTTTTAATTGATGCGCCGATTCTTCGCCAGATGCATATAGTATCTTCAGCTTTTCCCCTAAGCTTTCACAAATTTGAAGTAAAATTGTTGACTTTCCGATTCCGGGATCACCGCTAAGTAAAATAAGCGATCCGGCAACGATTCCGCCGCCCAAAACCCTGTCCAGTTCTGCAAGGCCGGTTTTATAACGAACTGATGAATCGGATGTAATCTGATCAAGCGTCAGCACGGAAGAGTTTTTATTGGACGAACGCTTCGCAGGACTTGCCTGTGGTGTTTTAAACTCCTCATTCATGCAGTTCCATTCATTGCATCCCGGGCAGCATCCAAACCATTTAACGCTTTCAAATCCGCACTGACTGCAAACATAAATATTCTTTGATTTTGCAGGCATACTCTTCTCCTGTTCCGATTGATAATTTGCTAATTACTATTTACCGCTTGCTTTCTGAAAGATATGTAATCCTGAAGAATAATCGTAGCAGCAACCGCGTCAATAATCTTTTTTCTTTTTTTTCCGCGGATGTTATTATCATTCATGGCGTGATGCGCGGAAACTGTTGTCAATCTTTCATCCCATAGTTCAACTTTTATGCCGGTAGCCAGTTCAAGCGATTTAGCAAATTTAATACTTATCTCCGCTCTAACGCCGATACTCGAGTCCATATTCTTTGGGTATCCGACAACGATTAGTTCTACGCCTTCTTTTTTTGATATTTCTAAGATCTCTTGAATCAATAGCTTTTGATTCACTTGATTAATGACGCATAACGGAGATGCGAGCATTTCAAATTTGTCACAAACGGCTAAACCGGTTCGGGCGTCGCCGTAATCAACAGCCATAATTCTCATTGCCAACACTCGACTTTCCCGACAATTTCACCGGCACATCTAATTGAGTTCGCATCTAAATAAGCGTTCAACCCATTTATAATCTTTAACGGCGTAAAAGCATCTGTAAAATTTGCAGTGCCGATTTGTATGGCAGAAGCACCCGCCAGCATCATTTCAATGGCGTCCTGCGAAGTTGCAATCCCCCCCATCCCAATAACCGGAATCTTAACTTTTGACGCAACCTGCCATACCATCCTTATGGCAACAGGTAAAACAGCAGGGCCGGAAAGCCCTCCTGTGTTGTTTCTCAATATAGGGCGGCGTGTATTGATATCAATTTTCATACCGGTTATCGTGTTTATCAGTGATACAGCATCCGCGCCGGCAGCTTCCGCAGCAATGGCAATTTCTCCAATATCGGTAACATTTGGCGACAACTTGACAATAAGGGGTTTATTGCATTCCTTTTTAACAAGTTTTGTTATTTTATCTACACCCCGGCAACTGGTGCCAAAAGATATTCCGCCTTTTTTGACATTGGGGCAGGATATATTCAATTCAATCATATCAACATCTGTTGCGCTTAATCGCGCTGCAAGACTGCAGTAATCTCTATGCGTACTGCCTGCGATATTCACAATTACAACGGTATTTTGCTGTTTAAGCCACGGCAGAGTGTTTGAAACAAAGTATTCTACTCCAGGATTTTGAAGGCCAACGCTGTTGAGAATTCCTGAGGGAGTTTCGGCTATTCTCGGCGGAGGATTACCTGCGCGTTCTTGCAAGGTCAGCCCCTTGCATGCGATTCCACCTAAAGCTTCAAGCTTGAACAATTCATTATATTCCTGGCCAAACCCGTATGTGCCAGAGGCTGATATTACAGGATTCTTAAAGCGAACACCTGCAATCACCGTGGTTAAATCGGCCATTACCAGACCACCTCCTCAGCGTTAAAAACAGGCCCATCCTTGCATACATGTTTATATGTTTCATGCTTGTCTTCACGCACTTTGCAGGCACATACGAGGCAAGCGCCTACCCCGCATCCCATGCGTTCTTCCATAGAAACAAAACAGGATATTTTATTTTGATGCGCAATTTTGCTGACCGCTTCAAGCATTGCATTCGGTCCGCAAGAATAAATTACATCATAACGCTTCTCTTTCAATCTTTTAAGAAGCATATCTGTAACAAAACCATGAACGCCGCAGCTGCCGTCATCGCTTGTTAAATAAACATCTGCACAGTAGCGTTTAAAGTCGTCAACCAGAATTTTGTTTTGGGAACATCTGAAGCCGACAATGGCATCAGTTTTTCCGTTAAACGCTTTCGCCGCTTCAAGTAAAGGCGGAACGCCCATGCCTCCGCCGACAAAAAGTACCGTTTTACTAACATCGCTTAAATCAAATCCATTGCCAAGTGGTCCAAGTATATTCAGTATTTCTCCCTGTTTTCTTTCAGAGAGCCATTTTGTACCATCACCCCTGATATCAAATACGATTCTGATAGACTCTTCCTGCTTGTTTATCTCACAGATGGATATTGGACGCCTTAGCGTTTTACAGCCGCAGAGTATGTGTAAAAACTGACCTGCTTTTGCATGCGTGACTATTTCCGGACAATGGATCAGCATGTCAACACAAGTATCGTTGTGCCTGAAAATATGAATGATTGAGCAGTCGTTTTGGAAACAGGCCATAGATTTCCCCTTAAATCTTTGTAATATCAATTAGCGCTATATCTTCAAGTGAGCGTTTCATCGCAAGGCAGCGAACAAGCGCTGCTGCAGTGTCCATTGTTGTTAATGTGGGTATTTGCTTTTCAATGGCCTTTCTTCGTATTCGAATATCGTCACCGACTGCATTTTCCGCTTTTTCGGAAGTTGAAATAACATATACAATTTTTTTGCTGTTTATTAGGTCGAGAATATTGGGCGTGCCCTCATGCAGTTTTCTGACATAGTTTGATGCTACATGGTTGGCATTTAGTGTTTTTGCGGTACCTGCTGTGGCAAAAATATTAAAGCCGAGATGTGAAAACCTGTCAGCAACAACAATAGCTTCTTGTTTGTCGGAATTTCTGACTGTTACAAGAATGCCGCCGGATCTGCTTATTCTCATGCCTGATGCGACAAGCCCTTTCAGCAATGCATCCTCAAAACTGTCCGCAATGCCAAGAACTTCCCCCGTTGATTTCATTTCTCCGCTAAGTTGTGTATCAGTTCCGCTTATTTTGTCAAAACTAAAAACAGGAACCCGTACGGCAAAATGGTTTTTACATGGATAAACGCCCGGTTGAAAACCCATATCAGTGATTTTTTGATCCAGCATACTTCTTACTGCAATCTCGATTATTGGCAGTCCTGTTGCTTTACACATGAAAGGGATGTTTTGAAATGACTTTGTGGAAACGCCTGTTATATAAACCCTGTTATCATATAAAATCATTTGAATATTAATTATACCTTTAATTTCAAGTCCGAGTGCGATTTTACATGCATAATCAGCAACTGTCTGTTTTATTTTTTCATTAAGCGTTAAACTGGGATAAACGGATATGGAGTCACCGGAGTGAATTTCAGATTTTTCTATGTGTTCGGCAATGCCGGGAATAAGACAATCAACACCGTCACAAATCACATCAAGTTCAAGGCCTGTCGCATTGAAATGCTTTTCTGTTGTAAAGGGAATATTCAAAGCCGTTAATCTTCTTCTAAGTTTTTCCGGGTTCCTTAAAACCGCCTCCAATTCCGAATCCGGACCAAGCAGTTTAATATTAAGTTCTTCAATAAGTCTTGATGTTTCATATGAATTACCGGCCGAAAATTGAGCTATAACAGCATAAGGTTTTTCGGTAAAGATTAAATTTTCAATGTCTTCTTTTGATACCGGGTCTATATATAAACGATCTGTTAGATAGAAGTCAGTAGAAACGGAACTCGAGTTGTTGTTGAGCATTATTGTAGAACAACCCATTGATTTCAGCGCTTTCACACAGTGAATATTGCAATAGTCCAGTTCGCCTGCATGACCGATACTTGCAGGACCGGAGCCTATCACTAATATCTTTGGTTTCGTTTC
Source organism: uncultured Eubacteriales bacterium (assembly GCA_964612185.1). Classification (GTDB taxonomy): domain Bacteria; phylum Bacillota; class Clostridia; order Oscillospirales; family Acutalibacteraceae; genus UBA1447. The sequence goes on from CAZTCR010000008.1 coordinate 82,201, forward strand.
ATCAAAACAATACATAGCCATATTCGCTTCATCTTCATTGTCATAATTGGCATAATAATAAGGATGAACCGCATCAAATTCAGCAGCGCAAGTGTCAATCATATTGTAACTTGGGGCAAGGTGAAATCGATCCCCTACAATGGTAATATTCCTAATTGTCTCGTCCAGAAATCCGGTTTGCTTTGCTTGTCGATAGTTTTCATCACAAATACCATCTATCAACTTTGCTTCAACATCAGCAATATTGTTTAGTTTTGATAGAAACCATTTATCTATATAAGTGATAGAAAATATTTTGTTAAACGGTATTCCCCTTTTTATTGCTTCATAAACAGCAAATATCCGTTCGTCGCTGGAAGCGGAAATAGTTATAAGCAACTCTTCATCACTCAAGCTCCTAAATTTTGGCAAGCTTGGTGATGTTGATGCCATCCCGGATGATCTTAGTGCTTTCATAAACGCCAATTCAAAACTGGTTCCTATTGAAACGGTTTCGCCGGTTGCCTGCATACCAAGTCCCAATTTTCGCTGGGCATGAACGAAACTGTCAAATGACCATTTAGGGAACTTAACCGCGCAATAATCGATTGCGGGTTCGTTGCAAGCCGTTGTGCAACCCGTGATGTCATTCTTAATCTCGAAAAGTTTATACCCGATAGCAAGTTTTGCCGCAACCCTCGCTATCGGATAGCCCGTGACTTTCGAAAGCAAAGCAGAAGATCGACTAAGACCCGGTGTTATTGACATAACAGCGTATTCGCCCGTAGCAGGATTCAGGGCAAATTGAATACCACAGTTACCGCAAATAGATAATCCTGAAATGATATTGAGCGCAGCTGAACGAAGTTTTAAGCTTTCTTCATCCGTAAGCGTCTGTGCAGGTGCCACGATAATACTGTCACCTGTGTGAATTCCTACGGGATCAATGCTTTCCATGTTTGATACACTGATACAATTGCCTACGCAGTCACGCATAACCTCATAATTGATTTCTTTCCAACCGATAATGCTCTTTTCAACAAAAACCTGGTGAAGATAAGAATCTTCAAGCAGCATGTTTGAAGTTTCCAAAAGTATCTGATTATCAGCACATATCTTGCTGTTTTTTTCATCAGATTCATAAGCAGGCCTTATTGTTACCGGCAGTCCGCTATTGCTTGCAAATGAAATAACATCATCAATATTATCAGCGACAGTGAATGTAATAGTTGGTTCATTAATACCCAGCAGGAAAGTTCTAAAATCTTCCGGTTTATTTAAACCTTGAATGGCTTCAAAGCCAACCGACAGTAGTTTAACACCATTTTCTTCTAAAAATCCGTTTTGGTGAAGTTCAAGCGCAATTTCAAACCCGATATTACCGCTTAATGTCGGAATAATCGCATCGGGCTGTTCAATAAGAATAACTCGTTTAATCGTATCAATATTAAGCGGTTCAATATAAATAGAGTCAGCTACACCGACATCCGTAGAGATTGATGCCGGATTTGAGTTCACAACAACAACCTTTATATTCTCTTCGCGTAAAGCTTCGCAGGCTTGTACAGCAGCGTAATCATACTCTGCGGATTGACCGATTACAATCGGGCCGGCACCGATTATAAGGATTTTTTGATACTTATTAAACATTTATTGATGCCTCCGACAACTTATTTATGAAATCATCAATAATCCATGCAGAATCTGAAAAACTGCCTACTTCAAGCGGAGCAAATTGAGTCGAAGTTCCATTAAAGGATTGATACGCGATGCCTTCTATTGAATTATCGTTAACATTATACATTGTAACTGTTGAATCAATTTCCGGTAAGCTGCCAGGTAAAATATCATAACCGTGATTTTGCGTCGTTATCATTACTTTGTCAGAACCGGACAACCTCACAGGTTGATTTGATCCGCGATGTCCCTTCGCCATTTTTTGTATTTTCCCTCCGGCGGCAAGTGCCATCATTTGATGACCTAATCCGTATCCAAAGCAAGGAAGTTTACTGTGTAGTAAGGTAGATATATTCTCTATTAAAATCGGATCGTCATCCGGATCGCCCGGACCATCCGGAAAAACCAGACCATCCGGATTTAAACTAATGATTTTGTCGGGTTCTGTGTAGGCGGGAACGATCGTAATTCTACAGTGTCTGTCTAAAAAGGGCTTAACAATTTTTCGATGGAAACCATAATCAATAAAAACCAAATTATATTTCGGTTGATTACAATTGAATGTTTCAAATCTTTTTGATGTGACATTGGCTACAGCACCGTGTATGGAATATGCTTTTATTCGGCTGATAAGGTTGTCAATGTTTTCAATTGATGAGGTAATCGCGCCTTTAAAGTACCCCTTATCTCTTAATTTTCTTGTCAGCTGTCTTGTATCCAGTCCGCTTATGCCTACGATATTCTTTTCCTTAAGAAATTCATCAAGTGTTAGCCCGTTGTGAATATCGAATGGTGTTTCGCACCACTCCCTGGCAATATAGCCGTTAGCGGTGATGGTTGTCAATTGTTCATCGTTCGAAATGCCCCGATTACCCACAAGCGGATAGGTTTGAGCAACAATTTGACCATAATATGCAGGGTCGCTCAGTAGGTCAATATAAGACGCGGTACATGTGTTGAATACAACTTCACCAATCGTCTCACCCGCGGCGCCCATGCTGTATCCGTTATATACGGTTCCATCTTCCAAAACGAGAAAAGCGTTTTGCATTTTAACAGATTTCAACAATATCCCTCCTCAGTCAAGAGAAATTCGTGGTAAATAAGAAACAATCTCGTCCCGCATACGAATCGCTTCCGCCCTTGCCGCTGCTGCAAATTGACTGTCCGCGTGGTTGCCTTGTTTGTACGCACACATAATACCCCGCGATGAGTTGACAATAGCACCTAATCCTCTATTATCAAAAGCAACGGCTATATCTTCCGCCTGTCCCCCCTGTGCGCCGTAACCCGGTACCAGAAAAAAAGTTTTTGGCATACTTTCCCGCAGTTCTTTTAACTGCTGCGGATAGGTTGCGCCCACAACCGCACCGACACCTGAGTAGCCGTATTTACTTCCAAAAGCTTCGCCCCATTGTTCGCATAGTTTTCCCATAAGGCGATAGACCGGTTCAGCGTCTATCAACCTATCCTGAAGATCGCCGGATGAGGTATTTGATGTTTTGCATAATACGAATATTCCTTTGTCATTCATAATACAAAGATCAACCAGCGGTTTAATACCATCCGTCCCTAAATATCCATTGACTGTTAAAGCATCCGCACCGAACGGTTCGATGACTTCACCGTCAATGCACACAGTGCCAAGATGCGCGTTTGCATATGCCTGCATTGTTGATCCGATGTCATTGCGCTTACCATCAGTAATAACGAACAGTCCTTTTTGCTTTGCGTATGAGATTGTCCGGGATAGTGCTTTCATTCCCTGCCATCCATAAAGTTCATAGTATGCGCATTGAGGTTTTATAGCCGGAACAATATCGTGCAGCGAATCAATTAAGGCTTTATTAAAAACGAAAATGGCATCAGCTGCCGCTTCTAATGTTTTACCGAACTTGAAAATTGATTCTTCAATAATGAATTTTGGAATAATGTCCAAGTTCGGGTCAAGTCCCGCAACAGTCGGGTTCTTTTTATCAGCTATCGCTTCGATTAATCTGTCAAATGACATGGTTGTGTCTCCTCATATCTTATCTTGATATACCAGATTGCCGTCACAAAAAGTATACTTCACTCTTCCGCACAACTCCATACCCTTAAATGGTGAGTTGCTCGAAACACCTCTAAACAACTCTGGCTTGACAACCCATCTTTCAGAAGGGTTAAAAACAACTATATCTGCGGGACTCCCGATAGTCAGAGTGCCTGCATCAATGCCCAATATCTGCGCCGGAACGGTACTCATCATATAAATCAGTTTAAAAAGGCTGATGTAGCCGGTATTAACCAAATAAGTTATTCCCGCAGCCAGGGATGTTTCAAGACCAATAACACCGTTTGGCGCAATATAAAAATCAAGTTTTTCTTTAGTAGTATGAGGGGCGTGATCGGTTGCTATTGCATCAATTGTACCGTCTATAATCGCCCGGATAACAGCCCTTTTATCATGTTCAGCTCTAAGCGGTGGGTTCATTCTGTAGTCAGCGTCTTGATGCAGCAATTGTTCTTCGTTCAAAGAAAAGTAATGCGGGCATGTTTCCGCGCTGACCTTAACCCCTGCACGCTTGGCAAATCTGATAAATTCCAAGCCTTCAGCCGTGCTAACATGGCAAATGTGAACCCTTGCGTTCAGCGCGCTGGCGAGGGCAATTTCTCTTGCTATTCCAACACTTTCGGATGAGCAAGGAATCCCTTCGACTCCAAGCATTTGTGATATGGCGCCCTCGTTCATAATGCCTGCCGCAGATAGGTCCTTATCCTCGCAATGCGCAAGAACAGTGCTTCCGAGCCAAGAAGTTTCTTTCAAGGCGTGAGCCATCATCTTTGCATTGGCTACCGGTTCACCGTCATCCGAGAAAGCAATGGCGCCGGCCTTTTTAAGCTGCGCGAAATCTACGAGTTCCAAACCTTTGAGATCTTTGGTAATAGCAGCGACGGGATATATTTTTACCTTTGAATGTTTCGCTCGTTCAATGATATATTTGATTGCGTCAGTATGATCTATAGCTGGCTTTGTGTTGGGCATTGCAGCCAAAGAAGTCACGCCGCCTGCAGCTGCGCAGTCGCCGATTGTCAGAATGGTTTCCTTGTGAGTATAACCGGGGTCGCGTGTGTGAACATGCATATCAACTAATCCGGGTGAAGCAACCAGGCCGGTTGCGTCAATGATGAAATCGGCTTCATCGGTAATACTCTCCCCTACTGCCGATATCAAACCTTCATCATTGATATATATATCACCGGTTTTGTCAAGTTCTGAGCCGGAATCGATAATTCTCACATTTTTTATTACTGTTCTGCTCAACAACCGTCACTTCTTCCAATTTCTAATTTAATAATTTTATGTCAGGTAGAGGAGCTGTTGTTTAATCATCGGGCGTAAGTATATCAATAATACTGTCAATAATGTTATCAACAACAGGCGTCTGTGATGCACAGGTTGTGCAAACTCCTGGTAGGTTACTTATTTTATACCAACCGGTTTTTGTAGATGCGCAGTTACTGCCCGCAAGCAAGCCGGAACTCGTGCAATAACTTCTTTCAACAGTAAGACCGCTTTTGGGGAATTCTTTCGGTTCAAGCCCTTTGCTGATTCTGTCAAGCACCTCAAGATATAATTTACCGGCTGGCAACCTTGTGGCTGAACTATCCCTTGGGTTGTCATAACCATACCACACCGATGTTACATAATATGGCGTTCCTCCACATACCCATCGGTCTTTATAGTCTTCAGATGTACCTGTCTTGGTCATGATTTGGAATTTTCTTACATTACTTCCAGTTCCAAATAATGATGTGTCAACGGTTTGGAGAAGTTCGCACATAATATCCGCAGTATCAGGGGATAAAATCTGCTCACCAACAGGTTTATTTTCAAGAAGAACTTCTCTGCCTTCACTGTCAGTCACTTTATAGTAAGAGTATGGCTTATAATACTTACCGCTATTACCAAATGCGGCATATGCAGCAGCTAATTCAAGCGTCGTCATTCCTTTTGAAAGCGCTCCAACAGACATAGGCGCTGCAAATGGATCATTAACCGGATCAAGCGTTGAAATGTGAAACTTCTCCTGAAGGAATTCCATTGATTTTGCCGGCGTAACTTTATCCACATTAACTCTAGCCGCAACCGTATTAAGAGAAAGCTGAATCGCTTTTTGAATGGTTACATATGTATTTGAACCATATGTTTTGTCAACATTTTTGGGCCAAAGGCCAACTCCCTTATAAGGGAAAGCATAATCAAGAATCATTGTTGACCAATTAACATAGTTCATCTCTATAGCCGGCGCATAAGTGGCAAGAGGTTTTATTGTAGAACCTGGCTGTCTTGGAGAATTAGCTGCTCGATTTAAAACTCTATTGCCTTTTTTGGGGCCGGCTTGGCCGATAATTCCCACTACCCTGCCTTCATAATCCATAACAGTCATAGCGGATTGAGCAGCGGGGTTATTGGGTGTGTCGCTCTCTTTTGGAAAAGTAATCCGGTTATAATACACATCCTCAAGCGATTTTTGCACATCAATGTCCACAGCCGCATAAATCTTAAGACCACCGTAGTAAATCTTTCGTGTTGCTTCCTGAAGTGACATACCGTTCCTTGACATCAAATCCGAAATAACATTGTCAATAACAAAATCAATGTAAAAACTCTGATATTCAGTCGGTTCTAAAACAGGTGTTGACGGGTTTTCTTTAGGAATATAATCCGGGTTGTTCGTGTAAATAATTTTGTAATTTATCGCCTCATCATACTCTTTTTGAGAAATAACGCCCTGTGCTAGCATTTCGCTTAAGCAATATCTTTGTCTTTCCATGTTCTTTTCATAATGATAAAGCGGATCAAAAGAAAAAGGTGCCTTTGTAATGGCAGCTAACGATGCGCTTTCCGCAAGATTAAGCTCACCAATGTCTTTGCCAAAATACTTTTCAGAAGCTGTTCTAACCCCGTAACAGCCATTCCCCAAAGCGACGGTGTTCAGGTAGGTTTCGAGAATCAAATCTTTTGAATAATGATTCTCGAGATTAAGGGCAGAAAGTATTTCCTTAAACTTTCTTATAATCGTAACATCTATTTCGCCCGTAAGATTCTTTATTAACTGCTGTGTTATTGTTGACGCGCCTTGTTCAAAATTATACTTTGTAATGACACCAATAAATCTCACCCAGTCAACACCATCGTGTTCTCGAAAACGCTTGTCTTCAAGAGAAATAAAGGCCTTGGCAACATCCGGTGATATTTCATCCAGGTTTGCCCAGACGCGGTTTTCTTCTCCATGCAGCTTTTCAATAACAACTTCATTACCTGTTTTGTCGTATGCGTAAACAAAGGATGTTCTGCTCTGGTCTCTTGTGTACTCTTCCAATACAATTTTAGCTTTACCCCCGGTATAGGAAATAATATACCCGGCTACATAAATTATTACGAAAAAAGTTGTCAAGACAAATACTGTCAGAAACGAAAACAATACAGTAAGGATTGTTTTTCGCTTCTTTCTTTTGACAGTATTCATTGGTGACTCGTTCCGATTATTAAACTTCATTTTTAGACGCTCTAATCCTATTTTTATTTTATTCATTTAAAGGCAATCCCCCTTATAATTGTTCATTATAACACAAAGAATGCAAAATGTTTAGTCTTAAAGATAAATTACTTGATTTGATTTTAAAATATTGCAATGATACAACTTCAAACAAACCGGGCATGCCGTGTGCATGCCCGG
>CAZTCR010000009.1:0-88740 GCA_964612185.1 uncultured Eubacteriales bacterium
AGGCTCCTTTTTCAAAGGAGCTGTCGCTCGCAAGCGACTGAGGATTTAATCGCACCACTGCCTCGGCCGTCTCATAGAACACAGAGCGTATAATACTATTCTGCATTAAAATTGTAGACACAATTTTAATCGGCAAGCAAAGCTTGCCGCTGCGGCTGAAGCCGCAGACAGATAGCATTGAACGGTATTTCCGGCAGCAAAAGCTGCCCCCGCTGTCCTTTGGACAGCGGCTTAAAAGATAGACTTGTCTATCTTTTAAATGGAGATTATTATAACAAGGGATGCAATCTGCTGAAAATATAAATAAAGCCGCAAGCGCTGACCTTTCAGTTCTTACGGCTTTATTTAACCTGTTAAGTTGACCGACGATGAGAACTTAAGAAACAATGAAATTCATGATTAAGCTGATGAGCAATTCTTTTTCATCCGGTTTGGATTCCGCAATCATTATTGTAAGCGCCACAAGCGTATGGTCCTCGATTATCTTGTTGTCATACTCGTCAACCAGGGCATGATTTTTATCCAGGAAATACAAAAACATGGTAGCCGCAATTCTTTTGTTTCCATCGGTGAACGAATGGTTCTTCGTAACGAAATAGAGGAGATTTGCCGCTTTTTCTTCCAGCGTCGGGTAAATATCGGTGCCGGAGAAGGTTTGATAAATGGCGCCTATGCTCGCCTTGAATGAGTCGTCCTTTTCATTGCCGAACAAATCACTTTCCGCGTTGAACTTCATGTTATTAATGACGGTCTTGCATTCCTCATAGCTTAGAACATAAACTGCTTGCGACCCTTTTGGCTTTTGAATTCTTTGGTGATCGTAACCGTCGAGCAAATCAAGGGCAGTCGTATATCTTTCAATTACACTGAGCACTTGCCTGGCATCAAGTCTGCTGTCCGCTTGTTTTAATATTTTTACTATTTTCCCCAGCTGCTTCAATCGGTCGGCATTTACAGCGTGTCCTTTGATGATGTAATCCTTCAGCACACTGTTTGCCCAACGGCGGAAATCGACTCCACGCTGTGATTTTACTCTGTAACCAACGGAGATTATCACATCAAAGTTATAGTATTCTATATCTCTTTCAACCAACCTAACGCCTTCAGTTCCAACTGTCGCAAATTTTGCGACAGTTGGAATACCGACAAGTTCTTCACGCAATGCGTTGTTTATATGTTTGCCGATTGTTTTCACATCTCTGTCAAACAGTTCCGCCATTTGAGTTCTGTTAAGCCAGACAGAATCGTCTTTAATATTCACTTCAAGCTTAATGTCGCTGTCTTTTGTTTTGTAAAGAACAATCTCGGATTTGTTGCCGTGTGCCGTATAACTCACCCCAGTCAAGCATAATAATATTTTTATTATAGCAGATTTTAAGTTTAATATCATTTTTTATTGAGAAATATCGTGATTCGTTGTATATTTTATGAGATACGGTAGCTGACGCTGAAAAGCGCGGCGTCGGCGGAAGATGAAGGGGCGCGCAATGCGCATCCGCGGAATCAACCTCTCCGTCACGCTAAAGCGTGCCACCTCTCCTCACCGAGGCGAGGCAAGTACGCGGGCTCAACTTTCTTGGTTCTTCTATGGTAGGAGAGCTGGCGCCGCAGGCGTCTGAGAGGTATAGATAGCGGACGCAAAACGCGTCCCCTACAACGGTGGTGGGAACAACGGGACGTCAGGGGTGCCGTCCCCTACAGAAAGGATAGATGTAAATTGACCAACACCTTCGACATCACGGATTTCGGCGCAGTCGGCGACAGTAAAATGGACTGCACGGCGGCCATCCAGCAGGCGCTGGACAAAGCGGGTGAAGTCAGCGGCGCGGTGGTTGTCCCGCCGGGCAATTACCTGTGCGGGATGCTTGTTATGCCAAAGCGCGTGAGCATCACCGGCACCCATGCCTGGTCCTTCGGACAGGACGGCAGCAGTATTTTGACGCTGATTGACGGCAGCCACAAGTGCATGCTGGATATTACCAAAGCGGCAGGCTGCACCATCAAAGGGCTGTGCCTCAACGGCGGCAAACTCGGCAGCGGCATTCACGGCGTAATGCTTAACCAAGACGTATACAACGGCGGCGGCGCTGAGCATACCCCAACGATTGAGGACTGCCGTATCGGCAGCTTCAGCGGGGACGGGGTGCACCTCAACCACATCTGGTGCTTTTCCATCCGCCACAGCCAGCTGTGCTTTAACAACGGGCACGGGCTGTACATCAACGGCTGGGACGGCTTTATACTGGACAACTGGATGTCCGGCAACGGCGGGGCGGGCATCTATGCGGACAAAGTCGCCGCTTCCGTGACCGCCACGGGCAACCGGGTGGAGTGGAACCGGCTCGCCGGTTTTTACTTTAACAACAGCAACACCCTTAACCTGACCGGCAACTACTTTGACCGCAGCGGCGGACCGGCCCTTTGGATATCCGCGGATGCGGGCAGGCAGAGCGACACGGTGACCGCCACCGGCAACATCTTTAACCGCAGCGGCGCGGGCGATTTTGCGGAACAAGAGCCGGAGGATGAACTGAATAACTGCCATGTGCGCCTTCAGCGGTGCGTGAATATGGTGCTCAGCGCCAACAGCTTCCGCGTCGGGATGAACGACGGCGGGGTGGGGCGCAAAAGCCCGGATTACGGCATGGTGCTCGGACATCTGCGCGGCTGTGTGATAAAAGACAACGCGATGATGTGCGGTAGCATCAAAAAGAACATCTGCGACCTCGGCGGGCACGAGGGCGAGGTGCTCATCAAAGATAACGCCGGCGAGGAATGCGAAAAGGCGGGTATTTTTTGGCCGGCACTAAAGGATTCACCGACAGATTCGGTATAAAAAGTGTTGACATAACTACATTTTATGGTACAATAAGTGTGAGGTGAGTACACTTTATGGAACGTAAGATTGTAAAAAGACTGATTGAATGGAAAAAAAGCACACGAAGAATGCCCCTTTTAATCTATGGCGCACGGCAGGTTGGCAAAACATATACCGCCTTGACTTTTGGCAAACAGTACTACAAAAACACCGTCTATTTCAATATGGAGGACTCCGCCGAGGTTAACGCCATTTTTGACCGTGACCTTGACCCGGAGCGGATTGTTTTGGAATTGTCCGTCAAAAGCGGGCAATCCATCTTTAAGGGCGACACCTTAATCATATTTGATGAAATACAAGCCTGTGAACGCGCCTTAACATCGCTGAAATACTTTTGCGAAAAAGCGCCCGACTACCATATCATCGCGGCGGGCAGTCTGCTGGGTGTCGCGCTGAAACGAGAGCAATACTCTTTTCCCGTGGGCAAGGTGGATATGCTAACCATGTACCCGCTTGATTTTGAGGAGTTTTTGTGGGCAACAGGCAACAAGGCAATTGGCGCGCTGATTGAAAGCGCTTACGCCGATTTTTCGCCGCTTTCTTTACATGACACCGCGATGGATCTATACAAAACCTATTTGGTGGTCGGCGGTATGCCCAGAGTTGTTTCGGAATATGCCGAAACAAAGGATTTTAATTTTGTGATCTCGGCGCAACGATCCCTGAATGACGCATATATTGCGGATATGGCAAAGTATGCAAAACCGCAGGAAACAACTAAGGTCATGGCGGCATGGGCAAGCGTCCCCGCTCAACTTGCGAAAGAAAACAGCAAGTTCCAGTACAAGGTGATTAAATCCGGCGCAAGAGCCTACGAATATGAAACGCCGCTCGACTGGCTGAGAACCGCCGGAATAATCAATAAATGTGTTCGGGTAACCGAAGGCAAAATGCCCCTTTCGGCATACGCTGATAATGACTCTTTTAAAGTTTACATGGTCGATACCGGTCTGCTGTGCGCCAAGTTCGACATCGCGGCAAATGTTGTGATGAACAGTCCGCTCATTTTTGACGGGTTTAAAGGCGCTTTGGCTGAGAACTATATCATGCAGGCGCTTGTTGCCAACGACATCAAGCCGTACTATTGGAGTTCACCCGGCAGGGCGGAGTTGGATTTTATCTTCCAGGACCGGCAAGGCAATATTATACCGCTTGAGGGAAAATCCACTGACAATGTTCGCTCTAAAAGTCTGAAGTCCTATATTTCAATATACAAACCCGAATACGCGGTTCGTGTCTCCGCAAAGAATTTCGGCTTTGAAAATAACATCAAAAGTATTCCGCTTTATGCGTTATATTGTCTTAAGGTTTAAGAGATGTGATGCTTTCTGAATTTCCCGACCGGCACTGAAGGATTAGGAGATCAATAACCGATGCTTTTACTTTTTTTCTCCGCGTTTGTTGTGGGGCTGTCCGGCGCGATGATGCCGGGCTCCCTGCTGACTTACACCATCCGCAAATCGCTCACCAACGGCGCGCGGGCAGGGTTTATCATTGTGCTCGGGCACGCGATACTGGAACTTGCGCTGGTCACCCTGATTTTCCTCGGGTTTGATATGGTGCTCAAGTCCGTTGCCGCGCAGATTGTCATCGGCGTCGCGGGGGGTATCATGCTCGCGCTCATGGGCGTTAAAATGGCCGTGGATGCTTACAAAAACCGGGTTACGGTTGAAACAGGCGGCGGCAAAGCGGAGCGCGGCGGGATGGTGCTTTCCGGCATCGTCATTTCGGCCGCCAACCCGTATTTTCTGCTGTGGTGGGCGGTCATCGGGCTCGGGTTTATCATGCAGGCCTACTACTCCTTCGGTTATACGGGCGTGGTTATTTATTACTTCGGGCACCTCGCGGCGGACACCGCGTGGTACGGGCTTGTTTCCACAGTCGTGGGAAAAACGCGGAAGTTCATCAAAGAAAAACCGTACCGGATTATTATCGCCGTGCTCGGGTGCATGCTTGTTTTTTTCGGCGCGCGGTTCTTTTACGATGCTGCAGCGGAGTTTATGCGGGTTTTTTGAGTCTAGTATGCGGAGAAACCGATTCTGTGTACAACATCTTTCTTGACAGTCAGCTTTATGTTGGGTATAATAAAGATGGTGATAAGTATGAGGTTAGTATCAAGCCTGATTGCTCAGGAAGAAAAACGAATGAATGTCTTGAAAGAGAGCTATGAAGAACAGCTCTTAACGCTGCCCAAGGGAACATTACGCGTTCGTCAAAAAGGTAAAAACACTTATTATTACCTTTCTTATCGCAGCGGCAAAAAAGTTACAACAGACTACATCGGCAAAGATGAAAATAATATACTCCGAATTAAAGAACAGCTTGAAAAGCGCAGGCATATTGAAGAAATGCTAAAAGAGTTAAACAAGGAACTGCGTTTAATGAAAAAAGTATTGGGGGGAGTAAGCTGATTGTCTATCACGGAAGCACGGTAGCTGTGGAAAATCCGCAAATTCTTCAAAGCGAAAGATTGCTTGATTTCGGTTGCGGATTTTATACAACAACAAGCAAAGAGCAAGCCATCCGCTGGGCGCAAAAGGTAAGCGTACGCAGACAATTAAAAGAACAATACATTTCCGTTTATAATTTTGATCTGGTTAAGGCCGAAAAAAGCTTGTTTGTCACCCATTTTGAAAAAGCTGACGAAAGCTGGCTTAATTTTATCTGCGCCTGCAGAAGCGGCAATAATATAAACAACGCATATGATGTGGTCATAGGTCCGGTTGCTGATGATAATGTTTACGCAACCGTACAGCTTTTTGAAACAGGCGTCCTCGACAAAGACGAAGCTTTAAAGCGTCTTCGGGTAGAAAAACTGTTTGACCAAGTTCTGTTTCATACCGAAAGGGCACTGGAGTTCTGCGTATATAAAGAAACCATTCTGTTAGGGGGATAAAACTGTGGATCAAAATAAATTCCTGGCTATCCTTCCAATCATCACTGCAGCTTTAGCCGACAAAATCGCCAAGGCTTATAATTTAGACGAGAACAGCGCTATTGAGAAACTTTACACAACCAAGTTGTATTCCTATCTTGAAAATGAAGAGACAAAAGTTTGGCAGTACAGTGTTGAAAAAATATTTGATTTATACCGGCAAGAAGTTGAAACGGGAAGCTTGGAACTTCCTGAGTATTGAGGTAAAAAAGTTTGAAAAATATGTTTTCAAACTTAAGGTTTTGTGCTTTTCGGTCGTATATGATGACCGAAATTCCGACTATAAAGTCGACATCGCACAATTCCCGAGAAAGGGATGGTCATAACAATGAGCAAAACATTGCAATTCAAAGTGTTCTGTGTTGAACAATATAAAAACGAGCACCAAATCAGCGGTGCTCAAGCAGTTAGAACTTTTAAAACATATGGCGTTTTTGATTATATCGGCGCTTTCTATGATGTGCTCCATTCAACCGGTGGGAAATACATCGTGGAAGATATCGATCTGTTCATAGCCGCAAGGCAGTAAATCAATCGTTTGCACCGAATGAATACTTTATGGTAAAAGGCCGTCAATCGTGTTGCGATTGACGGCCTTGTTGTTTGATATCAGGTTTTTTACCGCTTCACCCTGGCGTTGCCATCCCATACGCTCCAAACCTGTTCTTCATCCGCAGGCTGCGCGTAATCGGTGATGAAAGTGGTCGCCAGCGCGCCGGTCGCCCAGCCAAACCGAATCCACTTTTCGCTCTCCCACCCTTTGAGGATGCCGTACAGCAGCCCGCCGACAAAGCCGTCCCCGCCGCCGATGCGGTCCAGGATGTGAATTTCACGCGGTTCGACCACATGCCATTCATCGCCGTTTAACATTATCGCGCCCCACAGGTGCGTGTTGACGCTGACCACTTCGCGCAGGGTGGTGGCGAATACAGAGGCGTTGGGGAATGCCGCTTTCACGGCGGTAATCATGCCTTTGAAACCTTCGATTTTTGCGGCGATGCCCTTGCCGCCCGCTTCCGGCCCTTGGATACCGAGGCTCAGCTGGAAGTCTTCTTCATTGCCCACGAGGATATCCGCAACGCTCGCGATTTCGGTGAAAATCTCGCGGAGCTCCTGCTCGCGCCCTTTCCAAAAAGTCGCGCGGTAGTTGAGGTCAAAGGCGATGAGCGTACCGTATTTTTTAGCCGCTCTGGCAAGTTCCAGGCAGAACTTGCCCGTTTCCGGTGACAAAGCGCCGATAAGACCGGACAGGTGCAGCACCGCAACACCTTCCTGCCCGAAAATTCTGTCCAAGTCAAAATCGGCGATGTTCAGCGTTCTGCCGACTTCGCCCGCCCGATCGTTATGGACGCGCGGGCCCCTGGAACCAAAACCGCTGTCCGCTATGTTGAACTGGTGGCGGTACCCCCACGGCCCGCCCTGCGGGACCTCTTTGCCCTCAAACGCCATGCCGCGGGAGCGGAGATTGCTTTTGATAAATTGGGCAATCGGGCTGCCCTTGACAAAGGTGGTCAATACCTTCACCGGCAGACCGAGGTAGGAAGAGATGCTCGCCACATTTGTTTCCGCGCTGGTGGCCTGCATAAAGAAGCTGTCGCTCGCCTCCACAGGCTGCCCATCCGGCGGGCTGATGCGCACCCCCATACTGGTGGGGACGACCAGTGCCCAGGCGCAATCTTTTTTTATTTGTTTCATAAATCATTTCTCCTTAATCTTTTGATGAGCAATTGCTTAGCGATTGGTTAACAATTGGTTAGCGATTGTTAAGACCGCTGCGCCGCTGTTCAGCCACTGCTCAGCTACTGCTCAGCCATTGCTCAGCCACTCGCTAAACATCATACTGCGTCGCGGCGGTATTGCCGCCTTCGCCTGTCCAGTTGGTGTGGAAAAACTTGCCTCTGGGGGCGTCGGTGCGTTCATAAGTATGCGCGCCGAAATAGTCGCGCTGCGCCTGCAAAAGATTCGCCGGCAGTTTTTCACAGCGGTAGCCGTCATAGTAGCAAAGCGCTGTGGTCATGGCGGGGATGGGGATGCCGTTCGTGAGCGCTGCGGCGCAGACTCTGCGCCAACCGGGCTGGGCGCTGTCCATAATCGCTTTAAAGTAAGGGTCCAGCAGCAGGTTGGTGATGGCGGGATTATGGTCGAACGCCTCCTTGATTTTACCCAGGAACACGCTGCGGATAATACAGCCGCCGCGCCACATGAGCGCGATACCGCCGTAGTTGAGGTTCCAACCGTAGGTTTTCGCAGCGGCGCGCATGAGGGAATAGCCCTGCGCGTAAGAGATGACTTTCGCGGCATAGAGCGCGTTTTTGATGTCTTCAATAAACTGCGCTTTGTCGCCCGCAAAAACAGGAACCGGTCCGCCGAGTACTTTGGCCGCGGCAACCCGTTCCTCTTTGATGGCGCTCAGGCAGCGGGAAAACACGGCTTCCCCGATTAAAGTCAGCGGAATGCCTTCGTCGAGTGCTGCGATACCGGTCCATTTGCCGGTCCCCTTTTGCCCCGCGGTGTCCAGAATTTTATCCACTATCGGCGCGCCGTCCGTGTCTTTATAACCCAAAATGTCCCTGGTGATTTCGACCAGATAGCTGTCCAGCTCTTCCTCGTTCCACTTCGCGAACACCTCGTGCATTTCATCCGCCGTCATGCCCAGCAAATCGCGCATGAGTTGATACGCTTCACAAATGAGCTGCATGTCGCCGTATTCAATGCCGTTGTGCACCATTTTGACAAAATGGCCGGCGCCGTTTTCACCCACCCAGTCACAGCAGGGGGTGTCGTTTTCCACCTTGGCGCAGATGGCCTGGAAAATGGGCTTTACCCACGGCCACGCGGCGTTGGAACCGCCGGGCATCATGCTCGGGCCTTTGAGCGCGCCTTCTTCACCGCCGGAAACGCCGGTGCCGACATATAAAAGCCCTTTGCTCTCCACATACTGTGTGCGGCGTGTCGTGTCCGGAAAGTGGGAGTTGCCGCCGTCGATGATAATATCGCCCGGATCCAGCAGCGGGATTAAATCTTCGATGGTTTGATCCACCGCGTCGCCGGCTTTGATCATCATCATCACCTTGCGGGGTTTTTCCAGGCTTTCAACGAGTTCCGGCAGGGCATAGGTGCCGGTGATGTTTTTGCCTTTCGCCCGGCCTTCGATAAAATCCGTAACCTTTTGCCCGGTTCTGTTGTAAACGGAAACGGTGAAGCCCTTGCTTTCCATATTCATCACAAGATTTTCACCCATCACCGCGAGGCCGATGAGCCCGATGTCCGATTTTTTCATTTTTCCATTCTCCTTCTATCAACTGAAAGATCGCTCTTTCATTTTTTACTGTTCAGCAGTGCCTTCATTTCATCCAGCACGCTGTAGGGGATTTTCATATTGCCAAGGCCTGTGCCGATTTGTATGTGCGGCTTCATGTCTGCATGGAAATCCGTGCCGCCGGATATCGCCAGACCGAGCAGTTTTGCCATACCGAAGTATTTTTCCTGCAGCTCCGGCGTATAGTCGGTGTAATAGCCTTCAATACCGTCGAGCCCGTTCCAACGGAGCTGCGCGAGGAACTTGATTAAATGGTCATCATCAAAACGGCACAGGTGCAGGTGCGCCACGAATGAAAGGCCGCCGGCCTTTTTGATGAGCTTCACCGCGTCGATGCGGGATAGAAACTGCATGGATGAATACGCCGGCTTGCCGTTGTTCAGGTAGCGTTCAAACCCCTCTTTGACGGAGGAAGTGTAGCCCTTGTCCGCAAGCAGTTTGGCAAAATGCGCCCGGCCGACGATGCCCGCGGGGGCAATGGCAAGCGCTTCCTCCACGGTGACATCAAACCCCAAGGCGTTGAGTTTTTTGCAGGTTTCCGCCGTGCGCAGTTTGCGTACCTGCCGGATGGTTTCAAGCGCCGCGAGCATCTCCGGGTTCTCGATGTCGATATAATAACCCAGGATGTGCGTTTCGGTCTTGGCCTTGACGGAAAACTCAATCGCCGGCACCACCTCGATGCCGATGCGCTCGCCTTCCGCCATCGCCTCCTTCACGCCGTCGATGCTGTCGTGGTCGGTCAGCGCAACAGCCGCAAGTCCCTGCGCTTTGGCGTGACGCACAACCTCCGCCGGTGTCATAGAACCGTCGGACATCACGGAATGCGTATGGAGGTCGATATATTTTTCGGTGTTTTTCATAAAATCCTCAGTCACCTTACGGTGACAGCTCCTTTGGAAAAGGAGCCTTTTTTTGCGGGACGCAGAACGCGTCCCCTACTCTAGCCCTCCTTTTCAAGGAGGGTGGCAGGCAAAGCCTGACGGGTGATTAATCCCAAAGCTATCCTCAGATGGCTATGTCGCCATTCGGTGACAGCTCCTTTTGAAAAGGAGCTTTTTTTCGGGACGCAGAACGCGTCCCCTACAGACAGGTGCGGGTGTCCCGCCCATAATTATTCATCATTCATTATTCATTATTCATTATTCATTATTCATTGGAACGACAGGGGCGTTCCCTACTCCACCGTCTCGCATGTCCACAATCCCAGTGCCGGGTTGCTGATGTAAAAGATTTCTTCACCGTTCGCGAGGGTGTTGAAGCCATCATTCAGTGCCGCAGGGTTGTAAAGTTCAACAGCTTTACAGTATGGCATATAGTGAAAGGAGGCACCTGTCACCTCTTGTTCCGTGAGTTTTTCGGTGCAATAGGTAATATGGAAGCGGCCGTCGGAGGAACCGTGTATCAGATGCGCCGCGACGGACAGGTTGGCCTGCAAATCCTCGTTTCTTTTCACCAGTTCCAGCACCTTGACCCGCCCGACATAACCGTATTTACGGATCAGCCGGTCATTTTCGTCATCCTCGCCGAATTTGCGCACACCGGGCGCTAAGATAATCAGTTCCCCGCCTTGTGCCATGGCCATGCGGGTGCGGTAAATCGCCTTGTTGCCGAGCCAGGTACTTTTAAACTCCCGCTCGTCCAGGTAAACGACCACTTTTTGAAGCGGCGGGCCGACGCAGGTCAGGTTTTTGGCTTGGCTCATCTTGACCGCCTGTTCGAACAGGTCCCGCTGATTGCCGATAAATAAACCGTGAATAAATGTATCGTCGCCTTTGTTGGTGGTGACGGTGAGCACATACATCAGCGGCACATCCGCCAAAAATTTTTCCTGCGCGTAGTCGAACACCCGGCGCACGGGCGAAAAATCCTTGCCCATCACCCGCTCCATGCCGTAAAAAGCGCCGAGCATGTGGGAGCTGTTGATCATGCTGCTGCCCCCGCAGCCGACGAAGATGTTTTTGGAGTAGTTCGCCATGCCCACCACTTCATGCGGGACTACCTGACCGATGGAAATAATCAAATCGTAACCCTTGTCCATGATCAGGCGGTTGACTTCCACATCAATTTTATTCGCAACAAGCCCTTCGGAGACTTCACTGACAAATTCCGCAGGCACTTCGCCGAGCTTGATGACATCCGTCTTCCAGTTATGCACGATAATTTTATCAAACGGCACCCCTTCGCCGAAAAAAGCCAGGCATTCCTCACGCGTCATCGCCTCATGCGTGCCGAGCGCCGGGAGGATGTCCACCTCGCAGCTGTCCTTGAGCAACTCATAATAAACAGCCGTGATGATCCCCGCGCCGGAATACATGCGTGTATAGTCCGGGGGCAGCAGCAGCACTTTTTTGAGTGTTCTGCCCTCCAGCGATGCCTTCAGCGCCCCGGCAAGCTCCGCTTTTTCTATCCCTTTTTTGTTTTCATCCCTGATAATCAAATGATGCCTTCCTTCCGGGTATTGCATATTAAGCCGCTACAATAATAGCAGAGAAACCCAAACCGGTCAAGGTGTCTGTTGCCTTTTTCAGTCGGCCATCCCGTACACTTCGCCGATGTTTTGAACAAATAAAATGCCTTTCCCCTCGCTGTCCAAATCGAGACTTTGCCGGATGGAGTCAATCAGTGCCCGCGCGCCGGCAGAGTCGGCAATGATGATAACAATCTCTTTTTCCGGCTCGATGTCCATCATAAAAACTTTTTCCGTTTCGTGTACGCCCGAACCTCTGGCGTTGATGATGGTGCCGCCCTTTGCGCCGGCTGCCGCCGCGGCGTCAATCACCTGCTCCGCGTCCCCTTTTGGCACAACAACCGTAATCAGTTTAAACATCGCTGTGTTTTCGCCCCCTGCCTCATCAGTATTGCCGCACACCAGAGTGTGCGTGCCCGTTACATTGCAAACGGATACCGTAAAAATGATACCGTGGTTTGCTTTTTTGAACTTGAGTTCCCGCGCGACAGTCTGTGCGGCGGTTTTCGCCGTTTGCCGGCCGCTCACCATCATAACAATCTCTTTCCTGGCGTCCGCAAGCCCCAAATACTCCAGCAAATGGTTGTGCGCGGTGCCCCGGCCGAGCAAGACGGTGCCGCCCGTCACACCGCAGCGCATGGCGATATGCATCACCCGGCTGCCCAAGCCGCAATCCACAATCGCATAAAGGAGGTCAAAGCCCTCCGGCTGCGCATTATTTTCCATTCTTTTTCGCGCCCCTTCTTTTTGTTTTAATCAGAAACAGCAAACCCAGCGCCTGCAGGGCAATAATCGGCGTCATGGCCACCATGGCAATCATCCCGAACCCGTCCGCTAAAACATCCGCGCCTTGCGTCGCGCCCGCGACGCCCTGTGAAAAAGCGAGGATAAAGGTTGCCGTCATCGGCCCGGACGCTACCCCGCCGGAATCAAACGCGATGCCGACAAAAAGTTTCGGCACAAAGTAGGTCATGGCGATTGAAAGGATATAGCCGGGCAAGAGATAATGCCAAAGCTGTATCCCCGGTACAACAATCCGCAGCATGGACAACGCCACTGCCGCGCCAACACCGACGCAAAGCGTGAGCATCACCAGCCTTTTTTTCACATAACCGCTGGTGACATCCTCAATCTGGTCGGTCAGCACATGTACGGCAGGCTCCGCGAGAATGACAACAAGCCCCAGGACAAAGCCAAAAGCAATGACATAAATCTTGCTGTCCAGCACTGCCATTTTTTGACCGATTAAACCGGCAACATCCATAAACCCGGCGTTGACGCCGACAAGAAACAAAACAAGACCCGCAAAAGTGATGACCATGCCGATGAGCGTGGTCAGAAACGCTTTTGCCGGCAATTTAAAGTGAACCGCCTGAAAAAAAACAAACACCAGCAGTATCGGGCACAGGGCGATAAGAATCTCCAACGCGATGCCGGGGAGCTTTTGAATAAACGGCAGGAATACAGTGTTTGAAACTGCTGTGTCCTGTTCCAATACCCCGGTCAGCCCTTGTGTTTTAGTGAATATGCTCATGAGCATCAGCGCGATGATCGCACCGGTTGACGCAATGGCCACCAGCCCGAAGCTGTCTTTTTCGGACGCTTTGCTGTCTTTTTTCAGCGCGGAAACACCGACGGCAAGCGCGAGGATAAACGGCACCGTCAGCGCGCCCGTTGTCGCGCCGGAAGCGTCAAACGAAATGGCCAAAAACTCGGGTGAAGTGAATATGGCAAGGATTAGTATAATTCCGTACAACATAGTGAGAATGATATAAAGCGGGATATTGTAAACCATACGCACCAAACCGACGGTGAGCATGACCGCGACACCGGCGGAGACAACCCCGACGATCGCAAATTTTGTTATCAGCCCCGATGTAACGGCGCTTACCTGCCCGCCTAATATGTGCAAGTCCGGCTCGGCAATGGAAATTAGGAACCCAAGCGATATACCCGCGGCAACAACAATCCAGATCTTATTCTTTTTGGTTATCATCTCCCCCAAATGGTTGCCGATGGGGGTAACCCCGATGTTCACGCCAAGGAGAAAAAGAGTCAGCCCGACCATAATCAACACCGCGCCGATTAAAAACCGCAGTATCAGCGGTGTTTCAAGCGGGGTGAGGGTGAAGTGCAACAGGAGCACGAGTACCGTTATCGGACCAACGGCAAACAGCGCTTCTTTAAATTTATTGCCCAGCACACGCAAAATGTTTCCCTCCCCGACTCAAGTTCTTCAGCTGCCTGACACGACAGTTTCCGCCTGTTCAACGGCGTTTTCTTGCGGCCCCTGCAGCACAGCCGCATTGCCGTGGCGGACAAAGAGCAAACACAAAGCCGCCGCCACAACCCCCGCCGCCGTGCACGGATAGAGTACCGCGTCACCGTATTTTGTGCGGATTTTTCAGTTGGGTTTTTATGAGTGTTTCGTATTATTTGTCTGTTGACTATTATACCCGCCGGGCGGCTGTTGTTCAACTGTTTTTGTACCCGAATTTTACTTTGTAAAAAAAGAGACGGGAAACCCGCCTCTTTGTAAAAACCCGAAATTGATTAAAAATTGATCTCGTCCGGGTTCAGCCCGGACCCGCCGAAATACGGCATCGCATTGATAGCTGCCATATCCTCTTGCGCAATTTCAAAGTCGAAAACCTGCGCGTTTTCCTCAATGCGCGCGGGCGTGACAGACTTGGGCAGCGGCAGGGTGTCGTTCTGGAGGCACCAGCGTACGCAAAGCTGCGCGACAGATTTACCGTAACGCCCGGCAATCTCAAGGAGCGTTGGATTGGACAGCATTTTCCCCGTACCCAGCGGGCTCCACGCTTCCGCCAGAATGTGGTTGTTGTTGCAGTAGTCAATGGTTTCCCGTTGCATAAAACCGGGGTGAAACTCAATTTGGTCAACCATCGGTTTGATTTTTGCCTCCCGCAGCAGGGGCGCGAGATGGTGCGGTAAAAAGTTGCTTACGCCGATTGCTTTAACACGCATGGTGTCGTATAAATGCTCAAACGCGCGCCAGGTGTCCAGATTGGTCTTTTGCCACGCGGCCGGGTCACCTTTAGCCGCCGGCCAGTGAATCAGATACAAGTCCAAATATTTGAGCTGCAATTTTTCCATCGTCATTTCAAACGCCGCGAGTGTTTTTTCATACCCGCGCTCGGCATTCCACAACTTGCTGGTGATAAAGATCTCCCCGCGGCGTATACCGCTGTTTTTAACGGCATCACCCACGCCTTTTTCATTGCCGTAAATCGCTGCGGTATCAATATGCCGGTAACCGGCCTTCAGCGCCGTCTGCACGGATTGAACGGTCGTTTCCCCGTCCGGCGTTTGCCAGGTGCCGAAGCCCACGCATGGAATTTTTACACCGTTGTTGAGTATATAGCTATCTGTCAGAGATTTCATTCAATAACCACCCTTTCTTTTATTACTATAGTTCAACCGGCTTAACGCATCCGTTCAAACAGATGTCCGCCGCATCAGTCCTTTAGTTTCTCTTCCTGCGCGAGCGCGTCGATCATCGCCTGCATTTCCTCACTGACTTCTTCTTTGCCCTCATTTTGCTTGGCCAGCAGCGCGCGGCGCTCGTTGAGTTCGATATACATGTTTTCCCGTTTTTTACCGACAAGGTCGTAAAAGAAGATTGGGATTGTCCGCACCAGGCCGGGCAAAACCCCGGCCGCGATATAAAGAAAATAGATTTTTTGGTAAACAAACTTGTTGCCCTGCGACCAGGGCCCCATGGGGATGGTGGCGTCGTACCCGCTCCAGCGAAAAACAAGAATGGTCAGCAAAGCGTTGAGCGGTGCGGTTACTCTGCCAATGAGGTTGGTTATCAGGCCGAAGGTGCCGTCGGGCCGCTCGCCGGTCACATACTCCGTATAGTCGTTGATTTCCCTGCCCATCTCACTTTCCAACACATCGCTCGGCGCGTTATCCAGCGCATTCAAACTCCAAAAAACCAAAAAGGTCAGCCCGAAAATCAGCGGCCGGTCGATGAACTTGATGCCGACAATGCACTGAACAACCGTCCTGATAACATCGATTCCTCTTAAAGTCAAAACACCTTTGCGTTTATCATGTCCGAACCACTTCAATATCTTTGGCACGAAGGTGAGGCTGAACGGCTCGAGAATGTTGAAGCCCGCGTAATAGAACATACTTTTGAAAGCGCCGCCCATAATTTCAAGCTGCGTGACAACATCCCAGGAATAACCGCCGTTGGTCCACCAATTGACGGATAAACCGGCGATAAAGTTACGCAGCGCGTACTTGTTTTTCAAGATGTAGAAAATCGTTTTGCTCGCGGGTGCCGGCTTGCGCTGGAGAATAACCCGCTCCCGCACATTCATGGCCATCATGATATTGCCCACGGAGCCGACTGCCGCGGCGAAAAGCCCCATGAACGCGAAAATCGCGGGCAGGGAAATGTTTGTGACGCCCCAGCGGTTGAGGTCCTGCAGCGGCATGAATAAGCCGTAGACAATCTGCCTGCCGAAGCCGTCCACATAGGAGTTGATCAGATTCGACTTGATTCTGTCGCTCGGATTTGGCGTCATCAAGGTGAGCAGATTGCCTTTCGGAATATTATAAATAGTGGAAAAAGTCTCCTGAATAAACAAGGTGACAAACACAAATATAACCTTTTTGGGGTCCGATGTGTTGTTGTTTGAAATTAAAATCGCGCCGCAGTAAAGGATTGCCGTACTGAAAAAATAAGGAATCGGTGTGAATAAAAGATACGGCCTTGTTTTGCCCCAGCGGGTGCGTGTTTTGTCATAAACGATACCCATGATGGGATCGTTTATCACATCCCAAATACCGATAAGCGCCAAAATCGAGGCCACATAAACCATGTCCAACTTGAATATGTTGACAAAGAAAAGCGTCCGGTATGTTCCGACGCCGCCGATCACCGAGCCGGCAAAGCTTGCCAGCGCGGGGAAAAACAATTCTTTTGTCCTGAGCACATTGGTGTTGAACATCTTGTCGGCCAGCACATGATATTTCGACAGCTTCTCCGTGCCGATTTTCGCAGCCGAATTTTCTTCGGCGCCAAATACTTTTTCAACAAACTTTTTTTCTTTATCCGCCAATAATTTCATCCCTTTCCTATGCGCGCAAACCGCACAAAATACGAGGCTGCTTTCAGTTCACAACCGTGACGGTACAAGTGATTTTATAATAACCGTCCTTTGATAACACAACGATTTCCGTTCTGCCTGCCATTATACCCGTAATGTTGCCGCTGCTGTCAACCGCGGCCACCGCCGGGTTCCGGCTGGTAAAAGTGACATCCTTGATGGTCGCGTCATCGGGTTTGACCGATGCTTCAAGGGTTTGCGTTTGGCCTGCCTTCAGGGTAATCTTTTTTTCAGACAGTTTCACTTTTGTTACAGGAACCGTCACATATACTTCGCAGCTGTCGGTATACTTTTTACCGAGGAATTCAAATTCCGCGGTGATGACAACCGGCTGTGCGCTGACTTGCCGCGCCTTCACATAACCTTCGCTGTCCACACTTGCCACTGCCGGATCGGAGCTGGACCAAAGCACCTGCCTGTCGCCCGACGCCGTCATGTACGCGCTGATCACCTTGATATCGCCCTTTTTCAGTGCCAGGGCCTTTGGCGAAAGCGAAAGCCCTGCCCAAGTGAAATGAAAGCTTGTTCTTTCCGCTAAAGTGAATGTCATCGTTCTTGACCCTGCAGCGGATAGTTCACCCAAAAAAGTGATTTCAGCTTGGACATTCAGCATTTTCACATAAGTAATATGGCCGATTTGGTCGGTCAGGCGGTTAACATCCGACTCGAGTTGCATCCCCGTGCAGGTTACCTGTACACCCCGGATATCCGCCAAATCCTTGTAGCTTGCCCAAAGGTAATCTAAAACATCTTGCGAATCCGCCATATGAAAACTTTCATTCACAACGCCGTTCATGCCGAAAGGGTTTGCCTCATCCGGAAAAATGATCTTAAAATTATGTTGTTCTTTTTCCTCTTTGCTTTCGGTCCGGTCTATCACAGCCGGTTCAAATTGCAAGTTCCATAGTTCACCGGTAAAATCTTGACCGAAGTCAACACTTTTTTTCGGATATCGGCTCAAAAGGTTCTCCAGCAGCGATTCCTTCGCGTAAACAAAAGATTTTTGAAACAGTTCGCCGGTGCCGCCGAACGATACACTTTTGTCATCAATCGAGATTTTCGTGCTTACATCAAGTTTCGCCTGTCCGGTTTTCGCGTTTTCGACGCAGGTGTTCAGGTATTGTACAACCGCTTCCTTGCCTTCCGGCAGCTGTGTTAAGCTCTGCTTGTATCGCTCTTCGGGCGGTTCCTGACCTTCCACGGACAGCAAGTCAACGGTACCCAAGGCTATTCCGCCCAAAAACATCAGGATGAGGACGGCCATTAATGCTTTTGTCGTCAGGTTTTTATTATCCATTTGATCCGCTCCCTTCCGCCGGGGCTGACCCTGCAGCCGGTTCCGGAATTGCCCGGTCCGGCGAATATACAGGCTGCGGCAAATCATCAAAGCTTATTTCGCCGCGCTTGAGCTTACCCGCGACTTCAACCCGGTACAGGTCGCCTTCCATATAATGGATAGGCACACCTTTTTTTGCAATCACCATGTTGAGCAAAAAAAGTACGGCAAAAGCAATCAAGACGGCAAAACCACCGTAACCGCTGCGCACCGTAAAGATGGTGCCGCCCGTCACCCTGGAAAAATTATACACGGCGGCAACACACCAGACCGCTGCGGCAATGCCCAATCCGCTTGTTACCGCAAGGATACCTGTCATTTTTTTGATGCTGATAAAACACAGCAGCTGAAAAAGAAAAACAAGCAGCGCGAAACCGGCAATAGCCGACAAACCGAAAAAGATATTGACCGCGTGCTTTGCATATGTCCCGACAATTTCAGAGCTCTTGAGCGCAGTCAGATAATTCCATGTGCCGTCCGTAAAAAAAGAAAAAAGCCCGATAATACTGAACGGCAGCTTTTTTTCAAAAAGAGGGATAACCATACGCAGACTACCGAAAGAAAGCAGCATGGCAGCAAGGGGCAGGATCGACAGGGACAGCCTGGCAACCATGATTTTGCCGCCGATGAAGGCCGCTTTTACCCTTGCCCACTTCACACGGATTTTGGCGGCATCTATTTCGGAGCCTTTGGCGTCCAAATAGAACTGTTCTTCAAAATCATAATAAAGGACATTCACTCCGCAATTCGGGCATTCCGGCTTCCAGTCAATCCATCTGAGCTTATGGTTGCATTTCGGGCAATTCGCCAAATTCACCACTCCAATTCAAATTCAATACGACAGTTTAACCTTTACAATTTGTTGATGGTTATGAACACGCCCTCACAGGATTGCAGTGATACGGTAAACGCTTTCACGCCCTCGAAGGTTTCAGACACTGTTCCGCTTTTATAGACGGTCACCGCGCACGGATATTTTAATTCGATACAGATGTTTTGTTCAGCATTCGGCGAATACAAGTCCCTGCAGTTTACCGGCAAAATCGCATATCCGTTGCCGCTGTTTTCGGCAAAATAACCGGTCAGCGCAGAATACGCCGAATGGATGCTTTCAACGCAATCCAAACCCGAAAAATCGCTTTTTAGGGAACTGTTTCGCTGCGCGTTGAACGCACGCTTGAGGTATCCGGTTTCTTTTTTTGCAATGGAGGGCAGCACACCGAGGTTTGTATAACGCATGTAAACAGGCGATAAAGAGGCGAGTTCCCCGTTGACCCGTTTCGCGTACAGATATTGCTCCGTGACATTGCCCTGTTTATCAATCATGGCAGTTGCGTGTTTGCCCCAAACGGGCGAGTAAGCCACATGCATCAGGCACTTTGCGCCGTATGCGAGCGCTGTGTATGCCTGCCACCGGATTTGCTCAAAGGTCGGCAGGGCGTAAATTAAATCAAACCAGTTGCCCTGCGTCTGCAGATACAGCCAGAAATCACGGTTGTTCACCCGGCAGGCGGCGGCAACCGTGTCATAGGTATGCAGGCAAATGGCGAAGGCCATGCTTTTGAGTAATGAAATGGAAAAGAACGGATATTCGTCCAGGCTGATAAAATCCGACGGCACTTTTTTGACATAGCCCGCAATGTACGCCTTGTAGTTTTTGGCGCCGAGTTTTTTTGCCGATGTGCCGGCGGGGAAAAGGTTGTAAAACAGGAACTTGTCCGGCAACCTTTTTTTGTATTGAAGATAATATGCGCCCATCGCGTCAAAAAAACGCGTGTGCGGCTCGTCAAACGCGGTGTCCCCGACACGGGCGGGGTACTCGTCATAACCGGCAAACAAATCTTTGCCGGATGCCAACGCGTCTATAATCCCGGTGCCGTTGGGCAGGCTTTCATCCCTGGATATCAAGGCGACCGCGTACTGTTCGCAAGCGTCGGCAAGCATGCGCTGATATGCACCGGTGTTTTCGTTGATGATGAAATCAAAACCGCCCTCGGCTATCAACCGGATATCTTCGTCGTCAATATTGGAATCCTCATAAAAAATGGCCGTACCGATAAGCAATTTTCCGCGGTTTAAGCTGCCGTGCGCAACCGACGGCTCTTTGAGCACCGTCGGCCCGAAATCTCCGGAGACCGCCCGTGTTTTGTCCGCCGCGCGCGTTTGTTTTTCGCCCCGGGATTCAACGGGAAAAATCTTGCGAAAAAAGCGAATGACCGGCATGATTTCCCATTTTGATATGTCGCCCATAATTACCCCCGTTGCATCACGCTTGCCGCGCCCGTAAATACGCCACTGCCGCTGTAATCAGGCGGAACAATATAACCGGCCAGGAGTTGGGGCCGAAAAACGGTACCTGGGACGGTTCGGGCTCCGCTGCCAACGGGGATATCGTATTGGTTTTTTCGTCCAAACGCAAAAATTGCGGGTAATCGGGATTGCTGAACACGCTTACCTGCTCCGGTGAAAAGAAAACATAGTTGATAACCTCGTCGTATCCCGCCGCCCCTCTCATATGCACAAAATCCCGCACAAACCAAGTCTGCTCGGGGTACCTGCCCGTGGACGCGTCTATTTTATTGTCCGGTGAGATATGGTTGTGTCCGCAGTCCACCGCTTGCGTATAATCTTTACCGAGCGTTTTCTCCAATGGCGCTATTGTCGCCCCGAAACTGGCGTACTTGGCATCGATGACGGCATCGGTGGAAGTGTCCGGAATATTGCCATACGGGAAGCCCTGCAGGTTGTACTTGAGAATGATGCCGAATTTGATGCCGCGCTCAATCGCGCCGTTGATAATTTCTTCATTATGAACCTGAACATTGTAGTGGTAATCGTCCGCCCGCCTGATGAGTTCGGCATAATACGCTTTATCCGTCAGCAGAAGTTCTTTTGCCTGCTCGTAATATTCGTCCGGTATCAACGACCACATGCCCAGCGAAGTCCCGAACACCGGCGTAAATATTTTGCTGTAGACCCGGTCTTTGAGTTTGCCGACAATAAAGTTGGTGATGTCCGCAACTGATTGAATCACCCCGGCTTTTTCAAGCGCTTTGAGCAGGGAAACAATCAGCGTGCCTTGTTCGTCATGGGTGATAAAAGCGTCTATATACCGGACAATGCCCGCGGGGTCAAACCGGATATTGCCCGCAAACGGCTCACCCGCGCAGCTCACGCCGTTGAGCGCCGGGGCGGAAAGCATTAGCCCGGCAACCCTTTCATAACCGTAATTGCGCAGATAGGTCATCGTGCAAATGGAGCCCATGCTGTAGGCGATTAAATTCACTTTTTCGTGCCCTGTTACGGCGCAGACATATTCGATAAAATCGTTGAGCTGTGCGGCGACCACAATCGGGTCTTCGCGCCAGTCATAATAAAACCCGGGCGCGTAGCCGGGTGAATGTATCGGATACCCCGGGTAAGACCACTTGATGCCGGTGCCTGCCTTGGGGGTGCCGTCCGGATTGCAGCCGAAATCCTCAAAAACTTTGCTTGCAATGGGTATCAGCGCATCTGCAGCATAATCCCAATTGCCCGTCAGTGCGAATTTAGCGAAGTCAACATAGGTGTCATTACTTACCGC
Source organism: uncultured Eubacteriales bacterium (assembly GCA_964612185.1). Lineage (GTDB taxonomy): Bacteria > Bacillota > Clostridia > Oscillospirales > Acutalibacteraceae > UBA1447. The sequence goes on from CAZTCR010000009.1 coordinate 21,663, forward strand.
GGATTTAATGGTGTCGACCGAAGGCGGGAACATCACCGTTTCCTCTTGCGTACCGAGGTTTTTGTAAATATCAATGGAGGCAATGCCTGTCACATGGATAGTCGGCGCGTATGGGCAGGTACAGGGGGGTGCGTCCGCTGTTTGGGCGAAAACACCCGCCGGCGGAGACGCAAAAAAAATAACTGCCAGCATCACGGCAATTATTCTGAAGGTTTTGTTTTTGCGCATCGTTGTCATTCCTTTCATAAAACAACCGCTTGACGCGGTCAAAGACATAGTAAACAATATCTTAAATTTTTATTAAATCTATTGTAAATTAATCCCGGCGGAATATCAAGAAAAATGTTTAGCGGTTTGGTAAAATTCCACAGCAAAAAGCGGCAGCCTTCTGCCGGAATAATCGGAAAAGGGCTGCCGCCGCGCCTTTTTAACCTGTAAAGCACTTTTGCTTGTCACCATTTAACCGGCAAGCCCGGTCCCCTGATTGATCTCCACCAAATAATTTTCGAAATCAACCATTTTAGCGGCATCCAAGCTGTCTATGCTGCCATCTGCGTTGAGGTCGCCGGCCAAGTAGTATTCAGCGTTGTCGACAGGGTCCCAACTGATCAGATAGTTTTCATAGTCAACCGCGGTGCCGGCATCCAGGCTGTCGATGCTGCCATCGCCGGTAATGTCGCCGAAAATCAGAATGGAATACATCTCTGCCACCGTGTCCCCCAGCTTAACCTTTGCGTTGCTGCCTGTGCCGAAACCGCTTGCCGTCGGTACACATTCCAATGTGTACCCGTTTGCGGCGACAGCGTAGCCGGCTAAGGAAGATATCGCAGGAGTCAACCCATAGATATGGTCCTCCAGATAATTAATGACACATCCCGAACCGGGAACCGGAGACAGAATTTGTGATGTGAGGTTGATGCGAAAGGCCGGGCGCACCCCCAGGCAAGCATTATGGACGCTTGTATAGAATTCACCGTCCCATATGCTTCCGTTGACAAGAACACTCCCCAGCGTCCCTTGCGATTCCCCCGGCAGCCGGAGCATCCAAGGACTTTTACCCGTCACGGTATCCACATACAACCCCCTGCATTTTGCGTAATCGGTTCCCACCGTCATTCGATTCGCATCGGGGTTGACACTTGCCGTAAATCCATAATCAACATTTGTTGTTTCACTGTAACCGGGAATGAACAGCTTGTCCTGGGTGTTGTTTCCGCCTTCGGTGCCAAGCCAGGGATTATCCTCCATGATAAGGCTGCTTGTTTTTATTTTTGCCCTTTCGGTCAAAGAAAAAGCATTTGTATAAAAGTCGCCGTTTAGCCATAAACGCAGATCGCATGTCTCCCATGTCACATCATCATAGGTGAGATTATACGGGTACGGCATCAGTAATTCTTCAGTCAGGAGAAACAGTTCACCGCCGGTGTTCGACAAAACCCGCCATTGTATCGGTTCATATTTAAACCAGTAAACCGTGTTGATATAGTATCCGTTGTCGTCCTGATAACTATGGGCGGCATCCGGCGGTGCGGTGGTATAATTTGCGGTGTATTGTGTAAAATATACCCTTTTGTAAATGGCTTGGCCATAAGCAACATTATTATCCGCTCCGGGTGTAAGTAAATTAAGCGAATGAAGAAGCGACTGGTCTGTTACTTTTGAACGGGGATAAGAACCGAACTCAATAATATCTCCGACATCGTAAGAAACAGCGGAAAGGTTAATCCGAACAGCAGGGCGGACACCAATATAGTTCTGATTCGTTGTCTCGTAACTGTTGCCGACCCATCCGAGCGGCGTTGCTCCGATTGCATAGGTAGCGCTTTGTCCGGGGGAACGAAGCCACCAAAAACTGTTGTTCCCCTGTGCCGCGACAACCATTAGACCCTGACACTTTGAATAATCGGACCCCTGTGCTTGCCGGGCGGTATCCGACGCGCTGTTGTTTGAGTTAAACCCGTATGCTGTTTGTGTCATCTCACTTTGCGACAGCAAAAACACTCTATCGTCCGTATCATTCCCGCCTTCGGTCCCGAATGCGGCACTGTCCTCGTTCGTATTATGGCTCGTCAAAACCCTGGCCCGCTCGCCCTCGGAAAATACTGCGCTAAAAAAAGAATCGGACAGCCATGCGCGCAATGTGCAGTATTCCCATGTGATTGAGGCCGAAGGCGTATTGTATACCTTTGTATCAAGGATTTTTTCGGCCATCAGCAGCAAATCTCCGTTTGTGTCAGACAATACCCGCCACTGCACCGGCTCAATTTTGAACCAATAGACCGTGTTTTTATTGTAACCGTTTGCCGACTGCTGCGTGTTGATTGGATTGGTAAAATATACCCGCAGGTATTTCGTGCCGGCATATGTAACCGTATTATCAGCCTCCGGCGTAAATCCGTTGAGCGCGGTAATTAAATTCGGATCTGTCACCTTTGTTTGGGGATAGGAACCATATTCGACCATATCGCCGGTTTCGTAAGCGGTTGCCGGTATGTCCGGCCCGGCAGAAAAAACGAGTATCGTTGCCAGAAATACGCAGACAGCTCTTTTCATAATCTTTTTCAAAACAGTCACCTCCATCTAAACTTATTGCGTTAAAAAAGGCACCCAATACCGCTACCGGCGATGACATGACCAAACCACGCCCTTTATCCGAGTAACTTGTATTGTAGTACCTACGACCTATTCACTTGTTATCTGCCGGTTTGATCGCCGGGCGCTTACTTTAGCGCTTTCAATCGTTAAATATTCCGACAACATTATTTTAATCTTAACAAACAACTTTGTCAATATATTAAACAATATTAACGAACTATTTAGCAACTTATCGTATGTTTTGCCTAATTTGTCGCATCAATGGAACCATCAGCACTGTCAGCGGTTATTGCGCGCGCTGCGGCTGTCTGATATAATTTGATCTATCCCGCTGTTGAAAGGAATGGTTTTTATGAAAACAAATGATCCCGGCTTGCTCTGTCTCGGTGAGCGAGTAGAACTGATGACAGACGATTATTTGGTTGAATACTTGGAGAATGCGGAGTTCCGCCTGAACGCGCCCGCAAGAAAAGAAGAGGTTTTAAAGTTTGCCGAAGCGTGGGAAGGCAGAGGCAGCCTTGGCAATACTGTTTTCCGGCACAACGGCAAAGTTTATCTTTATTACCGCGGCTTCCCGGACGACGCGCGCGATGAGGACAAGATGCAGACAACCTGCCTCGCCCTAAGCGACGACGGTATTCACTTTGAACGAGTAAAAATCAACCGCATTGCCTACAACGGCATAACGGAAAACAATATCGTTTTTATGGGTGTTGAAGCGCATAACTTTGCTCCGTTTGTTGATGAAAATCCCGATTGCCCCGACGATGAGAAGTTCAAAGCAGTTGGCGGACTGTTGTCAATCGGCGGCTTGTTCGCGTTCAAAAGCGCGGACGGCATTGTGTGGGAGCGTATGACTGAAAAACCGGTTATAACATCCGGTCAGTTTGATTCCATGAACACCGCTTTTTATGATAAAACATGCGGACTGTACCGCTGTTATTCGCGTTACTGGCTGGAAGGCGGCTTTTCCGGCTGCCGGGCCATACAGTCCTGCACCTCAACGGATTTTATCCATTGGACCGACCCTGTCCCGAACGCCTATCCCGACAAGGATGAAATCACGGAGCACTATTACACCAACGCGACCAGGCCCGTACCCGGCGCGGAACACATACTGGTCAGTTTCCCCATGCGGTTTATGCAAAACCGCAAAAAGCTGGCGGATTACAAAAGTGCCGGCGTGTCCGACGCGGTGTTTATGTCCAGCCGGGATGGGGTTAATTGGAGCAATCCGTTTAAAACCGCGTGGATTGCGCCATCGCTCAATGAGCGCAACTGGACGCAAAGGAACTACATCACCGTTTCCGGCATCCTTGACACCGGGGATGAATTCAGCTTTTATGTAGAGGAAAGATACATGTGGGATGACTGCGCCATCGTGCGCTATTCCATCCCGAAGTTCCGCTTCGGCTGTGTGTATGCCAACAGCGGCGGCGGCAGTATTTTGACCAAGCCGTTCCTATATGAGGGCGCCGGTTTGTTCCTCAATTACGCTACTTCCGCCGCCGGGTCAATCTCCGTGTCTGTGCTTGATGAAACAGAAAAGGCCGTTGAGGGGTTCGGTTTTGAAGACTGCGGGGAAATTTACGGCAACGAGCTGCAAAAAGAAGTGCTGTGGAGCGGCAAAACGCTCGGTGAATTGAACGGCAAAATAATCAGGCTGTCCATCAAACTCAACGACGCGCATTTGTATGCGCTGGGCAAAGCGGAATAGGGAACAAAAACGGGGCAGCGGCAAAATTCAGCCGCTGCCCCTCATTTCTGTTTTCATTTCTATATACTGTCCGCGCTCACACCGGCGCCTTAAACCAAATACTGCCGGCCGAAAAAATTCGGCTTTTCCTGCTATTTTGCCGTTTCTTCTTTCGGTTTAATGAACATCCAGACCAGTGCCGCTAATACTCCACCGACAAGCGGCGCCGCGATAAACACCCAAACAACGCCGATTGCCTTTGTGTCGCCCGAAAGTGCCATAGCCAGCGCAGGTCCGAAACTCCGTGCGGGGTTGACCGATGTCCCGGTAAAATAAATCCCGAAGATGTGCACCAAAGTCAGTGTAAAACCAATAACCAACCCGGCAACTTTCGCGTTCTTTTCTTTGGATGTCACGCCTAAAATGGTGAACACAAAAACAAAGGTTAAAATAATTTCGACTGCCAGAGACTTTACGATACTCTCTTGATACAATCCGTTTGTTCCGAGTCCCATGCCCGTGCCGATAAGCCCGGCTAAAATGCCCGCGCCCGCGGTGGCGCCCAGGAACTGCGCGATGATGTAGCCGGCAAAGTCTGCGACGCTGATTTTCTTAGAGACGAGCATCGCAATGGAAACAGCCGGATTGATATGGCAGCCGGAAACATTCCCGACAGAATACGCCATTGCGACGATGACCAAACCGAATGCGATTGCCGTGAGCAAATAGGATACATCGGGCGCGTTTGTGCACCCGGTTACCGCGGCTGTTCCGCAGGCAAAAAGCACCAGCACCATTGTTCCGATAAATTCCGCGATATACTTTTTCATTTTTCGCTCTCCTCCTATTCATTGAGTCAAACAAGATGTTTCTTTTTGATGGCTCTTCGTTCCGCACATCACCTCTTTACACGCTGCCCGGTTAAACCAATACGCTGCGCAGCCTAAGCAATGAATATCGCACATTAAATTTTGTTTCTTATGGGTAAATAATAGCACCACACCATACGCTTGTCAATAACCACTATCCCTCCATAATCCATTCAACACGATGTCAACAACCCGTGCTGAATGTTCTTGAAAACAGCGGGAACAGGTCGTATAATACCAAATATACATAGATCGATAACGCATGAAAGGGGCAGAGAAAATTGGAACAATACCAAAACTTTAAGCTGTCTGTTTACTGCACGGTTCATGATGTGATAGCGATGCCGGACGACTATCCGGCATTTCTTCAAGACATTGCTTTTTTTCAAAAGCATCTGAAACTATCCAAGGTATATATCGAAACCTACCGTGACGACACGGTCGATTCAAAAAAACTGCTGCAGGTGAAAGATTTCTTCACCCGCGCGGGCATCGAGACGGCGACGGGCATCACTACGGTCAATACCAAGGTGGGCAAGGCCAAGGTATCCGGCGTCATGTGTTACACGAACACCGAGCAGCTTGAAGAGCTGCGGCGGCTGTTTGAACGCATGGCCACCGAGTTTGATGAAATTATGATTGATGATTTCCTCAATACCAACTGCACCTGTGACACCTGCCGCGAGGCGAGGGGCGACCAAACCTGGGCGGAGTTCCGCCTTGCAAAAATGACCGAAATCTGCCGCGACCGGTTTATTGCGCCTGCGCGCGCGGCAAACCCAAAGGTGAAAATCACCATTAAATACCCCACCTGGATGCACTCCTTTCAGCGGCTCGGCTATAACCCCGAAACGCAGCCTTTCCTGTTCGATGAAACCTACGCCGGCACCGAAACACGGCACACGACCTACTCGTTTTTCCGCAATCCCCGGTATACCTCCTATTCGTTGATTCGCTGGCTGCAATCCTGTCCCCCGCACAACAACCGCGGCGGCTGGTTTGACCCCTATCTGTGTGACAATCCGCTCAACAGCTATGTCGAACAAGCGTATATGACCTTATTCGCCAGACCCGAAGAACTGACGCTTTTCTGCTACGGCAGCCTGAAGGACACCAAGTACATTCCGTTGCTCGGTCACGAGCTGTCGCGGATGGATCAATTCCTCGGCGCGCTGGGGCAGCCCGTCGGTGTAAAAACCTATTTGCCATATCACAGCGACGGGGAAGATAATCTGTATGACTTTCTCGGCATGTGCGGCGTCCCCTGTGACCCGGTCGCCATATTTCCGCAGGAGCCTTGTACGGTACTGCTGACCGCATCGTCAGCGTGTGACACGGATGTGCTTGCGCGGGTGAGAAAGCATTTAACGGCCGGCAATGACGCGGTTTTTACAGCGGGCTTTGTGCGGGTGATGCAGGACCGCGGCCTGGAGGAATTCACCGCGATGCGCCTGAACGGCACCACGATGCGCGGCAATCATTTCGGCGCGTTTGAGGGCTGCTGGGACGCGGCGGTGAGGTACAACTATTCCTGCAAGGAAATCGACATGCCCATCGCGGACTGGAAAGTCAACGACTGTGACTACAAGGCCGCCATGTTTTCGGAAAGTATGCCCAACCCGCTGGTAACCTATACCGACTACGGGGACGGGCGGGCATATTTTATCAATATTCCGGACGACTATGCCGATATTTATTGGCTGCCGGACACAGTGCTGGACAAATACCGCTCACATCTGTCGCGTGCATTGCCTGTGCGTATTGAGGGACAGGCAAAAGTCGCGTTATTCCCGTATGATAACAACACCTTTGTGCTGCAAAGCTTTTTGGAGCATGGCACGGTGGTGCGGGTATACATCAAGGGGGATGCCGGCGAGCTGACGCGGCTTGACGGCGGCGGGAAGATTGAACGGTTGTATCAAGCGGGCGGGGAAAGCGTATTTGAACTGGCCATATTGCCTGGGAGTACCATGCCGTTGGCATGGTAACGCTAAGCGCGCCCTGCGAAAGGCGCGCTTTGAATATCACTTTGCGGCTTGCAGCAAAATATCACGGCCGCGCAGCGGCTATATCATATCGGCAAAGCCGATATATCATTGAATTCAATTTGATTCAGAGGTATATTAGATGAATATCAAAAAAGTGTCGGGCGACAAAAAAGAGTATATGGACCTGCTGCTGTTGGCGGATGAGCAGGAGAGTATGATCGACAAATACCTCGAACGCGGCGACCTGTTTGTTCTGGATGACAACGGGGTCAAAGCCGAATGCGTGGTGACAAAAGAAGCCGACGGCGTTTACGAAATCAAGAACATCGCGGTCAGGCCGGACAGCCAACGAAAAGGCTACGGAAAAACCCTGATAAATTTTGTGTTCACCTATTACACCGATTGCAAGACGATGCTTGTTGGCACCGGCGACACCCCTTCGGCCACTCTTTTTTATCAGAAGTGCGGCTTTACTCAGTCCCACCGGATAAAAAACTTTTTTACCGATAACTACGACCATCCGATGTTTGACAACGGGCAACAGCTTGTTGATATGGTTTACTTAAAGCGCGAACGATAGATTTCGGCTTGTTTTAAAACGCATATAAGAAAAGGGGTTGCAGCATTTGTACGTTTGCCGCAGCCCCTGTTATTTATTATCTATTTTGACACCAATACCATGTTGTGATTCTTTATATCAACTCACAGAACCGGCATTCGTGTTGTCTCTTGTGTAAAAACAGCACGCCAAGACCATGTAGCCAACAAAAAGAAGAATAGAAGCTCCCATGCTTATAAGCGAAATTATTCCTAAACCCTGCGGGGCAGGGGCCCCAAGCGACGCAAACGTCATACTCCCTGAAAGCCCTGTGGTGAGTCCTGTCGCAATTGTAAAACTGCCCATTATAGCCCAGCTGCGGTTTATAATAACAGCAATCAATCCGGCCAATTGCACGATGATATAAAAGAATGCGCCTGCCAAAAGCGGCCATATACCATAGCCATTGCTATTCAGTAACACATTATAAATCATATTTATTGAAATTAACGTGGTAAATGCGAAAAACGAAAAGAAAACAATGCGAATAGTTTTCATGTTGCGCACCTCTGGTTAAAAATGCAAATCGAGGCTGTACTAATAACACGGGACAGCTTAATACCAAATCCATCCAAACAGAATAATTTTAATCAGCCATTGCCAGAATGTGAGCTTTACGGTTACCGTATATGTTGCAGTAAGGTCTCCCGCTTGTCTTTCGATTGTGGCAATAATGTTTGTTTCGCCTGCGCGATTTGCGGTTATACTGCCGCTGCTTGGATCAACGGTAACAATATTAGGGTTCTCTGAACTCCAATTCGCGGGGATTTCATTGATCACTTCTCCGCTTTGCAAGATAACGCTTGCATATAATTGTGTGCTTTCCTTATAAATTAATGTCTGCTTTCCGTTAATTTCGATTTTGTTAATAAATGCTGATTCTTCCCAATCGCAAACCGTACACTTTTGCAGCACACCCACCCCACCGATTACCCATTCACCGAATATATGTGGTTTTAATGGCAGCATAGCGATTGTACTAAACACTTCGCCGCATACTTCACATCCTGTATATTGTATACCATTCATAGAACAAGTAGAATTAATAGTAATTAAAGTTGGGGTATGCGTTGTGTGTTCATCTTGAACCGGAAGAGTTTGCAGCGTCGGATACTCGTCTATTTTTATTGTCCAGATGGTATCAAAGTCAAAACCCTCATAGGAGGATTGCTGCTTCATTTGATCTGATGAGAGAGCTTCTACGTTTATAAGGGTCACATTATAAGATCCGGTAGCATTTTGAATATTGTTTAAAAAATAACAATTGCTTAAGGATGAGGAAGAAGAATAAGCAGTTTGCCCTGCGATTCCACCTGAACGAGTATAAGAAGGAGAAGCCGTATTCACTATGCCTGTGTTATAACAATTGCTGACGGAAGATGAATCTCCTGCAATTCCGCCCGCATGGGCATAAGCCCCTCCTGCCGCACTCACGGCCCCTGTGTTATAGCAATTGCCGATTGGCTTAGAGTTGTCGTTTGTGGATGCGTCTCCCACTATTCCGCCTACAATAGCAGTAGTATGATGTAAATTTTCCGCACTTACTGCCCCCGTATTGTAACAATTGCTGATGGAAAAAGGATGTCCCACAATTCCGCCTGCATAGGCAGAAGAAAAAAGAGTCGTACTCACTTTTCCCGTGTTAAAGCAATTGCTGATAGAGGCATAAGAACGCCCTGCGATTCCACCTATATGGACAGTTTGAGCACCCGCACTCATCCACCCCCGGTTATAGCAATTGCTGATGACTGCTGTAGAGTCACCCGCCATTCCGCCAACAAGAGCAGGAGCAGATTCAGTAGATGCTTTCACTGCCCCTGTGAAATAGCAATTACTGATGAAAGAAGCAGAATTTCCCACAATTCCGCCTGCATACGAGGTGTTAGCGCGTCTTGTTTCTGCAATTATTGTAGCGCCGACCATGCCAACGTTTTTTATGGTGCTGTTAACGAGTGTACGTCCAAACAATCCGGCGTATATCGGTATAGAAGTTTCCATTTTAATGGCCATATATTTTATGGTATATCCGTTGCCGTCAAATGTTCCTTCAAACCAATTTTCTGCCGAATAACCACCAATCGGGTCCCAATTCCCCCAGTCTGACAAATCAATATTATTCATCAAGATATAATTTCCGGTTAAATTATTGCGTATATTGTTGAGTTCCGCTGCCGTGCGTATGGGGGTATAGCCGGCGGGTACGGTGTTTAGATGTGTTACAGGTTCAATAAAATCCCAGTTTGTCGTACCGTCGTCGCCTGTTTCGTTTTGAGCTTGCACTGCCGAGGCATTGATGCAAAATGTCAATAGTATCGCGAGAAACATTGCAAAGATTTTTGTCATAAAACTCTTTTTCAAAGGAATCAACTCACCATCAGTTATTTTGTTTTTTTGTGTCAACGACCCCGTCCATATGAGGTTTAGAACCGTTCACCGTGTTGTCTCATGTAAAAACCAACACGCCAAGACCAATATAGCCAATAAAAGCAGAAAAGAAGCACTCATGCTTAAAAGAGAATTTAATCCTAAAACCTGCGGAGCAGGCGCCCCAAGCGATGCAAACGTCATAAACCCCGATAGTACTGTGGCGATTCCTGTCAGAATTGTAAAGATACCCATTATGACCCGGCTGCGATTTATCTAATCACATAACAGTCCCCCGTGTTAAGTGGATTTAGGAATAGATGGGAATTCTGTTATAATTCCCGATGCATACTGAAGTATCATAAGTACATCGAGCACACTAAGTTTTCCGTCTCCGTTCACATCCGCAATCAGAATTTGCACAGGAGTTAAAGGAACCATATTTGAACACGCTTGCAGTGCAACTAAAGCATCAATAGGTGTCACTGGACCATTTTGGCTGACATCACCGGGTAAAAACCATTGTGCTACGCAAGTCATGTCGTCAACCGGCATTGAAGCAGGGAATTCAGGGCTCCACCCGCCGAAAATGTAACCCGCTTTTGTTGGTTGCGCTGGTGCAATTATCAACGCACCTTCATTCTGCGTTATTGGTGTTAAATCCGAGCCACCGGCGCAATCAAAGGTAATTGTTGAAGTTGATAATGGGTTAAACTCTGAAATAGATTTTATTTTATTTTCTGTAGTCACAACAATATAAACCGTTTTGCTTTGAATTGGTTCAACTGTTCTATCTGTACGTGTATATTCTATTACATAACAGCCTTCATCATTGACAGTTACATCTATATCTTCAACCAATGGCCCTCCACCAAAAGCACAGGCAACAAAAGTATATGTCCCTTTGTCGTTATCATACAACACCGAATCATACAACCCGAATTCATCAAAATCGAAAACATTATCTATCATTTCGATTACATCTTCTATCGGAATCTGATACCATTCAAAATTATCTGCGAAATGGTATTCATAGTTATTTGGGTCAAACTGCATAAAAATTGCAATATGTGCCATTACATTAATATTATTAAAATCAATCTCCTGATTCGGCAAAACTCCCGATTCTCCTAAGATGAACTTAACCACGCCTGCAAACCGGTATGCATCAACCGAAAGCCAGCATGCGCTTGTTAAAGATAAAGTGTTACCGGTTATTTCAAATCCGTTTAAGCAATATGAATAACTTGTTATAGTATTAAAATCTTCATAATTGATGCGGTAATTATATTCAAATACGCCATTTTCAGTCTTTGCAAGACCGCCACCTGCTACTTCATTTTCGCCGTAATCTACATATTCTCCGGACACCTCAAGCAAAGTCAAACTAAAATTACTATCATCAGTATTAGAAACTCGGATGACCATTCCCTTTCCATTAATAAACCTCGGTTCAGTTACCATTTCAATGTGTTCCATTAAACTTTCCTCAGCATCAACATCAAAAGATGTAGTTGCTCCAAGATATGCTATGCTTATTGTGTTTCTTCCAATTGTCGCCTGCTCAGAACCAATAAAGCTAAAATTGCAATCATACCCGTCGATCGTACAGGTATCGTGCATCCAACCATATTCGTTTGAGGACGAATCTAATGTAACACTCTTGGAAGTATTATCTGAATATTTAATCTTGAGCTTAAGACCGTCAACATTAGCATATTCACCAACAATATAATTTATATCAGTCGGTAACGACAAAATTGTTATATACTCAACAGGGCTTTCAATACCAACAATATCAAAGGTCGTTGTTTTCCCCATATAAGTTACCGTTACTGCATTTACGCCTAAAACAAAATCAATGTAAGAATTTATATTAATATAATAACCATTCAATTCGCCATAATCCATGCCAAAACGCCAAACAATGCTGCTGCCATCAATGTAATGCACAGTCATTTCGGCTCCGGTCAGATTGACCCAATAATCCGCGCCAACAATATATTCTGTTTTATCCGGCAATTTAGTTATCTCAATGCGCTCAACCGGGTTAGCAATTCCTTCAATCTCAAAAGTGGTTATTTTGCCCATATAGGTTACTGTAACCGTATTCATGCCAACCGACATTGTGTTAAATGCAAATGTGATATTGATATTATAACCGTTCAGTCCGCTTCCGTTTGTATCATAATACCAAACCGCATTGCTACCATCAGTATAATGCACTATCATTTCAACACCGCTAGGATCGACATGATTGTCCGCGCCGACAATATACTCTCTTTTATCCGGCATCTTAGTTATCACAATGCTTGCTACCGGATTTGCTACGACCTCCACCGTGAAGGTAGTCGATCTACTCATGTAACTTACCGTTACCTCATGTTCTCCCAAGCCCCACGAGTTGACATTCTGTTCAGCATATAGTGAAATTTGTGAGCCGTTAAATGAGTAAGAGTGACTGTCATTGTATTTGTGAATCGCACTGGTACCATCGGTATAGTTTACCATCATTTCTAAACCACTTCGATTATTTTCTGTATCGTATCGGAAATATGCTTCCATGCTTTGAGTATCACTGTTCCACCGGTTACTCAAGTAGCCATCAACATTCTCTATATACTGTAATTTATCAGGCGGGGAGATTATTTCAATGCTTGCTACCGGGTTTTCTATTTCGGTTACATAATTTGACACGCCGACAAGGTAATTATTTGTAGGTATAATAAGCTCATCGATAATCTCGTTAGAGGCGACTGCTTCGCCGACAGGAAGCGGAGTTAAAACTTTGTTACTGCTGATATGCTTCTCAGCAACAAGTTCAGCCTTGGCATCAAGTGCTTCAGGATCAACGGAAGCAGCCTCCGCAGCAATTGTGCTAACATTAATTAGCATCATCAGTGCTAAAAGTATACTGAGAATCTTTTTTGACTTCGTCATTATTAACCTCCTAGGAATCTTAAATTGAATCCATATCGGAATACAAAAAGTATAAGTAGATTTTATCATATAGTCATTTCCATTTCAACAATAATGTTTGCATAAAAAATACGATTAATACAAAATGCATCCAACCAGTTATTTGTCGGTTGGAAGCATTTCAAGTTAAAAACAAATATTCTATAAGCAAGTCTAACACTCAGTTTATCATATACGCGTCCACAAGCCTTGTTCCGCAGTAAATCCCGCACAGTTCCGGTTTCTCGAGTTTTGAGGAACGCGGGGTATGGTTGCCTCACAACAAATTACCCCAATCCCGCCTTGCATATAAAACCCGTTCCACATCAACGACCTTTTCTTTTTCATTGATGGTAAAAAACGCAGTATAGTTTTTTATATCCACACGGCGGTAACCCATAGATGCAAGCCTGTCATCCCGCAAAACAGGATAACCATGCGGCATGTCCGAAAGTTTTGACAGCGCATCTTCAATCGTTTCCATCATTTTAATCGCAGTAATCGGCACAAATAATTGAGCCGAAATATACCGCACAATGTCGCGCAAGTCTTCTTCAGCCGGTTCGGATAGGTCCACTCTATATTTGACCATCCGCAATCTCCTGCTTAATGTCTTTCATCACATCCGACAGCGGCCGTTTTTTGCCGGCTTTACCCGCCGCCTTGCCTTCATCAAGCAGACTGTATAATTCAAGTCTGCCGGCAAGTTGCTCATAAACCTCAATGCTCATGACCGCCAAGTCGCCTTGACCGTTTTTTGTGATAAAGACCGGCTCGCGCTTTTCATGGCAAAATGTTGAGATTTCATTGTAACCGTTTCTTAAATCCGTACTTGACCTGATATTTGGCATTTTAGTTGCCCCCTTCTCTTTCTAAAGATATTATACTCGAATTTCTTTAGATGCGCAACATGTTTTTCAAATTACAAATATTTCACCGGGATAACTCTATCATCGCCTTCTATAAAATCGTTCTTCTTGAGATTATTGATAATGTTTATTTTAATTAAATTTTTGTCTGCATGTTCTGCACATTTAACATCCAATATTAGAATTGCTATATATTTTTAAAATTTAACAGGGCAGCGACTGATTTACGCCGCTGCCCTGTATGTATTTGGTCTTTGCGTCAACAACCCCGTGCCCTTGTGTGCGGCTTGGCAGACTTTGTATACTTATTGAAAGGTGAAAAGCTGTTACGCCGAGGTGGTCTCGAACTGTGAATTGTACAAATCGGCGTAAAAGCCGCCTTTTGCTATGAGCTCGTTATGGCTGCCCTGCTCGACGATGTCGCCGTCGTTGAGTACCAGTATCCGGTCCGCGTCGCGTATGGTGGAAAGACGGTGCGCGATAATGAAACTGGTTCTGCCTTTCATCAAATGGTCCATCGCTTTTTGAATGCGGGATTCCGTTCGCGTGTCGACGGAAGAGGTCGCTTCGTCAAGAATCAGCACGGGGTTGTCGGCCAGGATAGCCCGGGCGATGGTCAGCAGTTGTTTCTGGCCGGCGGACACATTGTTCGCTTCCTCATTGAGCACCATATTGTAACCGTCGGGCAGGGACTCGATGAAGTGGTGGGCGTGGGCCGCTTTGGAGGCAGCGATGACTTCTTCGTCCGTCGCGTCCGGACGGCCGTAGCGGATGTTTTCCATAATCGTGCCGTTGAACAGCCAGGTGTCCTGCAGCACCATGCCGAACGCGGAGCGCAGCTCCTTGCGGTTGTATGCCCGGATGTCATGACCATCGAGCAGAATGGCGCCTTCGTTAACATCGTAGAAGCGCATAAGCAGTTTGACAAGCGTCGTTTTGCCCGCGCCGGTCGGGCCGACAATGGCGATTTTTTGGCCGGGATTGGCGACTGAAGAAAAGTTGTGAATAATCGTTTCGCTTTCATTGTAACCGAATGTAACATTTTTAAATTCCACCAGACCGCGGATATCCGACACACTGACGGGATTTTCCACAGTCAGGTTTTCTTCCTCTTCGCTCAAGAACTCAAAGACGCGTTCGGCTGCCGCCGCCATGGACTGCAGCATATTCATAACCTGCGCCATTTGCTGAATCGGCTGAGTAAAGTTCTTGACATACTGCACAAACGCCTGAATATCGCCGATGTTCAGTGTCCCTTTAATGACAAAGAAGGCACCCGACAGGATCACGCCGACATAGCCGAGGTTTCCGATGAAGGTTGTGATCGGGTGCATCAAGCCGGAGAGGAACTGGGATTTCCAGGCCGATTCATAAAGGACATGGTTGGTGTCACGAAATGTTTTCGTCACATCCTCTTCCTTATTGAACGCCCGGACAACCGTTTGACCGCCGTACACTTCTTCCACCTGCCCGTTAACATGGCCGAGGTAGGATTGCTGCGTGCGGAAATGTTTTTGTGACTTTTTAGTGATCAGCCGGATAAGCCCGGCGCTCAGCGGCAGGATGATCATCGTTATGAGCGTCATTAGCCAATTGATGGTAAACATCATGATTGTTACGCCGATGATGGTGGTAACGGAGGTGATCATCTGCATCACGCTTTGGTTGAGGCCTGTGCCGAGGGTATCCACATCGTTGGTAATCCGGGAAAGAACCTCGCCGTAGGTCTTTTCCTCAAAATATTTCATCGGCATACGGTTGATTTTTTCCGAGATATCGCGGCGCAGGCGGTAGCAAATTTTCTGCGTTATGGTCGCCATGGTATAGCCCTGCAGAAAGCTGAAAATGGAACCGATGAGATAAATGATCACCGTGACAATTAATATCTGAGCGATCCTGTCGAAATCCACGCCGCCCGTACCGGCGATTTTCGCCCTCAGGCCGGTCGAAAGCTCCGTCGTCGCCCGGCCCATAACCTTCGGGCCGAGGACATTGAACGCCGTGCTCGTCACCGCGAATATCAACACGAGAATCATAGCGATACGATAGCCGCTCATAAACCGGATCAGGCTTTTGATCGCACCTTTCATGTTTTTTGCTTTTTCGCCCGGCATCATGCCGGGCGGGCCGAAGCCTCTTTTTTTCGGTTTCATACTTTTATCATGTTCGCTCATTATATGGTCTCCTTCCCGGCAAGGCTGTCGTCAATTTCCTGCTGCGACAGCTGGGACTGCGCGATCTGGCTGTAGACCTCGCAGGTTTCCATGAGCTGCCGGTGGGTGCCAATACCTGCGATACGGCCTTCGTCCAAAACGACGATTTGGTCCGCGTGCAGGATGGTGCTGATGCGCTGCGCTACAATAATCACCGTACTGTCCGCCATATTTAGGGATAGCGCTTTGCGCAGGGCGATATCAGTTTTGAAATCGAGCGCGGAAAAACTGTCGTCAAATATATATATTTTCGGCTTTTTGGCAACCGCGCGGGCGATGGATAAGCGCTGTTTCTGCCCGCCGGAGACATTGCCGCCGCCCTGCGCGATAGGGGCTTCATACTGCTCGGTTTTCTCATTGATGAAGTCCTCCGCCTGGGCAATCCCGGCCGCCGCGCGAATCTCCTCATCGTTTGCGCCGGGCGCCCCGAAGCGTAGATTGGACGCGATTGTGCCGGAGAACAGCACCGCTTTTTGCGGTACATAGCCGATCATTTCCCGCAGGTCATGCTGGCGCAGTTTCCGGATATCCTTGCCGTCAACCGTTATCTCGCCGGCGGTGACATCATAGAAGCGGGGTATCAAGCTGACCAGCGTGCTTTTGCCGCAGCCCGTGCTGCCGATAATCGCCGTTGTGCCCCCGGGCTGCGCGGTGAAGTGAATGTCCGAAAGCGTGTTGCTGACGGCGCCCGGATAGGCGAAATCGACATGATGAAAGGCGACGGCGCCTTTCTTTTCCAAAATTTCTTCCACCTCAACCGGGTCCGAGACAGACGGCTCGGTGTCAATGATTTCGTTGATGCGCTTGGCGGCAACGGCCGCTCTCGGCAGTACAACCGACAGGGCGGTCATCATCAGGAAACCGATGACGATCATCAGCGCATAGGTAATAAAGGCCGTCATGGAGCCGACTTCAAGCGTACCCGCGTCAATACGAATCGCGGAGACCCAAACAATGACCACGGCAAGCAAAAACATCCCCATCATCAAAAGCGGCAGCATACCGCTCATAATCCGGTTGACGAACAGCATTGTCTTCGTCAGCTCCCGGTTGGGGTCGTCAAACCGTTCTTCCTCTTCCTTTTCACGGCCGAACGCGCGGATAACCGGCAGACCCGTGAGAATTTCACGCGATACCAGGTTCACTTTATCAACCAGCTTCTGCATGCGCTTGAATTTCGGCATGGTCACCACCAGCAAAATCGCCATCACAGCGAAAATCACACCGAGCGCCGCCGCCACAATCCACCACATATTCGCGCCCGTGCGCGCGACCATGATGATACTGCCGATGGAAAGAATCGGCGCGTACAGCAGTATGCGAAGCACCATGGTCATCATAAACTGCACCTGCTGGATATCGTTTGTGCTGCGTGTTATCAGGGACGCGGTGGAAAACTTGTCGATGTCGTGGCTTGAAAAGCGGACGACTTTTTCAAATACCTTGTCACGAAGGTCGCGCCCGACACCCGCGCCCGTTTTTGACGCCAGGTAGCCAACACCAATGGAAGCGGCTATCATAACAAGCGTCACCGCAAGCATGAGCGCGCCCGATTTCCAAAGATAGGCCGTTTGGACACTGTCCGGATTTTTGCCGATGCGCTCATATTCGGACTTGGCGAATTGCACGGCGGAAGAGTGGAGAACAGACGCCCCGAGGCTTTTTGTTTTTTCGTTCATCATGTCGCGCACCGGCAGCAGTATGTTGCGGAAAACGGGAACCAGACCTTCCGGAATCGAACGCATCATCGCGGCTAAGCTCGATGTGTCAATATTCAAAGCATTCATCAGCGCCGTTGTGTCGATTTTATTGCTGTCAATCAGCGCGGCGGTGTCGAACGCCGTACCGTCTGCCATGCCGAGGAGTGTTTTCGCTGTTGCCGGCGTCGCAGCGCTGAGCACAAGGTCAGCTGTTTCTTTATCAATCCCGAAACGCGATTGTACCTCATCCCACTTGACGGCCGCGCTGACGGATGCGACAAGCTTTTGCCATTCATCATCTGTCATCCCGGAGCGTTCGAGCAGTTCGGGCAAGCCGAGGCCCAGCGCATCCCCCGCCGCCTGAATGTCAACTTTCTTAAAATCAATCAGCCCTTCCATGACGGAAGCGTTCGCGCCGTTGCCCATGGCGGCAGACAATTTTCTCAATTCCTCGGCATCAAGGGTGTTCAGAATATCTGTGAGTGTTTTTTGGTCAAATCCGGTTTTATTCTTCACCGTTTGCCAGTTGACGGCCGGCAGTAAAAGGTCCATGTAGGTCTTGAGTTCTTTGTCGGTCATGCCGCTGAGGTCCACGGGCATGGCGCCGGTACCGGTGACGGCGAATATTGCCGCGTAATCGAGTTTGGAATAGTCAATGCACCGGCTGAAATCCACCGGTCCGGTACTTGCCGTGCCGCCGGAGGCCGTCATCTGCAGCAGCGTCGCCGTGTCTATATTTTCAAGGAAAACGCGGATAGCCTGCTCGGGCATGCCGGTCTTTTGGCTGAGCTTGGCGGTGTCAACAGCCGGCAAAAGCGCTTCGAGCACCTGCCCCTTTTCGGCATCGGTCAGCGTGTTGCCCGAAAGAAGCGAGCCAAAGTCCGTGTTTAATATACCCGCGCCGAGCGAGCCGATGAGTTTACCGTAATTAATTTTGGCGGCATCGATGCAGTCGAGCAAATCCGCTGTGCTGAGGTCCATCGTAAAGTCGCCCTGCATCATCGTCAGGAGCGTTTCCGTATCGAGTTTGTCAAGCAGAACATCAATGACTTTGACGGGCAGCCCTGTCTCTTCACTCAGCGCTTTTCTGTCAATGGCGGGCAGCACCGCGCGCATGAGCGCCTTTTTCTCGGCAGCGGAAAGGCCGGCCATCATCGCGGTGAGGTCCATATTGCCGTTGCCCGACCCGGAAAGCTTCATCAGTTTTTCAACATCCAGCTTGGAAAAATCGATGAGGGCGGCAATATTCAGGTCGTCAGGCTTCAAATTTGACAGTTTCGTCAAAATCTCCGTATTCAAGGCGGTCAGTACCATGTTCACCGTATCTTTATCGACGCCGAGTTTTGAGCGCACAGCATCCATGTCGATGGCCGGGGTAATCACCCGGACAAGGTTCTTCAGACCGTCATCGGTAATCTGATATTGTTCGAGCAGCGCGGCAACATCCGGTTTTTTCATATCGACACCGAAAGCCGCGAGCATGGCGGCAGTGTCCAGCTTGGAAGTGTCAAGCAGCGCTGACAAATCCATTTCCGTATCCTTTGAGGCGGCGGAAAGCCGCTTGAGCGTGTCCGGCGTCAGGCGGTTGAGAACGGTTATCGCCGTTTCTTTATCCAACCCGGTTGATTGTTTCACCGCGTCCCAGTCGACGGCGGGGAGAATGGCTGTGATAATCGACCGGAATTGGCTGTCCGTCAAATCCAGCTCACTCATCAGCGACGGAATGTCCGCGCCGGAAAAGTCCGCGCCCTGACCGGCAAACGCCCCTGTGCCCGATGCCGACGCGTCCGCCTGGCCGATCATGTAGTACACAGCAAGGGCTTGGGTAAAATCCTTTTCCAGCTTTGCCCGGTCTATGCCCGCTTTCAGGGTGTAGGTTCCATCGCTGTCGGGCGCGTAAGCGTCCTTCCATTGGGCAAGTTCATCGTCGGCTAAAACAAGCTGCACCGCTTTATAGCTGTCTTTACTGACGGTTTCGGGCACAGCGTACTCAAACCCGCCGTTTTGAATACCGACATCAATGAGGTCTGATGTATAATTCGGCAGCGCAAGGTCGCAAACCGCCTGCACAATGAGCAGAGCGATAATGACAGCGACATAGCGCTTATATTTCCCGAGACTCTTGAGAATCTTCAGCATTCGTTTTTATTCCCTCCCGATGTTTTGGCTAAAACCGTTGTGCCGGCATCTTTGTGCGGATGGTCACGCTCGATAAACGCTCTCGCTAAAATGTCAATCCTTGCGCAAATCCTCAGGAATTCTTCCGTATCCTTCTCCCCGAGTGCTTCGAGTAATTGCCGCAGACCGTCTATGTTTTCATCATATTTGGCTTTGGCGAAATCGCTGCCTTTGCGCGTAAGGCTCACCGTGACTTTCCGCCGGTCGGCCGTATCATGGGAACGCTCAATGAATTGCTTCTTTTCCAACCCGTTGAGCGTGTTGGCAATCCTCGCCGTGGACAGGTTGAATGTATCGCTGAGAACGGTTGGATTGACAGGTGTTGTTTGAAAACTTAAAAACGCGAGAACAGCCATCTCGCCCTTGGATACTTCCCGTATCCCTTCAGCAGGACCCCTGAACAGAACAATCAAATAGCGGAACAGTTCTTGTGCCGCCTTGGTGCTGTCCATATTCCACCTCCATTAGCTAACAAGTGATAGATACTATTATATAAGAGCAATATTTGTATGTCAATACAAAAAATCGTTTCCTTAACAGAAAAGATCTTCTCGCAAATAAAAAGAAGCCGGAAAAAGCATTGCTGCGTTCTTCCGGCTGTCTTATTACAGTTTATCGACTGCGCGGTACCCTTTACTTATCTTGCTGCAATCAGTTCGTTGTCTGCGCTTCCACAAGCCTCGTCCCGCAGTAAATCTCCCGCAGCTTCGGTTTTTCGATTTTGCCGGTCGGATTGCGCGGCACATCCGCAAAGATGATTTTGCGCGGCCGCTTGTACCGCGGCAAATCGACGCAGAATTCATTGATATCCGCTTCCGTACAGTCCGCGCCGGGTTTGAGCTGAATAATCGCGGCCGCCATCTCGCCAAGGCGTTCGTCCGGCAAACCGATAACCGCCACATCGCAGACAGCCGGGTGCGCGCGCAAAAAGTCTTCGATTTGTACGGGATATAAATTTTCTCCGCCGGATATAATCACATCCTTTTTGCGGTCAACCAAATAGATAAAGCCGTCTTCATCCTCCCGCGCGACATCGCCGGTATACAGCCAGCCATCCTTGAGCAGCTCGGCCGTCGCCTTCGCGTTGTTGAAGTAGCACTTCATAACGCCGGGGCCTTTTACCGTCAGCTCACCGACTTCACCCCGGGCGACGGGTTTGCCGTTTTCGTCTACAATCGATGTTTCCCACAGGTAGCCGGCCTTGCCGATTGCGCCGACCTTATGGATGTTTTCCACCCCGAGGTGTACGCAGCCCGGTCCGCTCGATTCGCTCAGACCGTAGTTGGTGTCGTAATCATGGTTCGGGAATATCTGCTTCCAGCGGCGGATTAAGCTCGGCGGTACCGGCTGCGCGCCGATGTGCATAAGGCGCCACTGGCTCAAGCGGTAATCTTCCAGCTGCAAGTCCCCGCGCTCGATGGCGTCCAGAATGTCCTGCGCCCAAGGCACCAGCAGCCAGACAATCGTCGCTTTCTCCTCGGATACGGCGCGTAAAACCCATTCCGGTTTGACCCCGCGCAAGATAACCGCTCTGCCGCCCACGAGCAAGCTGCCGAACCAGTGCATTTTAGCCCCTGTATGGTACAGCGGCGGGATGCAGAGGAAAACATCGTCGTGCGTTTGCGAATGATGGTTTTGCTCTGTCAGGCAGGAAGCCACCAGGGAACTGTGGGTGTGCAGGATGGCCTTCGGTTTCCCTGTTGTGCCGGATGAAAAGTAAATGGCAGCATCATCGTCGTCCGCAAGCGCTACTGCCGGCGCGATGGAGGAGCAGTAATGCACCATTGTATCATAGCTGTCCGCGAAGGTCGGTTTGTTGTCGCCCACATAGAAAAAGGTTTTCACCCCATGCAGGTGGTCAAATATTTGCTCTACGCGCCCGATGAATTCCGGCCCGAACACCAGCGCGTCCGCTTCGGCGAGTTCCAGGCAGTACTTGATTTCGTCCCCGGTATAGCGGAAGTTCAGCGGCACGGCGAGCGCGCCGGTCTTGAGCACACCAAAATATATCGGCAGCCACTCCAGGCAGTTCATGAGCAGTATCGCCACTTTGTCGCCCTTTTGTATGCCGCGGGTGAGCAGCAGGTTGGCAAAGCGGTTTGCCTTGATGTCAAATTCCTTCCAGGTCATTTCCCTGCGGTATTTTTCGTTTGAACCGGACTCGATTAAATTGTATTCCCGCCAGGTGACCGCG
This sequence comes from uncultured Eubacteriales bacterium, assembly GCA_964612185.1. GTDB lineage: Bacteria > Bacillota > Clostridia > Oscillospirales > Acutalibacteraceae > UBA1447. Next base: position 43,885 of record CAZTCR010000009.1, read on the forward strand.
TGGTCGGGCTGGTTGGCGGGATTGATTTCCACAAGAGAAACCTCATTCGGGTAAATTCTCGCATTTTTTTCCAGGAAATCGGTGATGGCCATTTTAACTCCATTCCACCGCCATAGGTGGCGGCACAAAATATTTTTAAACAGCGTTTGAAAAACCGTCCCCCGTACAATCGTAAAGGAGGACGGTAATTAATTTTAACATCATGATTATTGTTTTTCAAGAGTTTTTTGCATTAAACCTTTAAAGTGTTAAAAACAGCACTTTCAAATGTCTTCAACAACGATTGTCGCCTTGCGGGTTTCAATTTCGACGAGCATGTTTTTATAAGTTTCCTCGTCGATTTTCACCTTCTTGCGGATGACGATGTACGCCGCATAAATTAAAACAATCGGCGCGACAACCATGCTGACCCTGAGCCAAAAAGTGATGCTCGGCGGCGCAGCGGCAAGGATATCTTTAATCCGCTGCGTCTTTTCCAAATCGGTTATCTCTTTGAGGTTCGCTTGCTTTTCCACTGCCGATATGCCGTTGGTGATGCTGAGCATCCCGATGACAAGGTAGGCGACCGTGATGATGGCTTGCTGCAGGGCGCTGCCCATTTTTGCCATAAACGGGCGCAGGGAGAAAATGATGGCCTCATCGCGTGAACCGGTCTTATACTCGTTGTACTCGATGGTGTTGGTGAGGTAAATGGTGATCACCATGTAGATGAGCGACTGGCCGAAGCCAATGATAAATGCTTCCAGCAGGATGACGGCAAGCTGAACACCCGCCGGCGCGCCGATGGCGGGCAGCAGTGTACCGAATACCATAAACATCAAATAACCGACCGCGGTGGTTACCATGGCGAGAGTGGACATTTTTCTGCGTGACATTTTCGCCGCGAGGCGCGGGTACAAAATGTTGATGGCGACGGAAGCGAGCGCATACAGCGCCACGAACAGGGTGACATAAGTGCCGTTGTAGCCGAACGAAAGATACATATAATTCACGCCGAACGCGGTCAGCAGCGCGCTGCCCACATTGTACAGCAGCATCACAAGTGCCACCCACAGGAGCTGGTCGTTCTTAAAAATTACGCTGACCATTTTTTTCAGCCCGATGTGCTCGTCCTTTTCAAGGTGCGCCGTTTTGTTTTCCCGCACAAAAAAGTAGACGACAATTTGGCTTACACTCAACGCGACCGCGATAAATATGGCAACCGCTCTAAATCCGCTGATGGAACTCCCGCCGATCGCGCCTTCGCCGTTGGTCAGCATGGGGATAAGCCCCATGGCCAGTATCGCGCCGATCATGGCAAACAGGTTCGCATAGGAAGTGAGTTTATCGCGTTTTTTCGGGTCGCTCGTCAAGGACGGCAGCATGGACCAATAGCCGATGTCGTTCATCGTCCAGGTAATGTCCCAAAACAGGTAGAGCACCGCAAAAAGAATGACAAAGTTCCAGCCGTCCACACGGTTGCTGAACATAATGACCAGCACAACAGCGTTGAGCAATGCCCCGATAATAATCCACGGCTTGAACTTGCCGACCTTGGTGCGCGTGTTTTCAATAATGCCGCCCATAACCGGGTCGTTCACCGCGTCCCATACGCGCGCAATGACCAGAATCGTGCCGATTGCCCCAAACTGCTGTGTTGTTAAGCTGCGGGTGAAAAGTACATAGGTCAGTAAAAAGTTTGCAAACAGATTGTACGCCATATCACGGCCCATGCCGGGGACGGTATAGGTCCATTTGTTGCGGTTGAATCGTTTTTCTTCCGTCAGCTGAGTCACAAAAACACCCTCCTTCTAAAATCTGTATAGGACAATTAAATTATAACATATACAGGTGAATATACAACATCATTATTTTGTCCGGCAAATCAAAATGAGCGGCCTTCCGCTATTTGACACCGCGGCGCGGTGTGTGGTAAAATATCGTTGTTTTGGCAGGAATATGATTGGAAGCGAGAGGTTTTTTATGAAAAAGATTTGGAAAAAATTGCTTGTTGTTTTTATGGTTGCCCTTTTCGCGCTCTCTCCGGTTGCACTCGCCGCTGAACCCCCTACGCCGGCGGAAGCGGCGCACCTGAGTTTCGGCGCCGACAAAAAGTTTACCGTCATGCAGGTAACCGATGTTCAGGACGGACCGGGGCTCCTGTTTCCCACGGCAAGGTTTCTGAAAAACGCGCTCGAAAATGTAAAACCGGACCTCGTTGTGCTCACGGGGGACAACATCTCCGGCGCGAAATCCCCGACAGACGCGATTACGGCCCACACCATTGACAAGCTCATGCGCGTTTTTGACAATGCGGATGTGCCCGTGGCGGCAGTTTTCGGCAACCACGATGATGAGGGCAAAACGGCCAAAGAAGCGCAAATGGCCCTGTACATACAGTATGACTGCTTTATCGGTTATGACGAAGGCCCGGCGGTTTCCGGCGTCGGCACTTACAATGTCCCCATTTATTCGAGCACAGACCCGCAAAAAGTCGCCTTTAATATTTGGATGGTTGATTCCGGCACTTATGACACCGTTAACGGCGGCTACGCGCATGTGCAGCAGGATCAAATTGACTGGTATGTCCAAAAGAGCAATGCGCTCAAGGCGGCAAACGGCGGGGTACCGGTGCCGTCGCTGATGTTCCAGCACATCGTTGTACCGGAGGTTTATGAGGCGTTTAACGAAGTGTCATTCGGCACCCAGGGCGCTGTCGCGAAATACGGCAAATATTTCGTGTTGAACCCGGCCATGACCCGCGCGGGCGTGTTGGGCGAAGGCGCCTGCCCGCCGGATGTGAACGGCGGCCAGTTTGACGCGGTCAGGGCACAGGGTGATGTGAAGGCCATGTTTTTTGGGCACGACCATGCCAACACTTATGAAGTGCGGGTGCGGGGTGTGGACCTGGTTTGCTCACCGACATCCGGCATGGCGTCCTACGGCGATGAAAACCGCGGCGTCCGGGTCATCACGGTGGATGAAACCACCGCCGCCTATTCAACCCGGCTTGTCCGTTACGCGGATATGATGGACGCGGATGCGCCGCTTAACTTTGGCTACAATCTGCTCACGAAGTTTTGGGGGTTCGCGTGGCCGGTGATGAAATTCTTCTATCTTGTGACCAACTTCTTCCCCGGCGCTTAATATCATCAAACAGCAGCATTCATCAGCGGGGCGGCCATGTGCCGCCCCTTTTTCATATCCGTTATTTTCCTGTTGCTAACAACCGGTTTTAGATGTACAATTTGTGTTAGATTACAGATGCGTTCCCTTTCATATGTTGCTGAAAAAGGGGGGTTCGGTTTGAGTAAAAAAGAAGATCTTGTTGAAGAAAAAGAGATCACCGAAGAAGACGCGCTCAAATATGTCCATCAAAACCGCCGCTATGTCGGCACCAAAGAAACCGTTGCCTATGTGCTCAATGACTTTTCTAACAGTTTCAACATCGGCAAGTACAGCAACCGCTTCATTTGGGATGTCGTGAAGATTGACTTCAAGATTGCCGCTTATGTCAACATTTTCACCGGGCTTTGGGATACCATCAATGACATTTTCATCGGTACGATTGTGGACAAAACACGCACCCGCTGGGGAAAGTTCAGACCTTACCTTTTGTTCCTGAAAATCCCGCTGACCATTGTCGGCTCGCTCTACTGGCTGCTGCCTTTTATTTTCCCGGACACAGCGGGCGATTATGTGCCGAAGCTTATTTATAATTTCACCCTCGGCGTCGTGTTGGAAACAGCCGGTACCTTTGCCGCTATTGCCGGCGGCGGGTTGATGTCTACCATCACTCCACACCCGGTTGACCGCGTACGGCTGATTACGATGGCGAACTTCTGGTCCGGCTGGTTTGGTGAAAAGCTGCCGGAGCTGATCATGGGGGTCTTTATTGACCTGATCAACAACAAAATCCTCAAGTGGAAGCTACGGGACCTTTTTGTCGGCATGGGCTTCTTCACCAGCCTCATCGCCTGCGCCGCCTCCTTCTACTTCTTTTTTGTCACCAGGGAGCGCGTACAGCAGACCATCGAAAAGCCGAGCATCAAGCAGGGGTTCAAAGCGATATTTACCAATGTACCTATTCTGCTGATTACCTTGTCGGACTTTTTAAGCGGGTTCGGTGTCGGGACCGGGCGATCAAACTACTTTATTGATGTGTTGGGCATGGCGTCGCTGGAGACGATTGTCGGCATCCCCGCAGGCCCCGTTTCAAACATCAGTTACGCCTTAATCGGACCGATCCGAAAACGGTTTTCCACCAAAGCCATCTGGATCGGGGAGGATATGTACACCGATATGTGCTGGATGGGTGTCTTCGCAGTCGGTTCCATCAACAAAAATTTCATGAAGCGCAAGGTGATGATTCCCACCTTTATGATGGAGGAATTTATCGAAATGTGGGTGTACGGTCTGCGTCATGTCATCGGTCCGGAGCTGCATAACGAGGCCATGGATTACTGCGAGTGGAAAAACGGCTACCGGATGGAAGCCATGACCGGCGTCGCCAGGGGGCTGGTCAGAAAACTGCAGGGTATTTTCATGAGCACGATTACCAACTTAATCATGGCAAAAATCGGCTATGTTCAAGGCAAAACTATCGGCAGCCAAACGGTTTCCACAAAATACTGGCTGTTCGCGCTCGGCACCGGGGTACCGATTATTACCAGTTCGCTCGGCATTGTGCCAAAGTTCTTTTACCCCCTCACCGGCAAAAAGCGTGATATCATGTACGCAGACCTGCTTGAGAGGCGCAAACAAATGGCGGAAAGAGTCACAGCAGCCGGCGACGACGCGGAAGAACTCGCGCGTATCGCCAAGGCCGAAATCAAGGGCGAATATGTCAAAAACAGAGACACGAAATAAACAATGAAGACAAAAAAGGGCGGATGGTTTGTCATAGCAGGCAAGCATCCGTCCTCATTGTTTTCTTTGGTGTAAAGTTGATGTGCTCTACAACCGTTATTGTTTCCCGTTGTCGTTCAAAATCAGTTTTGCCTGCTTCATGGCAATCACCACAAGCGGTATCAGAACGATGTGCAGGATGATACCCGGCACGGCGGTAACAAATGCCCCCGCAAGAAACTTTTGGAACGAAAAGTCGGATTTGCCAATCCCCGCGAAAACAAACATCGCAACGCCCCAGACAAGACGCCCGCCGAGCATGGAGAGAATTAGCGCAACATAAACATATAAAACTTTCTTCGGGAAATACTTGTACAGCAATCCGGCCAGCAACCCGTAGGCGGCCAGCTCAAACGCCATGGATATGCCCATCGGTATAGGCTGCGGCATACCAAAAATAGCAAACCTTAAAAGCGGCGCGATAAAACCGACGGTCAGCCCGTATTGCCAGCCGCAGACAAAGCCGCACAGCAACACAGGGATGTGCATTGGGGACAACGCCATGCCGATTTGCGGGATTTGCCCCGTCAAAAACGGGAGCAGCAAACACAGCGCAAGGAACATGCCGGCGAATGTGAGTTTTTTAATCGGATCTTTCAAAGATTCATCCTCCAAATGTTTTGACTGACCGGGCAATTTTAACATAATCCTCCGGGCATATCAACAACAATTCCCGAAAAGGGATTTGTTTGTTCCGCTTGCGCAATCCTTGTGTTTTGGTATAATACTTTTAGAATGCCCTTTGAGCAAGGGGCCACGGCAAAAAAACAGTTCAAAGTGCTTTATTTCAACCCCGCTGTTGTGGTATACTGTTTGGCGGCAAAAAAATACAACGAAAGAGTGATGAGATTGGAAAGACTTGTCGGTACGGTGTCAAGGGGCATACGGGCGCCCATTATCCGGGAGGGCGATGACATTGCTGAGATTGTGGTGAACAGCGTCCTCACCGCCGCTGAAAACGAAGGGTTCGCTTTGGGCAACCGGGATGTTGTTGCCGTGACCGAAGCGGTCGTGGCACGCGCGCAGGGCAACTACGCGACCATCGACCAGGTGGCAAGCGATGTGAAAGAAAAGTTCGGTGCCGGCACCATCGGTGTGATTTTCCCGATTTTGAGCCGTAACCGGTTCGCCATCTGTCTCAAAGGCATCGCCAGAGGCGCAAAAAAAATTGTGCTGATGCTCAGTTACCCCGCGGACGAAGTGGGCAACCACCTCGTGTCCCTGGACGCGCTGGATGAAAAAGGCGTCAACCCCTGGACAGATGTGTTGACGGAAGAGCATTACAGGGAACTTTTCGGCAGCAACAAGCACACCTTCACGGGTGTGGATTATATTGAGTATTACAAAACCCTCATCCTCGGCGAGGGCTGCGATGTGGAAATCATCCTTGCCAACGACTGCAGGGCGATATTGGCCAAAACAAAAAATATTCTGAACTGTGATATCCACACCAGAGCGCGCACAAAACGCATGTTGCTTGCCTCGGGAGCGGAAAAGGTGCTCGGGCTTGATGAAATACTCAATGCGCCGCGGGATGGCAGCGGGTATAACGAAGCGTACGGCTTGCTCGGGAGTAATAAAGCGACCGAAACCAAAATCAAACTCTTCCCGCGGGACGCGCAGAGGGTTGTTGATAAAATCGCCGCGAGGCTGCTGGTAGCCACGGGGAAAAATATCGAAGTCATGGTTTACGGCGACGGCGCGTTCAAAGACCCCGTCGGCAAAATCTGGGAACTGGCAGACCCCGTTGTCTCCCCCGCTTACACCAAGGGGCTGGAAGGTCAGCCCAACGAGGTTAAATTGAAGTATCTGGCAGACAACGACTTTGCCCACCTCAACGGCGATGAGCTCAAGGCGGCGATATCCGACTACATCATCAATAAAGAAAACGACCTGGTCGGCCAGATGGCATCCCAGGGGACCACCCCCCGCAGACTCACCGACCTTATCGGCTCGCTGTGCGACTTAACTTCCGGCAGCGGGGACAAGGGCACGCCGATTGTGCTGGTGCAGGGTTACTTTGACAACTACACCAAATAGATTGCCATTTTTTACCTCCGGTGGTTTCACGGTTATTGACAAACCGGGCACATTATTGTAAGGTTTATCTGTCAAAGAATTCGGCAAAAGTGTTCATTTGTTTCCCGTTCCAACAGAACACCGCGCATTTTTAAACAAGAAAGGATGATTATTGTGTTGATCAAAGCCAAATCACTCAAAGGTTTCAAATTGAAATGCACCGACGGGGAAATCGGAGAGGTCAAGGAATTTATTTTTGACGAACAGCACTTTACCATCCGCTACCTGGTGGCGGAAACCGGGAATTGGCTCATGGACAGGCAGGTGCTCATATCCCCCCGCGCGCTGCTCGCCATTGACAAAGAAACGAAGCATATCGCCACATCACTGACCGTCGCCCAAATCGAGGCAAGCCCTTCGCTGTATAAGGACTTACCGATTACGCGGGATTTTGAAACAAACTATCACAATTATTACGGCTTCCCGGCTTACTGGAACGGTCCCCATATGTGGGGCGCAAGCCCCGCCATTATGCAAAACAGCCCGTCCTACAAAGCCGCTGTTATCGGCGACAGGGATTTGAAACCCGGCTTGCGCAGCACCTATGATACGGAAGGGCGCAAAATCAGCGCGCCTGACGCCGATTTCGGCCATGTCGTTGATTTTGTGATTGATGACGAATGCTGGGCCATCCGCTATATTATTGTTGACACCATCAGTTTTTGGCCGAGCCCATATGTGCTCGTCTCCCCGGCTTGGATTGACCGCATCGGCAAGGAAGACTTTAAGATTTATGTCAATGTGCCGTCGGAAAAAATTAAAGCCGCCCCGGAATATAAGGATGAAGAGGAACTCAACCGGGATTATGAGGCATGCCTCAACAGTCATTACGGGTGCGACAATTATTGGGACACACAGCCCTGTGTCCAAGACAGTCCGGACGAATAACGGGCAATTCGCATACATTGGATTATTTGGTTTTACAGCGGAGGCTCGGCTTTGCCGGGTCTCCTTTTTTTATTGACAGGGGCGCGCCGTTGTTTTATAGTTTATGCATATACAGATGAAGCGCCGAACGGTTAAGTGCTGCTTTTTTCAAGCGAAACGGAGGTTGTATATGAGTATCCGTTTTTGGTCTGCCGTCAAACTGCTGCTGTGTGCCGCGCTCGCTTTTGTTTTAGCGAACACGGGGCTGCCTGTTTATACTTTTATTTTTAACACGGCGCCCGTGCCGGTCAATTTAAGCGTCCCGCGGGAAAAAACCGTTTCAATCACCGCCGGTGATTATTATGTGGCGCCCGGCGGCAGCGACGCGAACGACGGCAGTTTGGAACGCCCGTTCGCGACCCTTGAAGCTGCCAGAAACAAAATCCGCCAAATCAAAGCAGACGCCGGTTTACCGGCGGGCGGCATCACCGTTTGCCTCAAAGCCGGTGAATACGCGGTATCCGGTTTGGTGTTTGACGCCCGGGATTCCGGTGAGGCGGGCAAACCCGTCACCTACCGTGCCTACGGCGACGGCACGGTTACCCTCAACGGCGGCACCACGCTCCAAAGCGCGGACTTTGAACCGGTGAACGGCGGCGCGAAAGAACGGCTGACGGTACGGGCAAGGCAAAGGGTAGTTCAAGCGGACTTAACCCGCTATAATCTGACTGCGGCCGACTGGGGCAAAATCTATGCCGTGGGCGCGTTCAACACCGCCGCTAAATATGACGGCGACACCGTCGGCCCCAACCGCTGTGAATTGTTTTTTAATGACCGGCGGATGTCCCTGGCACGCTGGCCCAACGGCGAAAAATACCTGAAGACAGGCGAGATTATTGATTTGGGCGACTACGCGGAATTCCCCCCTCAGACCTATAACCCGGACTGGGGAACCCTGCGCAATCCGCGCGGCGGCACCTTTCAAACCGATTTTATCACCAACCAAAAGATAAAAACCTGGCAGACGCTCGACGATGTGTGGCTCTACGGCTATTTTTACTGGGACTGGGCGGATATGTCCACCCCGCTGAAGTGCGTCAATACCAAAAAGAGCGAGCTGACAACCCTGTACGCAAGCGCCAGCGGATTTAAAAAGGACGCGCCGTACTTTTTCTTCAATGTGCTGGAAGAACTGGACGCGCCGGGTGAATGGTATCTGGACAGGGCAAGCGGCATGCTGTATTTGTATCCCCCGGATGACTTGGCCGCGGCGGACATCAACCTGTCCATATCAACGCGCAAAATCATCACCATGGACGCTGCCGCGCATATCCGCCTGATTGGCCTGCAAATCAAAGGCACCCGTTCCGACGCGGTAGCAATCACCGGGGACGACTGCGCGGTGGAGGACTGCGTGATTTCCAACTGCGCGGGCTCGGCCCTGCTCATCAACGGCACAAACAACAAGGCTGCCGGCAATGAAATCAAGAGCATGGGCAAGGGCGGTATCTTCCTCAATGGCGGAGACCGGGCAACACTGACGCCCGGCAAAAACATCGCGGACAACAACCATATCCACCACTTTGGGGAAATCTATAAAACCTACCAGCCCGGCGTCTCCCTGTTGGGCACGGGCAACATCTGCTCGCATAACGAGATTCATGACGCGCCGCACGCCGCTATCCATTACGCGGGCAACGACCACCTGTTTGAATACAACCGCATCTACTCTGTCGTTTTGCACTCAAGTGATGCGGGCGCCATCTACTGCGGCGGAGATTTTACCGCATGGGGCAATGTGCTGCGGTACAACGCGATTTATAACCTCGGTTCGGGCAAGTTCCGCCCGGACGGCATCTATTTTGACGATGCCATGGCGGGGCAAACCGCCTACGGCAATATCCTGGTGAATATCCCGAAAAACGGGTTTATGCTCGGGGGCGGGCGGGAACTCCATGTTACCAATAACATCATCATCAATGCCGACACGCCTATCCGGTATGACGACCGCGCGCGGGAAGGCATTGTCAGCGGCGGCTGGTTTAAAGGGCATGTGGGCAGCCTGAGCGGCGGCATGTGGAAATGGCTGTTCGACTCCCCCTACAAAACAGATAGTTGGACAGCCAAATATCCGCGCCTGGCACAAGTCACCAGCGACTTTGACGATGTCGACAATCCCTGGTTTGCCGTCAACCCCGCGTTCAGCGTGGTGAAAAACAACATCACCGTCGACCGCAGCGGTAACATCGGCAAAATCAACGCTTCCGTGTACACCTTCAGCCAGGTCGAAAACAATCCGGCCTACCTGATTATTCAAAACCCCGGCTTTGTCGATTTCCGCGGCGGCAATTACCTTTTGCGGGACAATGCCCCGGCGCTCGATGAACTCGATGGTTTTGAGCAGATTCCGTTTGAAAAAATCGGCCGGTACTGACCGGCAAAAACAATTGAAATGAGGGGTTATTTTGAGTGTGCGTTTCTTTTCCGCGGTCAAATTTCTACTATCGGCGGTGATGGCATTGATTATCGCGAACACGGGGCTGCCGCTTTATACGCTGGTGACCGGCGGCAATGCGCCCATCCCTTCCAACCTGAGCGTCCCGCAAGAAAAGGCAACGGTTATCGCACCCGGTGATTATTATGTGGCGCCGGACGGCAGCGACGCAAACGACGGCAGTTTGGAGCGCCCGTTCGCGACCATTGAAGCAGCCAGGGACAAAGTCCGCCAAGTCAAAGCAGCCGATGGTCTGCCGGCGGGCGGTATTACCGTGTGCGTCAAGGCGGGTGAATACACCGTTTCTTCCCTTGTGTTTGACGGGAGGGATTCCGGCGAACCCGGCAAACCCGTCACCTACCGCGCTTACGGCGACGGGGCGGTCACACTCAACGGCGGCACCACGCTCAAAAGCGCGGACTTTAAGCCGGTGAGCGGCGAAGCGAAAGACCGGCTCACGCGCACGGCGCAAAAAAATGTTATGCAGGTTGACCTTGGTACTTACGGGCTGACCGCTGCCGACTGGGGCAAACTGTATGCCATCGGCGCTTTTAATATCGCGTACAAATATGACGGCGATGTAGCCGGCCCGAACCAATGTGAACTGTTCTTCAATGACGCGCGCATGACCTTAGCCCGCTACCCGAACGGTGATGAGTACCTCAAGACCGGGGACATTATCGATATGGGCGAATACGGCGAGTTCCCGCCGCAAAACTACATAGAAGGCTGGGCGGATTTGCGCAATCCGCGCGGGGGCACCTTTAAAACCGATTTTACCACCAACAAAAAAATGAAAAGTTGGCAGACGCTCGACGATGTGTGGCTGTACGGATTTTTCTTTTGGGATTGGGCGGATTCCTCCACCCCGGTAAAAGCCGTTGACACAAAGAAAAGCACGCTGACCACCCTGTACGGCAGCCAGTACGCATTCAAAAAGGACGCCATCTACTATTTTTACAATGTGCTGGAGGAACTTGACACCCCGGGTGAATGGTACCTTGACCGTGCGAACGGGATGCTGTACCTCTACCCGTCCGCGGCGATGGACGGGGCGGATATCAACCTGTCCATTTCAACCCGGAACATCATCGGGGTGGATAATGCCTCCCATATCATTTTCAAAGGCTTCCATATCAAAGGCACCCGGGCCGACGCCGTGAACATCACGGGCAATGATTGTGTCGTGGAGGACTGCGTGGTTTCCAACTGCGCGGGTTCCGGCATCAACCTCAGCGGCACCGGCAACAAAGCCATCGGCAATGAAATTAAAAGCATGGGCAAAGGCGGCATTTCATTAAACGGCGGAGACCGGCTTACCCTGACGCCGGGCAATAACATCGCGGACAATAATCACATCCACCATTACGGTGAGATTTACAAAACCTATTCGGCCGGCGTGAGGCTCAGCGGTGTGGGCAATATCTGCGCGCACAACGAGATTCACGACGCGCCGCACATGGCCATCACCTACGGCGGGAATGACCATTTGATGGAATACAACCGCATCTATGATGTGGTCAAACAGTCCAGTGATGCCGGGGCGATTTACAGCGGACGCGATTTGACCGCTTACGGCAATGTGCTGCGGTACAACGCGATTTATAACATCGGCTCCGGGGAGTTCGAACCCAACGGTATCTATTTTGACGACGCGCAGTCCGGCCAGACGGCTTACGGCAACATACTGGTCAATATCCCGCAGTGCGGTTTTCAGCTGGGCGGGGGGCGCGAACTGAATGTGTATAACAACCTCATCATCAATGCCGGTGTACCCATCCATTACGATGACCGCGCGCGCGACGGCGTGGTCAACAACGGCTGGTTCCGCGGGCATGTGAACGACCTGAACGCCGGCATGTGGAAAGGGCTGTTTGACTCCCCGTATCAAACGGATCTTTGGAAATCCAGGTTCCCGAAACTCGCCCTGGTCACCAGCGATTTCAGCGATTACAACAACCCGTATTTCGCCGTCAACCCCGCGTTCAGCCGGGTGAACAACAACATCATCGTCGCTAAAAAGAACCGTATCGGCAACATTGCGGCCAGTGTTTATACATTCAGCACGGTTGAGGATAATCCGGTATACCGTACTTTTACAAACCCCGGCTTCGTTGATTTCCGCGGCGGCAACTATCATTTGCGGGCAGACGCGCCGGTGTTCGGCAAACTCGGCGGTTTCGAACCGATACCCTTTGACAAGATTGGCAGATACTAAACACCGGATAATCAAAAGAGGTTTGGCGGCATTTGCCTGCCAAACCTCTTTATTTTGTATTTCATCGTTAAATCTGACTATTTTCATTGCCTTGAACCCAATTATATTGTACAATTCATTTTAGATTGACTGCGATCCCTTTCAAATAAACAAAAGGAGGACCGCCGGACTTTGAGCAAGAAAGAAGATGTCATTGAAAAAGTAGAACCAACCGAGGACGAAGCCCTAAAATATGTGCACCAAAATAGGCGTTACATCGGCACCAAAGAAACCTTCGCTTTCATCCTCAACGACTTTTCCCAGAGCTTCAACATCGGCAAGTACGGTAACCGCTTCATTTGGGATGTCGTTAAAATCGACTTCACCATCGCGGCTTATGTCAACATTTTTACCGGCATTTGGGACACCATCAACGACATTTTTATCGGCACCATTGTGGATAAGACCCGCACCCGCTGGGGCAAATTCAAGCCCTATGTGCTGTTTTTAAAAATACCGCTGACCATCATCGGCTCGCTGTACTGGTTTATGCCGTTTTTCTTCCCGGACACCGCGGTGGATTACGCCCCAAAACTGATTTTCTACTTTGTGTTCGGGGTGGTGATGGAAACGGCGGGTACCTTTGCCGGCATCGCGCAAGGGGGGCTGATGTCCACCATCACGCCCCATCCGATTGACCGTGTCCGGCTGATTACCCAGGCGAATTTTTGGTCCGGGTTTATCGGGGAAAAATTACCGGAACTGATGATGGGCGTTTTTATCGACTTGATCAATATGAAAATCGTCCGTTGGAAACTGCGCGACCTTTTTGTGGGGATGGGGCTTTTAACCAGTTTTATCGCCACCGCCGCGTCTTTCTTCTTCATCTTCCTCACCCGGGAGCGCGTACAGCAGACCATTGAAAAACCGAGTATCCTGCAGGGCTTCAAAGCCATCATCAACAACATCCCCATCCTGATGATTACCATGTCCGACTTTTTGAGCGGTTTCGGCGTCAGCCTCGGGCGGTCGAATTACTTTATTGATGTGCTGGGTTCCGCCACGCTCCAAACCATTGTGGGCATCCCCGCCTCCCCCGTTTCGAGTATCAGCTACGCATTAATCGGCCCGATGAGGAAGCGTTTCTCCACCAAGGCCATTTGGATTGGGGAAGACCTGTATACGGATATGTGCTGGCTGTCCGTGTTTGCCATCGGTTCCATCAACCAGAACTTTACCAAACGCAAGGTGATGATTCCCGCCTTTATGATTGAGGAATTCATCGAAATGTGGACCTACGGGCTGCGGCATGTCATCGGGCGTGAACTCTATAATGAGGCCATGGATTACTGCGAATGGAAAAACGGTTACCGGATGGAAGCCATGACCAGTGTCGCCAAAGGTCTTGTCGGCAAACTGCAGGGCATCGCCATGAGCACCATCCAAAACCTCATTATGGCAAGAATCGGCTATATTCAGGGTAAAACCATCGGCACACAGGCGCTGTCCACCAAGTGGTGGATTTTCGCGCTCGGCACCGGCGTGCCGGTGATTACCAGTTCGCTCGGCGTTTTACCCAAGTTCTTTTACCCCCTCACCGGCCCAAAGCGCGACATGATGTACGCCGACCTGCTCGAACGCCGCAAGCAAATGGCGGAAAGAGTCACCGAAGCCGGCGACGATTTGGAAGAACTCGACCGCATCGCCAAAGCGGAAATCCGCGGGGAATATGTGAAAAACAGGGATATGAAAAAGAAGGATTAAATAGTAATCAAAACGGAGCGTTGACCGAAAATGTCAAGGCTCCGTTTTTTTGTTCTTTTAGATCAGCTAAGCTTGTGTTTCTTCCTCAGCCCTGACACCCTCTTCCTTAAACCGCATGAAGAAGGCGAACACGCACCCGATAATCAGGCAGATGAACGGGAAAACAATCAGCAAAAACCGCGCCGCTCCGTCCGGATTATCGCCCGGCACATCCCCGCTCTCAAACCCGTAGACCTTATTGACCAAAACAAACGCGAGGCTGGTGAACAATCCGTTGAGCCGGTTCATAAAACCCATCGCGCTGGAATAAATACCCTCGCGCCGCAAGCCGTATTTTTGGGTGTCCTCATCCATAATCCGGGCGCCGACCATATCCATCGTCACCAGCACGCCGGCGACACCGAAGCCGATCATGGAACTGATTACGATGGCACCCACAAGCCCGCTGACAAAATACATCGGAATCAGCCCCAGCGTCATCACGCCCAACGCGGCGCGCCAGGCGGGCATGAGCGTGACTTTTTTAACGATGAACACCCAGATGACTACGCTGATAATCGCTACAATCAGCACGGAACCGAGCACCAGGGTTGTCTTGCCGCTGTCAACCTTTAGGGAGTATTTGACAAAGAACGGCACCCCCTGCATCACAAGCCCCGCCGCCGCGCTGTAAAACGCGTTGGCCAGCCCGAAAATCCAAAAGTGCGGATTGGTGAACAGCGCCTTCAAGGAGCTCCACAGCTGCGGCTTTTCCATCTCAACGGAATGCGGATTTTCATGGCAGCCGAAGGAGCAAAACCAGATGACCACCAGTGCCAGCGCGCCGTATAGCATCGCCGTGTTGGAATAACCGATTTGCTTGGTCACCATCGGGGTAAGCGCGATACTGATAATCATCGCGACCAGCTGGAACGCCTGCCGCATGGAGTTGCTTTTCGCGCGGACAAGCTCGCTGCTGAACAGTTCCGGAAACAGCGCGCCGTAGTTCGCGTTGATGAGCGAATCGAGCGTACCGGTGAGGATGTACATGAGCAGCATGTAGATAAACAGCGAGTTTTGGCCCAGTGCCGGGGGCGTAAAAAAAAGAATGAACGACAGCACCAGCAGCGGGGTACCGATGACCATCCACGGGCGGCGCCTGCCCCATTTGGTGCGCGTGCGGTCGGACAAAAAGCCGTAAACGGGGTTGTCAATGGCGTCCACAAAGGTGTAAATCAATAGCACCAGGGCGTACCGGTTTGTGTTGAGCCCCAGCGTGTCCACATAAAAAATGGCGGCGTAGGTTTTGAACATGTTAATCGGGATGGATGTGCCGAACATGCCGATGGCATAGCGGAAAGGGCTGGTGACTTTTTTGATGCCGGTTTGCAGGTTGCTCATTTTTTCCTCCTTCGTTGATTAAATCCCGGATGATGGGGGCACTGCCTAATCAGTCTCTTAAACAACCGATTGGAACAATGTATACACCGTCTTCTCTTTGATAAGCAAACTCAGCGCCTGTTAAAACCATCAAGAATGATGGCTCCTTCATTTTATCTGAATTCACCTTATCTTTCAGCGCAATAAGATTTTTTGCCGCTTCTTCAATTTCCTTCGAACCCATTTTCACTTCAATTGCTCCCCAGCGTCCGTCCTTTAAATGCACAATAGCATCCGCCTCAAGGTCACTTTTATCTCGGTAATGGTAAACCTCACCGTCAATCGCCCCGGCGTATACACGCAAATCCCGCACACATAAGGATTCAAATAAGAACCCAAAAGTATTGAAATCAGCAAGAAGACTTTCCGGTGTCATTCTTAATACGGATACGGCAATCGAAGGGTCTACAAAGTGGCGCTTCGGCGTCGTTCTCATTGCAGTTTTTGAACGCAAGGCCGGATTCCAGGCAGGCAAATCTTCAACAACAAAAATTCGTTGCAAGGTGTTCAGATATGACGCAATTGTTTTATCGGATATGGCATTTTCATCGCTCGCCATATCCTTGTGAATGGTTGAAATCTTAGCCGGTGTAGAGATATTCCGCGCCAATGAACGCATCAGCGCTCGAACGCGAACCGGGCTCTTTTCGATATTATCAGCCTTCGAAATATCAAAGTTAATAACAGCGTCAACATAATCGTATGCTTTCTTCAGCGCAACCGTTTCATTTTCACCAACCGATGCAGGCCATCCGCCCCTTGCCAAAGCAAAAGCAAGCGCTTCAATGGATAATGTCGATACACCCTCAATTTCGCGATTGCCGTCGAACAGTGCCTTTAATGAAACACAGCCGCTTGATTCAAGGGACTCGTAAAGGCTCATCGGGCGCATGAGTAGCCTTGATATTCTGCCGGTGCCCGTGTGTTGGACGGCATTGTCCTTCGGCACAGCTGAACCGGTTAGTATAAACTGACCGGTTTCTCCGCGCTCATCAACGGCAAAACGAACCGCATCCCATAAAACCGGTGCCATTTGCCATTCATCAATTAATCGAGGTGTTTCGCCTTTGAGCAGCAGGGAAGGCTTTGTGTCGGCTGCTGCAAGATAGGATTGGGTATAATCGGGGTCTTGCATAAACAGAGCACTTGCTGATTTCTCTTTTGCTGTTCTCGTTTTGCCGCACCATTTCGGGCCTTCAATCAATACAGCACCGGATGTTTGCAGCGCAATGTCTAATACCTTATCGGCAATCCTGCTCAAGTATTTATGGTCCATGCAAAAACCCCTTTCAACCCCTTGTTTGCAACTATCTTAACGCACACTTCCGACTTTGTCAAGCTTTACTTCCGAGTTTGGCGCTGTTTTGCTTCCGACTTTGGCGCTGTTTTACTTCCGACTTTGGCATTTACAATCCCGGATTCGTCTGCTTCCCGCGTATCTACGGCTCTTTCATGCAAATATTCGAAACAATATATATCACTATTAATCCCGCCATCCTAACCGGTCGGCGGGATATTTTTGTTGATAGCGGAGGCAAGCAAATTGTTAGCCGTGCTTTGTCTTTAGTTTTACCGGGTTGGGCTATTCAACTGCTTTTCAATCTCCCGGTTCATTGTATCATAGACAGCCCAGTCTACGCTGTTCAGCCGGAAGGCTTTCAGGTAAACATCCTGCAACAGCTTGACAATAAAGAGGCTCGCTTGCGGTGTTCTTTTTATGTCCGCGGGCTTTCTTTGCGGGCCCTTCTTTTCTATCCAGGCATCATCCACGCAGATAATTTCGTGCGCAGCCTTGTTGCGTATCAACTGCTCATATTCCTGCAACATGTTGATTTTCTTTTTCAACTCATCATCGTCGGAAAAGAACGAGATAAACAGGCAAAGATTAGACCCCGCCAAAAAGGAATCTTCAAAATCCCTGTTTTTCGCCCCGCAAAAATGCGCCCACAGGTCTGCTGAATCCGCCTGTATTTTTCCCGCCCTGACCATATATGTTTTTCTTTTACTGTCATATTCGCAGTACTTTTCTTTCACATCCACCCGGCAGTTATTCTTCAAATACGCCTCATACAAATCGGCAATTACAGGTGATATGCCGCGCGCGAAATCCATGAGTTCTCCCCGTGCCTGCTTGATTTGAAGATACAAAATGTATTCAAAAACCGTGCGTTCCTCCGGCGCTGCGGGCGGTGCTGTCATCGCGCGTTCGGCCGGCGTAAGTTGTTCGATAAACGCGTTGTTCTGCATAAACCGCAGGCGCGCCGCTTCTAAAAGACGCAGGGCGTCGTGGCTGATATGCCGGTCAATGCTTTGCGCTACGCTCAGTGCGCCGACATAGTCAAAGTTGTTAATCAGCGTGGTGATATACTCCTTGGCAAACCTTGCTTTGAGGTTCTCGCTTGCCACTTCACGCAGCCGGTTTGTGGCGGGGTTTTGCGGGGTATTGCCTTCCAGTTGTTCCCATTCGCTTTGCAAGTCGAGCGCGTCAACCCTTGCGCCGCCTTCGCCGGGCGAATCGACCTGCAGGGGAATGAGACGGTGGCAGCTTAGGGCACAAATCAGGTTGCAGGCATTTTTCATTTGCGGCGTACCGGAACTGAGGTTGACAAGGATGTCGCAGTTCGGGTTGTCGCGGACAATTTCATCGATTGTTTTTTCAAACGGCTCGTAAAACGCCTCAAAATCGTTCGGCTTTGTCACTTCGCGGTGTTTAAGCTTGATGATTTCACAGGCAAACCCCTCTTTTTCGCAAAGCCGGCGCGCGAAATACGCGTAGCGGTCGTCCTTATCGTCAAGCGTCGCCACTTCCGCACTCATGAAAAGATATGCGCGCTGCGGCCGGCGGTGCCGCAGTATATGTAAAAACGAGCCGTCACAATGCCTTGCCACGGGGTCTGTATGCCCGATTGGCGAAAAAAGCACCTGTTCGTTCATGTTCATTCAACCTTTCCGTCTGTCTGCACAGCACCCATACCCAGCGCGCATTTTATACCGAGCCCGGTGTATTCCGCGGAACCCATCAGTAAATTAAACAACCGCAGCATCGGCGCGGGACCCCTGACGGACAGTGTCATATAGCCCGAAAAAGAGGGGATCTGCACCCCCTTGATTTGGTACCGGAAACTGCGCAGATTATAGCCGGTTATTTTTGCCGAGTCGACGAGTTGCGCGGTACCTTCCTCGTCGCTAATCGCGGTGTTTTGGGCAAAACTGTTCCACTTATTGACCGCGCTGTTGATTATCAGCGCGGGGGATGGGAATACGGCGTAGCCGCCCTCCGTCTTAAAGGCGCAAGGCGTCAACAGGTTAATCTGTACGCGCGCCTGCGGCTCTTCCTCAAAGTAATGCTGTTTAAGCAGTTCATCCTCACTTGTCTTTTTATCCGCTCGTTTTTCAATTACTTTCAGCACACAATTCTGCTTTTCAACAAAGAATTCATCCGGTTCCAGCAGCGCCGGCAAAAATATTTCGGCCGCTTCGTCCGTGAGCAGGTTAACGACCCACTGCGCGCGCGGGGTGTTTTTTTGCGGCCTTAAATACTGGCTCAGCGGCTTGAGCCCTGTTTCATGCAGGTATTCCGCAAAGCCGGGTTCCGCTTTTTTAAGCAGTTCCGCGTACAGGTTGTATGCCCAAAAAATATTTGGTATTTTGCCGTCCATGGCTTCCAGTGTTAAAACAACTCTTGTAATCATATTTTCCCCTTCCGTCCCCTTTCGGGGTTATATGGTTCTCAATAAAGCTCTACGAGGTAGAGCCAGGCAGCAAGGAGTTTCCGTCCCCTTTCGGGGTTGTATGGTTCTCAGTTTGACGGCAAGGAAGTCAGTAAGCTGCGCATCGAGCAGTTTCCGTCCCCTTTCGGGGTTGTGTCTGCGGCGGTAAGTAAGAAGCCGGAAGTCAGAAGGCGTGCGGGTTCCTTGACTCGTGCGTTTTTTTATCATACCGGATAGTTTTGTGTTGTTATATGTGCTTACCATCCGGCATCTAATGTCTGCAGTCTAAAATCTGATGTCTGGTGTTCCGTCCCCTTTCGGGGTTATATGGTTCTCAATGCCATGAACAGACCTGTTTGTAAGAGTTGCTACTTTGTTTCCGTCCCCTTTCGGGGTTATATGGTTCTCAATTTACACATGAAGTACATATCGTCACACACTTTTTCAGTTTCCGTCCCCTTTCGGGGTTATATGGTTCTCAATGTCAAAACTCGGTCAGCATGGAGCGCAGGCGTCAGTTTCCGTCCCCTTTCGGGGTTATATGGTTCTCAATTTGCTGCAAGCCTTTGCGATTGCGAAATCTTGAAATCGTTTCCGTCCCCTTTCGGGGTTATATGGTTCTCAATAAAACAAAATTTTTAAGAAAGGTTGTGTTAATTTGGTTTCCGTCCCCTTTCGGGGTTATATGGTTCTCAATGGGGCGTGGAGCGTGGGAAGGGAAATTGATATCCGAGTTTCCGTCCCCTTTCGGGGTTATATGGTTCTCAATAACGAACATTATGGCGAAAACTCACCCATTGAAAGTTTCCGTCCCCTTTCGGGGTTATATGGTTCTCAATAAGAGCCGAAAGTTTCTCTAATCCGAGCGAAATTAAGTTTCCGTCCCCTTTCGGGGTTATATGGTTCTCAATTTCTTTTTGCCGTGAAACCCTTGTAGGCTGTTCCGTTTCCGTCCCCTTTCGGGGTTATATGGTTCTCAATTTACTTTGTTTTGCCACTTTTATACCCCCTTTAGTGTTTCCGTCCCCTTTCGGGGTTATATGGTTCTCAATTCGTATAACCACAAGAAGAAAAGAAGGATTTATGTTTCCGTCCCCTTTCGGGGTTATATGGTTCTCAATCAAAAAGAAAACGCGCAACGCGATGAAAACAACAAGTTTCCGTCCCCTTTCGGGGTTATATGGTTCTCAATACAAATTCTACCCAGAGGGCAAATGAGGTAATACGTTTCCGTCCCCTTTCGGGGTTATATGGTTCTCAATTAGACACCCGCAATTTTAAGAAATTCTTTTCCAGGTTTCCGTCCCCTTTCGGGGTTATATGGTTCTCAATGATATCAAGGCAAGATTATTGATGTATTTTTCAGTTTCCGTCCCCTTTCGGGGTTATATGGTTCTCAATTAGATTACAGCAAGCGTGAATGCTGAATTTTTAGAAGTTTCCGTCCCCTTTCGGGGTTATATGGTTCTCAATCCCGCAGATTATATCCCGACGCCCGAAGAGATAGCGTTTCCGTCCCCTTTCGGGGTTATATGGTTCTCAATTAATCTCGGCACTGACTTTGAAAATTGCCATGTCGTTTCCGTCCCCTTTCGGGGTTATATGGTTCTCAATGTTCTGGTAAAACATCATTCCTCAGCCAGTTAATGTTTCCGTCCCCTTTCGGGGTTATATGGTTCTCAATATGCCCATTTGGCTCTTTGGGCATATACACACGGGTTTCCGTCCCCTTTCGGGGTTATATGGTTCTCAATAATGATTGATTATGTGTCAAACTCATTTGTCTTCTTTGGTTTCCGTCCCCTTTCGGGGTTATATGGTTCTCAATACCTCGAAATATTATATTAAGGGAGACCGAAACGGTTTCCGTCCCCTTTCGGGGTTATATGGTTCTCAATTCCTTGACGACCGTGTAACTGTGTGCACCTATTGAGTTTCCGTCCCCTTTCGGGGTTATATGGTTCTCAATTAATGTGGGTAAGGTCAAAAATAAAATTTAAGGGGTTTCCGTCCCCTTTCGGGGTTATATGGTTCTCAATCCTGCCGTGCGGAAGCCTTGATACACAAAGGCCGGCAAGGCATTTTGCGGCTTATACAGCGTTATACAATAAAGTTTCTGCCAACTTATGCCGAATTCCGCCAAAAGCCCATGCCTCATATGGCGCGGCTTATAGCAGCCCAGATAACCGATTTTCGTATAATTATCCGTCATATTACAATCACATCCTCGTATTCCGTTTTGCCCAAATCACCCCAGGTTTTCACATCCGCGCTGCCGGTCAGCCGGTAAACCCGAATTAAGTCACCGGGCTTGAAGAAGTTATCAATTTCTGCAAGCAGGCTTTCAAACAGTTTTTTGTCAATGACACATTCAAAAGCTGATTTTTGCACCCGCCTTGCGTAACGCTTGAGCAGTTTGATGAGTTCATTGCGCCTTTTTGTGGCGGAAATATCATAAATAACCAGCACCGGCCAGCGCCGCTTTACACCGTCTTCAACCTCTTGTGTTTCAAAAATAAACTCATCTGTCAGGTGTTCCATAATTTTCACCTTAACTGCAGCGGCGAATAAACGCTGTAATCCCCCGTTTCGACTGCTTTGGCCAAGCTGCCAGCCTGGTGCATTACTGCCGCGCGGAAAGTCATCGGATAGGCAGCTTCTTCAATATAACGGCTCTTTACCATGAGTTTTTCCTCATAAGCGCGGATAAAGCGTTTGAGCGCATCGGGAGTCAGGTTGACGCCCTGTGTCTCGGTTTCTGTTTCAAAATCCTCCGGTTTGAAAGCACCGGAATTAAGTTGGTTTAGTACCAGCGAATCCACAAGCGCCGCGCGCCACTCCTCAATTAAATCACTTGCAAGTGCCGGGTGTGACGCCTTATCCTTGTGTAAAAACCCCGCGTATGGGTGAAGACCTTTGTTGATACACGTTGTGTATGCCTCATACATGAGCATAGTATAACCCAGGCTTAGAAGTGAATTGAACGGGTCCCTCGGTGGCATCTTGCTGCGGCCGGTAAAATGAAATTCTTCATTAACAAGCAGACAAAGAGCCGCAAAATAATACCTCGCACAAATACCCTCCGTCCCCATAAGCGAGTCGATGGCGTTACATGCCTGCACTTTATGTTTTTGTATGAGCATTTTTCCGGCGAGCGCGTCCGCTTCCGCGGCATTACGGTGCCTGTTATACCGGCGCAGCATAACGATTTGATTGTTGATTTTCGCTTCGATTATCCGCTTGGCAAACCCGAGGCAAAATGACGGGTCGTCTCCTTGTCTGAACTGGGCGCGCTGGCGAACAATGTTCACATGCCTGGTGGACTCCAGTTTGCCGAAAAACGCGCCGCTTTTTGAAAGCAGTGTAACCGGTATCCCCTTTTGCAGCAGTATTCTGGAACACTCCTTCGTCATGGAAGCATTGCCGAATAAGAGTATACCCTCCAAATGTTCAACAGGCAGTTCCCTGTCACCCGTTTTGCTTTTAAGCAGAATGGACCCGTCTTTAACGGAAAGATTCGCGTCATATTCCGTAATGTATAGAAAACTCACCGCGTGCCCTCCCTTCTGCCGCGCTGACTACTCAAACATAATCGCGCACCGCCCAAAAAGATAATACCTGCCGTCATTTTTCGTCATTTTGAGTTTCGACGGCGATACGCCGTTGGCAATGTCCCTGCCGTGGTAATGGTTTTTGAATTTATTCTCCAGCACAGCGGCAGTTAGCTTGAGCCCTGTGGCATCATCCGGCGCAAGGGAGTACAGGAGCGTTTTGGATAAAAATCCCGCGCCGCCGCCGAGGAAAAGCTCCGCGCCGTTCCCGCAGGGTGTATTGTCCGCCGCGGGGGGCGGGGCGAATTTTGCATACTGCTTTCGCTGCACCGCGGCAAAGCCCTGAACAGCTGCCAAAATAAACGCCTTGTCGATGCCGCTGCCCTTGAGCACGCTCTTGTCCAGCGTTACAGAAAAAACGACCTTTGTGCCCGGTTTAAGGGCTTCGCGGCAGAGGTTGAGCGGCTTTATCTCCCCACTCTTACCGGCATCCGTTTTGGCGGCAAGCACCAGGCAAGTGTTGTCCAGCGGTGCGCTGTCGCTTACCTGTATGCCGCGCATAACGGAGTTGACCGCGTCCCTTTTATCGGGGGGCTTATCTCTTTTGGTAAACTTCAAGGTGTTGATTTTTTCATCCTCAATTGACTTCGCAACTCTTTCGAAGTCATTCATGGCAAATTTCTTCGTTCTGTTGTCCGGCGAAGCCAGATTCGGCACTAATCTCATCAGCTGTTCCGCAGTTTTTTGCGCAACTTGTTTGTCTTGTGCCAGCATAGCGGTTAGCAAGGCGGTGCGGAGCGCACCTTTCAGACTGCTGCCGGGGATGTACGGCAAACCGTACGGATCCCGGATAAACTGCTTAAAGGCGACTATATTATCTGTCGGGCCGAAGGCTTCGCCCGTTTCGATTTCATAAGACACAAATCCGGCGAACTCCTCTTCCTTCACGCCGTTCTTCATCAGCCAGCCGCGCATATCCTTGTCCGCATAGTTTGTCATGTAGCCCTCAAAAGCATCCAGCAGCCCGCGCTGGTTGAGAAAAGCGTAAAGCTTTGGAAAGTCGAGGACGGACGCTTTTTTGCGCGCCGGGTTGTAGATAAACTCTTTTTTGCTCAGCTCCGCCCCGCTGCCGATAAACAAAGGCGAAAGTGCCGTGAGCGTCAGCCGGAAGGATTCCAAATGGCAAATCATATCATCACCCCCGCGAACATCGGTTTCAAATAACGGTAAACCGCATGGCTTCCGGTTCCGCCGGCAACCTCGAACAGCCCGCCTTCAAAACGGTTAACAAAACACGAACCGCAGGCAAAAGCATACAGTTCATTTTTTTTCAGCGGTGCGGCCGAAAACGCCGGTGAAGCAATAAAGCCGCCGCGCCGTAAAAGGCTGTAAGCCGCGCCGTCCAGTGCCGCTTCAAGCTCCCCATCCAGCGGCAAGGCAGTGTTCAAGGTCATGGCGCATCCCCCGGCGCCGAGCATAGCCGCGATTTTTTCAAGATTTTCGTGATATGGTTCGTCAAGTTCAATCACATCGTCCATTTCAAACTTACCGAAACCGGAACTTTTTTTGCCGCCAATGCCGGCGTAGGAAAGGGCATGGACAAGGTTTTCAAGCAGAAGCACGACATTTTCGTCCGCAGTGCCCGCGATCAGGTAAAGCCCGCAATCCTGCGCAAAGGAAAAAACGCCGATGTGGAAGGGCAGGCTTTTATCCATGCCTGTTAAAGCAACCTGTGTGCGTACGCCTGAGGCGCCGAGCGCGTCGATGCCCGCGAGTGCTTTTTCCGCGTCAAATGCCTTGCCCCCGGAAAATGATGCCGTATAATCGTCGAATCCCGACACCGGGACAAAAGACAGCCTTTTGAAAAGCTTCCTGTTCTTCATGTCCGTGCCGGCATTCTTCTTCTTTTCGCTTTTTACCGGCAAGAACGGCTTGGGCAGATAGTATTCCTCCCCGGCGAACGGCAGCAGGTCCGACAGCAGCAGTTTACCTGCGCGCGCTGCCGCCAGCAATTCATCGAGCAGCCCTGCGGCCGCTGCTTCCATGCAAAGGGCGGAGAAGAAAGAGTCGGATTTGAAAACCATTTCGGACGAAACGAGACCGGAGGAACCGCTTTCACCCCCGAAGTGCACGGGTGTTTTGAACCTGAGTTTATACAGCCGGTAACGCATCCTTTTCCACTTCCTTCAGCTGTTCGTTAAGCTTTGCGAGCACGGCGCTGTCCATTTCACCCCAAACGCATTGCGCTTCAAGACCGGTAAAACGAACTTTTCCGTAGCCCCTTGTGCCGTGGCCGCCGAGGTAGTCGAGCTGTAAGAGCTTTAAACCATCGGCTATGTTCTTAAAGTCCGGCGCGAGTTCGCCCGCTTCCTCGGCGTCATAAATCAGCGCAAACCCAAACTTTGCACCCCTGACAACCCGCTCGATTTGCCTGGGGTTTGCTACAGCCGTTAATCGGTTGATGGTGTTTTCAAACTTTACCTCGGTCGGTAAAATGTCGGCAAAATCACCGTGGTTTACGAGAAAAGCATCCGCGAACTGCAGGCGGGACTTTGTGGCTTTTTCACTTTTGGTTCCCTGGTCGCCGAAAAGACGGCGGAGCTCCGGCTTGTCGTCCTCGGCCTTTTTAAGATAAACCGACTGCTCCGTGTTTCTGGCCATAAGCGTCCTGAGCTTGCCTTTCAGGCTGCTGCCCGGGATAACCGGCAGACCGGTGAAGGAGTCACGGATAACGGGGGAATCCACTGCGCCGATTGCAGCGAATGTCCCGGAACCGCCGATGTGCATACCGGTGACAACCTCGATTTGGGCTGTGATTTTAATTTTAGCGTACATTACATTTTCCTCCCATCAGTCTTTGCCGCCGAGATATCTGTGAAAGGCGACGAGCGCCTCCAGATATTTCTCAAAACGGGCATAGCGTTTTTTATCTCTGCCGATTATGCCTGTAATTTCAAGCAAACTCGATTTTTCCATGAACTTCTTCACATCCGGCTCCCGGCCCGCCTCATAAGCAAGCCGCACTTTGATGTAGCGGATTTTATCGGCGAGTTCCTCGGACAGCTCTGCTTCCTTCACCTGCGTGATTCTGTTGCCGAGCTCGCTTGTGAGCGAAAGGATATTCCTGATTTTTGATGTCGTGAAATTACCGAAATTTTTGTTGCCCCATTTATCGATGCTTTGGAGAGATGCCATAACCTTTTCGGCTTTTTTTACATAGTCAAACCCGGGTTCGAAAAAATCCGCTTCGAGTATGCTCCCGGAAATCGGTGCCGGTCCCTGCGGCACTCCGCCCTGCCTGCTTGGCGGCGATGAGGCGGGTGTTATACCTTGCGCTTTGCCTAAATCCCCGAAACTGTTGAATTTTTCAGCCATTTTTATTCCTCCTTATCTGATTCACGGTTTAAATAAACATAAAGCATCAGCGCGGTTAAAAACGCGCGCCGCTCATCGGGGTTTACAATCCATTCCATCACTTTTTTGGAAAACCGGTCATATGCCACCAACGCCTCTTTACTGTCTTTAACGGTTGGTGCCATCCTGCCAAGCAGATAGGCGCAGCGGGCAAGGTTGATCTTGTCGTTCCCGATGCCGGCCGCGTAATCCTTGAGCTTGTAAAGGAAAGAGTTGCCTTTTGCCCTTGACTCGCCGGACACTCCCGCAAAGTAGGTTTGCAGTTCCCGCAGCTTTTCGCCGGCAACGCTATGGATAAAAACATCCCATTTGTATGTATGGTTCGTCGATGTTTTACCGCCCAGTGTTTCCATGCCGAAAAGAGAAACGGCGTTTTTATCCCCGTCAATCCGCTTGGCCTGCTCCTGCAGGGCTTCAGTTTCCGCCGCCATGCGGGATATAGGGTAGCTGCTGTCATAAACGCCGATGCCGGCCGAAAAGGTCAGCGCGCCGCCGGTGAAGCGTTCAAAGGCATTATAGAGGTCGACGGCCGCCTCGATGACTTCATTCCAGGCGCCGACGAGAAAAATGTCGTCACCGCCCGAATAAATGATAATCGCGTTTTTGCCCTTACGGGTTTCTTTACCGGTGAGCGAAAAATATGCCATTTCCGCGGAACCTTCCAGCAGGGTGTTCAGGTGCTTTTTGAAAAACAGCGAAAGCTGGCCGGAAAGCGCCGCCTTTCTCGATATGGTTTCATATTTGTACGGCTCATCCCCTTCCCGGATAAAGCCAGCGACAAAAGCCGCGCCGAGGTTGTCCACATCCGCCCGCAAAACGGCAAGCCGGTCGATGCCGCAGGCGCTTTTCGCGAGTTCCTCAAAGGTTTTTACGGTTTTGCCGTTAGCCGCCTTTGCGGCGTATGTGCCCATCCAAAGCTTTGTGGCATATTTCAGCCCTGTGTTGAGTTCGTTTTTGCCGTAAATCCTGACGAGCGAAGGTTCCTCCGCGCTGAGCCGACGCGCTTCTTCCAGCCCGACAACACTTAGATACCGGCTGTTGCCAAATGCACAGGGCAAGGTTAAACAGTCGGATTTTTCCGGCTTTTTTGATGTGAGCGCAAAGCTGGTACCCGCGGACATCAGCTCACCGGATAACGCTATGAGTTCACGGCAAATCGCGCACCGGTTCTCCGAATCCGTGTGCGCATCCACAGCTGCGCAGGACACGCACTCCCTGCCTTTGAGTTCCGCCGCCGGGGTATTCAGCTTTTTGATTTCTTCCGCGGTATATCGGCTGAGCTTTTTTGCGGAAATAGCAGAAGACAGGGCGGCAAAAACAGCAGACAGCGATGAGCCGTCCGCGCTGCCGGTTCCCTTCAAGTCGGCGCTCGAGCATTCCGTAGTTCCGGATGCCATATATAAAAGGGTCTTGAAACTTTTGAAAAGGCTTTCGTTGAGCGTGGCCACCGCGCGGTCAAGGGTCTTATTGACTTCTGCCGTATTGGGCAGCAGCATATAGCAGTGGCCGCCGCTGGAATAAATCAAATTAGCCCGGGAAAGACCGAGTTCTGCGAGAATATCGTCCGCAAAGGTTTCCATCAAAATCTCAAGATAAAAAGACCTGCTTCGCAGCATTTTCGCCGCGTTTTCGCTTGATATGGTATAGGTAAACTTTTGTATGCCCGACACATCGCACGAAAACATGATGAACGCGTTTTCCCTGTCAAACAGCGCTTCCTGCTCAAGCAATTCCTTTTTGTAATCATCCCTGCCCTGCGCTTTCAGGTATGCATAGATACAGGTTGCGACTGCCGCCGTTATTTTTTGGTGGTCATAAAGGGATATGTCGGCCAGCTGCGCCGTGTCCGTGCTGGAGGGGACAAAGGATAGAATACCCTGCGAAAGCTCCAGCAGCGAGTTGATATAGTCCGCTGTAAAGGTTATGCCGCCGAGACCTTCCTTTAATTTAAGCACAAGTTCCCTATAATCTGACGGGGAGGAAACCGTGTTTTCCGACGGAAAATTGATGCCATTGTCAAGCGGTTTGAGCGGGAGCTTTTGCCGGCGGGTGCCGTTGTTGAGAATGTTAAAGACGCTCTCCAGCGGGGCTTCTTTATTAAAACCGTAGGCAGCCTCCGCGCCTTCGGAATCCCTTCTGTCCGCCGCGGCGGCAATATTGTCGGCAACATAGACAATGTAAGCCGGTGAACCCGGGGGCAGCGTGGTGTTTCGGATATCGTTTTTGTGGTGGAACTTGACGCACTGCAAAATCTCCGGGTCATCCGTCAGTTTACTCAGAAACTCAGCGCCGGAAACGGGGTGCGCCCTGCCGTCGTCACCGCTGCGGAAAAGCAGTTTCCCCGTATCATGCAGCAGCGCGCCGATGGTGATTTTATATGCATCCATATTACTCCCCCTTTTATTATCGTTGTTGAAAAGACAAGCGAATTTTAATCATTATACCGAATTCACCTTGTAAAAAAGTATAAAGCAAAATTGCCGAAAGAGCAATACTTTCTTAACCCTTTTTATATTTTTTGTGAATTATGCTGATATTCCGCTGCATCTTTGTTGACTTTGACAAGGAACAGCCCGGCTCAATCGAACCGGGCTGCACAAATGCGATATCGCTCTGTTTTTTGACCTCTATTCCACCGTGACGGACTTGGCCAGGTTCCTGGGTTTATCCACATCGCAGCCCTTGGCGATGGAGGTGTAATAGGCATAGGTTTGGAGCGGGATAACGGCATACAGTCAACGGAAGTGAAGGTTTCACCCCTTATGGACATACGCTTTGCAGGCATCGATATAAGCGATAATATTGGCCACCGGCACCTCCGGCTCAAGGATATGAGTCGGGCAAATCAGCAGCCCGCCTTCCGGGCCGACGAAGTCGAGTCTGTCAGTTATCTCGTTTTTAATCTCTTCCGGCGTGCCGAACGGCATAAGCGTTTGCGTGCCGAGTGTACCGCTGAAGGACAACCACCTGTTGTATTGCCTGAACAGTTCCTTAAAATCCATGCACTCCGGCTGAACGGGGTTGAGCACATCAATGCCCGCTTCTATCAAATCCTCAATAAACGGCGTCACATACCCGCAGCTGTGGTAAAAAATGATGATATCCGGCTTGACCGCCCTTGCGGCATCGATAATCTTTTTAAGCCTCGGTTTGAGATATTTGCGGTATAAATCCCCGCTCATCATAATGGTTTTCTGCATCCCGATATCGTCCCCGAGCATGATGCCGTCCGCGCCCGCTTTGGCGAAATTAACAACGGAAGTCCCCGTATTGTTGGTTACTTTATCCAGCACAAAACAGGCCATTTCTTCATCAGCGAGCATATCCATCATCAGCACTTCCATGCCGCGCGCTGCCCAAGCCGTTTCCCAAACCGAGCACTCCGCCCCGCCCAGGGCAAACTTGCCCCTGCTATGCGCCTGCTTCACCGCCAGCTTCTGCGCCGCCGATACTTTAGCGCTCAACCGCGGGAAGGGGTAAGCCTTCAGTTCCTCGAGCGTTGTCATCCGCTCAAGCGGATGATACATCCTGGTCATGTGCATACATTGGGCGCTGCCGGGTTCCCGGGCAACCCCGTAACGGTCAAAGCTTGTACCGGGCGCAAAATCCTGCATATAATAACGCTTCCAGCTCTCATGCGGCATGGGGTTGAGCAGTTCACTCCCGGGGATACCCGCAAACGGGGACGCGGGCACCTGATAACCGGTTTTTTCCGTATATTCATAGAACCGTTTTTCAATGTCCGGCGTCATACTGAAGTGCACCGGCATTCTTTCGTATCCGGTTTTACGCAGCAGGCTTAACAGGTTTTCTCTGTCGTTCATCTTCACCCTCATGTTCAGATAATTTTTGTCGCGGTCCTGCTCATCATTTGCGATAAACGCCATTGCTCTATTTGCAAATTTTGACACGATCATGCAAAATATCCAAACCCTATTGTTGGACAGGTTCCGGCGCTATGCGGTCCGCTTCATTCACATCCCGCGCATACGCCGTCCGGCGTACGGACAGTTCCTCATACATCCTCTCGCGCTTTTTGCCGGTGAGCGGATACACAAACTTCGGGATAACCGCGAGAGAACCGGTGAGCACCGGGATCCCTGTGCTCATGGCAAACAGCCACCATTTGGTGCTTTCCGCCTGGGTGCCGATTTTTAATCCCTGTGTATAGCCGATTTTGGCTAAAATCAGGTTGCGTATAGACCCCATAAAAATGCCCTGGATTTTTAAAATCAAGTTCCGCGCCACATTGGTGGTGGCTTCCATACGGTATCCGTTTTTCCATTCGCAGTAATCCATCGCCTCATTGAACAGCTCCGCGCCCACCACCTTGCGAATCCCGAACATCCATTTGTCAAACCATGCCTGCGAACCGATAACAATGCTCATCAGCAGCCGCTTTTTATAGTTGTTCTTGTAAATGCCGATTATAAAGACCAGTATCTGCCAAAAGCGGGTATACAAATCCTCCGTCACCCAAAGCGCCTTGGTGGAAAAACGCGCCCGCAGCGGTTTGACAAACGCGTAACTGATGCTGCCGTTAAAGCCGGAGGGCATATTGATTAAAGTCAGCAGAGACGCCGAGCCGAGCACATCAATAAAATAATCCTGTATACCGCTGCCCACGCTGAACCCGCCCAAAAAGTTGGACAGGGTGATAAGCAAAATCGGATAGTTATTAAACACGGCCTTTAAGCCCTGTATAATACTCGGCCGCTCAATATTCTGCAGCACGCGCTCCCTGGATACCAAAAAGAAATAAAGCGTGAAAACGGAGGATATAATGCCCGTGCCCATCCCCATGGTCAAAAACAAATTACGGAGTTTCCACTTGACCAAATTATTGTTCACCAGGTCAATAAACACGCCCATAATCATGTTGGGCAAATCCTCACCCATGTACCCCGTCAGCAGTTCCGCCATGGCAATCAGCCGCGCGCGGTCGTTCGGGTGCGGGGTAATGGTGGTCATATACCCCGCTTTGGCAATACCGGTAAAGGTGCCGGCGGTTTCGGTGATGGCGCCGAAGGCGAAATAGAAAATGAGTTTTGGCAGATAGGTCGCGCTCGTATCGGGGAAGAAAAACGGCATCAGCCAGTAAATCGAGCCGATGAGCGTCATCGGTATTTGAAAGGCGACCAGATAAGGGCGGAATTTCCCCCAGCGTGTGCGGGTTTTGTCCACCATAAAACCGATAATCGGGTCGTTGATGACATCCCACAGTCCGGTAAAAATCCCCACAAACGCGGAAATCCGGAAGTCGATTTTAACGACATCCCAGATAAAGCGGTTGTTAAACCCGCCAATGTTAAAGCTGTTTGAAAAATCGTTGAGCAGGTACGCGACCGTTTCTTTGTTGCCTACATAACGGCGGTCCCGGTGCACATAACTTGGCTTTGCGTTGTCCGCGTCGGCTGCCGGATTTTCATCCAGGCCGTCAAGCTTTCTGTCCGATGCCATGCGTACCCTCCCCTCCGGTTGTTTTCAGCAATCGGGCCGGGTTTTCCGGCGCAAAAATCACTGGGGATATGATAGCATAAAAAGGTAAGGCGGCGCAAATAAAATATTGCGCCGCCCGATTCGTTTCGTTTGTCTGTTGACTTCTAACCGTTATAAAGTGGAATCAGTATTCGCCACATATTTTTGATTCCGGCTGTTCGGCTTATCGGGGATTGTCATTTTTAGTTTGCCGGATTCAAGCAGCGGCTTGAGAATTTTTGCCCTAAAATGTTCGCGGCGGGCAATGCCGGCGAAAGCCTGAATCTCTGCCCGCGTTTTCGCTTGAGCGCAAAAAGCCAAAATGCGCTCTTCATACCTGACTTGCGCGCTATCTTGCTCGCTATCTTGCTCGGTAGCGAGCAAGTCAGCATTCGTGTTCTGTAAAATTTCATAAAGCGCGGATAGCGTAAATTCAATAAACACGCCTGAATCGTTGGCTTTCCTTGCGTCCTCAATCGCTTTGTAATACTGCGGCCGGTTCCGGAACAGCACCGACTCCATCGGAATCCACGCGAAAATCATGTTCCATTTTGCGAGCAGCAGCGTCTGCCAAAGTCGTCCCATACGGCCGTTGCCGTCCGCAAACGGGTGGATGGTCTCAATTTCGTAATGCAGAATCGCGCTTTTCAGCACGGGGTGCAGTTCCGACTTTTTTGCCCAAGCGAGCAAGTCCTCCATCAGTTGCGGTACGAACTGCGGTCTCGCGCCGATATGCACCGCTACATCACCGTCAAACACACCGACATCGCCGCTGCGGAACTTGCCTGCGTCTTCTACCAAGCCTTGCGTCATGAGCTTGTGGGCTTTCAGAAAGTCCGCTGTCCGATAGGGGTCGAAGGTCATCATCTTGTCGTAAGCTTCGTAGGCGTTCTTGACCTCTTTCACATCCGTCTGCTTGCCCGCGACAACCTTGCCCGCGATGACGGCAGTCACTTCACCCAGCGTGAGGGAGTTGCCCTCAATGGCGAGGGAGGAATGAATCGTCCGCACACGGTTTTCGCGGTGCAGGTTGATATTGCGCTTAAACGCTGTCCCGAACTCAAGCCGCGTCACGGTTTCCGCGATTTTTGCCAAGTAATCGGCGGATTTTTCCGTGATGGTATACGGTGGACGACGATCGTCTTTCGGGTTGCTCATTTATCTCACTCCCCCTGTGTCTTTGCTAATATATTTTATCATAAAGGCAAATATATATCAATACATTTTGGGTGTATCAAAGGCGCCCTTACCCCCTGCTTTCCACAAACCATTTGTCGTTTTCCAAAAACAGAAAAGTCTCCTTGTGCTGAATGCTGCAAGTGTAGCGGATACCCGCGCCGCCCGCTTTAAGCGAGGCGGCCTTGCACACCCCCGTCACCTTGTCAATCTCATAAACCGTGCCGTCCTCCCAGGTCAGCGCAAGGGGGGTTATCCGTCCTTCCTTATCCTGCTTAATGAGCACATCCACATAAACCTTGCGGCACATATTTATCCTCCTATTGCGGTTTAAAATACCCCACCGGGTGAATCGTATTGTCGTTATACGGGTTGAAGCCGGAAAGGCCCCTGTCCGTGAGCATCAGCCCCCGCTGCACACAGTAATTGCCGAAGCGGGATTTGAGCCAATCCACCGTCCTGTCCAGCCGCTCGGCTTTTGCCCGCTTTTCCGCCCGGCCGAATAAGTCGAGCTGGACAGGTATCTGTTCATGCTCAAAATCCGTGCAGCTGATGCCGATGCTCCGTATCGGCTTCATCCAGTCATAGTTCTTTCTGAAAAGTTCCATTGCCTTTTCCGTGATTTCCTTTGTGTTTGCGCTGTAGGCGGGCAATTTGGCCTGGCGCGTGAACCATAAAAGCGTATTGTCCCGCACGGTGATGCACACCGTTTTGCAGCGAAAGCCCTGCTCGCGCATGCGGCGCCCGACGCTTTCGGCAAGCACATACATCATCACCTTCACATCGCCCTCGTTTTCCAGGTCACGCGGGGCGGTGGAACTGTTGCCGATGGATTTGATGACAGCCGTGTTGCCCGCGCGCAAAACCGGCTCATTGTCCAGCCCGTTGGCGAACACATAAAACATATACCCCAGTTTGCCCAGCAGCGTGTGCAGGTACTCCGGCGTGCAGCGGGCAATGTCGCCAATGGTGCCGATGCCGCAGTTTTTGAACTTGTTGGCGGTGGAGCGCCCTACATACAGCAAATCCGACGCGGGCAGCGGCCAAACAAGGTCTTTGAAGTTCTCTTTACTGAAAAGCGTGACGGCGTCCGGCTTTTTGTAGTCGCTCCCGAGTTTGGCGAAGATTTTGTTGTAGCTGACCCCGATGCTCACCGTGATACCGAGCTCAAACTTCACGCGACGGCGAATTTCTTCCGCGATGCGCATACCGTCCCCGAACAGCCCGCTGCCCGTCACATCCAGCCAGCACTCGTCCAGCCCGAAAGGTTCGATTTGGTCCGTGTAGTCGGCATAAATCTCCCGCGTGAGCTCGGAAAAACGCAGGTAGAGCGGATAGTTTGGTTTGATAACCACCAGCCCGGGGCATTTTTGCCGTGCCTGCCAAATGGCCTCGCCCGTCTTGATTTCATACTTTGCGGCGATTTCGTTTTTGGTGAGCACGATGCCGTGGCGCAAATCCTCATCCCCGCCCACAATAACGGGCAGATGGCGTATCTCCGGCCGGTGCAGACACTCGACCGAGGCGTAAAATTTGTTGCAATCCACATGTAAAATGGCGCGTTCCATATCGACTCCAGCTTTCGAACATTTGTTCGTTTTCGCTTTCATTCTAATCGCGCCGCGGGCGTTTGTCAATACGAAAAATGGGACAAACAGGGCAAATTTTTAGCTATTTATTTCGTCTGCCTGTATGTAGTGGTATGTTCAGATTCTAATCACAACATCTGTCTATGGACACGCTAATTTATTTGCTATTATAGATATAGAAAAACAACACTTGATTTTTTGTCCCAAATATAATATAGTATTTGGGACAGGAGGTGTGATCATGAGTTTTTCTTATGCGAATCTGATTTATGAAAAAATATCACAATTGAAAAGCGAAGATGTTTTTATCGCAACAGACTTTTTGGAAATTGCCGATTATGAAACAGTGCGCAAGACGCTCAACCGGCTGAATAGTTGTGAAAAAATCAAAAAAGTGCTTCGCGGCGTCTATTATAAACCCCCATACAGCAATCTGCTTGCGGAATACGAAGCACCGTCACCACACCATGTTGCCATGGCGTTGGCAAGAAAATTCAATTGGACCATAGCGCCGGCAGGGAATACCGCATTGAATCAACTGGGGCTTTCTACGCAGGTAACCGCCCATTGGCTCTATATCAGTGACGGTCCTTACAACAAATTTACTTTTGGCAATGTGGAACTTAAATTCAAGCACCGCAGCAACAAGGAAATATCCGGAATGTCCTATAAAACAGCAATGGTCATTCAGGCAATCAAAGCGCTTGGAAGAAATAATATTGATGACGCTGTAAAGCTCAAACTTAAAAACCTGCTCACTTCTTCTGAAAAGAAAACCCTTTTAAAAGAGTCTCAGCAAACAACGGCTTGGGTCTACAGTATCATCAAAACCATCTGCGAGGAGGAGTAAATCTGTGCATTCAGTTGCAAAAATGCCGGCCGACGAACGGCGTATTATTTTTAGAAATACCGCGCAGAAGATGGGTATTAATGAGGCAATCATAGAAAAAGATTTCTGGGTTTGCCTGACACTGGACTACCTCTTTCACCGGTGTAAATGGCAAAGCGCCTTTGCCTTCAAGGGCGGAACGAGTCTTTCAAAATGCTATGGGGTTATTAACCGTTTTTCCGAAGATATTGATTTGATTCTGGATTGGCGGGTTTTGGGCTATGCAGAAAATGAACCTTGGATGGATAGATCCGGCACAAAGCAGGATATATTCAACAAAGACGCAAATTATCGAACAGGAATATTTCTTCAGGAGAAGCTGCTTCCCGTTATAAAAACAGACATTTCGGATATTATCGACACAGACGCTGTTTTATACATTGAGGAATCCGACCCAAATACGATCAACTTTGATTACCCCCATATTTTTTCAGCTGAATCTATCCTGCAAACCATCCGTTTGGAAATTGGTGCTCTTGCCGCATGGACACCCGCAATAAAGAAAGCTGTCACCCCCTATTCGGCAGAGTATTATCCAATGGCATTCAAACAGCGGCAAAGTATAATTCTGACCTCTGCGGCTGAGAGGATATTCTGGGAGAAAGTAACCATTTTGCATCACGAGGCAAATCGTCCGGAAAATCTATTGATGCCAAAACGGTATTCGCGTCACTATTACGATTTGTATTGCATCGCTCATTCCGATAACAAACAGGCGGCATATGATCATCCGGAATTGTTGGAAAAAGTAGTTGCTTTTAAAACAAAGTTCTATCCGAGGAAATGGGCTCGATATGACTTGGCAAAACCCGGTACAATTAAACTGCTGCCGCCGGACTACAGACTCGACAACCTGCGCGAAGATTATGCTGACATGAGCGAAATGATGTTCGGAGATTATCCGAATTTTAACGATCTGATTTCTTCAATTGGCAAACTGCAAGACGAAATAAATCAACTATAGAGACCCATGATTCAAGTAATCGCCGACAGCGTCCGGAAAATAGTTGGCGTATTAGTTGACGATACTGTAATTTTTAGTGTGTTCCTGTTCGTAAAAGCTCGCAAAATCCGGACTTAAATCGGTAACCCCCGCGGATATTTCCGGTTGTATGTTGTATATATTTTTGCTATACTTAAAATCGTTTATTTTTAAAGACAAGGGAGATTTTCATGAACAAGACTTTTAAATCCGTCCTCGCTTTACTGCTGTGCATGTGGTTGGTGCTTTCTGCGGGCATTACCGGCACCGCTGCCGCCGGGCAGGCAACCGTTGCGCCGGCCGCGCAAAGCTACGCGTCTGTTGAGGCGTACATCGCCCAAAGCACAGCGGCTGAGCCCGCCGTGTCTGCCGCCCCTGCCCGCAACGCGGCTGCGCAAAACGCCGCGGAGCCATCCGTCAGCACAACACCCGTGGGGCAAACAACGCTTGGCAACATTTTCACGAAGATCATCAACTTTATCAGCGATTTCTTTATCAACAAGGTAGTCCTGGGCGCGCTGCGGGCTGTTTTGCCGCAGTCACCGGAAATTTTGGACTACGACACTTTCGACCTGGACGAATACGATGATTTTTACGCGGGCACAGAAACTTTTCTGAACGAGGCGGCTCAGGGCGCGCAATGGCATCTCGGCTATGCGCAAAGGTCTATCCTGCCCGCCGATTTCGGCACAAAAAAATATGTTCGGGGCAGTATGATTCCCTATGGCATTACCAACGAAACCTTTGATGACCTCAAGGTGCGCACGGTTGTGCTGGATGACGGCAGCGGCAGGGGCAAAGTGGTTTTTGCCACCATTGACTGCATCGGGCTGGCCAACGCGGATGTGCGTAAAATCCGCGCCGCCGTGGCCGATTTTGCCGCGGCCAACAACATTGTGAGCATCAACATTTCCGCATCGCACACGCACAGCGGCATTGATTCGCAGGGTGTGTGGACCGACCCCGCCACCACGGTCATCAACAATATCTTTTCCTCCGCCACGGGTCAAGGCGGCATCCGCAGCGGTGTGGACAGCACCTTTTTGCAGACGATGGTTGACCAAACGGCCGCATCCATTGTTGAGGCCTGCGGCAGCATGACGGCGGGCACCCTGAACTATGCGAAAAAGGAACTTTCAGGTTACGCGTATGACAGAACACCGCCGTACGCGTTTGACAGAAACCTGTACCGGCTCGAGTTTGTGCCTTTTAATCAGGCTGTTAAACCGACCATCATCGCCACTTACGGCGTACATCCCGAAACCACGAGTTATTCGTTCAAAACCATCTCGGCCGACTTTATTTATTATATGGAAGAGGTTATCAACGCCGCCGGTTTCAACTTCCTCTTTATCCAGGGCAATGTGAGCACAACGACTTCTTCCCGCTCCTATTCCAACGACGGTCTTCAGCTTGACGACCACGAAGCCGCGGTGCGTTACGGATATGAGCTGGGGTATATCACCTTGGGGCTCACCCGCACACAAACCGAATGTGCCGCGCTCAACCTTGCCAGCGGTGACCTGCTCGGTGTTGAGGAATACACCGGGCGGGACGGCTACTCCGTCTGGTATGAAAACTGGATGCCGGTCACGGCAACGCCGGTTGCACCGTTGCTGAACATCCGCATGGAGCAGTTTTTGGTCAAGTCCGACAACAATGTGTCAAATGTCCTGAGCAAAATATCCCTGACAAACAACCGCTTCTTATATCAAAAAAGCACGCGCAGTTATTACACCGTAACGGAAATCGGCTATATGGAAATCGGCAACGGCGACCTCAAGGTGTTCCTGAACCCCGGGGAATTCATGGGCGAACTGCTCATGGGCGGGTCCGGCCTGCTCGGTTTTAAATACGACAGCCTGCGCGAAACATACGGCGAAAATTTAATTGTTTTTGACTTGATGAATGACGCCATCGGTTATGTTGCCGCGGACCCGAACTATGTGATGGTCGGTTACCAGTATAATGAAGAAAATGATACCTACGCGAGCGACACTTGGTGCCTGCTGGTGTCCCTGGGCAAACACACCGCCTCCACCCTGTTTGAAAAATTCGCCGGGTTGGTGGACAGCGTTAGATAGCCTTTGTTCATCCCGGTGTTCTGTTGGAGTAGTTATGGTGCTTGATTCAAAAAACATGAAAAAAATCCTGCTGCTGATCGCGTTTGCCGTTTTCCTCTTTTGGGGGCTGACGAATTACACGATTTTGTTCGGTGTCGCGCGCAAAGTCTTCGGTGTGCTGCTGCCGTTTGTCCTGGGGCTGAGTATCGCGTTTATCCTGACCGTTATTCTCCGCCCCGCGGAGCGTCTTTGGGACCTTGTTTGGAAGAAAAAGAACCGCGGCAAAGTCCTCAAAGCAAAGCGGCCGGTATGCCTGCTTCTGACCGTCGGGTTTGTAACCGGCATTATTTTAATCCTGCTTTTTATGGTGGTGCCGGAGATTATCCGTACGGCGGGTTCGATTGCGGAGGAGATGCCGGGCTATATCGCGAGCCTTCAGGAGAAGTGGAAAGTGCTGGCCGAAAAATTCCGGTTAACATCGGCCGAGCTGCCTAAAATTGAGTTTGATAAAGAAAAGATCATGGCGTCACTCGTCGAATTTGCCAAAAAAGGCGGTGCGTCCTTCTTCACAAAGGCATACGGTATGACCGCGTCCTTTTTCTCCGGCATCTTCAGTTTGACCATGGGCATTGTTTTTGCCATGTATGTGCTGCTGCAAAAAGAAAAGCTGGGCGCGCAAACCAAAAGGCTGATGCGCGCGTTTATCCCGGAAAAACATGCAGACGCGATACTGCGTGTGGCCGGTGTTTCCAACAAAGTTTTTTCAAACTTTGTCAAAGGTCAGCTGACGGAAGCTGCTATCATTGGCGTCCTTTGTTTTATCGGCATGAGCATATTTTCATTCCCATACGCGGTGGCAATCTCCGCCCTTGTGGGCTTTACAGCGCTTATCCCGATATTCGGCGCCTTTATCGGCACCGGTGTGGGCGCGTTTTTAATTTTGATTGACAACCCCAAAAAGGCGCTGTTTTTTATCCTCTTCATTCTGGTCCTTCAGCAGCTCGAAGGCGACCTGATTTACCCCAGGGTGGTCGGCGATTCCGTCGGGCTGCCGGGTATATGGGTTTTTTCGGCCGTCGCCATCGGCGGCAGCCTGTTCGGCATCATGGGCATTCTGCTGAGTGTGCCCATTTGCTCCGTGTTGTATACGCTGCTGCGGCAGAGCGTCGATAAGCGGCTGGAACGCAAACGCGAACAGGCGGAAAAAGAAGCAAGCAGCGTGTAAAGTATACCAACTTTACACCACTGCCGGTTGAAATGCAAAACAAACACCCTCCGAAATCCGCTGGATTGCCGGAGGGTGTTGTTTTTGTGTTCCCCTGTTACCCGTCGGCGTTCCTTTTCCGGCGGATGATAACCGCCGCAAGGGTAAACAGACCCGCAATAAATGCCAGCTGCACAAGGAGTTCCGCGGACATGAAGCCGACAGAAAAACCGGTTGTCAGGTCCGCGGAGTCAATTAAATGATTCCCGCGGACATACCAGTAGGTCGGTAAAAAGCGGGCGATTTTGAGCACCGGTTCACCGAGCATGGCCTGCGGCACAAATACACCGCTGATAAAACTCAGCCCGAGCGAAAGCACATTGACAATCGCCGCCTGCGCCCCGCGGCTTTTGGTCAGGTTGCCAACCAAAAAACTGATGGCGACACAAACGAGGGTATAAGTCAGGGTGTTAATCGCGTAATAGACGCCCCCGGCGTTAAAAAGCGATTTGCCGAACATCAAAAAAGCCAATAGGAAAAGCAGCAGCCAGGCCGCTAATGCAAAGAGCGTATTGCCGAGGATAAGCTGAAGATTCATGCTCTTCGCGGACAGCGGCGAAGCGGAGTTCCGCCTTTTGAGTGCCCGGTTTTGAAATGAAATCATAAAGGAAGTAACCCCGAGCACGATAATCGCAAACAGTGAATAGGCAAAGTAATTGAAAAAAAAGACACTGGAAGGCGCGATGTCTGTTTGGGTTTGTTCGGTTTTCATGGTGACCGCCGCCGTCTGCGCAAGGTCCGCCGCTACATGCCGCACGATTTCATCCTGCGAGGCTTCGGGCAAATACCGGGCATAAACCGCTGCAGCGTCGCAGTAGCGGGTGATCAGGTAGTCGGTGTATACCGCGTCGTAAGAGTCCGGAATCATCGTCCGCTGCGCCTGCATCGTGCCGCCGGACAAAAGGCTTTGTGTAAACCCGTCCGGGATTTGGAGGATGTAGGAAACTTTTCGGAAAAACAGCGCATCCTGCCTGGCATCCTGCGTGTCGTTAATCGGTATGATATGCGCGTTTTTACCGAGGTAGTCCAACAGCCCGTCCAAAACCGCGCTTTGTTTGTCCTGTGAAAACACGGCGATATGGGGCATGGAACCCGTAAAATCCTCAACGGCGCTGCCTGTCCCCATGCGGGAAAACGCAACGGACAGCCCCGCAAAAATGACCAGGTAAATCATCATCTGCGGTATGTTTTTCTTGATGATTTTAAAATAGGCTTTAAATACTTGCATATTTCAGCCTCCTTAAACGAAAAACGCTTACAACCGAGAACAAGGCGGTGAACGCCCAGAGCAACCCGAGGTTGATGAAGTAGCGGGTATGCGTTTCGTAGTAGTACAAGGCATAAAAGCCGTCCGTAATCACATTGACGGGGTTGAGGTATGCCAGCGCGGGGACGGCGTTGGTAACATCGTATTTGACCTGAACAAACATCATCCCCGCCAAAAAAGACATCACCATGGTCGTGCTGATCAGTATACCCGATTTTATTCCTTCGCCGCCTTTGACCAAAATACCCAGCATGGTGCCAAAGGCCACACCCGTGATGCAACCCGACAAACAAAACAGCAGGATATACCCGATTTGCGGCCCGAAATCCACCCGGATAACAAACGCCAGGTAGGCCAGCAGCAACAAAATGGCAGAGAACTGTACCAGGGTTGCGGCAGACAGGGAAGTTAAAAAGATTTTTAACTTGCGTGTGGGCGAAACATTGACACGGGCTGCCTGCTTGGAAAGATTTGCCTGAATCGCGTTGACTTCCTTCATCCCCTGGAAGCCCCCGTAAAAACACGCCATGGCGATGATGGTGTAAAAATAGACCAGTGTGTTGTCCGGTGTAACCGGCGAGGCGTTCACCTCTTGAATGCGCGTTTTTCCCGCTCCGAGCGATTCAAAAAGCCCCTGTCCGGGTGCGTCGGGGTTGCCGGCAAGTATGCTCATCACCATTGACGATGTCTGCCGATACTGGTCAAAGAACGATTTGATGATGGTTTGGTTCATCCCGGACTTTTTAAAAGTCAGGCGGGGGCCGCCGTCCATATTCAGTATGCCCGAAACCTCGCCTGCGTGCAGCAGCTCTTCCGCATCCTCCTGCGCAACCACATGCAAAACAAAAAACGGTGCTTCCTGCCCGCTTGCCCCGCCCTCGCCGGAAGCGCCCGCAAGGATTTTTTTGATTTCCGCATTGTCGCGGTAAGCCTGATTGTCCACCACCGCGAGCGGAACAGACCGGAATATTTCTTGTTCGTTCAGGTTGGAAAACGCGAAGTTAAACAGCGTCGCGAGGACTATCGGGAACAGCAGTGTCCAAAACATCATCTCTTTATCCCGGATGACGCATCGTAATCGATATTTGAATATATGCTTAAACATGACGCGTCCCCCCTAATCCCGCAGGTCTTTACCGGTGATTGTCAAAAACACATCGTTGAGCGTCGGCATTTCCGAATAAACGCCGCTGTACTGCAGCCCTTGCTGCTGCAGATAATCCAGCAAGTGGCGCAGATTGTTTTGACCTTTGCCGAATTTTAATACCGTTTGCGTTTGGTTGCAAGCAACCTCCCGGACCCCGGGCAGCGTTTTGAGCGCGTCGATGTCCGCCGGGGTGAGGTTTTGGATGTCCAGCGTAATTTTTTCGCCAAGGTCGATGCCGGCTTTCAGTTCTTCTTTGGTGCCGAGCGCAACCGTTTTGCCGTTTTCCATAATCGCGATTCTGGTGCAGATTTGCTCCACCTCTTCCATATAATGCGAGGTGTAGATAATCGTCGCGCCCCGGCGGTTGAGTTCCTCAATACCCTCCAAAATTTTATTGCGGCTCTGCGGGTCCACACCGACCGTCGGCTCGTCCAGAATAATCAGTTTCGGCTTGTGCGCGATTCCGCAGGCAATATTCAGGCGCCGCAGCAGCCCGCCGCTGAGTTTTTTGGGGTAAAACTTGCGGAACTCGCCAATCTCGACAAAATCGATGGCTTCCTCAACGAGTTTTTTGCGTTCCTCTTTGTCCTTGATGTAAAGGCCGCAAAAATAGTCGATGTTTTCGTAAACGGTCAATTCATCAAACACGGCCACATCCTGAAAAATGATGCCGATGTCTTTTTTAATATCATAGGCGGTCGGCGACATCGGTTTACCGAAAATCTCGATCGTCCCCTCCTGATAACGCAGCAACGAAAGGAGGCAATGGATGGTGGTGGATTTACCCGAACCGTTCGGGCCGAGCAACCCGAACACCTCGCCCTCTTTGACCTCCATGTTCAGATGATCGACTGCTGTCAGCGAGCCGTATTTTTTGGTCAGATTCTTCACTTGAACAATCATAACATTCTCCTTTTATATCTTCGTGCGCGCGCGGGATGTGTGCTGCCTCTGCCTTGCGGACACTGTGTTTATGCACTGCATAAAATTTATTTTTTTAATCATATCACATTTTTTAATATACTTCAAACAGGATATTAAACCAAAATGCTATATAGTATTTGAAACCTGAAAACCAATATGTTACAATACCTATAATTCCGATTCGTACAAATCGAACCGGAGTATTGGAATACGTTTTCCCCTAGTCCCAGCCGTTCTTAATATTTATTTGAAGTGGAGATGTGTTATTTGGGTTTGTTTGACAAAATTAAAGGTCCGGTGTTCCTTAAAGACAACAGCGATGCTGAAAGGCATCTTGAAATTTTGAAAGAACTCCAGAAAACTGCTGCCGGCGAAAACGCAGAAGCTGTTGAAAAACAGATTCGCCTAACTGAAGCCGGGATTGTCGGAGAAAAACAAGTTCGGTTTGAGCTTGAAACCAGCCATATTCCTATGTATGTGATACATGATCTTTACCTCGAGCACGATGGATTGTCCGCACAGATTGACTATCTGATTATCACACGCAAACGCCAGT
The DNA here is from genome assembly GCA_964612185.1 of uncultured Eubacteriales bacterium. Lineage (GTDB taxonomy): Bacteria > Bacillota > Clostridia > Oscillospirales > Acutalibacteraceae > UBA1447. The sequence goes on from CAZTCR010000009.1 coordinate 87,602, forward strand.
TCGTCATCGAATGTAAAAATCTGTATGGCGATATTGAAATCAACAGTTCCGGCGACTTTATTAGAACGCTCACCTATGGCCGCCATACAAAAAAGGAGGGCATCTACTCACCCATTACGCAGAATAGACGCCATATGGAACTGATAAAACAAATACGCGGTGGGGATAGAGGTGCGATTGCTCGCGTTCTATTTGAGAAGAATTTTTTCAACAATTACCGCTCCGTGGTGGTACTGTCAAACCCCAAAACGGTATTGAATGCAAAATACGCGAAAAGGGAAGTTCGCGATCAGGTTATCCGTGCCGACCAACTTGCGGAATACATCAGAAAGGTGAATGCCGAGCCGGAGGCAGTTGCTTCCAGTGAAAAGGATATGGAAGCTCTTGCACAGTATTTTATGGGTATCGGCAAGCAGCCGAAGGTTGATTATACAGAAAAATTACGCACAAATGTAGAAACTGCAAGCAGAGCACAACCGGCACAAGTTGAAGTGCTTCCCGCAGCTGAAGAAGTTAAAACTCCCGACCCCAAATCCTCAGCCGGTGATGTGGTTTGTCCCAGGTGCGGAGCGGCGATGGTTCGCCGGAAAGCGACTAAAGGCGCAAATGCGGACAAGGAGTTTTTCGGATGTTCGACTTACCCAAAATGCAGAGGTATAATTAGTATCCCATAACAAATCTTCCACTGAAACTAAGCTTGATAAGTGTATTGTGCATATCAGATATTTTAGGTATAAAAACCACCTAACAAAGCATTACGCGCTTGTTTGGTGGTAGTTTTATATTAATCTCTAATATTAGATAGCCGTAACCGCCCCTGTCTTCGCACCTTCTCACAGGAGACAACCGAAATCTGCGTAAAATGACTTGTCGTATCAATAATTTCAATCCACGCCCCCGCGCGGGGGGCGACTGCCTTAGTTCTTAAACTTGTTTTATCAGCAAAAATTTCAATCCACGCCCCCGCGCGGGGGGCGACCCGCATTTCTCGCAGCAACCCAGACAGTCTCAACATTTCAATCCACGCCCCCGCGCGGGGGGCGACGTTGACCGCACAGGAATACAAAGCAATCGGGCAATTTCAATCCACGCCCCCGCGCGGGAGGCGACCTTTGCATGACGAAATAGTATCCAATCCG
>CAZTCR010000010.1:0-88267 GCA_964612185.1 uncultured Eubacteriales bacterium
CATTGTACCACTAAGGAGTTCGGGTTCTCAACTTTCATTTAACTTTACAGTACGGAATATATTTTTCGGAGGTTAAAAACGATGAAAAAGGCATTCAAAAGGTCGTTATCCGTGCTATTGGCGCTTATATTGCTTTGCGGGATTGTGCCGCTTACGGGGTTGAAAGCTACGGCTTCCGCGCCTGTCATTGCCCCCGGTGACCTCATCACCTACGGTTCCTACCCGCAAACCAAGGTGACCAACGCGGGGCTGATTGCCCAACTGAACGCCCAAACGCTTCAGGCGGACAACACCGTCACCTATTCCGGCAGCAAATACCTCAAACTAATGGATTGGTTCAAATTCGAGCCGATTGTGTGGCGTGTTTTATCCGGCGTTGATAATGAACTGTTTGTCATGGCGGAAAAAATATTGGACTGCAAGCCGTATAATCAGGTTGATACCGGTGTCACCTGGGAAACCTGCACCCTGCGGTCATGGCTTAACGATGATTTCTACAACACGGCCTTTAGCTCAACAGAACGCTCAAAAATTAAAACAAGCACTGTTGTCAATGACGACAACCCGCGGAACGGTACAGACGGCGGCAACAATACAAACGATAAGTTGTTTTTACTCTCCTTCGCCGAGGCAACGAACCCCGCTTATGGTTTTAATTCATCGTATATGGCGTACGACACCGCTCGCTGCGCGCAGGGCTCCGACTATGCGATAAGACAAGGACTTAATGTCTACGAGGAAAATAGCGACTGGTGGCTGCGCACGCCGGGCGATGACCAATATCACGCATGTACTGTCATCCTTGGCTTTGTCTTCGCCTACACCAGTGTCTCCTACTCCAGTGCTGGTGTTCGTCCAGCTTTTAAAATAAACCTGTCGTCGGTCATCTTCACATCAAAACTTGGTTCGAATTGTGCAGTTGATTATTTGAGCGGCTTCGTCTACGGTTTGGACCCCGGCATCACTTCGCTGGCGGACGATGTTGATGTAGCGGCGGGCTATGAATTGGTCTATGTGCCCACGGCAAACGGTTTCGGCACGGGCACGGTAGTGAATGTGACACTCGACGGGGTAACGGTCGAAAGTTATACGGTTATTATTTACGGTGATGTCAACGGCGACGCCAGCATTGACAGCCTGGATGCCGGTATGATGGTCGATGTTGAAAACTATCTCGTTCCCTGGGACACGGCGGAAGATGCCGCGTTGTTCAAAGCCGGTGACCTCAACGGTGACGGCGGTATTGACAGCCTTGATGCCGGAATCGCGGTGGATGCCGAAAACTATATCATGGGCGTCAACCAGCTCACGGGTATCGCTTCGGTTATCACGCCGATTGACGGCGCGGTCGTCATCAGCGGCAATTTGGAATACGGGCAGACGCTCAGAGCCGATACGGAAAACATCACGCCGGCCGGGGCCACATTGAAGTTCACCTGGAAGCAAGGCGCTGCGGTTGTCGGCACCGGCAGCACCTTCACCGTTGGGTTGAACGATATCGGCAAGCTGCTGACCGTAACGGTTGCCGGGAAATGGGCGTATGAAGGCAGCATCCGCAGCACCGCCGTGACGCTGTATAAAAGGGATGTTCACGCGCCCGAGCCGCCCGTATTGGCGGAAAAAACACCGGATTCCGTCACACTTGCCGCCGTTGCGGGGCAGGAATATAAAATGAACAACGGCGACTGGCAGGCTAGCCCTGTTTTTGCGGGGTTAACGCCGAATACCGAATACAGCTTTTATGCCCGCGTCATTGAAACCCCGACGGATTCCGCAAGCCCCGAAAGCCTCGCCTTAAAAGTGACGACTTACGGATTAACGGTAAGCGGCACCGTGGTAATAAGCGGCACGGCTAAATACGGGGAAGTTTTGACAGCGGACATTTCCGGGGTGAGTGCACCGCCGGCCTTCATTGCGTGCCAATGGAAACGCGGTGAGGATGTTGTCGGGAGTGAAACGACCTACACCGTCACCGCCGCAGATATCGGGCAGCCTTTAACCGTTACGGCCATCGGCACCGGCGGTTACGAAGGCAGCGTCACCAGCAATACGGTCATCCCCGGCAAAGCCGATGCCGCCGCGCCCGCTGCGCCAACACTTTTTTCCAAAACAGCAAGTTCCGTGACCCTTGTTGCCGCTGCTGGGCAGGAATATAAGGTGAATAACGGCGCTTGGCAGGCAAGCCCGATTTTCACAGGCTTGGTCCCGAACAAAGCATACAGTTTTTATGCCCGATTGGCTGAAACCACCACCGCGGCCGCAAGCACCGCAAGCGCGGCTTTAAGCGTAACAACGAATATAGCAACGATATCCGGCATAGTCATCATTACGGGCAGCCCCGTAGTCGGCTCGACGCTGACCGCCGACCTTTCCGGGCTGATACCGGCCGGCGCGACGGTTTCATACCGGTGGAAGTCCGACGGCGCGCAAGTCGGAACAAGCAGCACCTACACAGTCGATGGCGCGGATGCCGGAACAACTTTAACCGTGACCGTAACCGGTACGGGGGATTATACGGGCAGCGTCACCAGCGCGGGGGTGCTGATACCGTAACACGGCCGGCAACCGGTTGAAAGCTGACCGCACCAACATAATTATCGGATCAATTATTTCGGGCTGCCTTTTGCGAACATGTGTCGCAAAGGCAGCCCGTATTCCTATGAATGTAGGGGCGAACAGCGTTCGCCCGTGTGTTGTATCGCGGGATTTCGGGCGAACCCAGTTCGCCCTTACCGCAACTCCACAATCGAAACCCCGTCCTCGCCCTCACCGAACACACCCAGCCGGTGCGATTTAACATAGGGGCTGTCCTTCAAATACTGCTGGACGGCCCGCCGCAGCGCGCCGGTGCCCTTGCCGTGGACGATGGTGAATTCGGAAAGCCCCGTGCGCAGCGATGCGTCAATAAACCGGTCCAGCTCGATGAGGCATTCGTCAACCGTCATGCCCCGCAGGTCGAGCCTGGTGTTTGCCGCCATGGTCAGTCTGCTTTCCATCCCGGTGCGGCCGCGTGCGGATGGACTCGCATTGTTTGTCTTTTTGTCCTCCACCAGCCGAAGCCCGCTGAGTTTCACTCTGGTTTTAGCGGTGCCGGCCTGCACTTCCACATTATTGCTTTTATCGGGCAGGCCGAGCACTTTGGCTTCTTTGCCGATTTCGGCAATAATCACCGTATCCCCGATTTTGAGCGGGCGGGGGAGCACATAGTCGCCGCCGATGTCCACATACCCGACCACCGGGTCGGACGCGGCGTCGATGGCTTCCACACCGCGTTTAACGGCCGCCCGCGCGCGGCGGGCAAGCTCCGCGGTGTCTTTGGTTTTATCTTTTTCTTTGCGGAGCTGTTCGAGCTCCATCAGCAGGGCATACGCTTCGCGCTTGGCCTGTTCGGTTATTTTAGCCGCCTGCGCTTTGGCGCGTTCCAGCTCCTTGTCGCGCAGGGTTTGAATTTCATCCTTGGAAGCTTTGGCTTCGCTTAAAGCGGATTGCGCCTGGGCGGAAAGGGACTGGGCGTATTCATGCTCTTTTTCCATCTGGCGGCGGCTGAACTCCAGTTTGTCCACCACATCCTCAAACCGCAAGCTTTCGTTGGACACCAGTTCGCGTGCCCGGTCCACCACATCCTTGGGCATCCCTAAGCGTTCGGATATCGCAAAGGCGTTTGACCGCCCGGGGATGCCGATTAACAACCGGTAGGTCGGGCGCAGGGTCGCCACATCAAATTCGCAGCAGCCGTTTTCCACCCGCGGGGTCTGCAGCGCGTACGCTTTCAGCTCCGCGTAGTGGGTGGTGGCGGCTATTTTCGCGCCTTTGTAATGCAGGACTTCCAAAATGGACATCGCCAGCGCCGCGCCCTCCACGGGGTCGGTGCCGGCACCGAGTTCGTCAATCAACACAAGGCTGTGGTCGTCCGCTCTTTTGATGATATCAATAATATTTGTAATATGGCCGGAGAAGGTGGAAAGGGACTGCTCAATGCTCTGCTCATCGCCGATGTCCGCGAGCACTTCATTGAACACGGATAAACGGCTCCTGTCACCTGCCGGAATCAGCAAGCCGCACATGGCCATCAGCGTGAGCAATCCGATGGTTTTGATGGAAACGGTTTTGCCCCCCGTGTTCGGGCCGGTGATGACCAGGGTGTCAAAATCCTTCCCAAGCAGGATATCCACGGGCACCACCGTCTTCGGGTCAATGAGCGGATGGCGTGCCGCGCGGAGATAAATATCCCCCTCGTCATTGAGTTCCGGCACGGTCGCTTTGATGCTGTAAGCATAGTTTGCCTTGGCAAAAATGATGTTGAGTTCCACGGCGCATTCGTAACTTTCTTTAATGCTCACGGCAAAGCTGCCCGCCGTGGCGGAAAGCTCCGCGAGGATACGCTCCATTTCGTCGCGTTCTTTGCTTTTAAGCACCTTGATTTCGTTGTTGGCTTCCACCACGGGCATCGGTTCGATGAAAACCGTCGCGCCGCTGGCGGATGTGTCGTGCACCAGACCGGGGATTTCGTTGCGGTATTCGTTTTTAACGGGCACCACATAGCGGCCGTTGCGCATGGTGATGATGTTTTCCTGCAAATATTTGGAATAGGTCTGCGAACGGGCGTATTTTTCGAGCTGCTCACGCACCTTGGCTTCCTGCACCTTGATTTTTCGGCGGATGTCATACAAGAGGGGGGACGCGCTGTCCGCCATTTCATCTTCGGATAGAATAGCGGAATTAATCGCGTCTTCCAAAAACTTGTTGGGTGCCAAGGCACTGAAAAAAACATCCAAAATGCTGGCCACGCCGCTGTTTGAACTGCGCCACTGCGCGAGCCCGCGGATAATACGCAGGACGGACGCCACATCCAGCAACTCTTTCATATTCAGCACACTGCCGGCGTCCGCGCGGCTCAACGCGTTGTTCACATTTTTAAGTCCGCCGAAGGAGGGTCCACCAAAGCGGGCAAGGAGCATATGCGCGTCGTTTGTCTGGCTTATCAGGGCGCGGGCAAGGTGAATGTCGCTTTGCGGCTCCAAATGCAGCACTTCAAAACGGGCGTCGTCGCAGGCGGTAAACTCCGCCAAACGCTCGCGAATTTTATCGAGTTCAAGGGCTTTGTGGTGCCGGTTAATTTTGTCTGTCATGGTGAAGACTCCTGTTTGTTTTGCGTTAAGGTGTTGTAAAAACTCAGCGTTTTGAACTTTCTGGTGACATGCGCCGCCAGGTATCCTTCGGTGATCAGCGAAAGCTGCTGTAAAGCGTCATCCGGCAGTGAAAAGGCGTATAACTTTACGGGGTCGGAATAGCAAATGTGCCGCATCGCCGTTATAACGCCCAAACCCGCGGAAACGCCGGCACCGCCGCAGCTTGAGCAAAAAAGGCGGCCGTTTTCTTTTTCAAAATACATCAGCGTATCCTCGAATTTGCCGCAGTTTTCGCAGGCGGTCAGGTCCGGCATATAGCCCGCCAAACACAGCATCCGCAGTTCCGTCAGCGCTTTGAGTAGCAGCTGCGGGCGGGTGCTGTTCGCTAAAAAGTGCAGGGAGTTGAGCATCAGCTTTAAATAGTCTTCCGCCTCGTCCATTTCCGGCGCGAGTTCGCCCGCAAGTTCGCAAAAATATTGGGCGAGGGAAAGCCTTTCGATATCCGCCCGCAGTTTAAAAAATATCTCGATGCTTTGCGCTTCGTCTATGATGAAGTTCTCTTTGCTTTTATAAATGGAAAACCGGGCGTAACTCAACAGTTGCGTGGCGCACTGCGAGCGACTTTTTATCCGCCGCGCGCCGTTGGCAAAGGCCCGTACAATACCATATTCTTTTGTCAGTATAGTGATAATACGGTCGTTTTCGCCCGTCGCGTTTTCTCTTATCACCAGACCATCCGTGTTCATTTGCATTTTGTTCCCTCCGGGGGTAACAGCTTCGCCTAATGCGAGCCCCTACAATCGGGTGCGGGTGTCCCGCCCAAAATTATTCATTATTCATTTCACCGGTGTGCATCGGTTGCGGTGCGTCAAGGATGCCGCACCCTACAGATTTCGGGACGGAAAACCCGTCCCCTACAGGCGCTGACAACTGACCGCTAAACACTGGCCACTGGCCACTCGCTTCAGTCCAGCCCGAAATTATGTATCAGCCCTTCGCGGTTGCGCCAGTCCGCCTTGACCTTGACCCAGCAGTGCAGGTTCACCCGGCATTGGAAAAAGCTTTCCATATCCTCCCGCGCACGGGTAGACACCCTTTTGAGCATTTCGCCGTTTTTGCCGATGATGATGCCCTTGTGGCTGTCTTTTTCGCAAAAGATGTTGGCATCAATGTCCAGCAAATCCGTGCCTTCGCGCTCCTGCATTTTTTCAATGCTCACGGCGATGCCGTGCGGGATTTCTTTGTCCAGCAGGCGCAGCAGTTTTTCCCGGATAATTTCCGCGGCGATAACGCGCTCCGGCTGGTCGGTAAGCGTGTCCTCCGGAAAGAAATGGTCGGAGGGCTGGGCGAGTTTGTTGAGCTCTTCCTCCAGCGCCGCCATGTTGTCGCCCTTGGTGGCGGAAATCGGCACAACGGCAGCAAAATCATACAGTGAAGAAAACCGGACAATCCGCTCAATGAGCGCGTCCCTGTGTTTCAGGGTGTCAATCTTGTTGATGGCCAGGATAACCGGCATCTTCTGGTTCTTGAATTTCTCCAGCAGTTCCAGTTCCGCACTGCGCAATTCTCCGTCGGGTTCAACAACAAACAGGCAGGCGTCCACGCCGGCAATGCTTTCGCCCACTGCTTTTACCATCTTTTCGCCGAGTTTTGTGCGGGCGCGGTGAAAGCCGGGGGTGTCCGTAAAAACAAGCTGGATGTCATTTTTAGTGAGCACACCCATGATTTTTGTGCGTGTGGTCTGCGGCTTTTCGGACACGATGGCGACCTTCTGCCCGAGCAGTTTATTGAGGATGGAGGACTTGCCCACATTCGGGCAGCCTACGATAGCGATAAACGCGGTTTTAGTCATAGTATCAATGTTCCTTCCCCGGTTTGAAAATCAGGTTTCAAACTATTCTCCTTTAATCACGGTGTCATTATTCTTGGGTAAAGGCGGCTTGCCGGTTACAAAGCGCCAAATGGCCAGCGGGCCGGCAAAAATATAAACCAGACTTGCAAGCAGGCTGACAACCAGCCCCGCGAGCATTCCGGGGTGACGCAGGTAGTAATCCGGCATCTTTTGAAAGGCTTCCGGCTGCCACAGCAGCACGGCGCCGATGAGCACCGAAAAAACCGCGCCGACGAGTACACCGGCCGCCGCGGTGTCTTTTGCGACTTTTGCCATCTTGTTGTACTTTTTTTCCAGCAGATTGATGGTGTTTTCAATCGCGGTGTTGATGAGTTCCGCCATCATCACCAAGGCGTTTGCGATAAACAGCAGGGCGAGCTCGTGGTTTTCAAGTGTGAAAAAGTCAAAAAACAGCAAAAAAGAGTACATGTATAAAGTGAACGCAAGATGAATCCTCATATTGCGCTCATGGTGCAGGCAATATAAAAAGCCGCGGCCGGCGAAGACAAAACTTTTTGCCAAGGCTTTCATAACAACAACCAGCCTTTCAATGATTGTCCGGAATACTTACCCGGGGTGATAACCCGGGCAATCATATCTCGTCTTCCATATAATAGCTGCCGTTCCTTTTGAGCCCGAGCTGCGTGAGCGCGGTTTCTTCCTTTTCGCGCATGCGCACAAGGTCCAAGCCGCCGCTTTCGTGGTCATAACCGAGCAGGTGGAGCATGGAGTGTACGGTCAGATAGCCGATTTCCCTTTGCAGGGTGTGGCCGTACCGTTCGGCTTGCTCAACGGCATGTTCAACCGAAATCACAATGTCCCCGAGCAGCTGCGCGCCCGTGTCGTTGTTGACATCGTAAACGCCCTCAATACCCAGCGGAAAGGACAGCACATCCGTGCTGGTGTCCTTTTGGCGGTATTTGAGGTTGAGCCGGCGGATTTCTTCATCGTTGACAAAACGCACGCTGATTTCGGCGGAGCCGTTGAAATTTTCGTTGACCAAAATAGCGGTGCAGCAGCGGCGCACGAGCATACGCACACCGGTCGGGATTTTTACTTCTTTTTGGTCGTTTGTAATGACGACCTTGACTTTTTCTATCATTTTCTTTTCTTTGCCTCCTCGTTCTTCTCATACGCTTTGACGATATCCTGCACGAGTTTGTGCCGGACAACATCTTTTTCGCTCAGCTTCACCGTGGCGATGCTGTCGATGCCCTTTAATATTCTGACGGCCTCAATAAGCCCCGAGCGTTTGCCCTCCGGCAGGTCGATTTGTGTCACATCGCCGGTGACAACCATCCTGGAATTAAAACCCAAACGGGTTAAAAACATTTTCATCTGTTCCGCGGTGGTGTTCTGGGCTTCATCTAAAATAATAAAGCTGTCGTCCAGCGTGCGCCCGCGCATATAGGCGAGCGGGGCGACTTCAATATTGCCGCGTTCCTGGTGCTTCAAAAAATTCTCCGCCCCGAGCATATCAAACAGCGCGTCATACAGAGGACGAAGGTACGGGTCCACCTTGTGCTGCAAATCGCCCGGCAGGAAGCCCAGCTTTTCGCCCGCTTCCACCGCGGGCCGGGTCAGAATAATACGGCTGACATCTTTGCCGCGCAGCGCCGTGACGGCCATGGCAACGGCGAGGTAGGTTTTGCCCGTGCCTGCGGGGCCGACGCCCAACACGATGGTATTGGCCTTCATCGCCTCAACATACTTTTTTTGCCCAAGCGTTTTTGCCTTGACCGGCCGCCCGCGCGAGGTGATACACACACAGTCTGCCGTCATTTCCGACAGTTTGTCCTCATTGTTTTCATTCACGAGGGAGAGTACATACCGCACATTCAGGTCGCTGAGCGTTTCCCCGCGGCTGATGAGCAGCAGCAGCCCGTTGATGGCGCGGATGCCCTTGGCAACATTTTCTTCCTCCCCGGTCACTTTCAGTTCGGAGCCGCGGCTGACAACGGCGATAGCAAACTCGTTTTCAATGAGTTTGATGTTTTCGTCAAAACTGCCGAAAAGGCTGACGGCTTCTTCTATTCTGTCAATATTGATAATTTGTTCGAACATACTTCACTCCCGGTTACTGGCAAAAACAATAGTTTTTTCAAAATATTTTGTTAGATTATAACATATTCTGTGGGGGTTGTCATCCATTTTTCTAAATAATTTTAACAAAAATAGTTAAAAAACGGATATTCACACAAAAAATGATGTGAATATCCGCAAAACACTTTCAATTGACTTGCCCGGTTCAGCCGATCTCCCTGAACAGATTGCCGCCAAGGATTTTTTCTTTGGCTGTTTCGGTAATATTCAGCGACTTGACGCGTTTGATGGACTCGATAATGTAGTCAGCCTTTTTGAAAGGGAAATCCAGCCCGAAAATGCTTTTTTCTTCCCCGGTCTGGGCAATGACCGTTTCAAGCTGGGCATCGGTGAGTGTCCAGGCGCCGCCGTCGACGCTGTCAATACTGGTCCAACCGGCATAAACACGCGGCTGGCGTCCGCCGCGCTTGTTGTTGGCAATGACCGCGAGCGCGTCATGAAAAAAACTGTACCCGCCGATGTGCTCCATGCTGAAACGCAAATCGGGGAAGTTGTAAGCCACCTCGTCATAAGAGAGGGGCAGATTATCCATCAAGCGGGACCAGTGCAGACCGGTATGAAAGGAGAGGAAAAGATGATGCGCTTGCGCGCGTTCATAAACCCGCAGCGCACGGTCTTCTAAAATCGCGAACTCCTGCGCAGGGGGGTGCAGTTTGATGCCCTTGAAACCGAGCGAAGCAACCAGGTCCACCTGCTCTTCGAGATTATCCTGTTCAAAATCAATCGTACCGAAACCGGTGAACGCGGCATCGTTTTTGATTTGTTCATGGAGCCAGACATTGTTGTTGATGCCGAGCCCGAGTTCGGCAAATCTGTCCGGAAAAGTCGCAAAGGCAACGCAGCGGTCAATGCCGCATTCATCCATCAGCCGCTTGAGCGTATCCAAATCGCCGTCTGCCCTGAGCCCGGTGGGATAAATATGCGCGTGATTGGCAAAAATCATGGTCGTACCACCCTTGTTCTATTCGCACTGCGCGGCGAGGTAACGCCCGGTTGCCAGCATAAATTGGCAGGCGGGTTCGATGAGTTCCGCCGGGAAGGGCTTGAGGAAACTGTCCGCTTCAAAGGTGAAGTCACCGGTATAGCGGATTTCTTTGAGCGCCGCCGTAATGGCCTGCCAGTTGAGGCTTTGTGTGAAGGGCAGCGTGTGCAAATCGTGCAAATGATTGTTGTCGTGCACATGCAGCGCTTTCAGGCGGTCGTGCCCGAGGGTTCTGACCATGTTCTCCGCCGTTTCACCCACCAGCCCCGCGTGGCCGATGTCAAGGCACGCGGTGAAGTAACGCGGGTCCAGCGCGTCGATGTATTCGGCAAACTCTTTCCCGGTGCTGCAGACATTCGGGATGATTTGAAAGTTGTTCTGGTTGGAGCCAAACATGTTTTCAAGCGCAACCAAAACATTGTATTCTTTGCAGAAGGGAATCAGGGAGTTGAAAAATTCAATGTTGTATTCCTTTTTATTCTCCGGGATGGCGGTCGGGTGGACGATGACAATTTTCGCGCCGAGGATGGAAGTGACGGCGATTGCCCGGTGAATCAGCGGCCTGATTTTTTGATTATAAGCCTCGTCGTTGGCTTTGAGCGATGGAAACGGGGCGTGGGTCTGGTTAAAACATACGCCGCATTCCTCCGCGATGTGTTTGAGCTGCCGGGCGTAGTTCTCATAGTCGTCGCCGAAAACAGGCGAATCCGCTTTGCTCGAACCGAACATCGAATAGTCAATCGCGTCAAAACCTGCCCCGGCCAAAATCCGGATGGCCTTTTCATCGCCGAACATTTTGCTAAGAACACTGGTCTGTGTGGATACGCGCATGGAAATCAGGCTCCTTCTATTATTTATTGATGAAATATTAACATAAAACCGGTGCCGTTTCAAGCCAAAAAGATACCGTCTTTGCTCCTTACACCATCTGAGCGCCTTGCAAAAAAAGATATCTGCCTGTATAATTCAATGGAGATTTCCGGCAGCGGCCTGCCGGGGGCAAAGGGGATTGTTCATGCGGATTTTGGTGGTTTCCGACACCCACAATGATGTGTTTGGTTTGCGCTGCGCGATGGAGGCGCAGCCGGCGGCGCGGATGATTATTCACCTTGGCGACGGCGAGCGGGACATGGACGCTTTGGCCGGTATCTTTGGCGAAAAGAAAATTGTGCAGGTCAGGGGCAACGGCGATTTCAATACGCTTACCCCGTACAACTGCATTGAAATGGTGAAAGGCAAGCGCATCTACTGCACCCACGGTCACCGGGAAAAAGTCAAATACGGCACCGGCGAACTGAAAAGCATCGCAAGGCAGGAAAAAGCGGACATCGTGCTGTATGGGCACACACACACGCCGGAAACCGACTATGAAGACGGATTGTATTTGTTCAACCCCGGCAGCATCCACGACGGCAACTACGGTGTGGTGGACATTACCGGCGCGGGGATCGTGTGCATACAGATGAAGTTGAGTTTTTAGCGGCAGAGCAATAGGTGAGCGATTGGCTAGCAATAGGTGAGCAATAGGTGAGCAATTGTTAAACAACTCTCGGCAACCTCTCAACCCATTTCTCTACTTCTTCTAAGCCATCGCTAAGCCACTGCTCAGCCATCGCTCAGCGGTTTTGACGGTAGGGTGCGGCATCCCTGACGCACCGTTCACTCTAAAAAACAGCTTGGAGGGCAAACCATGTACCGACCAAAACTCGTCCTTTTCGACTTCGGCGGGACGCTGATTCTGGACAGCCCGTTTTCGGCTTTTAACGGGCTGGAGGCGCTACGCTTGGCGGCCGATAATCCGGAAGCCGCAACAACCGAATATTTGTGTGCGCTTTGGCAGTCGCTGGATGAACGGATTTCCCGGCGGACCAGGGGCGCGACCGGCTATGTGCTGGAAATTCAGCTCTCCGGCATTCTGCGGAATATTTTCGCCTTGGCAGGTTTGCGGTATTCCATCAGCATGACCGAGTGCGAAATCATCTTCGACCGCTATAACGCGACCAGAAAAGCAACGCCCTATATGGCGGAACTTTTGCAGGCGCTCAACACCGCGGGGATGATGACCGCCGTCATCAGCAACACGGTGCTGTCCGGCGAAGCGATGGCAATCGCCATCAAAGAGCAGCTGCCGGAAAGCAAGATGGCGTTTGTTTTTACAAGCGCCGACTTTTTGTTTTGTAAACCGGCGCCGGACATGTTCCTTGCCGCGGCGAAAAAGGCAGGCGTTGCGCCCGGTGAATGCTGGTACTGCGGGGACAGTTTCGGCGCGGATGTTTGCGGCGCGCACAACAGCGGCATCCTGCCGTTTTTATATGAAAGCGGCTCGGATATCCCGTTTGAGCGGCGGGAAATCGACGGCAAGGGGTATTATGCCGTCAACAGCTGGGCGGAACTGATAAAGAGGATACCGTAAACAGAAAACAGAACACAAAAACGCCCCTCCGTATCAATCGGAGGGGCGTTAAAACTGCCAAACTTTATGCTTCCGCTTTGCCCACAATCTTTTCTAAATCAATCATATCAATCGCCTTGGTCGGGCAGACCTCAACGCACTTGCCGCAGGCAGTGCATTTTTCATACGCCACCTTCGCGCAGCCGTCAACGATGGTGACCGCGTCAAATTCGCAGGCCTTTACACAGCGTGTGCAGCTGATGCAGCCGGTTTTGCATTGTTTGCGGGTGACGGCGCCTTTTTCCTTGTTCGCGCACAGCACCGCCGCTTTGGCCTCGTGCAGGGGCATCATTTCAATAAGGTTTTTCGGGCATGTGGCAACGCATTTTTTGCATGCACGGCACGCCAGCGGATTGATGCGGGCAATCCCGTCGCAGATGTGAACAGCGCCGTAATCGCACACTTCAACACAATCGCCGAAGCCCAGGCAGCCGTAGTTGCAGCTTTTGGGTCCGCTGAACAGCTGTGTGGCCATTTTGCAGCTTTTAACGCCGCTGTAAACGAGCTTGTCTGTTGTGTTATGGTTGTTGCCCTGGCAGAGCACCACCGCCGCGGAAGGCAGCACTTCCCCGGCTGAAAGACCGGTCATCACAGCAATCTCGTTGGACACATCGTTGCCGCCCGGCGCGCACAACGCTGTGTTGGCTGTTGTGCCTTCGGATAATGCTTTGGCATACCCGGAGCAGCCGGAAAAGCCGCAGGCACCGCAGTTGATGCCGGGTAAAATTGCTTCGATTTCTTCCGCTTTTTTGTCAACGGGCACCGCCATAATAATTGACGCAATCGCGAGCCCCAAGCCTGCTATCAGTCCGATGGCGGACACAATTACAATTGCCAGCACGATTGGATTCATTTTATATCCATTCCTTCCATCGTTTAAAAATCAGCACTTCTAAACTTCCGAATTCTATTTGAAGATGCCCTCGATAACCCCGCCAAAACCCAAAAACGAAACGGATACCAGCGAGGCGGCTATCAGGGTGATGGGGAGGCCTTGCAAAAACTTCGGGATGTCACAGCTTTCCATGCGTTCCCGAACACCGGCGAACATGAACATCGCCAGCATAAAACCAACACCTGCGCCGAAGGAGTTGACCAGCGACTGTGAGTAGGTGAGGGATTTGTCAAGGTTCAGGAATACGACACCCAGCACCGCGCAGTTTGTGGTAATCAGCGGCAGGTAAATACCCAGCGCGTTATACAGCGGCTTCATGTATTTTTTAAGGATGGTTTCAACCAACTGCACCAGCGCCGCGATTACCAGGATAAAAACAATCGTCTGCAAATATTCTAAGCTAAACCCTTTTCGCGAGGGCAATTCGATCAAAAAGTATGCATTTATCGGGTAAGTCACTGCGGTGGAGAGCACCATAACAAAGATAACAGCCGCGGACATGCCCATCGCGGTGTTCAGCTTTTTGGAAACGCCGAGGAAGGGACAGATGCCGAGGAATTTTGCAAGCACAAAGTTTTCGGTTAAAATACCGGTGAAAATAATGGCCATAAACATTTTCATGACGCAGGCACCTCCTTCGTATCGCATTTATCCGCATTTTGCAGCGGTTTAATCGCGCAGGAAGCGGCCATCGGGCAATACTCGCAGCCCTTAAGCTCCGCTTTAGGCATTCCCTTCTTTTCCGCCACTTTATTGGCGAGAGCCATGAGGATACCGTAAACAAAAAATCCACCCGGGGGCAAAATGAATATCGCCATGGGCGAAATGGCCGCAGGCATCAGGGTCACGCCGGCGAGTGTGCCGGCACCAAGGAACTCCCGGATGATGCTCATGAGCAATATGGCAGCGGTGAAGCCGATACCCATACCGATACCGTCTATGGTGGAAGCCAGCACCGCATTCTTGCCGGCGAACGCTTCCGCCCTGCCAAGAATAATGCAGTTGACCACAATCAGCGGCAGATAAATGCCGAGCTGTTCGTCAACATCAGGCGCATAAGCCTTCACAAGCATCTGCACTATTGAGACAAATGAGGCGATAACGATGACATAGGCGGGGATGCGCACTTTGTCGGGAATGACCTTGCGCAGCATGGAAATAACCATGTTGGAACCGATTAATACCATCGTTGCCGAAATACCCATGCCCAGTGACCCTGTTACCGAGGTGGAAATGGCCAGCGTGGGGCAGGTGCCGAGCACCAGGCGCAAAACCGGATTTTCTTTAATAAAGCCTTTGGTGAGCTCTTGCCGGAGTGTCTTTTTTTCAGCCATTACGGTGTACCTCCCGCTATTGATTTGTAAAGGTCAAGCGCCTTGTTCACGGCGATTGTTACGCTGCTTGATGAGATAGTCGCGCCGGTGACGGCTTTCACCTGATTTGTGCCTGCTGTACCTGTTGTTACCGACACTTTTTCGCTTAAACCCTTGTATTGATTAAGAAACGCTTCATCCTGGACCTTCGTGCCGATACCGGGCGTGTCATTGACGGCAAGCACTTTGACACCTGTAATGATTCCCTTGCTGTCAATAGCAGTCGTAACAAGAATAACACCGCTGTATCCGGTTGCTTCGGTGGTAAAAATGTAACCCGCCAGGGTGCCGTCCGCGTTCCTGCCGCTGTAGTAATCGTATTGCATACCGTCCGCTTTTACCGGCGGGTCAAAGTTTGCCGCCTGCGGTAGCAGCTGCTTGCGGATGGTTTCGTCTGCGTTTGCCGCCGATGCGTCGGTGGCGGGTTCTGCTTTGCCGGTAACGGCGTCATAGAGCTTAAGTGCGATATTGACTGCACCTGTAACGGCGTTGGATGTGATGGTTGCGCCGGTCATAGCGTTTATTTGTTTTTCATTCGCCGTGGTTTTCGTAACGGTGATACTGCCGCTCTTGCCGAAAAACTGCTTGAGGAAGGCATCGTCATACGCCTTCATACCGAGACCCGGTGTTTCCGTCAGTTGCAAGATTTCAATGCCCACGACAGCTCCGCTGCCGTCGACACCGGTCATGATTTTCACATCGCCGCCATAACCCTTTGTAACGGTGGTAAACACATAACCGGCGGCTGTACCGTCGCCGGCCAGCCCTTCATAATAGGTGTATTCAGTACCGTCAAGGGTGACGGTGAGCGGTTCGGAAAAGCTTTTGGCTGTTTCCAAAACCTTCATCCGTGCCGCTTCGGCGTTATTAGCCGCGAGCGTTTTAATTTTCGGCGCTGTGATTTGATTGGTGTAGCCCAGCAGAAGTGTTGTGACCAGGCAAATTGCAAAAAGAACAATACCCGGCAGAATCAGTTCTTTGAAACTTATCCTTTTCATTGCGCGGCCTCCTTCGCTGTTTTTGCCTTTGGGGGTGTGCCGAAAGGCTTCGGGGTGGTCCAGCGCTCAATATGCGGTACGAGGATATTCATAATAATAATGGAGAAAGACACGCCCTCCGGCATACTGCCGAAAAGACGGATTATGCCCGTTAACAAACCGCACCCGATGCCGAAAATGATTTTGCCCTTCAGATTTACCGGCGATGTGGTGTAATCTGTCGCCATGAAAATTGCACCCAGCAGCAGCCCGCCGCCCATGAGTTCATACGCGACAAAGGGTAAATTGCCTTTGCCCGCGGCAAGCATGATAGCCGCAACTGTCCCGATATACGCAAGTGGTATGGCAGGGGAGATTACCCCGCGGATAATCAGGAACAACCCGCCCAAAATCAGTGCGGCGGCGCAAACCTCACCGAGGCTGCCTGCCCGCTGGCCGAAAAACATCTGGGTAAGGTCTTTGCCGACAAGTCCGGTGATGTCATCAAAAGCACCGCTTGTAAAAACACCCTTCAGCTGCGCCATCGGTGTGGCGGAGGTTACTGCTTCCACCCCTCGCCATGCGCCTGCCGCTGTCCATTTTGTCATTGCTGTCGGGAAGGAGACGAATAGGACAATTCTGCCCATAAGCGCCGGGTTGACATAATTCATGCCGATGCCACCGAAGAATTGTTTGACCACTACAATGGCGACAACCGAGCCGATTGCGGCCATCCAAAACGGCATTGATGGCGGCAAGTTGAACGCCAAAAGCAAGCCTGTGACAACGGCGCTCAAATCACTCAGCGTACCCGGCCTTTTCATCACCTTGCGCGCGAGGTATTCGCTTAACAGGCAGGTGCCGACAGTAACCGCCGTAAGCGCCAAAACCCGCGAACCGAAAAACACAACGCCCGCGAAAAACGCCGGCAGCAGCGCGAGTATCACATCGAGCATGATGCCCGTCGAGGTTGATGCCGAGCGGATATGAGGCGACGCGCTGACGGTGAGCTTTTTATCCAAAATCATTTAAACAATCATTCCTTTCTTTGCGAAAGCTTGATTTTCAAGCTTTCGTGTTTTCTTCAGCAAGCATTGTTTTAGCAAGCCTCATGTATTGAACGAGCGGGATGCCCGACGGACAGGCGTACGAACAGCTGCCGCACTCCATGCAAACCGTGACTCCTGTTTGCTTGATTTTTTCGACATCTTTGGCCTTGGCGAACCGGGCAATGAGCGTGGGCATCAGGTTAACCGGGCAAACATTCGCGCAGCGCCCGCACCGGATACAGTCGCGCTCCCTTTTGACCTTGTAAGTATTTGCGGACAGCGCGAGGATGGCGTTGTTTTGCTTTAAAACCGGCAAATCGGTGCCGATAATCGCGAGCCCCATCATTGGGCCGCCCGTGATGATTTTGTACGGTTCAGTCTTAAACCCGCCGCAAAAATCGATGACATCCCCGATATTTGTACCAATGGCAACACGCACATTTTTGGGCTGTGCGATGGCGGAACCGTCCACCGTCATCGAACGGCTGACCAGCGGCTTGCCGCTTTTCAGGTAGCGGGCGATAAAGGCTACACTTGCCACATTCATTACCAGGCAGCCGACATCCGACGGCAGTTTGCCGGGCGGAACCTTGCGTCCCGTTGCGGCTTGCACCATCACTTTTTCAGCCCCTTGCGGGTAACGGGATTTAAGGACCATGAGCTTGATGGAGTCATCCGTGTCGCAGCTGTTATCGGCTATTTTCTTCAGCTCCGCAATCGCGTCGGGCTTATTGTCTTCCACAGCGATAATGACCGTCTTGATGCCGAGGAGATCTTTGAGTATGCACACGCCGGAGAGAATGTCCCAGGAGTTTTCCAGACATTCGCGGTAATCCACCGTGATATACGGCTCGCATTCCGCGACATTAACAATCAGCGTGTCCACATTTTTGTCCGGCGGGCTGTTGAGCTTAACATGCGCCGGAAAACCCGCGCCCCCCAGCCCGACAAGGCCTGATGCGCGCACCGCTTTGATTAAATCATCCCTGGTCTCCACCTTTGGCGGCTCAAGGCCTTCATACAGCCTCATTTCGCCGTCGGACTCGATGGTGATGCTTTGGGAAATCACGCCGTTTGGCAGGACAGTTTCACCGATTGCCGTCACCTTGCCGGACACGGAGGCGTGTATCGGCGCGCTGACATATTTTTCGCTGTCGGCAATCAGCTGCCCCACAGCGACTGTGTCGCCGACTTGGACAACGGGTACGCACGGGGAGCCGATATGCTGCTGCATGGGCAGCACAACCTTGCCGGGTGCGGGCATGCGCTCAACGGGCATTTCTGCCGTGTTTTTATTGTGCGCGACCGGAACACCGCCATGCACCTTGGCAGCCGATTTCAGCACGCCGTTTGGTTTGGTCTTTTTCATCTGAAACACCGCCCTCCCATAGTTGAGATTTGAAAAACTTTTTTCAAACTTTCATCTCCAGTCGAAATTGGTTTGATTTATACAAAAAAACTGCTTTGCCTGTCAAGCGCCGGCATAACAGTTTTTAGAACCGTGCCGGTAACCAGTCCGGTAATAATCGCGAAGAACAGGAGCAGCGGCGCGTAACCCAATACCGTTGTTGTGCCAAGGAGCATCACTGCCGCCAACAGCTGGCCAAAGTTGTGCGCGACTGCCGCCGCGACGGATATACCGGCGATACCAAACGGCCTGCCGTGCAAACGCAGCAGCCCGAACATCACCAGTGTGCTCAGCAAGCCGCCCGCGATACTCATCAGGAAAGCAGCCGGACCCCTGGTCAGCCCTGCGAAAACTGCCTTGATAACCGTTATATAAACCGCCTCGCCCAAACCCATGGATGAAACGGCGTACATCGTCACGATGTTGGAAAAACCCGGTTTCGCGCCCGGCGGCAAGCCGGGCAGGGCGGGAATCAGGTTTTCCAAAAAAGATAAGGCAAGCGCCTGCGCGCCTAAAATACCAAGCAACGCTATTCGTTTTGTAATGCTCGGTGCTGTTGAGGACATATTTACTCCTATTTTTTTATGGATAACAATTGAATTGTGAAGCTTAGCAATTGGTGAGCGATAGGTTAGCAATAGGTTAACAATCGTTCAACGATTGCTCAGCAACCGCTCAGCTAATGCTCTGCCACTCAGTATGTGATCACATCCGGCTCTTTCTCACCCTTCGCCCCGCCCGTTAGGGTGATGACGGTTTTTGCGGGCAGACAGGCCGCTGTTTGCCCGCGGCGCGTGAGCATGCCGGCGTTGACGCAGAGTTTATCCGGACAATCGGATTCAATATAGCCGATGGCGCCTTTTTTTACCCGGATGACCGATGTCAGGCTGCCGTCAAGTTTGATCGTATAGGCGCCTTCCACCTTGCTCAAATCAATCCGGTGGATTTCCGTACCGTTTTTCCAAACAACCGCGTTGAGGCTTCCGCGTGCAGTGAACCTCGGCAGAAACAGCAAGGCGCACACGACGCAAAAAAACAGAATCAGCAGCAGATCCGCTTTTTTAAAAAGTCTTTTCATCGCGCCGCTCCTGTTGAAGCAAGTGAAAACTCGCTGTCTGTGATCTCAAATTTATCCGCAAGCCCGGCGGTTACACGGACGGTATTGTCATTGGCGATAAAAATGGCTTCGGCTTTATATTCCTCAAGCAGCGGCAGGCTTTTTTCGTAACCCAACACAAAGCAAGCGGTGGACAGCGCGTCAGCTGTCAGGCCGGAACCGCACACTACGGTAACACTTGTCAAACCGCTGTCCGCCGGGTAACCGGTAGCAGGATTGAGAATGTGATGGTAAAGCGTGTCCCCCACAGTAAAAAACTTTTCATAATTGCCGGATGTTGATATAAAGCAGTCTTTCAATGTGAGTACGCCCATATAGTCGTTTGCGCCGCCGAGCGGGCTGCGGATGCCGACACGGACATCTTTGCCTTTGCCGTACAATAAAATGCTGCCGCCAACACTGACGACAGCCGATTTTATTTTGCTTTGTGCCAGTATTTTGGCAGCTTCATCGCAGGCAATACCCTTGCCGACAGCGCCCATATCCAGGCTTTGCCCCTCGCCAATGGCAATGGTGTTGCCGGACACTGTTATTTTGCTCCAACCGACGCCTCCGAGCAGCGCGTCAATTTCGTTTTGCGCGGGCAAGCGCTGATTCTCTCCGCCGATGTCCCACAAGGCGGTCAGCTTCCCAACGGTTATATCAACTGCCCCGGCGCTGCTTTGACAAATGTCCAGCGTTTGACGGATCCATCCGGCCGTATTTTCACCGGGTGTATAACTGCTGCCCGCCGCTTTGTTAATTTTTGCGATGTCGGAATCCGCAATCCGCCACGACAGGTATTTGTATTCCAGGTTGTTGATGTTTTTTACAATCTTATCTGCCGTTTCCTCGGCTCCGTTGCCTTTAAGTGTCTGTGTGACAACGGTACCCATGGCCAGTTCGCTGTTCGTAAACTCGGGGACATTGACGACGGCATCATAAACAAACAAACCGGTCAACGCGGCAATCGCCGCGCAAGCGGCGAGGATGCCCCATTTGCTTTTGTTCTTTCCGTTTGACGCCAAAGTGCCACCCCGTTTAAACTATAGCTCAAATCGCTCTAAAATATTGTATACTTATAGAGGGCGATATGCAAGGATTCTTTGCCGTAAAAATTTATAAAAATAGGATAAAATTTTGCGGAAATATGTTATAATTTCAATGGATTGATTCAGACATACCGCTTTTGATTATCCGCACTGCGAAGTTCCTCGCAACCCGGTAAAAAACGAGAGGTGAACAACATGGATTTTAACTTTTTTATGCCGGTAAAGCTTGTCAGCGGCAAAAACACCGTAGCCGGCAATTCAGCCTTGCTCAAACCGTTGGGCGGCCGCTGTCTGATTGTCACGGGCGCATCCTCCGCGCGCCTGAGCGGCGCGCTGGATGACATCATTGCCGCGCTGCAAAAAGAAGGGATTGCTTACGATATTTTTGACGGTATCGGTCAAAATCCGCTGATTTCCGCTTGTCACTCAGCGGGCGCACAAGCAAGGGCTTTCGAAGCGGATTTTATCGTCGGCATCGGCGGCGGTTCCCCGCTGGATGCGGCAAAGGCCGTCGCGATTTACGCAACGAACGCCGATTTGCAGCCAATGGATATCTATAAGCGCGTCTATAAAAACGCGCCGCTGCCGCTTGTTTTAATCGGCACCACAGCCGGGACGGGCAGCGAGGTAACGGGTGTTTCCGTGCTGACGGTGGACGAAACCGGGCGCAAAAAGAGCATTGTGGGTCCGGACTGCTATGCGAAAATCGCGTTTGCGGACCCCAAATACACTTACTCCCTACCCTACGATATCACCGTTTCAACCGGACTCGATGCTTTCAGCCACGGGGTGGAAGCCTGGTTTACGCCCAAGTGCACCGGAATTTCAAAATGTTTCGCCGTCAAGGGCATCCCGATGCTCTGGTCAGCACTAAAAACATTGCACTTATCTTATGAACTGCCTGCAAAACCGGTAAGAGATGAACTGTATTTCGGCTCTCTTTACACGGGGCTTGCCATCAACGCCTGCGGCACCGCGTTTCCGCACCCGCTCGGTTACATTCTGACCGAAAATTACGGTGTGCCCCACGGTAAAGCGTGCGCGATGTTTTTGCCGCCGTTTCTCCGGCGGGCGCATAAGTACGAGCCGCAAAAACTGGCGGAACTGCTTGCGTTGCTGCAAACCGATTTGGAAACCTTGTGCAAAGCAATCGCCGGGCAGATCGGCCTGCCGAACATACACATCACACAGGGGCAGGCAACCCAGTATGCGGAAAGATGGGTGGCGGAATCCCCACGGAACTTTGACAGCTCGCCCGGCGGGCTGACAGTGAACGAAGCCCGCGAGCTTTTGGCCAACATCAACAACTGATTGCCGGATAACCAACCGGAGCTGTGCGCCGTGCTTTTGCGGCAGCACGGCTCTTTTTTTATCCAGCAAAGCTATTGCGGGAAAACGCAAAAGAATAAGAGAAAAACGGCGAATATCCGCGCTAAATTAAAAATTCAAAGCAAAGTAGTTGATATTGACCTTCTCTGACCTTTGACGGGATTCTGTGTGTGGGATATAATGAACCGTAAGAAGGTCAAAGAAAGTCAAAGACTAAAAAGGGGCTGATTAAAATGAACCTCAGCAGCAGTATTACACAGCTGATCATGGAAATGCTCGAGCGCGATGGTTATACCGAGATTCAGCGCAACGAGCTGGCCCAGCGACTGGGCTGTGTGCCCAGCCAAATCAACTATGTAATCGCTTCGCGCTTCACGCCCGAGCAGGGTTATATTGTCGAAAGCCGCAGGGGCGGCGGGGGATATATCAGAATCAGCCGGGTGAAGCTGGACAGGGGCGGGGTCCTCATGCATGTCATCAACACCGTCGGCACAAGTTTGGATGAAAAAACCTGCCGGGCGCATATCCTCAACCTCAGCCACCAAAAAATCCTTGACCAGGTAACCGCGAGACTTATGCTCACCGCGACTTCGGACAGTTCGCTGCGGCTGCATCCGGCCGAGAACAGGGACAAAACCAGAGCGGTGCTGTTTAAAAATATGCTGTTAACGGTTACCTGAAGGCTAATCAACAAGTACGATGAAAAACATATGGGAGGTGTTTATCCGTGAATATCGATAAATACACACAAAACGCGCAGTCGGCTATTATGGAAGCCCAAGCCATCGGCGTGCAGGAAGGGCACCAGCAGCTCGACGCGGAGCATCTACACCTTGCCCTCATGCGGCAGGAAGACGGGTTGATCCCGCAACTGATTGGTTTGATGGGCTTTGATGCCGCGCGGATTTCCGCAGATGTACAGGCGGAACTGGACAAGCTGCCCAAAGTCAGCGGAGCGGGCGAGGGCGTTTATGCCGGCCGCCGGCTCAGTCAGCTGTTTACGGAAGCCGAGAAAATCGCCGCGAACTTCAAAGATGAGTATATCGGTGTGGAACATCTGTATCTGGCTTTGCTGGAAGAGAAAAACAGCCCTTCGGGTAAAATATTCAAAAAGTACGGTATCACAAAAGACGCGTTTCTCCAGGCGCTCACGAAGGTCAGGGGCAACCAGCGCATCACAAGCCAGAACCCCGAGGAAAACTATGACGCGCTTAACAAGTACGGCAGGGACCTCGTGAAACTCGCGCGTGAAGGCAAGCTGGACCCGGTAATCGGCAGAGACCAGGAAATACGCCATACGGTGCAAATCCTTTCCAGACGAACCAAAAACAATCCTGTGCTCATCGGAGAACCGGGCGTTGGCAAGACCGCGGTTGTGGAAGGACTTGCCCAGCGTATCCTCAACGGTGATGTACCGGAGGGGTTAAAGGATAAGACCATATACGCCCTGGACATGGGCGCGCTGATTGCCGGCGCGAAGTACCGCGGCGAGTTTGAGGAGCGGCTTAAAACCGTACTCAATGAAATTGAAAAGTCGGAAGGCAGAATCATTCTGTTTATTGATGAAATCCACAATATTGTCGGCGCGGGCAAAGCGGAAGGGTCTATGGATGCAGGCAACCTGCTCAAGCCCAAACTTGCCAGAGGCGAGCTGCACTGCATCGGCGCAACCACGCTTGATGAGTACCGCAAAAATATTGAAAAAGACGCTGCACTCGAACGGCGGTTTCAGAAAATTCTTATTGAACAGCCGACGGTAGAGGATACGATATCCATCCTGCGCGGCTTGAAGGAACGCTTTGAGATTCACCACGGGGTGCGGATAACCGACGGCGCGCTGATTGCCTGCGCGACACTGTCGGACCGGTACATCAGCGACCGCTTTTTGCCGGACAAGGCCATTGACCTGATGGATGAGGCGGCGTCTAAAATCCGGATGGAAATTGATTCCATGCCTGCTGAACTTGACGAGAGCGCTCGTAAAATCATGCAGCTTGAAATCGAAAAACAGGCACTTGGCAAGGAAACCGACGCAAACTCCAAAATCCGGTTGGAAAACATTGAAAAGGAACTGTCGGAACTCAGGGAAAAAAACGCCGGTATGCGGGCGCAGTGGGAAAGTGAAAAACAGGCGATTACAAAACTGAAAGCAACCAAGCAAGAGGTGACCGATATCAAACTGCAAATCGAGGAAGCGGAGCGCGGCTACGATTTGGAGAAGCTGGCTAAACTGAAATACGGCACCCTGCCGGCGCTTGAGGCAAGACTGGAGCAGGAAAAACAGAGCCTCGAAAACGCGAAGGAAAAAAGCCTCCTCAAAGAAGAGGTAACCGAGGATGAGGTGGCGGAAATTGTATCAAAATGGACGGGGATTCCGGTGAGCCGTCTTGTGGAGGCGGAAAAGGAAAAACTGCTTCGGCTTGGCGAAGTGCTGCATGAGCGTGTGGTGGGGCAGGATGACGCGATAACCGCGGTATCCCAAGCGGTTGTGCGGGCAAGAGCCGGGTTAAAAGATATCAACAGGCCGGTCGGTTCCTTTATTTTTCTCGGACCGACAGGCGTGGGCAAAACGGAACTCGCCAAGGCGCTGTCCGAAGCACTCTTTGACAGCGAGAAGAATATGATTCGTATCGATATGTCCGAGTATATGGAAAAACACGCGGTGTCGCGCCTGGTGGGAGCGCCGCCGGGATATGTCGGGTATGATGAGGGCGGGCAGTTGACCGAAGCGGTGCGCAGGCGGCCATACAGCGTTATTTTGTTTGATGAAATCGAAAAAGCGCATCCGGATGTTTTTAACATCCTGCTGCAGCTGCTTGATGACGGCCGGCTGACGGATAACCAGGGCAGAACCGTAGATTTTAAGAACACCATTGTTATTATGACCTCCAACATCGGCAGCGCGTACCTGATTGAGCATATCTCCCAAGACGGCGTTATTACCCAAGAGGTCAAGCAGCAGGTGGAGGATGAGGTAAAAAAATACTTCAGACCGGAGTTTATT
Source organism: uncultured Eubacteriales bacterium (assembly GCA_964612185.1). Classification (GTDB taxonomy): domain Bacteria; phylum Bacillota; class Clostridia; order Oscillospirales; family Acutalibacteraceae; genus UBA1447. Next base: position 24,741 of record CAZTCR010000010.1, read on the forward strand.
AACCGGATCGATGACATCATTGTGTTCTCTCCGCTGACGCTCGCACAAATCACGCAAATCATCGACATTTCACTGGCAGGTATCCGCGATAAGCTGGCGGAACAGAACATCAGCCTGGTGCTGACGGACGAAACAAAGAAGAAAATCGCAACCGAGGCTTATTCACCGCTTTACGGCGCAAGACCGGTTAAAAGGTACCTGCAAAAGCACATTGAAACGGAAATCGCTATGCGAATTATCAGGGGAGAAGTAAGAGCCGGCCAACAAATCATTTTATAAAAAGGGAGGCAATCACTGTTATGTTATGCCAAAACTGTGAAAGAAACGACGCGACAACCCACATCAAAAAGGTTGTCAACGGCGAAACGGCCGAAACACACCTTTGCGCGGACTGCGCCGCGCACCTTGGCTACGGGGACTTTTTCTCCGGATTCGGATTGAACTTAGGTGAAATATTCGGCTCGTTCGCGGGCGCGCTGCCTGCCGCGGGGGATAGCAAGGTTATCAGATGCCCGAAATGCGGCTGTTCTTTTGAAGATATCGCGCGTGAAGGCAAGCTGGGCTGCGCGGAATGTTACACCACCTTTTACGACAAACTTCTGCCGTCCCTGCAGCGCATTCACGGCAGAATTCAGCACAGCGGCAAGGTTTCCGAAACAGCGGGAGAAGAAAATAAAAAAGCAAGCCGCCTGGAGCAGCTTCGGGAAGAACTCTCCACAGCCGTGGCAGAGCAAAACTTTGAACTGGCCGCCAAAATACGGGACGAAATCCGGGCAATCGAAAAGGAGGGTCAAGCATGAGCAAGTGGTATATCGAAAAAGGCGAACAGGGCGATGTTGTGCTGAGCACACGCATTCGCCTCGCCCGGAACCTGAAGGAATATCCCTTTCCCCACAGGCTTGACGCCAAGGGCAGGCTGACGGTTAATGCTATTATAAAAGACGCGGTGATGAGCGAAGATACCGATGGCTTTAAGTACCTTGACATGAAGAGCCTGACCCGCTCGCAGGCTGTCTCCCTCGCGGAAAGGCACCTCATCAGCCCCGAGTTTGCCAGCTCCACGGAAGGGCGTGCCTTGATGCTGACGGAGGATGAATCGGTTAGCATCATGCTCTGTGAAGAGGATCACATCCGCCTGCAGGTAATGAAAGCGGGGCTTGCCCTGCGCGAGGCTTATGAAACAGCGGACAGAATCGATACGCTGTTGGACTCAAAACTTCAGTATGCGTTTGACGAGCGTATCGGCTACCTGACGCAGTGCCCGACCAACCTCGGCACCGCCATGCGCGCTTCCGTCATGCTGCATCTGCCGGCGCTCACGCGTATCGGGCATATCAACCGGCTGGCCTCCACCGTGTCAAAGCTTGGGATGACCATCCGCGGCGCTTACGGTGAAGGTTCAAGCCCAAAAGGTGATATCTATCAGCTGAGCAACCAAATAACCCTCGGCATTACGGAAACGGCAGCACTCGATAATCTACAGTCGATTGCCGCGCAGCTTGTCAATCAGGAACGGGAGGCGGCAAAACTGATGCTGGCCAACCCGGAAATCGCGGATAAAATCTGGCGTGCACTGGGCATCCTGCAAACCGCAAGGCTTTTAAGCGGCGACGAATTCATGGAATTGATTTCACTCGTGCGCCTGGGTGCCGCAAACGGCTTGATAACACTCAGCCTGGAAAAACTCAACGAACTTATCGTCAATATGCAGCCCGCCACCATCAATGCCCGCGAGGGTAAAAGTCTCACCGTGCCGGAAAGGGACGCCATCAGAGCCGATGCGGTGCGGGAAGCGCTCAAGGAAAACGGGTAGAGAAGAAGTGGTAGACGATTGAAAAGAAGTGGAGAAGCAGTGGAGAATTAGTTGGAGAACAAAACATAAAACTCCTACATCTTCCCGCGACGAAGTCGCACTTCTCAACCGCTTCTCGTGACGAAGTCACGCTTCTCAAAACAATATCATACTAATCGGAGGTTATCGCCATGTACAAATTCACCGGATTTACGGAAAAAGCCAATTCAGCCCTCAATGCCGCCATTGAAAGCGCGCAAAGTATGGGGCACAGCTATATCGGCAGCGAGCATTTATTGGTTGGTTTGCTGGAAGAAGACAGCGGTCTGGCTTACAACGCACTGTCCGCCCGCGGCTTGACAGCCGAAAAAGTGGAAGACGCACTTCGCGGCAGCGTCGGTCTGGGCGAGGTGTCGGAACTTTCACCAAACGATTTCACACCGCGCTGCAAGCATGTGATAGACATGTCCATCGTCCAGGCAAGGTCGATGGGACACAGTTATATCGGCACAGAGCATCTGTTGATTTCACTCATTAAAGAAGGGCAAAGCGTCGCTGTGAAAATCATGGCGGAACTCGGAGCGGACCCCAAAGGTGTGCTGGAAGATGTCGTCAAGGGGCTTGCCGGCGCAAGCGCGCAACCGGTTGCCGCGGGCGAAAGTTGCCAAGCCGAAAAATCCGCTACGCCGACACTTGACCAGTTCGGCAGAGACTTAACGGAACTCGCGCGCAAAAACATGATTGATCCGGTGATTGGCAGGCAAACCGAAATCGAGCGGGTGATTCAAATCCTCAGCCGGCGCACCAAGAACAACCCCTGCCTCACGGGGGAGCCCGGCGTCGGCAAAACGGCGATAGCGGAAGGGCTTGCCCTCAAAATAGCGGCCGGCGAAGTACCGGAAACTTTGAAAGATAAACGAATTATAGCGCTTGACTTAACAGGCATGGTTGCCGGTACCAAGTACAGGGGTGACTTTGAGGAGCGCATTAAAGCGGCGATTGACGAGGTGATGAACGCCGGAGATGTCGTTTTGTTTATTGATGAAATTCATAATCTCGTCGGCGCAGGCTCCGCGGAAGGTTCTGTGGATGCTGCCAATACGCTCAAACCGTACCTCGCAAGGGGAGAAATGCAGGTTATCGGTGCGACAACGCTCGATGAGTACCGCAAGCATTTTGAAAAAGACGCCGCGCTTGAACGCCGCTTCCAGCCGATTACCGTGGGTGAACCAACGGAGGAGGAAGCCATCGCGATACTGCATGGCCTCCGCGACAAATATGAGGCGCATCATAAGGTGAAAATCACCGACGCCGCGATTATCGCCGCGGTCAAAATGTCCGCCCGCTACATCGGTGACCGTTATCTGCCGGACAAAGCTATCGACCTTGTGGACGAGGCCGCCTCGCGCGTGCGGTTAAAAGAATACACAGCTCCCCCCGATTTAAAGGAACTTGAAGATAAAGTCAAGGCCATCGGCGAGGAAAAATCAGCGGCGGTCAATTCCCAGGAATTTGAGCGCGCCGCTCAGCTGCGGGACGAGGAAAAAGTACTTGCCGCCAAACTGGACGAAGCCAAGGCCAGTTGGCAGGAAAAAAGCGCCCACGGTGCGGGTGAAGTCGGGGAGCAGGAGATTGCGCAGATTGTGTCCGCCTGGACGGGCATCCCGGTGGTTCAGCTCACGCAGGAGGAAAGCGAGCGGCTGCTCCACATGGAGGATGAGCTGCATCGCAGAATTGTCGGGCAGGACGAAGCGGTTTCCGCCGTATCAAAGGCAATCCGCAGGGGCCGTGTCGGGCTCAAAGACCCCAAAAGACCAACCGGTTCATTCATCTTCCTCGGCCCCACAGGTGTGGGCAAAACGGAACTGTGCAAAACACTTGCGGCGGCTATGTTCGGGGACGAAAACGCCATGATACGCCTGGATATGTCCGAATATATGGAAAAGCATACCGTTTCCCGCCTTGTCGGCTCGCCCCCGGGTTATGTTGGTTATGACGAGGGCGGCCAGCTGACCGAAAAAGTGCGCCGCAGGCCCTATTCTGTCCTGCTCTTTGACGAAATCGAAAAAGCGCACCCGGATGTGTTCAACATGCTGCTGCAGATTTTGGAAGATGGCATTTTAACCGATGCGCAGGGGCGGCGTGTGGACTTTAAAAACTGTATTGTCATCATGACATCCAACATCGGCGCGAGCCTGATTTCCAAATCTGTCAGCTCACTCGGGTTTTCCGCCGCTGAAGAGGGGCAAGCCACATTAAGCCACAGCAAAATCAAAGATTCGGTGCTGGGTGAGCTGAAAAAAGCATTCCGCCCCGAGTTCCTCAACCGGGTGGATGACATCATCGTTTTCCACCAACTTAAAAGCGAAGACATCAAGGAAATTGCTCGCCGGCTGCTCAAAGGGCTTGCCAAACGGGTTGCTGAAATGGATATTGCCATCAGTTTTGACGAAGATACCATTGAACGCATTTCAGACGCCGGTTTCGACCCGGTTTACGGGGCAAGGCCGCTGCGCCGAGCGATTCAATCGCAGATTGAGGACAAGCTGTCGGAAGAGATGCTGGAAGGCAAGCTCAACGCGGGCAAAAGCTACGAATGCAAAGTAGTGGAAGGCGAGATAGTGTTTGAGGAGATAAAACCGTAGAGACATGACGTGCTGTGTCTGACTAAAAGTAAAATTACCCGAAATAATGAGAACGGAGCACATGAATGACACGAACGATTATTTCCGCCGCCGCGGTGTTTATTTCGACCAGTATCGATTATCTGCTGATTATTACCGTGATTTTTGCACAGACAAGGAGCCGGAAGAGGTTGGCGCATATTGTGGGCGGGCAATATTTGGGGACTGCAATTTTAGTTGCAGTCAGCCTGCTTGCTGCCTTTGTTCTGCATTTTATTCCTCAGGAATGGGTGATCGGTTTCCTCGGACTGGTCCCAATATCACTAGGTATTTGGGCAGCGTTTAAAAAGGAGGAAGACGAAGAGGATGAAGAGGAGGAAGTGCGTGAAAAGCTGGAAGCACGCAAATCCGCACTGCTGTTTTGGACGGTAACGCTGATAACTATTGCTTCTGGCGGGGATAATATTGGTATTTATATTCCTTACTTTGCATCCATGCCGGCAGGAGAAATTACAGCAGCTTTAGCCGTGTTTGCGTTGGCAACCGCCTTGCTTTGCCTCTTGGGGTTCAAGCTTTCCGCGGTTCGTTTGATTGCCAAAACGCTGGAAAAGTACGAAAGAATCATTGTGCCTGTTGTGTATATCTGCCTGGGACTTTACATCATGGCTGAAAGCGGGACTATCACGAAAATCGTTGAAATGATTGGGTTCTAAGCGAAAACTGATACAATACATTTAACCTGTAAAGTGTTATGACTTTACAGGTTATTTTCTGCTTTTCTGTCATTTCATACCGGTTTTGGTCTGCCTTTCGTATTCCGTGGTGATATGCTATCGCCTTTGGCGCTAACTTTTTCTACCTCTCAGTCACTTCGTACCAGCTTTTTCTCCGAAAAGTTAAGACCGCGAGCGGTCAGTGGCTACGCCCAACCCTCTTGTCATTGCGTGACATGCACCCCCGCAGGGATTTTCCCCATGCCAGGGGAATTTCCTTCAAAGGCGAGCCATGAACGAGAAAAACTCCCGAACTTGCCTCGCCTATGGTTGCGATGGCGGAAAGGTGATTTGAAAAATCACCAGGTTTTGCATGACGGAGAAGCAGACAGAAAAAAACACGAGCAAGACATACAAAATTACTGCCGCTTTAATGATTGTTTATCATTTGAGCGGCTGTTACTATCTGGCGGCACAGAAGCACAATATAATATCATAGATCACAATGTTTTATCACAAAAAACTGTTAATAATAAACAAAAATAATAAACAATAATAAAAGTATATGTGTTTCTGTTGACAAAACAAATTAAAAGCGCATAATTTATTCGACATATTATTTTTATGTCGGCAGCAAACAGTTAACGTAATTTTAAATAAAACCGAATTATGAAAGAAGGGATTTGAAATGAAAAAAGCAATATCTGTTCTTTTGGCAATCGCAATGGTTTTCACTGTGGTTCAGGCAGGCATGTTTTCGGTATCCGCTTTGCAGGAAGGCGATTTTACTTATACCGTATCCGGTTCGGAAGCGACAATAACAGGATATACGGGTTCAGGCGGCAACATAGTTATCCCTGATCAATTGGGTGGGTTTCCGGTTAGGTTTATCGCCGAAAACTCCTTCGCTTCAAAATCGACTTTAACGGGTGTTGTTATTCCGGACAGTGTGACTGAAATTTATACGCAAGCTTTTAGATACTGCCAAAATCTTCAAAGCGTGACATTTGGTACAGAAGTGACCGTTATCGGTCAGTCTGCGTTTGATTATGCTGTAAGTCTAACCGAGGTGATTCTTCCTGAAAAACTCAGCCATGTTTCAGGAGGCGCTTTCTCAAATTGCACTGCACTAACAAAAGTGGTTATCCCCAATTCCTCAGCAACAATCGGGATGTATGCTTTCGAATTCTGCACATCGTTAACATCGGTAACAATAGGAACCGGTGTTAATCTTATCACCAGTTATGCTTTCAAGGACTGCCCATCGCTTACCGCTGCTTATTTTATGGGAAATGCGCCTTCAATGTTTCCAAGTGTCTTTGTAAACTGCTCGGCGCTTTTTACGGTTTATTATGTTGAAGGCAACCCCAGTTTTCCTGATAATTGGAACGGGTACAATACCGCAGCATTCACACCTTTTAATACACCGACATTCACGGCAAATCCGACATTTCCGACAAACGGCAATGTAACAGTAACAATAATGTACCCATCCGGTGCTGCGACATCAGAATATAAACACCTGGGCGGCAATTGGCAAGCGTATACAGCACCCGTTGTTCTGTCTGATAACGATGAAGTTTTTGCGCGATGTTGTGACGCAGCAGGAAAGCCGAGTCTCGTTGGTTCAATTATTGTGAATAATATCAATAAACTAATTCCGTCTTTTACCTCTTTTCCCGAACAGGCAACTAACGGAAATGTAACCGTTTCAATTATTTATGCGGAGACGGCAACCATTAAAGAATACAAAATCGGCACGGGAAGCTGGACCTCATATACCGCCCCTTTGGTGATTACCGAAAACGGTGATGTTTGGGCAAGGTGTTCAGATGCGCTCGGCAACACAAGCCCGGAGACTCTTTATAGTGTAACCAATATTGACGGAATAGCGCCCGTGACACCGACGCTTGAGGCAGACCCGCAGTTGCCGACAAGCGGTATTGTGACAGTTACGGTAACTTATCCCGGTGATGCCGCGGCAATGGAAGTGAAGGTTGGCGATAAAGATTGGACGGAATATACCGATCCGGTAGTATTGGATGTAAACAATACTGTCAGCGCCCGGTGCTTTGACGAGGCGGGCAATGTGAGTGAAACGGGCTCAATCGTTATTAATTATATCGGTTTCTATGATTATGAATATACTGTTTTTCACGGTGAAACCATCATAACTGCGTACCACGGTACCGGCGGCGATGTTGTGATTCCCGATACGCTGGGCACTTTCCCGGTTGTGGCTATAGACAACAACGCTTTCGAATACTGCAATACACTCACATCTGTCGTCATTCCGGATACGGTGCTCTCAATCGGTGAGCAGGCGTTTTACCGTTGCGAGGGGCTTACCCGGGTAACCCTTCCTGCCGGGTTGCTGAAGATAAATGGCTCCGCATTTGCCGGGTGCATTTTGCTTGGCTCCATAACCTTCCCGGCGGGGGTCGTCGATATTGCTGACGGCGCCTTCTCTTACTGCGACGCGCTTGGATGGGCATATTTCACGGGAGCCGCTCCGGCGATGGGAACCGGTGTATTTGATGAATGCGCATCAGGATTCATTGTTTATTATTTTGATAAAACCGGGTTAGATGATCCTTGGTATTACAAAGCCCTGCCTTTTGAGCCGGAAATCAGTGCTTCGCCCACGACACCGACCAACGGCAATGTGACGGTAACAATCGAGTATCCGGAGCCGGCAACCATCAAAGAGTATAAGATTGACGCGGGCGCTTGGACAGCGTATACAACGCCAGTAACGATGACGGTAAATGGTACGGTCTTTGCCAGATGTACGGATGAATTCGGCAATCAAAGCGCTGAAAGCGCAATTTCCATCACAAACATTGATAAGCTTCCTCCCGCCTCGCCCATACTCTCCGCTTCGCCGGAATATGATACAACCGGCTATGTGACGGTTGCTGTGGCATTTCCTGCTGACGCAGCGGTGAAGCAATACGCGTTGGACTCGGACGGCGGGCACTGGCAGACCTACACGGGGCCGATTGTCCTGTGGGCTGAGGATAAAGTGTATGCAAGATGTTTTGATGCTGTAGGCAACGAAAGCGCGACAGAATCAATCAAGGTAACTAATTTTATCACCATCAGTGAAGGTATTATCGAAAAAAGAGGGTCGACGACGGTAATTAACTCAAATGAAAACTATATTTACGGCCTTGCACCGGGCTTGACACAAGATGAATTCGAGCACGATTATATCGAGACCGTCGGAGAGGTGAAAATCTACTACACCCCCGAAACGGAACCTTTGGGTACCGGAACCAGAGTTGATGTTTATAACGGATTTGAGGAACTTATCGCGTCCTACTATATTGTCATCTTTGGTGACATCAACGGTGACGGCAGCATAGACAGCCTGGATGCGGGGACGGCGGTTGATGTTGAAAACTATGTACTTAAATGGGACCAACCGTTTGATGAGATTATGCCTTTTGCCGGGGATATCAATGGCGACGGCAGTATTGACAGCCTGGACGCCGGTATCATGGTGGACGCCGAAAACTATGCGGTGACAATTAGCCAGGTGACGGGCAGGGTTGTATAGGTACCATAGGAAGAGTTCGTAAATAGCACAAGAACTGCCGTTGGCGATGGATATTCGTCAACGGCAGTGGGTTATGTATTCGGTTAAAAATGGCTCAAAATCCGGACAATGTCCGCGGTTAATTGGGTTGAATGGGTAAATCCTCTTACTTGTCGCCCTTCACATCCGTGCATCCGGTAACCGTACAACCCTGTTTCTTAATCAGTTCTTTCACCTGTTCCGCACATTTGGTCGGACCGCCGCCGCCGGAGCAAAAGATAATTTCAACTTCTTTGCCCGCCGGCAGCAACTCAACAGCGCTGTTGAACGGGGGCGCGGGGAAGCCGCCCCAAATTGGCGCCGCAAGGACAATTTTGTCATAAGCGGCAAAGTCACAAGCAGGCCTGTTGATGGCAACGGCTTGTTGCTTCATCGCGGCGCGAGTGCCTTTGATAAAGGCGGAAAAAATCGAATACCGCTTTTGGGGGGTGATTTCCAGCAGTTCCGCGCCGTCTTTCTCCGCTTTTTCCGATGCTATCTTTTTTGTTTTGCCGCCGAGGGAATAGTAAACGATCAGAGTCTTCATCATGTTCATCCTTCCAATATATTTGTTATTTTGTTAATTCAGCTAAATCTATTTTGCGGATTCGGAGCCTTGAGAGGATGGAATAATCTTTGACATCATCACCCGCGCAATAAGCGAGCAGAACATAGTCTTTGTGGAAATGGATGGCGGTGTAACAATAGCCGCTGTTGTCATCATCTTCCAGCATCACCGGTTCGCCCCAGGCGGCGCCGTTATCGCTGCTCACTGCGTAAACAAGTCGCTTGCGGTTGCTGCCGGGGATGTCCGTTTTGATGGTGGCGTAGTTGGATATCGGGTTCCAAACGGCAAGCAGTTTATCTGTGCCCGGTATTCGCTTTATCGAAAGCGGGGAGCAGGGCGAAGTGAAAAAACAAGGCTCCGGATTGCTCCAAGTGAAACCGAAGTCGCGGGAAAAATACTCGTACTGCCTGCCCATGTCGGTCCTCGCCCAGCACCACAGGAACCCCGGTGCCAGTTCCAATACGCCCGGTTCCTGTAGGCCGGTTTTTGTGTGCGGCGAATTGAGCGAAACGGCGCAGTCATTCTCAAACCAGGTAGTACCGTCATCATCGGAGTAATAAAAATAATTCACGGCATAAGGGAAAGACGGATGTCCGGGCTGTACCCGGACGCCGTGGTGCGCGGCGGGGAACATCAGCCGGCCGTTTGAAAGCTTGATGACCCGGTCGTTATTCACCACATTAAACCCCAGCCGGTTGATGCAGTATGCGGCATCGCTCCAGCTTTTTCCCTCGTCCTTTGAGCGTCGCATCACAAGCCTGGTATCATGAAAGCCGTGCTTAATCAGGTAAAAAATGCCGATGTCACCGCTGTTTAAACGCTGCAGGGAAACACTCATGATATTTGCCGTGCCGTGGCTTTCCGCCGCGAAAATAATAGCCGGTTCGCTCCAGGTTTCACCATCGTCATCAGAATAAATAAACGCGATATCCGCGCTGCACTCATCATGAAAACCGTTGCCGCCGTAGCGGGTATAATAAAGCATAATTCTGCCGCTTTCAAGCGTTAGAAAAGCGCCTTCGCTGTTGCGCATATTTGTTTCGTTCGGCACCAAGTCATGGACAGCCCTGCCGGTTTTGTTCAAATCAATCACATCTCAGTAGTATTAAGTTCAATGAACTGAAGATGTAAAGCTATCGTACTTTACAGAGAAACGGAGGATTGGATAACCATCACAACAAGCTTGACAAGATTCAACAAATTGACAAACAAGCTCTCGGCCGGGACGGGTTCCGCCGGCGCTGTTTTTTCCATCACATACTCATCATCAATTTTTTCGGATGTATCGGTCCGGTATGTGTTAATGGTTAAGCGGCCATCTTCAAAACCCAGAACTGTATAGGACGGCACACGCAGCTGGCTGCAGTTTGCCGCGTACCACGGCGCGGTGTCCGGCGCGGCGCTGTATTTGCTGCCGGAACCGGAGTTGGCAGCCAAGTAAACCGTCCCTTCGCCGTCATCAACAATTTTTCCGTCCTTAATCGGGAAGGTGCGGCAATGTACATGGTCGTGGCCGCTCAAAACAAGGTCGACGCTGTATTTGTCAAATATGCCGGCATAAAAACGCCAAATATTCACAGGGCCCGCTTCGCCGCCGCCCGCGCCGTAAATGCTGTTGTGCATCACAACAACACGCCACAGTGCATCCGGATTCGCGTCCACCGCTTGTTTGAGCAGCTGTTCCTGGCTGCCTGGCAGCGGCATGTTGGAGTCTAATACAACAAACAGTGCCTGACCGCGGCAGAACCAAAAGCCGGACCCGCCGAGCGAGGGAATTGTTTCACCCTTGAATTCGTTCGGATTGTTAAAGTGGTATTTGTACAGCGGAAAAGTAAAATCATGGTTACCCATGGCCGCCGCGAAAGGAATGTTCCTGAAGACTTTCGGCGCAAGGAGCAAGTTGTATTGCGCGTTGACGGTTGCGGTATTGACCTGATCGCCGCCGGATAGGATAAAATTCGTGTCCGGATTTGCCTCAACAGCCGATTCAAGCGCGGCGTTCCAACCGAAGGAATCCCGCAGCAGGACTTCATCGAGCGTTTCGTCACCGGACCGGCCCATCTGCGGGTCGGAAACGAAGAGCGCTTTAAAATCCGTACCGCCGCCTGTTTTGAATTGTTCGGGATTACTCCACAAGCCTTTTACGGTATAACTGTAGTAATAAACTGTGCCGGGCTCCAAATCATAAGCGGTTGCTTTGTTCGCAAGGCAGCCGACAAGTGTGAAAGATGTTTTCACCGCAACAAATGCAAAATCGCGCATATCGGCATTTTTGCTGATTTTTAACCTTGGCGCGAAGTCCGTGATGCTGCTCAGCCATGCGAAATTCATTTCGCTCTCATCGCTGCCGGGGGTGAGCGTTATCACGCTTGTATTGGTCTTGATGGATTCGTACTGTGCCGTCCACTCCTCAAACGTTGTGCGGCTGCCTGCCGCGGACGCGGCGGAAAATGAGGATAGCAGCAGGATCAGCGCGAATAAAAGGGAAACCGATTTTACAGCCCGTTTCATAAAAACACCCTTTCGTACCAGATTGGGGAGAGTGGTTGCGCCATGGGATGCGGTTGAGAAGTGCGACTGCGTTGCGGGAAGAAGTAGGAGTTTTGTGTTTTCGTTTTCCAATTGCTCATCTACTGCTTTTCTATCGCTTTTCTACTGCTTCTCAATCGTCTGCCGCTTCTTCTCCACTCAACAATATTATATCAGCACTTGCCGGAAAATACACCCCTTTTATTGAAAACCGCAAACTACTGTGGTATCATATTTTAAAAGCGGCAGCTTGGGCTGTAATTCTGCGCGGCAACGGAGGGCACACCATGACAACCACCATGAACCTGAAGACTTTCGGCAACACCATAAAAGTATTGATTACCCTGCTGACAATACTCTTTACGATGAATCAAAGTTTTTACAGTACCCGGCTGGATAATGCCGCGATGTTTGACAACACACTCAAAACGGCGCTCCCGCAGACGATTGCCGCAGACACGGTAAACGCGCATTTCAACGCGCCGCTGCCGGCCGGCAAAACCGTGAAAAAATGCTTTATCTTCGGCTATGACGGCGCACGGGCTGACGGACTTGTCAATCTCAAGGGAATTAAAAACAGCGCTGTGAATTATGTGGCCGAAAGCGGGGGGCTGTATGTCTCCTTTGCCGGGGGTAAAAGTAAATATTTCAACACCCAAGCAACAAGCACCGCGCCGGGCTGGGCGTCTATCCTCACCGGTAAATGGGCGAAAGAAACCGGCGTAAAAAACAACGGTTATCTGCTCTCGAGCAACACACCGACGGTTTTAACGAGTCTTGTCGAAAGCGGCAAAGCAGGCAGTTCTTTGTTTTTATGCAGCTGGGGCGGGCACCTTACCGCCGAAAACGCGACTTACCGGGAAGAAGCGGCCTATACGCTGCAAAAAGGGCTCAATGTCCGGTGGGAAACTTACAGTTATGACGACACCATGCATGCGGCGATGGTCGATGAGGTTCATTCGCCCGGTTGCGCGGACATCATTTTCTGCACTTACGAACGGCCGGATTCGGCGGGGCACGGCCATGGCTATGGTAATGATGTGCCGGAATATGTGGAGGCTATCAAGCTCAGCGACAAGGACGCGTATGACCTCATCAAACTTATTGAAGCCAGAGACACCTACCAAAATGAGGACTGGCTGTTTATTGTAACATCCGACCACGGCGGCAAAGGCACCGGCCACGGCAGCCAGAATGTGGACTGCCGCACGACCTTTATCGCGACAAACAAGGCGATTGATATAGCGGACTGAAAATATTCCGGTATCATGTAAGGGGTGGATAGGATGTTTCATAAAGTGTTGCCGGTTTTCGGCAGTCTGATTGCGGTTATTTTAGCGTTAACTTTTTTTACAACACCCGCAAGTGACGGCAGTTACAGCGCGAGGCTTCAACAATCCGGTATGTTTGTCAACACGCTTGAAACCGCCTTGCCGCAATCGTATGTTGCGGATATGGTAAAGGACCATTTTAGGGCGCCGTTGCCTGCTGGCAAAACAGTTAAAAAGTGTATTGTTGTCGGCTTGGACGGCGCCAGAGGCGACAGCTTGATCCCTTTGAAAGACGACGCGGAAAGCGGCATCAACCTGCTTGCTGCCGAGGGCGGACTGTATATCGCCAAAGCAGGCGGGGACACCCTGCTGCATACACAGGCCACAAAAACAACCTCCGGATGGACCACGATACTTACCGGGAAATGGGCGAACAGCCACCTGGTATTTTACAACGGGATGATCAAACTGCTCCATCCAAAAACATTTTTAACAGAACTTGTTGAAGACGGCAGCGCCGGCAGCGCGGAATTCTATACCTGGTGGCCGTGGCATGTGCAAAAGGTTTGGTCCACTTACAAAATCGAATCCGCCTATACGAAACTGAAGGGGCTTCCTGTGCGTTGGAACACCCTTTCAAGCGAGGACGAACTGCGGGCAACACTGCTTACACAGGCAGCTGACCCGGGTTGTGCAGACATCCTGTTCAGCATATTCGAGCGCCCGGACGTAACGGGGCACATTTACGGATTCAGCAACGATGTGCCGGAATATGTGGAAGCTGTTCGCGCGTGCGATAAGGACGCATATGACATCATTAGGACAATCGAAGCGCGTGAAAGCTACATGGCGGAAGACTGGCTGATCATCATGACCTCCGACCACGGCGGGCAGGATAAAGACCACGGCAATCTCTCCGAGGATTGCCGGATGATTTTTATTGCGTCAAACATAGCCATCAAAATGAATGGGTGAGACGCAGATCAATAAAAGCATCCGCCGTTTGTTCCTGCTGTGCTGGTTTGCCTACAGCATGAGCTACATCGGCCGCCTGAATTTTTCCGCCTGCATGGCGGAGATTCTGGCGGACACGGGTATGACAAAGGCGTTTTTGGGCAGCATCGGGACGGGTTTCTTGGCCTGCTACGGCGTGGGACAATTGGTTAACGGCATCATCGGCGACAGGATTTCCCCAAAATATATGGTCGGCATCGGTCTTTTCGGTGCCGGCTTTGCCAATATCCTCATGGGGCTCAACACCGCGCCCGGGCTGATGTTCATCATCTGGTGCGCCAACGGATATTTCAATTCTATGCTGTGGTCACCAATTATCCGCTGCCTGTCGGAATGGCTGCCGAGGGCCAATCAGTCCAAAGCGGGGGTCAATATTTCCACAACCATACCCGCCGGCACGATTGCGTCCTACACACTTTCCTCCGTCATCCTCTCGCTTGCCGGCTGGCGCGCGGTTTTCATTATTGACGGTGCTTTGCTGGTGTTGGCTTCCTTTATCTGGTTCACGGGCGTTTCGAGCCTGAAAGAGTATATCGCCAAGCGGGAAGGCATCAAAACACCGCAGGATAACGCCGAACACGGCAGAGAGCCGCAGCCTCAAGGCAAATCCCGCAGCATGCCCGCGCTGATCATCGGCACCGGTTTGGTTTTTGCTGTAATAGCCATTCTTTTCAACGGCATACTGAAGGATGGCGTCACCCTTTGGGTGCCGACTTTTATCACGGAGTTTTTCAATGTCGCGCCCAATATATCCGCCGCGCTGTCGATTATTTTGCCGGTTGTCAGCCTCGCGGGCGCGTACACAGCCCTTTGGGCGAACAAAAAATACTTCAACAACGAAATGACCACCGCGGGCGTCTATTTCTTTATCAGCGCCGCGGCGATTGGTTGCTTGTTCCTGTTAGGCAAGTACAATATTGTTTTAGCGGTTACCTTGATTGCCGTATCCCTCGCAAGCATGCTCGGAGTAAATTCAATGCTGTTGACCTTTATACCGTTCCACTTTGGCCGATTGGGTAAGGCGGCATCCATCACCGGGTTTTTAAATGCCTGCTCCTACTTTGCCTCTGCCCTGTCGAGCGTTACGATTGGCGTGATTGCGGAAAAAAGCGGTTGGAATATTACCATCCTATCCTGGCTTGCCGTTGCGGTTTGCGGTGCGGCAGTCTGCCTGGCCGGTAAAAGGTTCTGGGCACGCGGCAGGAGCAGGGTTGCGAGCGGGTGGGGGTATATTTGAATTCTATTATGAATAAAAACACCCGCGACATTTCGGGTGTTTTTAATCTTGTGTGCTGTTTGGTTCTGCCGTCCCTCGTGTTTACCTCGTGTTAAGTCATAGTATTAGAGAAAAAGTAAATTCACTTTTGGCAATATACGTTGGAATTGACCGATTGTAGAATTAACCACCACGACATATTTCTTCTAAAAGCAATTGTCCTTTTTCTGTTAGTTCAAAACTCATCATAACTTTTTTGACTTGGTTTCGGAAAAGATAAAGATCAATTAACTCTTTGATTTCCATTCTTGATAAAGTACAATTTCTAACTAAATCATAATCCATAGATACTAATCCATATTTTATAGCCTGCAGTAATAGTTTTTCGTTTTCTCTCACCCAAAAGCCTCCTTCCGTTAGTGTGACACGAGGGTCTGTTTTTGGATCCGTGACTCATTCTATTTTCATCTTATTATCATAAAGTCTCGAAACTTATTCCAGTAAACTGCGAATTATCTTGTTAAATAATTCTTATTGTTGAAGCTCAATGAACTTTTTAACTTAACGGTACGCAGTCTACGAATAGTCTCCATCATAAGAGTAGCATTTTATTTATGTTATCAATACAATCTGGCTTGTTATACTGCCTTCGTAAGCACCTGTCCCCGTCACGGTAACAGTTATTGATGTATCTAAGTCAACTTCGTTTACTGTATATGTACTGCTGATGCCTACTTGAACACCGTCCGATATCCATTTGTAAGAAACAGTTGCGCCGGCAGGTGAGATGCCTGAAGTATTCGCAGTTAATATTCCGCCAACATTCGGAGTTCCGGTAATTGCAACAGTGCCGGATATGGCCGCCTTGTTGGTCGTAACCGGTAAAACTGCGCTTGCGGGGCTGGCGAAATGTGTACTTGTTTCTGCAAGCCGGGTAGAAAAGTTATATGTCACATTTGGATTAAGGCTCGCAAACTCCACGCTTGCCTGCCATGCGCCACCTTCTATCTTGTACTCTTGCCCGGGAATTGCTGTCAATGTAACAGATGATGAAGTTTTGGATAGCAGAATAGGCGCCGAGGGTGCTTCAACAGTCGCTTTTGTGGGGATAAGCGCATTACTTGAAATGCTGCCGGTATAATCACCTGTTCCAAAAACTGAAAATGTAATTGATTGTCCGACATCTTCGGTTGTAAGGCTATATGTCAAATCGTTTCCTACAACGGTGTTGCCACGGTACCAATGATATGAATAAGAAGCTACGGTTGGACTTAAATTTGTAATAACAGCTGACAAAGTCGCACCATAAAAAGCCGTGCCTGTTATGGCGACCGTTCCGGTTATTGTGTTTGAATAGGTTGTTACGCTCCGCGGTACGCTTGAGGGACTTGCAAAATATGTATCGGTTTCAGCGACACGAGTGTAAAAATTGTATGCCGTGTTAGCATTTAAACCGGTAAAGTCTGCATTTGACTGCCATTCTCCGCCTTCAATCTTATATTCTTGCCCATCAGCGGATTGCAGACTGACTGTATAGGGCGTCTTATCAAGGATAATCGGTGCCGAAGGTGCCGGTTTATCTGCTTTTTGTGGGCTGACAGCGGAACTCCGCAGACTGCCTTCATAAACATTATTTCCGGTTACGGTAACGGTTATCGATTTACCTATGTCTTCAGCAGTTACCGCATATGTTCTGCCTGTACCAATTACATCCTTGCCGCGCTTCCAAACATACGAAACCGTAGCGCCGGTTGGTAAAACGCCGGAAATATCTGCAGTAAGCATCTCGCCGTATTTCGCCGTGCCGGTTATACTTATTGTACCGTCAAGCGATGTTTTTACAGAGGCAATACCTGTAGTTTGATTGATTCCTAAGAGATAGTTTTCGACATCTATCGCTATCCCGGCATCAATACTGTCCACGCAACCGTCCCCGTTTAAGTCGCCGGCTTTTATATAAACAGCATCTGTGACAGGATTCCAAATAAGCGTATAGTTTTCATAATCGACCATAGTGCCCGCATCAATGCTATCTATATTTCCGTCGCCGTTGACATCACCGTAAATGACTAGCATAAATGACGATATAACAAGACTAGCTGGCAAACTATTTTCAGTAACATCAATATTTGTACCTGTCCCCAACCCTTCATCCGTATAAAAAAGTGAATAACCATCGCATATTTCCAAATAAAGACTTTCAAGCTGTTGTCTGGTGACGCTAGGAGTCAGACCATAAATCATACCGTTGTCGACAACACAACCAGAATGAATAACATTCGATATAAGCATAATAAAAGGAATGTACTTACTGGCGGCATATATTTTTGCATAGGAATTTGGAAGACCATATATTGTCAAATTGCTACAACCGTCAAATGCAGATGCCACAATGTGCGTTACACTGTTAGGGATAGTAACTCGCGTTAAGCCGCTACAATTTTGGAACGAACCATACCCAATACTCGTCACACTATTAGGGATGGTAATACTCGTCAAGCCGACACAATTATTAAACGCAAAATCCTTAATACTCCTCACGCTGATTGGGATGGAAACACTAGTTAAGCCGATGCAACCCGAAAACACACTACCCTGTATGGTCGTTACTCTGTTAGGAATGGCAAAACACGTCAACCCGGTGCAATGTGAAAAAGCATAATCCCCGATGCTCGTTATGCTGTTTGGGATGGTTACGTTTGTCAATCTACCACAACGCTCAAATGCGCTTCGTCCGATGCTCGTCGTGCTACTAGGAATAATAACACTTGTTAAACTGCTGCAATTTAGAAACGCCGAAGCCCCAATGCTCTTCACATTATATGGGATGTCTACACTTAACATTTTACTACAATTTTTAAATGCAGCTTCTCCAATGCTCGTCACGCTGCTTGGGATGGAAACACTAGTAAGTTCGCTGCAACCAGAAAACACACTAATCCCGATGCTCGTCACGCTATTAGAGATGGTAACACTAGTTAAACCGCTGCAACCGGAAAATGCACTACTCTGTATGCTCGTTACGCTATCAGGGATGATAATACTTGATAAGGCGCTGCAACCGGAAAATGCACTACCCTGTATGCTCGTTACGCTATCAGGAATGGTGATACTTGTCAAGCTGTCGCAATAATTGAACGCACCAGATTCGATTGTCGTAACACTGTCCGGAATGATGACCTTTGTTAAGTAAGAGCAGTATGAAAACGCGAAAACCCCGATGATAGTAACCGGATAACCCCCGAGGCTCCCAGGTATGGAGATACTTCCGCTCGCAGATGTGTTGCAACCTGTTATAGTTGCATTACCGTTTGAAACGTTGTAGGTGTAAATACCGCTTTCTTCTGCGCTCGATTGTAGGGTGAATAACCCTGATTTCAGCCACCTCGGCAGTTCAAAATCCAACAAAGCAATGCCGGAAAGCGGTACGGAACCAAATACCATTAAAAAAGCGATAAAAATTGCTATAGTTGCATTAATAGTTTTCTTCATAATTAATTCCATTCCGGCGCCACAGGTGGCGGCATATACAGTGATGAATAAGCCAATGCTTGATCAATATTTTCAAGTTATAGCCGCAAAAGCGGATGCTGACCTTATCTTTTATCCCATAAATGAATTATATTTCGCGTGAGTATCTATTTTTTACGCAAGATGTGTCTTGAGAGTAGCTTAATTTAGAAATGGCACTTAGGCGAAATGACTGTTCAATTCAAACTGTGTGAATGTTGACACATGCTTTTGTACTCGTGCATAATGGTGTGCGATATGAGTATATCATCTAAGAATAATATAAACAATAATAATATTAACCAAATAAACCATGCAAATTTGGTCAGTATTCATAAATATGTCTGGGAAATGGTTACTTATTACGCTCTGTAAAAACGGTTTACAGCACTGCACCGTACCCTTCAACTTCCCGCCGCACAAGCAGGGGGTCCAGCGCCTTGATGCCAATCCCGGTGTTTATGGATAGCGCCGCCGCAATCCCTGTCGCCTGCCCCGTCATCGCGCAGGTAGTAGCAACCCGAGCGGAGGATAGTGCCAATTGGTCAGCGGAAAAACAGCGCCCCGCCATCAGCAGATTTCTGCCGTCCTTGGCAATCAGACATTCCAGCGGTATTTGGTAAGGCGGGACATTTAACTCGTCTCTCGGCAGGATGTAAGTGCGTTTGTCGTCATCCGGCTTGTGCCCGTCCAGGTAATACACCCCGCGGGCGACTGCCGTGGGGAATTGCCTGCCGGCGCGCAAATCGTCCACCGTCAGTACATATCCCCCGGTTATTCTGCGCCCTTCCCGGATGCCGATTTGCGGGGAGCAGCCGTCAAAAATCCACGGCTTCTTCTCAATCCGCTGAAAATAATCGAGCACCTCCATCATCCGCCGGCGCGCCGCAATTTCCGCCCCTGTCATGCTTTCGGTATCTGTTGCGTCAAAGCAGGGGACTTTGATTTTTATCGCGTTGCCGCCCGGTCCGTTGGGCCAGATGCTGGTCATGGGTAAATCATCTTTGTCTGTAATTTTGCCAAACAAGCCTTCCGGTACCTGCGGCACGCATTCACCGTCCGGGTGATGGCGGACGAAGAACATCATCGACATCGGCAAACTCAAGCCGTCCTCCGGGCGGCCTTTCATCGTTTCAAAGCCGGCCGCATGTGCCAAAACAGCTTCGCCCGTGCAGTCGATAAATATTCTTGCCCGCAGCGCCTCCGGTCCGGATGGGCCGCTGAGGATACATTCGGTAATCGTTCCCTCGGTCACGGCGGCATCAATCAGCCGGGTATGCAGCAGCAGTTTGACGCCGTAAGCCAGCAGCAGTTCCTGCAGGACGACGGCTAAAAAATAATGGTTAAAAACGCGGGACGATTTCTCTTCAAAAGGCTGATAGGGGACAATGGCATTGAAGGCATCAAGCCGGCTGATAATTTCGTCAAAGATTTCGCCCTGTCCCGCTGTTTCCCCGCAGAACGAGGCGACACCGCCCGAAGTTAAATCACCGCCTGCCACGGCGAAGCGCTCCACGAGGATAACGCTGAGCCCCCGTTTGGCTGCGGCGCAAGCCGCGCACACGCCGGCAATCCCTCCGCCGAGCACGGCAATGTCAGCCGTGTAACGAACGGCGATTTTTCGGTTCCAGGTTATCGTTTCACTGCATGTATCAAATGACATAGCGTTTTCTCACTCTCTGCCGATGCACCTTGTTTCTCGATGAGATTGTATCACCGGAATATAGCAAAGTCAAACCGTAAAGAGTCCCAAAGGACTGTCCAACAGCACTTATTTTTGCGCCGCTGTTGTTGTATATTTTTATTGACACTGCCACCGCAATAGCTTAACATATTGATGAACTTCACATAGAAAGGATGCTGATTGCCATTTCGGATGTTACTTATTCAGGCAGAACCCCCAAGGAGGATTATGCCAAGCTGATTTCATTCCTCGATGAGGTGTTTTTTACCGACGACGACCCGGAGACGAAAAGGGACTTTTTAGGGTTGCTTCCCAAACTTTACAAGCCAAAATATGACCCTTGTTTCAACAATTTTATTGTAAAAGAGGGCGACGACATCAAAGGCGCCGTCGGCCTTTATTACAACGAAGTAATGGCGGGCGGGGAAAAGCTGCGCTGCGGCGGTATCGGTAATGTAGCCGTTGCGAAGGATTCACGCTCCAAGGGATATATGATCGAGTGCATGAATATGGCGATCGATGATATGAAGGCGAGCAAAGCCGATTTCGGTCTGCTCGGCGGGCAGCGGCAGCGCTACGGCTACTTTGGGTTTGAACCGGCGGGTGTCCGGTTTGACTTTTCCGTCAATCTTTCGAACCTCCGCCACTGTATGGGCAAGGATGCCGAAAACGAGCTTGAGGTGCGCGAGGTAACCGTGGATGACAAAGAAACCCTGGCGAAAATTGACGAAATCATTCGCAAGGAGGCTTATTTCGCGATTCACCCGCCGGAGCAGATGTACGACATCTTGTGCTCCTGGCGGCATAAACCCTATGCCGCTTTCAAAGACGGTGCGCTGAAGGGATTTTTCACCCGCAACTATGAAGGCGGCCTTGCCGACTTCAAAGCCGTTGACCCGGCAAGCATCAATCAAATGATTTTAGCGGTATTTGAAACGATTCAAGATAAAAGCATAGGCTTCAATATAGCCCCGTATGATACGGACAGCATTGACCATTTTACCAAGATAGCGGAAAGCTGTTCCATCCGGCATGCGGAATGCTATACGGTTATCAATTTTGCCAATACAGTACGCGGACTGCTGAAAGTGAAGGCGGCAACAGAACCGGTTGCCGACGGCATGATTAACCTGTTGATTCATGGCGTCGCGGGTGACGAGAAGTTGGAAATCAGCATAACGCACGGTAAGGTGACCGTTCGGGATACAGAAAACACACCGGATTTGGAATTGGACCATTTTCAGGCGATCAGGCTGCTGTTTTCCCTGAGTTCCGCAGAGCGCAGAAATCTGACTTGCAGCGCGGCACAATGGCTCCCGCTGCCGCTACACTGCTTCAGTTTTGATTCGGTATAATAGTACTCTGTAACACCTAATCTTATGTATATTGGCGGTCTTTTTTGTGCGATACTGCGTTGTCGTCAATCGGAATACACAAAGTATTCCTCAATCCTTCGCCTTGTCTCACGCAAAACATCCTCGCCACTATATAATAATTTTAGATGTTACAAAGTACTGAAAAAATTAATATATAAAGCACTGAAAGGAAGATAAAAATGGGTAACGGCGTAAATTTTATGGACAAAAACTCAGAGCGCAATATGTATTACAAGCGAATCACAAAAATGATTAAAGTGCTGCAGGGCGATTATTACTGCACAGGCAGCGTGAATCTTGGCGGCTTCCGGTTCAGGGACGGGCAATACACTTTTGAGCAAATCAATGAAGGTGAATGGCGGGATTTTGATACCGAAAATGAGCTTTGGGGCTATCGCGAATGCTATGCCTGGTTCCGGCACAGTTTTGAAGTGCCGGCGGAGTTTGCCGGCAAGCCCGTGCTGTATGAGATTATGCCGTCCCAGCGTGAATGGCGCGGCGGTGCCACACAATTCATCATCTACGCCAACGGCGAACTGGTACAGGGGATGGATTCCAACCATGCCACTGTGCGTCTGCTCGATAACGCGAAGGGCGGCGAAAAGTTTGATATTTGTATCAACGCCTACAAGGACGATTGGGATTTTGACGGCAAGGCGATGATGCGCGCGCGCATCAAGACGGTTGACGATTTGGTGCAAAAACTCATCTATGACCTGCTGACCCCGCTCGAAGTTGCCGCTTTGTATACCGTAGACGATATTCCGCGGGTGGATATTATCAAAGCGCTCAATGACGCCATTAACCTTTTAGACCTCTACACACCTGACAGAGCCGAGTTCGCAAAATCAGCCCAAGCGGCAATTGATTACCTTGAAAAAGAGATATACGGCAAAGGCGATATCGGCGCGCTGACATCCTGCATCGGTCACACGCACATTGATGTCGCGTGGCTGTGGCGCCTGCGTCAAACCAGGGACAAAACCGGCCGCAGTTTCGCGACGGTGCTCAAACTGATGGACGAATATCCGGAATACAAGTTCATGTCCCCGCAGGCGCAGTTGTACGATTACTGCAAGCAGGATTATCCTCAAGTGTATGAGGGCATCAAACAACGCGTCAAAGAAGGCCGCTGGGAAGTGGAGGGCAGCATGTGGGTGGAATCGGACACCAATGTGGTTTCCGGTGAATCCCTGGTGCGCCAGTTCCTTGTCGGCAAGCGGTTTTTTAAAGAAGAGTTCGGTGTGGACAATAAAATCATGTGGCTGCCCGATGTGTTCGGCTATTCCGCCGCCATCCCGCAGATTATGAAAAAAGCCGGCATCGATTACTTTATGACCACTAAAATATCCTGGAACGAATATAACAAGGTGCCCTATGACACCTTTATGTGGAAGGGTATTGACGGTACGGAAGTGCTCGCGCACTTTGAACCCAGCACAGACCATGACGAGCGCGTGGATTTCGGCACCACTTACAATGCATACCTGGAACCCGAACTTGTCCTGGGCGGCTGGCGGCGGTATTCGCAAAAAGACCTCAACAAAAATGTGCTGTGTTCCTTCGGTTTCGGCGACGGCGGCGGCGGGCCTACGATTGAGATGCTCGAGTTTGGCAGACGCATGGAGCGCGGAATCCCGGGCTGCCCGAAAACACGCATGGAATTCAGCAGGGACTTCTTTGACAACCTGCAAAAGGATGTGGAAGGCAGCCGCAGACTGCCGAAGTGGGCAGGGGAACTGTACCTTGAGTTCCATCGCGGTACACTGACATCACAGGCACGCAACAAGCGTTACAACCGTAAGAGCGAAAATTTATACCATGACCTTGAAACGCTCGCCGCCATTGCGCAAACTCAGTGCGGCAGCGAATATCCGTCCGCTGATATCTATGAGGCGTGGAAGATTATTCTGCTCAACCAGTTCCACGATATTATTCCGGGATCCTCCATCAAAGCGGTTTATGACGATTCCAAAATTCAATATGACACCATCATTGAAAAGGGCAGTGAGCTTGTTAACGCGGCTATGGCGGCTGTTGCCGGCAACCTTGCCGTAAGCGAAAAATCCTATGTAGTGTTCAACACCCTCGGCATCGCACGCGACGATGTGGTCATAACAGACATGCCGGCAACGGAGAATTTCACCATCACCGACAGCGACGGCAATGCGCTCGCCTGGCAGAAAACCTTTGACGGCAAGCTTGCTTTCTTTGCCACGGGTGTCCCTGCAAAAGGTTACAAAACATATAAAATTGCTCAATGGGCGATGCCGAACTGTGAACGCACGGTGAATGTGCGGGGTAATACAGTAAGCAACAGCTTTTTTGAGGTCGATTTCGACAGCAGCATGAATATAGCCCGCTTGCTCCACAAGGCCAGCGGCAGAACCGTAGCCCCCGAAGGCGAAGTGCTCAACAAGATCATCGCTTATGAGGACAGACCGTACAACCATGATGCCTGGAATGTGGATGTCTATTTTGATGAAAAGGCTTTGGAAGTAACGGATGTCACCGGCAGCGAGCTGGTCGAAAACGGCCCGGTGAGAGCAGTGTGGAAAGTTGTCAGGAAGTTTATGTCCTCCACCATTGAGCAGTACTTCATTTTCTACAAAGCGATTGACCGCATCGATGTACAATATATAGCGGACTGGAAAGAAAAGAATATCCTCCTCAAAGCCGACTACCCGGTGGATGTCAATGCAGTGCGAGCGACCTTTGATATTCAATTCGGTAATTTGGAGCGTACCACGCACAACAACACCATGTGGGATTACGCGCAGTTTGAGGTGGTCGGACACAAATGGGCGGATTTAAGCGACAACAGTTTTGGCCTTGCGATTCTAAACGACTGCAAATACGGTTGGACCGTCAAGCAGGGGCATATTATCCCGTCGCTTCTGCGCTGCGCGACCACACCCAACCACGCGCAGGACAGGGAAGTGCATCACTTCACCTATTCCATCTACCCGCACACCGGCGCCGCGAATTCTTCCGATGTTGTCAAGCAGGGTTACTCCCTCAACTTCCCGCTGTACTGCAAAAAAGCCGAACAGGGTGAAGGCAAGCTGGGGACCTGCTACTCCTTTGTTTCGGCCGATGCTCCGAATGTGATCATCGAAACGGTTAAAAAAGCGGAAGACAGCAAGGACATCGTCATCAGGGCATATGAAACCTGGAATAAGAAGACCGAAGGCGTGCTGACCTTTGGCGAAAACATCAAGAGCGCCGTGGAATGCAACTTGATGGAAGAGGACGAAGCATCGCTTGAAATCAAGGACGGTAAAGTTGCCCTGGCATTTAAACCGTTTGAGATTAAGAGTATCAAAGTAACGCTGTAGAAGCACGACATCCCGGGTTCCGCTAAGTCGAACCCGATAAGATTAAAACGAAAACACCCGATCGGTTCATAAAGGGCCGAATCGGGTGTTTTTATGCTTGACACCAACAAAAAATTAAGATAAAATAAAGTGTACTTTATTTCGTCTTAAATATGGAGGTTGATTATGCAATATATAAAGCGGGAACTTGAAAGAAAATTCTTGCACATGAGTTCGTTTTTTAAAGTGGTGCTCGTCACCGGAGCAAGGCAGGTTGGCAAAACAACCATGCTCAAGCATTTGGCACAAGGGCAGGAGAGAACCTATGTTTCGCTCGATAACGCCTTGGCACGCGCACTGGCGCAGTCAGACCCGGTATTGTTTTTCCAGACCTATAAACTGCCGATTATTATCGATGAGGTGCAGAAAGCGCCGGAACTGTTTGAACAAATTAAAATAATGTGTGAAGACAGCGACGAAACCGGACGCTTTTGGCTCACCGGCTCGCAACAGTATTCCATGATGAACGAGGTAAGAGAAACGCTCGCGGGAAGAATCGGTATCCTTGAACTCTACAGCCTTTCGCAAAGTGAAAAAACCGGAAGCAACTTCAGCGTTGAACTCGATTTTAGTCTGTCTGCGTTATTAGAAAGGTATAAGCGGGTGTCAAAAAACAATATACTTGATGTGTATGAACACATCTGGCGCGGTGGGATGCCGCAGGTACAGTATGCGGACGCGGAACAGCGGCAGGAGTATTTCAATTCATATATTGACACCTACCTCATGCGTGATGTAACCGAGGCAGGCGGGATTTCGGACACCGTTCGGTTCAGAAAATTTTTAACCGCCTGCGCCGCGCTTGTATCCGGCATGGTGAACTACAAAACACTGGCGGACACGGCGGAAATATCCCAGCCTATCGCAAAAGAGTGGCTGCGGCTGCTGCAAGGGCTTGGAATTGTGTATCTATTGAAACCGTATTCGAACAATGAGCTCAAACGGCTGGTAAAGGTACCGAAACTCTACTTTTGCGATACCGGCCTCTGCGCGCATCTTTCCATGTGGCTCACGAGCGATACGCTGATGAACGGCGCAGCGAGCGGACATTTTTTTGAGAATTATGTGGTAATCGAACTGCTCAAAAATTACGCGTATGCCAAAACAAAAGCCAATCTCATGTACTACAGGGATGCAAATGCCAAAGAAATAGATGTCTTTGTCGAATCCGATAAGTTGATCCATCCGCTGGAAATTAAAAGGTCCGCTAACCCGGACAGTCGGGAAGTGAAAAAGTATGCTCTGCTTGATAAAATAACCGTGCAAAGGGGCAGCGGCGGTATTGTATGTATGTGCGAGGAAGTTATTCCGATTGATGAGAAGAACTGCTATATTCCCTGTAACTTGATATGATACATAATAGAGCAGCATGATGGAATACTATTCTGCATTCAAATTGTAGACGCAATTTTAATCGGCAAGCAAAGCTTGCCGCTGCGGCTGTAGCCGCAGACAGATAGCATTGAACGGTATTTCCGGCAGCAAATGCTGTCCCCGCTGTCTTTGGACAGCGAATTAAAAGATAGACTTGTCTATCTTTTAAATGGAGATTAGTATAAAAATCTGAATAGTGAAAGAGCAGGGATGAACTTCAATCCCTGCTCTTTGTTAAGTTTGCCATAATACCTAACCGGGTAAATCTAAGCGAATAATGGTTTAAGTGTGCTCAAAAAAGAAAGAATTAACCTGAAAACATCTTCAACCCTCAATGAATCATCCGGTACAAAATCCGCCAGCGGAATAACCTTGCTGTTTGCCGCGTTGTTTTGCAAAAACTGCGGGAAGCGGGGATCCGATTGCACATTAAAACCGTTATCGCTCAAAAAGAACAAGGTGTACAGTTCTTTGTGCCCCGCGTGCGGTGTGCTGTGGAGCATATCTTTGACAAACCAGGTGTTCTCCGGCAGATAGCAGGTGGACGCGTCAATCACACCGTCCGCTGACAGGTGGTTGTGCCCATCATTGACTGCCTGCACATAGCCCTCGCCGAGCGTGTCACCCAGCAGCGCGCAGGTGACCCCCGGCGCGTTGTAGATGGTGTCATCCACCGCGTCGCTGTTGTTCATGTAAGATGCGACAAACGGTTC
Organism: uncultured Eubacteriales bacterium; assembly: GCA_964612185.1. GTDB lineage: Bacteria > Bacillota > Clostridia > Oscillospirales > Acutalibacteraceae > UBA1447. The sequence goes on from CAZTCR010000010.1 coordinate 52,082, forward strand.
CCGCTGAAAGTTGTAGCCTGCTACAATCATGATACCCACACCGTCATCGAGCGCGCCGTTTAGTATTTCATCCGCTTTGCCCTGGACATTGTAGTGATAATAGTCCAGCCTGTCCCTAAGCGTTTGGCTCGCGTCATCCCCAAGGAAAATGGTTTTTGCCTGTTCATAACTGACATCCGGCACAAGCGCCCACAAGCCGGGCATCCTGCCGAAAACGGGGATGAGCAGCTCATCGTATATTTGGTCTAACAGATTGTCTATCAAGGTGTCGCCGAACCCGAGCACAGCGCTGAAAACACCCAGCGCGTCAAGGGATTGTATCAAAATACTCAAAAGCGAACCTGTCGCGTCCTCGGGCAGCACTTGCATCCCGTAACGGACCAGCGCGTCATGATTGAATTCGAGCTGTTTGGTAAAAAGGTCGCCGGCAACACCCACGCCGAGTATCGGGCAGCATTGGAAGATAATCGCGTCCAGTTCATCCGTACCGTATTTGTCGAGGTATGCCATCACAATCATCCCGCCGAGCGAGGATGCTTTGAATTTAACCTTGCTGTGTCCGGTCAAGGTTTTCACATGCTGCACATAATCATGGAGCTTTTCGGCTGTTGCCAGCGGGTCCGCACGGAAGTCATAACCGAAATAATAGTCCCTGTCCGGTCCGTGCGACGGGTCTGTAGGCAGCGTGGTTTTGGTGGTGATCCGCGGGCTTGAGTCGCCGTTCTCGTCCATGGCGAGCAGGCCGAAAAGGCCGGTGGCCGCTTTCGCGATGCTGCCACCAAAAGCCTCGTAGTTTTTATCAACGGCGAAGCGCACAAGCGGCAAGGTCAATTTTCCTACAAGTTTGAGCGTATCCCCCTGTTCCGGTCGGAAGACGACCCGTTCATTCTCCGTACCGGCGTCCAGGTAAAGTGTCGCGCTGCCCAAAGCGGCTACATAGATAATCGGGGAGAAGCCGCAGCCGCAGGCATCGGTTTTGGCGCTGACAGGAAACATACAGGAAAAAAGCAGGGTTATAACCAATAGGATGCTGACGGTTCGTTTTATCATTGCCGTACTCCTTTGTTGAACCTTTACTTAGAGGACGCGCAATGCGTGCCCCTACAATGCGGTGCGTCAAGGATGCCGCACCCTGCATACGCTAATTAAATTCAACTCCCGCCCCGCGGTGCCGGCATCCTGTACGCCGGCAGTTGAATTTTAAATGCGCATCTTGATGCGCTATGACCACCAACCACTGACCCCTACTTCGCCAGTCTGCCGCAATCCTCAACCAGTTTTTCAAAAGCGCCCACAAGGGAAGACCCGGTCTGCGCACCGGCGGATACGGATTCCTCATAGCGGTCTTTCTCAAAAATGCAGCCATAGTCGTTGTCCGGCAGAATATAGCCGATTGAATCGTTGCAGAGCCCGATGATGACAAGCTCCGTGTCCGCTGCTATCATATCCTTCATCGGCGGGAAATCCCAACCTTTACCGGTGCAGGATTCTTCGCTGCTCAAAGTGCCGCCAACGAGCATTTCCGGCGCGAACTCGCCGGGCATCATCGCGATGCGCAGTTTTTTGCCCAGTTCCGCGTAGCCGACTTCTGTGAGGAATTTAACATCTTGCGTCCGCTTGCCGGTTTTAACCACCTGATTGTTGACAAGGCCGGCTTTGAGCAGGGTGAGCATAATATAGTTGCCTGCGGGCACAAACACCTCGGCAACGCGAACATTAAGTATCGGCGCCACCTTTTCTTCCTGCTCCGGGGTGATGGCAAGCAGATATTTGCCGATTGCTCTGCCATATGCCTGGAAACCGCGCCCCTCAATGTCTTCCGGTACAAAGCTTCTTTCAACCGCAATCGCCAGCTGAGGACCCTGGAAAAAGATGAAGTTGGAACCGGCTTTGTTAACCTCTTCTTCAATATAGTAAATATAATCGGCGCTCAACTCGCCGTCTTCGGCGTTGAGTGCGGTGGGATGCGCTGCCATCAACACACCGACTGTTTCGGTGCTGCCGTCATCGGGCACAAAATGGAGTTTGGTCATCCTTTTGTCGACCACATCGGGCTTGCGTTTGTCGCGCGAATAGTTTAAATCATCAAATGTTTTAGACAAAAATTTGCCGGGCTTCATATCGTTGAACGCAGTCTTGATTGCTTCAGCTGCTTTTTCGTGAAGTTTATTCATGAACTCCGGGTTTCTGCCGGAAATAAGGTTTTCGGGATGCCCCTTTTTAATCTCTTTGATATTGTTTTTGAGGATATCCGGCAAAACGCCCCAAATTCCCTGGGTATCGATACCGCTATGGCAATGTGTCGCGGAAATGTTGATGCTGACAATGTTGTTTTCCCTTGCGAAATGCGTGAGTAAAGACCGGATAATCCGCACATCCGTGCCGGAAAGACCGATGCAGTCAATCACCGCGAACACCGCCGCGCCTCTGTCGCTGCCGTCGTCCAGGCAGATGGCCCGCACGGCGATGTCATCCAAAACCGATTTAACAGTGCTGGGCGGAAAGGTTAAAAAGCCGCCGAGGTAGTAATCCGTATTGGCGTAATCCACCGGCAACAGACTTTCGCGGCCGTAGCCGAAACGCCACTTGCCGCCCCTGACGCCGGTATCCCTGAATTCGGCATGCCCCGCGTAAAAGTTTTGGCTGATGAATTCCTCCATTGTCGGCCAGGGGAGTTTTGGCAGCACGGTGTTGATCCCTTCCAAGGCTTTGTTCAATCCGCCGGCGGCTTTCACCTTCAGCTCACTTTTGAACGCATCGTCCTTGAGTTTTTCCTTCACATACAACGCCGCGCCGGCACCCGCCGCGGCAACGGCAGCCAACCCCAAAAGAGCTTTCTTTGATTTTTTCATTTTATATCCCTTCCTTTCAAGCTTTTGAACGGTTACAATCTATACAACTTATTTTGCAAAAATATCATATCGCCTTGTGCTTTGTTTGTCAACCGATAAGCGTATATAAACGATTTTATAGGTTGTGATTTTAATATTGTTATGATAATATAATTGATGAATACTGAAATAGAGAAGAAGTTGGAGCACGATAGAGAAGAAGCAGAGAAGATGTTGGGGAAGAGAATCGAAAATGTATGCCTGTTGCTTTCCGCAGCAAAGCCGCTCTTCTTAACCTCTTCCCGCGACGAAGTCGCGCTTCTCAATAAACATGGTGTGAAACACGGGAAGAGCGGGAACTTGAATGGACGAAGACAGCCTTTTGCTTGCTAACATTGAGGACAAATTCGGGCAGGCAGTCAAGCAGAATATAATGACCGTTACACGGTTTTTGGATACCCGTCAGCAGGTGCTCGCGCAGGGAGTTTGCAAGAGACACAAGGAACTGCACACGGTTTTTTATGGCGGTTATTCGCAGGCGGAGCGCGCCGTCGCGATTTTTCTGCCGGACTATATAGAAGCGGATGATTTACAGAAACTCGCCGGTTATTTTGCCGAAAACCCGGATGAAAATCCCTTGATGCTCCTGCGTATCGGCAAGGACGGTTTTTCGGCACTCGGTCACCGTGACTACCTCGGTTCATTGATGGCACTGGGCGTCAAAAGGGAGACCGTCGGCGATATCTTGGTGCGCGAAGACGGCTGCGATATTGTGGTACTCAAAAGTATTGTGAAATTTCTGAAAGAAAACCTGAATAAAGCGGGCAGAGGGACGCTGTCCACCGAAATTATGCGTGTTGACGCAATCATCACGCCTGAACAGAAAACCGAAGATAAACTGTGTGTGGTTTCTTCCCTGCGGCTTGACAGCGCCGTAAGTGCCGCCTTTAATATATCCCGCACCCTGGCGGCCGAAGCCGTCAACAAAGGCATCGTTTCAGTAAACGGACTGCAAATCCAAAAGACAGATGCCAAAATCGCGCAGGGGGATAAGATCGTTCTGCGCGGCAAAGGCAAGGTTGTTGTCAAAGAGCTTGCCGGCGAGACAAAAAAAGGCAGGCTGAAAATCCTGTTTCAAAAGTTTGTCTGATTTTAATTTTTGGAGTGTTTGATTTGAGCGAGAAAAAGCATGAATTGTACCTAATCGCCTTCGCGCTTGTTTCCGCGGCTGTTTTGATTTTGTATATTGCCTTTGATTCACCGCCGCTCAACGCCGCGGAGATAACGCAAAAAATAACCCAAAGCGCGGATGAAGAGGACGAAACCGTTTTTTTACAAAGGTCGCCAACTGACAATGGTGCGGGGGCGGCATCTGAAGCGAACGAAACAGACGATGCGGCTCAAGCGGTTGACGGCGTATCGGCAAAACAACCGACACAAAACACGCCGGTCAAGCCCTCCGGTCCGTTGAATATCAACACGGCAACCAAAGAGCAACTGATGACTTTGGAGGGAATCGGCGAGGTGAAAGCGCAGGCAATTATTGATTACCGGCGGGAGAACGGGAATTTTTACACCGTGGACGAGCTGACCAAGGTGACCGGCATCGGGGAGAAGACGCTCGAAAAAAACAGAGCGAATATTACGGTGTGACTATAGATTACGCCATCACATTATACCATCATATTATGATTGACAAATTGACAGGATTCATGTATAATGTAATTGACGGGGATGATGATAATGCTTCAAAATGCAAAAAACATTAAGTATACCGCTGTTCTGCCAAATGAATATGTTACTGAGCTGAAGGAACTGGCAGCGATGAAATTTATTCCGTCGGTCAATTTCGGTATTCGCCTTGCGGTTGAAAACTTTATAACCGAAAGCAAAAGCGAGCTGTATCAAAAGCAAATGGAAGCTGCAGCAAAAGATAAAAGGTTTATTCAAAGAACACTGGAAACTCAGGAAGCTTTCGCAAATGCGGATAACGAGGTGGATGGGCAGTGGTAAACAAATGGGAGATTTATTTCTGCAACCTGAACCCGACGCAAGGCAGCGAACAACAGGGGAAAAGGCCGGTCCTTGTTATTTCTAATGATGTTGTCAACCACATCTTGCCGGTTTCCACAGTTCTGCCGTTATCCAGCGTTAAGGCGGGGGATAAAATATACCCGACGGAAGTTTTTCTGCCGGCAAAAATCAGCGGACTGCCAAAGGACAGCGTTGCCATGTGCCAGCAAATCCGCACCGTTTCACACGACAGGCTCGAAAAGTTGGTTTCAACTCTTAAAGATGTTGATTTGCGGGATGAAATCAAGGAAGCGTTGCGGCAATATTTGGAGTTGTAAACTCGATATAACATAAGATGCCCACCGACTGTTTTTCAACAATCGATGGGCGTTTAATTTGTTAATCTTAGATAAACAGCGACATATCCGATTCTTCGGCGTTCGCGAGCATCGCGGCCACCCCGCCGGGCTTCACCCCGTCAATGAGTTCCTCCAGTTGCAGCCCCATTAAATCCATGCTCATCGTACAGGCAATCAGCTCAACGCCATTGTCCATCGCCTGCTGAATCATCTCCTGCAAACTGCTGACATTTTTGTCTTTCATAATTTTTTTAATCATCATGGCGCCCATGCCGCCCATGTTCATGTTGGAAAGCCCCAGCTTCTTCGCGCCCCTGGGCATCATAACGCCGAACATTTTGGCAATCAGGTTCTTTTTGACCTTCACCTTTTCCGGTTTTCTTAACACATTCAGCCCCCAGAAGGTGAAGAACATGGAAACTTTTCTGCCAAGTGCCGCGGAGCCGTTGGCGATGATGAAGGATGCAATCGCTTTGTCTAAATCACCGGAGAAGACGATAATGTTTTTGTTGTCGCCGTTTTGGGCGGACAAACAGGTGCTAAGCCCGCCCTTTTTTAACACAGCAGTGGTGATGCCCTTGGATGAACTCATGCTCTCAAAGGTGTTGCCGGTTCTTCTGCACCAGGCTTCCACATCCAACCCGAAGGCCGGGTCGGTGGTCTTGATTTCAAGGATATCGCCGTCCTGCGCTTTCTTCACCGCTTCGGCGAGCTTCATAATCGGCCCGGGGCACTGCAGGCCGCAGGCGTCCAGGGTGATGACGGTTCTGTCAATAGGCCGCATGGTTTCGGTGTTGATGCCTTTGTCTTTTGCCGTGGGAACAACGCCGCGGAAAATGCTGTTCCACAGCCGGTAACCGCCGGATAGGTTATAACAATCTACGCCGTTTTCGGACAGAATCCTGCAGGCGGTGTGCCCGCGCAGGCCGACTTGGCAGGTGACATAGGCAGGCTTTGTTTTATCGACTTTATCGAGATTAGCCCTGAGTTCGTCAACGGGGATGTTGATAAAGCCGTCGATAAAGCCGTTGTCATATTCCGCCTTGGTCCGGATATCCAACAGATTTACGCTGCCGTCGCGCGGTAAATCGCCGACTTCGTCCCAATGGAACACCTTTGTCTTGCCGGTCAGAATGTTTTCCGCCACAAAGCCTGCCATGTTGACCGGGTCTTTCGCCGCGGAAAACGGCGGCGCGTAGGCAAGTTCCAGTTTGGTCAAATCATCAATTGTCATGCCGGCGTAAATAGCGGTGGCCAGCACATCAATACGCTTGTCGCTGCCTTCGTAACCGACAATCTGTGCGCCCAAAAGCTTGCCGCTGCCCTTGTCGAAAATGATTTTCATCGACATATTGACAGCACCCGGATAGTAGGACGCGTGGGAGCCGGAATAGGTGTAGGATTTTTCATAATTGAGCCCCAGCTGTTTGGCTTTTGCTTCCGTAACGCCCGTGCAGGCAACGGTTAAGTCAAAACATTTCAAGATGCCGGTACCCTGTGTGCCGCGGTAGCTGCTTTTTATCCCGCAGATGTTGTCCGCCGCGATGCGGCCTTGTTTGTTCGCGGGCCCGGCAAGGGGCACAAAGCCTTTTTCGCCGGTGACCGTATCCGTGATTTCAATCGCGTCACCCACGGCGTATATATTTTCATCCGAAGTCTGCATGTATTCGTTCACAATGATTGCGCCGCGCGGGTTAACCGTCAAGCCGGCATTGACCGCCAAACCGCTTTCCGGCCGGACACCGACGGAGAGGATAACCATGTCACAAAATAGCTCGCCGTTTCCCAAGGTAACCTTTAACCCGGTGTTGTTGTCCTCAATGGCTTTCACGCCGTCTTTGAGAATCAGGTTGACGCCCTTTTGCCGCAGGTGGTTGTGCACATCGCATGCCATGTCATAATCGATGGTTGCTATCACATGGTCCATGAGCTCCACAACCGTCACTTCCAGCCCCGCGTGGCTGAGGCTTTCCGCCATCTCAATACCGATGTATCCGCCGCCGACCACCACGGCTTTTTTGGGTCCTTTTTGATCAATATAATCCTTGATGCGGTATGTGTCGGGTATGTTGCGCAGGGTGAAAACCTTTGCGTTTTCCACACCGTCAATTTTGGGTTTAATCGGCGCGACACCGGGTGACAACACCAGGTTATCATAGTGCTCGGTATAGATTTCACCTGTTTTAATGTTTTTCACTTCAACAGTTTTGTTGACTTTGTTGATCGCAATCACTTCGCTGAATGTGCGTACATCCACATGAAACCGCGAAAAAAAGCTTTTTGGCGTCTGGAGGGTTAAAGCGGATTTTTCCTTGATTTCGCCGCCGATATAATAGGGCAGCCCGCAATTGGCAAACGAAATATATTCCCCGCGTTCAAACATGATAATTTCCGCGTGTTCGTCCAGCCTGCGCAGCCTTGCTGCGGTTGTCGCGCCGCCCGCGACGCCGCCGACGATGAGTGTTTTCATTAATACAACCACCTTTCTAATAGCACGGTTTATATTATATAAAATTAAGCCCTTCGCTTCTGTAACTAAGTCACATTCGAACAATTTATTATACCACAAAAATAAAAAAGTGCGCATTAAAATGCGCGCTTGAATTTTTGCACGGTGTTATAACCCCCGTATGCTGCAAACGCCGATTGATTCCTGCATTTTTCCTGCCGCTTCCTGTACAATAGCCGGGCTGTGCGCGGGCGCCTCACCGGGGACCTGCCTGTATTGCTGCAGGTAATAGTTTTTTGTACCGCGCACCAAGCCGCCTATTTCAAGGATATCGTCCGTTGTCAGCAGCGGCGCGAAGGTAGTGCGGAATTCAAAGGGAACGGTGCAATGCTTCAAGATATCGATGCTTGCGGTAACGGCGTTCACATCGACGGGCCCGCCGACCACTTCAAAGTATTTGTGCAGCGGCGCCTTCACATCCATCGCAATGTAGTCCAGCAGATTTTTATCCAGCAGTTGCCGGATAACATTCGGGTTTGTACCGTTGGTGTCAAGCTTCACGCAAAGCCCTAAGCGCTTGATGGATTCAATAAAAGGAATCAACATTTTTTGCAGGGTGGGCTCACCGCCTGTTATAACCACCGCGCCCAAAACATCCTTGCGTTTAACAATGTAGTTAAAAACATCCGCATTATCCATCAGCGGCACATCGCCGGTTATGATATGTTTGTTGTGGCAGAAACCGCACTTCATATTGCAGTACGCGGTAAAGACCACACAGGCAATTTTGCCCGGGTAGTCCACAAAAGATGTTTTTGCCAGACCTGCGATTTTCATGGCAAGGTTCCTTCTTTATTATATGAGTAAGGGGCGGTTAACCGCCCCAAATTAGATTCAAGATGTCAGACATCAGCTGTTAGACCACAAACTTCTTGCGCAGCATGTACTCTTCTTTTTTGCCGGAGTTGTAGTTCTTCACCGGGCGCAAATAGCCGACGACTCTGCTCCACACTTCCGTGTCTTCCCCGCAAACAGGGCATTCAAAATGCTCGCCGGCAATATAGCCGTGGCTGTTGCAGATGCTGAAGGTCGGGGTGATGGAAATGTACGGCATTTTATATTTCATGAATACATCGCGGATGAGGGTTTTGCATACTTCAATGTCTTCAATGCGTTCGCCGATATACAGATGCTGTACGGTGCCGCCTGTGTATAATGATTGCAGCTCGTCCTGCAAATCCATACATTCAAAAATATCGTCCGTGTATTCAACCGGCAGTTGGGTGGAGTTTGTGTAGAGCGGTTCGTTTTTGCCGGCTTGAATAATGTCCGGGTACTTTGCCAAGTCGGATTTGGCCAGGCGGTAGCTGGTGCCCTCGGCCGGTGTTGCCTCAAGGTTATAATAATGTCCGGTTTCTTCCTGAAATTCTACCATCAATATACGCAGGTATTCCATGACATCGATTGCGAACTTCAAGCCTTCTTCACTGCCGATGTCTTTGCCCAAAAAGTTCAGGCAAGCCTCGTTCATGCCGATGAGTCCGATGGTGTTGAAATGGTTGGTCCAATATTCGCCGGTACTCTGTTTGATTTTACGCAGGTAGTGCGAGGAATACGGGTAAAGTCCGCGCTCGGTCTGCTGCTCAAGAACTTTGCGTTTGATTTCAAGCGAAACCTTGCCCAGGGTAGCGATACGGTCAAGACTTTCGAAGAACTCTTCTCTCGTTTTGCTCAAATAACCGATACGCGGCAGATTGATGGTGTAAACACCGATGGACCCCGTCATCGGGTTGGAGCCGAAGAGCCCGCCCCCGCGCTTACGCAGTTCCTTTGTGTCAATACGAAGTCGGCAGCACATGGACACGGCGTCATCCGGCGACAGGTCGGAGTTGACATAGTTGGCAAAATAGGGGATGCCGTATTTGCAGGTGATACGCATGAAGTCGTCCACCACCGGACTGTTCCAATCAAAGGTTTTAGTGATGTTGATGGTCGGGATGGGGAAAGTAAACACCCGGCCTTTCGCGTCGCCTTCCAGCATCACGGCGCAGAACGCCCGGTTGAAAAGGTCCATCTGCTCCTGCATATCACCGTAAGTTTTGTCCGTCTGTTCACCGCCGACAACGACCAACTGGTCTTTGAGCGTATTCGGGACTTTGATATCAAAAGTGAGGTTGGAAAACGGGCACTGAAAACCGACGCGCGTCGGCACATTAATATTGAAGATGAACTCCTGCAAGCATTGTTTCACTTGACTAAAGGTCATGTTGTCATAATAGACAAACGGAGCGCAGTAAGTGTCAAACGAACTCCAGGCCTGCGCGCCCGCTGTTTCACCCTGTGTGGTAAAAGTGGAGTTGACGATTTGGCCCAGAAATGAGCGGAGGTGTTTGGCTGGTTTGCTTTCCACCTTGCCCTCCACACCGCCGAAACCGTCCGTAAGCAGTTGGCGCAAATCCCAGCCCGCGCAGTAGGGACCGAAGAACCCTAAGTCGTGTATGTGCGCATCGCCGTTTTCATGCGCGTGCCGGACATCGTCCGGATAAACTTCGTGCAGCCAGTATTTTTTTGTAAAGGTTTCCCGCACATAATTGTTCAAGCCGTTTACACTTTTTTGCATATTGGCGTTTTCTTTGATGCCCCAGTCTTTGTCACCCAGGTAGTCGCCGAACATATCGATGGTCGCGCCGATGAGCGCGTTAATTTCGCGTGCGCTGCGCCTTTTTTCGCGGTAGAGGATGAACGCCTTCGCCGTGCGGGCATGGCCGTTCTCAATGAGTACTTTTTCGACAATATCCTGGATACCTTCGACATCGGGTGTTTTGTCCCCATACTTCTTTTCCGCCAGGGCCATGACCTCGTCGGTCAGGGCGCCGGCAAGTTCTTCATCTTCACCGCCGCAGGCAATCGCGGCTTTGAAAATGGCCTTCGTGATCTTGATTTTTTCGAAAGGCTCAATCCGTCCGTCTCGTTTTAAAATCTGTGTGTACATGATTTAACCCCTCCAAAACTTCGTGTAGCTCATTATACATCCGACAACATATAGTGTCAATACAATTGGCAATAACAACCTATTGTGTTTTTACACGAACTTTACCGTGATATTTTGTCTATTATACAGAAAAAAGCCTTTTTTTTGACAAAAATTCCAAATGTTTTATACACCACAGCAAGAATATTGAAACTCCGGCAGACAAAGGTTTTGAGCATGTAAAGCTATACTACTTTACAGATGGAGGGTGCCGCAGAATATTTCCCGGCCGTGTTTTACCGGGATGATGTCTGCATTGGGGCGGCATTGAACTTGGTGCTTCAACCGGGTTGGCAAAATTCATTCTTTTATTTTTCACTATTTTGGTGTAAAATAGCAATGAACCTGAAAATACCGAAATAAGGAGAGTCGAATTTGATGAAAGAGATTAATGTCGGTTTGGTCGGCTACAAATTTATGGGCAAAGCGCACAGCAACGCGCTGAGCAGACTCGGTATGTTTTTTGACTGCGGCGCGCAGGTTAACAAAAAAGCGATTTGCGGCAGGGATGAAGCCTGGGTGAAGAAGTCTGCCGAAAAATTCGGCTGGGAAGGTTATGAAACCGAATGGAAAAAACTCGTAACCCGCAGCGACATTGATGTCATCGACATCACCGCGCCGTCAAACGCGCACAAAGCCATCGCCATTGCCGCGGCGGAAAACGGTAAGCACATTTTTTGCGAAAAACCTCTGGCGCTGACTTTGGCAGACGCGCGCGAAATGCTGGAAGCTGTGCGCAAAAACGGTGTGCGGCACCAAATCGGTTTCAACTATCGTTTCGCGCCGGCCGTTCAGCTGATGAAAAACATGATCGACGCCGGCAAGATCGGCACCATCCGTCATATGCGCGCTTCCTATTTGCAGGACTTCATTATCGACCCGGAATTTCCGTTGATTTGGCGGCTCAGAAAAGAGGTTTGCGGTTCGGGCTCACTCGGGGACCTCGGCGCGCATTTCATTGACCTGGCGCGTTTTCTCGCCGGAGACTTCAAGCGTGTTATGGGCATGCAAAAGACTTTCATCAAATCCCGCCCGATGGTGGAAAATATGATCGGTCTTTCCGCCAGCGCGAATGAGAATGCGCCGCGCGGCGAGGTGGATGTGGATGACGGTACTGTATTCATTGCCGAGTTTGAAAACGGCGCCTTAGGGGTTTTTGAAGCCACACGGTTCGCCCAGGGGCACAAGAACGATTTGTCTATTGAGATCAACGGCGACAAGGGCAGCTTGAAATTTGTATTTGAACGCATGAACGAGCTGCAGTATTTCAGTGCCGGTGACGAAGCGGGTCTTCAGGGATTCCGCCTGATTCAGGCGAGCGAGGGCGTTCACCCTTATATGAGTGCCTGGTGGCCGGCGGGGCATGTTATCGGTTACGAGCACACCTTTGTACATGAAATGTACGAATTTTTCAAAGCGGTTGCAGCCGGTACAGGCACTTCGCCGGACTTTTCGGACGGTGTTAAATGCTCGCAGGTGATTGAAGCGGTCGAGCTGGCAGCCCAGCGGCGCGCGGCAGTGGATATTAACAGTTTGTAAAATCCGTGCCTGTCGCTGGCGGAAAACAGCATCATTGGTATATAATAAAATGGCACAGTAATGATACAGTGATTTGATCCGGTTCGGGTTATACTGATTTGGGGGAACTCGTATGAAAAAAACAATGTCAGTTCTTTTGGCGTTAACGCTATTGCTCAGCGTCTTCGTTGCCGCGCAGTCGCTTGCGGCAATGGCGGCACCAGGCGACGCGGGCGCGCTTTCGGCGGAGGTTAAACTGTATGTCGGCAGATACGATACGGCAACAAAAGTGTTTACACCGTTAGCGGCAGGTGAAGCAATCAAGCAAGGGGAAGATATCGCGGTTCGCATTGCGCCCAATACCAATTATCTTGTCGGCGCGTCCAGATATATCGTGATGTTTGACAAGGCACTGTTTACCGTGGAGGGAAGCGGAACCGCAGCATTCACTGTTAACAGCGATAAGAACAATATCGATTATGACAGCGGGGCAACGCTCCCCGGCTACACGGGGAACTATTACTATGATTTTGCCTGTACCGGCTTTGCCGGTACAACAGTTGACAACATCAACTGGCCTGCAAGTTTTTCGCCGACGGATAGGGAAAAATATAAAGCCGTCGCAGTCGGAACACAGGCCAGCAGCAATGCGTTCAACGGCGGAAATCCGGAAGTTTTGGCGGGGAACTGGTTGTTTCAGTTTCGTTTAAAAGCAACACAGGATATCAGCGCAGGCGCGGCTCAGATTTGGATGGATTCGAAATGGTTTAGGTCGAACACTAATACAGGGGTTGAAGGGTATATTTCCAAGTGCCTTGAAGGTCAGCTTGCTTCAAGTGCGGGAAACAATTATAGCTTCAATTATAATTTCACCGGCGCGAATATCAGGCTGCCGTTATCAGGGAGTCAGGTGATTCCGACAACATCACCCACAACAACCCCAGCGGGTACAACCAAGACCGCAACAACAAGCCCCGCCGGCAGCACAACCGTAAGCCCGGGCAGTTCAACAACAAACCCCGGCGATACAGCTGCATCAACAGATTTGACGCAATCAACCGACGCACCCGTAACGACCGCTGAACCGGTGAAGGTCCCTCAGCAAGATCTTGACACGGCAGTTGATAAAGCCGGTATTGCAGACTGGGACGGAAACATGGCAAACCTGACACCCGAGCAGAAAGACGCAGTCAAAGGTTATCTGGCGGAAAACGGGAAGAATGTCGAAGCCAGGGATGACGGATTTTATTATGTGGAAACAACCATGCCGGGCGCGACGGCAACCAATGCGGACGGTTCGCCTGTTGAAACAGAAGATTCAACGAAAGACGGTGTTACCCATTCACAAAAGAGGATCATCATTGCTGCTGTTATCATCGCGGTTCTTGGGATTGCGGGAGTTGCGGGTATGCTCGCCAGAAAGAAAAAATAGACCGTTCCGATACAGCGTGTTTAGAGAATACAACAGGTGCCGGCTGTCAGGATTGACAATCGGCACCTGCTTTTTTCACTTAGATGTGTTATTCCTTTTCGGATTTGTCACTGTCTTTTGTGAACCGGTTGAGCAGATAGGTTGTAAAAATAATGATTCCGGTTACAATGAAAATTCCCGCCATGCCCCTTGCCATCAGCGGCAAGGAATCTAAAAATGCTTGTGTGTTCATTTGTTGACCCTCCGTATTATATAGATGATTCGTTCACCGTTGTCTGTTATTTTGCTACCAGGTTTATTATCATACCGCCCGCGATGACCGACGCAATTTGTCCGGACACATTAACACCGACGGAATGCATGAGCAAAAAGTTCTGGTTATCCTCCGCGAGCCCCATTTTATGCACAACCCTTGCAGACATCGGGAAAGCGGAAATACCCGCGGCACCGATCATCGGGTTGATTTTTTTCTTTGCAAAAAGATTGAAAAGCTTTGCGAACAAGACTCCGCCGATCGTATCAAATACAAACGCCAGCAGACCAAGGCCTAAAATCAAAAGCGTCCTTGCGTTGATGAAATCCTCTGCCTGCAAATGTGCGGCGATGGTGATGCCCAAAAACAGCGTGACCAGATTGGCCAGTTCTTTTTGTGCGCTTTCGGACAAGGATTTGAGTACCCCGCATTCCCTGATGAGATTACCGAACATTAAGAAGCCGATAAGCGCTACCGCACGCGGCGCGACAATGCCGGTAATACCGGTGATGATGATCGGGAAAAGAATGCGTGTGGTTTTGCTGATGCTCGTCTGCTTGAACTGCATGCGAATCAAGCGTTCTTTTTTTGTGGTAATCATCCGGATGATCGGGGGCTGTATAATCGGCACCAGCGCCATATAGGAATACGCGGCCACGATAATTGCGCCTATATAATTGGACTTGAAAAAGTTAGCAACAAAAATAGAAGTCGGTCCGTCCGCAGCGCCGATAATCGCGATGGAAGCGGCGTCTTTCATCTCGAAACCAAACAGGGACGCAAGGCTGAGCGTGAAAAAAATACCGAACTGCGCCGCCGCACCAAAGAACATCAGCTTGGGGTTGGAGAGCAACGGCCCAAAGTCGATCATCGCGCCGATGCCGACAAATAGTATCAGCGGAAAAAGCTCATTGGCAATGCCTTTGTCAAACAACAGGCTGAGGATGCCCACCTCGGTTTCACCGTGGATCACCTGAGTGATTGCACCGGACATGGGAAGGTTGACCAATATCGCACCGAAGCCGATTGGCAGCAGCAGCGCGGGCTCCATTTCTTTTTTAATAGCGAGATAGATGAGCAGCCCGCCGAGGACCCACATAACAACCATTTTCCAGCTGATATCGCCGACATTACCGAAGACTTGGACGAAGAAACTGCCGACTTCGTCAAGAACCGCACGCATTAAAAAACCACCTTTACGCAAAATTAAAATAGCTTGCCAGGCTGGATTTATATCGATTGCGCCTTTGCAACTGATTTGGCAAAAAAATGAAATTAAGAGTTATAATAGCATTTTGTACATTCATTTGCAATGTCAGACGGCAATTATGAAGGGATTATTTGGCGTTAGTCAATTGCGCATTTTTAACAGCAGTGATACAATAGTATAAAGACAATTTCAGATTGAAGGTGTTTTGAATATGTGTGATACGATTGGCATCAGCCCGGAAGAGTCCGGCGCAGCCCGGTTTGCAAAAAACAGCGACCGCAGCCCCAACGAGCCGCAGGTGATAGAATTAATCCCGGCGGCAAAACACAGCGAAAAGAATCTTAAAGCAACCTATGTTGATGTGGAGCAGGTGCCCGAAACCCACGCTCTGTTGCTTTCGCGCCCGAGTTGGATGTGGGGCGGGGAGATGGGCGTGAACGACTGCGGCGTAGCTATTGGCAATGAGGCTGTTTTTACCAAAGGCAAATACGGTGCCGAGGCGCTTACCGGCATGGACCTGCTGCGGTTGGCGCTCGAACGCGCGGAGCACGCGAAGCAGGCTTTGGACACCATCATCACGCTGTTGGAGCGTTACGGCCAGGGCGGCAACTGCGGGTTTGACCACAAGTTTGAATACAATAACGCATTTTTAATTGTCGATAAAGACGACCTTTTTGTGCTGGACACCTGCGGCAAACAATGGGCAACTAAAAAGCTGCCCAAGGCGAGCATTTCCAACTGCCTGAGTATCGGCGCCGATGCCGACAGCTACGGCGGCGAAAGCTGCGATTTTAAAGCAAAGCACAAGGACCCGCTCTTCACGCACTTTTCCGGCGCGCCGAAACGGCAGGCTAAAACCGAAGCCCAACTGAACCCGGATATGGATGCTTTGGGGCTGATGCGCGCACTGCGGCAGCACAATGAAAAGGTGAAAAATCCGTTTGCCAAGGGGTCTGTGGACAGTGTCTGCATGCACGCGGGCGGCCTGGTGGGGGACCATACCACCCAAAGCATGGTTGCCGGCATCAGCGGCACGGCCGCGCCTGTCATATGGCTCACGGGCGGCTCCACGCCGTGTGTGAGCGTGTTTAAGCCGTATCTTTTCGGCAATAAACCCTGCGCACCGGTTTTCGCCGCAGGCGATAAAAAGGCGGAGGAATACTGGCTGACGCATGAGCGATTTATCCGCAAGCTCATTGGCACGGTTGTACCAACGGACTATTATGCCGAGCGGGACGCCCTGGAACTTGGTTTTGCCGCCGAGGCAACAGTCAACGCGCACAACGCACCGGCCATGGCAGAACTTTCTCTTTATGCATTGCAAAAAGAACAGCAGTTTTATGCGAAGTGGGAAGAACGGATAAAACCCGGCAGCCTCGGCAGCAGGCGTTATCAAGCGTATTGGGCAAAAAAGAACGCCTTGCTCGGCAAGGGCAGAACCGGATTGAAAAAATGAAAAGGACGACAAATAGTCGCCCTCTCCGCTGCTGACAATTAAACTACAGCTGCCAAACAAACGGCATCACTTCATGCGCCGGCTCCGGCGTGTTTTTCGCCAGCGCTTCCAGCTCCGGCATGGCGTCTTTGAGCGCTGACCAATATTCGGGCGCAAGGTACCAGGTGCCGCCCATTAAAAAGATGTTGCGCAGCCCAAGTTTAATCTCCAACCTCATTTTTTCAATCCAGTTTGCGGGTGTCAGGGCAAACTTCGGGTAAACGGTCGATTCGCTGTAACAGATGCTGGTGTCACCCGCCAAAGCAAGGTGGGTGCTGATGCTTGCTGTTAAAGAGGCCTGTGCATCCTTATGCTCAAAGGCTTTGTCGTCAAAATGCCCTTCGCCCACGCGGATGAGCGTGCCGGGGACTTCGGCGCGAATCCTTTCGATATCAATGCCGTGCCGGCGGTCGCCGTTGTGCATGACCATCATGCCGCTGGTGATGCCGGGTACGGTGACCTCTTTGAGATATCGAATAATCTTATCGCAGTTGTAATCCATCCAGGCTTCAACAAGCGCTTTTTCCGCAACGGTTTGCTCCGGATTTTTGATGAGCTCTTTTAGCGATTCTCTGCTGAAGTTCGTACTTTCTGCCTTGTTGAATTCCGCTATGCAACTGTCACAGTAGCAGCCCTGCACCTGTTTGCCCCAATGCGCAAGCCGTAAATCATCGTCATAAAAAATCCTGTTTATACCGAGATCGCGGATACCCAGCGCAACCTTTTTCGTGTCCTCAATCACCCGGTCTGTCAGGCATGCGCAGCAGGACTGGCGGGTACCGTTGATATCCACGCGGTTTTGCCAGCCTTCGCCGATGGATAAATCAACCGAATTGTCGGACGGGTCAAAGGCGTTGCCGCCGTGCCCCAGCGGCACATTGATTGCCTGCACTTCAAAACCGTGGTCTTCCAGCACTTTTTTAGCCAAACGCATTTCCTCATAGGTGGAAGCAAAATGGCCGTAGAAGTAGCAGAACAGCCACAGCACATCCACGCCCGCCGTCTTCATTTCCGCAAGCATCCGTTCAATATCCGGGTCATGCAAAACCGCTTTCGCACCGATGCTGTAGTTGAGATTTAACGCTTTCATTTCAAATTCCCCTTTTAATATTTTCTCCTGTTCAAAGTTGACGCAGTATCGAAAACATGATAGCATATATTCAAGAAATATTGAAGAGTCCGGCTTGCTTTAATCTACAACTGGAGGGTGCTTATGATTAAGCAGCGCAGCCTTGCAAAACTGATTGTACTGTCTTTTCTTACTTTCGGCATTTACGGGTTCTTTTTTTGGTGGGGATACATCAGGGACATAAATGAAGCCTGTGTTTGCGACAGGAAAAAGAGCCCGAATTATCTGGCTGTTTTACTGCTTTCCGGTTTGACCTGCGGGCTGTACTACCTGATTTGGCTTTACAGGCAGGGCGAACGGCTGAAGGATGTGGCGCCGGCATACGGGTTGGAATTTAAAGAGGGCGGCGGCAATGTTTTGGTTTATCAGCTGGTAGGTTCATTTTTAATCAGCCTTGCATCCTCCGTGAGCAATTTGGCCTTTATGGCAAGCGGCAAATACACCGTTTCGATTGCCGGTTATAACGACGCCGCGCTGCGGGAAGCACTCTCCGCCTGGCAAATCACGCCGGACTCGGCACTGATGATAGCGTTTTGCGGTATGGTAATCTTGCTGCTCGGCATTGTACTGATGCTCAGCGGGCTTGGCATACTGATTAAAAACTTGAATGCTGTCGGCCGGGTATATAATGAAAGGTGCGCTTAACGGCAAATTGCACACTTGTTAAAACCAGAATAACGATGAAATGAGCGCGCTTGTGCACAATGCACAAGCGCGCTTTTATAGTTCCGGCAATCAGGACATATCGGACAGGATAATCAGCAAAACACCGTCTTTTACCTCAACCGTCGCCGTGTTATCCTTGAACTCGTTGCTGACCCCTACCGGGAAGGTGTTCGTCAGCGTCGCGTGGTTCAGGGGATATTTAAGCCCGGTTAGTGTGACACCGGTTGACTTTTCCGTGTATGAAAAGACGGAAACCGACCAATTCTTCTTCTTTTCTAAACTGATTTTTCCGTTTTTAACGGCATAAACCATATTGGCTTTGTCCCGAATTTCACAAGTGCCGCCCTGCTGAGCAATAAACGCGCAGGTTGCGATGTTCGCCGTTTGGTGATCCAGCCGTCCGCCCAAAACGCCGAGCAACAGGAAGTTCTTATAGCCGAGCGACAAGCCATGCCGCACCGCGAGAAAAGTATCGGTGTCGTCCTTCATGGACGGAGAACGGATGGTTTTGATGTTCTCATCCGGAGAAAAATCAAGCGAGTCAAAATCGCCGATTAGTAAATCGGGTTTGATTCCGGCGGATAAGGCATGCCGGTATCCACTGTCGGCAGCGATGATATAATCACCGGCAACGGGTGAAAAGTCCGCAAAACCGGGTGCCCCCGCGATGATAACACATCTGTTTTTCACCATGCATTTCTCCAATCCGGTAACATTTATCAGTGTATACTGTCGGGTACTTACATGTAAAGGATAAACACTTTATACCTAATGAATGCTCGAAAAAATCGGTCAATCGACCCAATGAACAGCGAAATTGTAACATTATCGGCATAGGATGTCAATTACGGCGGTTGTGCAAAAAAAATATCGTGATTGACTAAAAACTCGCGAAAAAACTGTTTACTTTTTACAAAACGCTTGCTATAATATTGGTAATTTAGTCCAAACACTTTTTGTTGAGCGATTTAATTTGCGGTGTTTGGATGTTTTTTCATCTTAAACTTATGGGGGAAATTGTGTGGAAAAAATTACTCTCCTGGCGCCGGTCGGCGCAGCAGTGGCATTGATATTTGCCGCAGTACTTGCACTAAGGGTACTGAAAATGCCGCAAGGCAACGACTTAATGATTAAAATCTCCATGGCAATCCGCAAGGGCGCAAATGCTTATCTGAAAATCCAGTACCGCGGGGTAGCACTTTTTTTTGGCGGGATGTTCATTCTGCTCGGGATTTTGGCATACTATAAACTTTTAACACCGTTCGTGCCTTTCGCGTTTTTAACCGGAGGCTTTTTTTCCGGCCTTTCGGGCTTTATCGGGATGAAAATCGCGACAGCTGCCAACGCCAGAACTGCCAACGCCGCAATGGGCAGCTTGAACTCCGGGCTTAAAGTCGCATTCTCATCCGGCTCGGTGATGGGTTTTGTCGTGGTCGGCCTTGGGCTGTTAGACATCTCCGCATGGTTCTATTTTTTGAATTACTGGTATTCTTCGGTAAAAATTATCGCTGACGAGGCACTGCGCATCCAGGCGATTACTTCCGCTATGTTGACCTTCGGCATGGGTGCTTCCTCCATGGCGCTGTTTGCTCGTGTGGGCGGCGGTATCTTTACCAAGGCAGCGGATGTCGGCGCGGACCTTGTCGGCAAGGTGGAAGCCGGTATACCGGAGGATGACCCGCGCAACCCGGCTGTTATCGCGGACAATGTGGGTGATAATGTCGGCGATGTGGCAGGCATGGGCGCTGACCTTTATGAATCCTATGTCGGCTCCATTGTTTCCACCGGTGCGCTTGCGGTTGCGGCGGGGTTTGGCTTCCGGGGTGTTACAATCCCCATGGTAATGGCGGCTATCGGTATTCTCGCCTCCATACTCGGTACTTTCTTTGTGAAAACCAAAGAGAGCGCGGACCAAAAGCACCTGCTTTCGGCACTCAGGCGCGGCGTTTGGATCAGCGCGTTTGTGATTGCCATCGCGGCTTTCCCGCTTGTCTACTATATGCTTGGCAGGGAACACATCGGCGTATACGGCGCGGTGTTGTCCGGTTTGATGGCGGGTATCTTGATCGGTTATTTTACAGAGTTTTACACATCCGACACTTACAAGCCAACCAAAAATCTCGCAAAGGCATCACAGACCGGACCCGCTACCATCATCATCGGCGGTCTTTCACTCGGTATGCTCTCCACCGTATTTCCTGTGTTGGTGGTGTGCGTTTCGATTTATGTCAGCTTTCGAGTGTCCGGCGGGGCACAGAGCTTTGATGCCGGCCTGTTCGGCATCGGTCTTTCCGCGGTTGGTATGCTTTCAACCTTGGGGATAACCCTCGCGACGGATGCTTATGGTCCGGTGGCGGACAATGCGGGCGGGATTGCCGAAATGGCACACCTTGACAAAGAAGTGAGAAACCGTACAGACGCGCTTGATTCGCTCGGCAATACCACGGCGGCAACCGGCAAAGGATTTGCTATCGGTTCCGCGGCGCTTACAGCACTCGCGCTCATCGCGTCCTATGTGGATCAAATCAAGATAATCAAGCCTGAATTTGTCTTTAATCTGAACATCACCAACCCGAATGTTTTAATCGGTTTATTTGTCGGCGGAATGCTGCCGTTCTTGTTTTCATCCCTGACGATGAATGCTGTCGGCCGCGCGGCGATGAGCATTGTGTTTGAAGTCAGGCGGCAGTTTAAAGAAATCGTCGGGTTAATGAATGGCGAAGCGGAGCCGGATTATGAAAAATGCGTGGCAATCTGCACAAAAGCAGCCCAAAAGGAAATGGTCGTTCCGGCGTTGCTTGCCGTTATCTTTCCGCTTGGCGTCGGATTCCTGCTCGGGGTCAACGGTGTTGCCGGTATGCTTGCGGGCGCCACAGCCACAGGTTTCATTTTAGCGGTTATGATGGCAAACTCCGGGGGCGCCTGGGACAATGCCAAAAAGTATATTGAATCCGGCGAACTCGGCGGCAAGGGGAGCGACGCGCATAAAGCGGCCGTTGTGGGCGACACGGTCGGTGACCCGTTTAAGGACACCGCAGGCCCGTCCATTAACATCTTAATCAAACTGCTTTCCATGGCATCCATCGTATTCGCGGCGCTGATTGTCAAATTTTCACTTATTCAGTAGAACACTTCAGCGAATGAACGGCTTGCTTTGTGGGCTGAGAACCAGCTTCCATCGCAAGCCGTATTTTTTGTAATTGACATAATCTTTGACTTTTTATCGTAAAAATGATACAATTCGTTCGGCAAAAAAATATTAAGGAGAAAAGATGCAATTTAAAGACCTGAACATCAACCCCGTCATCTTAGCCGCGCTTAAAAGCGAAGGCTATACCGAGCCTACACCGATACAGGTGCAGGCCATACCACCCGTACTCGAAGGCCGGGATTTATTGGGCTGCGCGCAGACCGGTACCGGTAAAACGGCAGCGTTCGCTGTGCCGACCATCCAACTGCTCAACGGGGAAAAAATCAACCCGACGCTCAAACGCAGAATCCGGGCGCTGGTCCTCACACCGACAAGGGAGCTTGCCGTGCAAATTTTTGATAGTTTCTGCACCTACGGGCGCAACACCCCGCTGCGTTACTGTGTCATATTCGGCGGCGTGTCCCAAAAGCCGTCCGAAATCCAACTGAGAAACGGTGTGGATGTGCTGATTGCCACCCCGGGCAGGCTCAACGATTTAATCAATCAGGGCATTGTTGATTTACAGTACATCAAGATTTTCATTTTGGATGAAGCGGACCGGATGCTGGACATGGGCTTCATCAACGATGTAAAAAAAGTTATCGCGAAAACGCCGCCGGTGAAGCAGACCCTGCTTTTTTCCGCGACCATCCCACCGGAAATTTCCAAAATGTCGAACTCGCTGTTATCAAATCCGGTTAAAATATCCGTTACGCCGGAATCCCCGACGGTGGACATGATTGACCAGTCCATGTATTTTGTGGACAAAGTCAACAAGCGTGATTTGCTTTTGTATGTATTGAAAAATAATGCCGTTACCTCGGCATTGGTTTTTACACGCACCAAACACGGGGCGGACAAGGTTGTGAAAGACCTCATCGGTGCCGGCATCAACGCAGCCGCGATTCACGGTAACAAATCCCAGAACGCCCGCCAGGCGGCGCTCAATGATTTTAAAGCCAAGCGTACGCGTGTGCTGGTTGCAACGGACATCGCCGCCAGAGGTATCGACATCGATGAACTATCGCATGTAATCAATTATGAACTGCCGGAAGTGCCGGAAACCTATGTGCATCGTATCGGCCGCACCGGGCGTGCAGGGCTTGGCGGTACGGCAATTTCGTTCTGCGATTTCGGGGAAAAGGCGCTGCTCAAGGACATTGAAAAGCTTATCGGTAAAACCGTGCCGGTGGTGGAAGACCACCCGTACCCGCTGATGATCACAACTATTCTGCCAAAGCCGCCCCAGCAACCCCGCCGGCCGAGGCCGCAGTCAATGCAGGGGCAGCAGGGAACCGGCAAGCCGGACCAGCAGCGGCGTTCGGATAAATTTACGAAATCATCAAACAGTAAGTCGCAATCAAGCAGAAGAAATAATGATTACTATTAGATAGCAGATGTATTCAGTAAAAGCAGCTTGTCTGCAACGATTCGGCAAGCGAAAGGCTAATATGACAAAAGACGGAGTTTTGACATTCAAGTTAAGTCAAAACTCCGTTCATTTTTTTTCACAATCTGAAGACACAAAGAGTCAGATCAAATCATTTTTTCTCTCTTTTGAAGCACATGAACCAGTCCAAGCAGTACTGATCGTCTGCTTTTGATTCCATTCTCTCTTTTGCTGTGCCGCAGGAACCTGCTGTTGGTACGATGGTATCGTCACCCGGCCTCCAGTTGGCGGGGGTTGCGACCTTGTCTTTGTCCGCCTTTTGCAGGGCAAGGATAATCCGTTTGATTTCGTCAAAATTTCTGCCCATGGATAGGGGATAGTAGAGGATTGTTCTGATCTTCCCTTCGGGGTCAATGACGAATACTGCCCTGACGGCTTGCGTATTGGACTGCCCCGGTTGAATCATACCGTACTTTCTCGCGACATCCATGCGAATGTCCTCGATCAGCGGGAACTTAACCTCGACATTTTTCATGCCGTTCCACTCAAGTTCTTGAATTTTACGCAGCCACGCGATGTGCGCATACAAGGAGTCTACGGAAAGGCCGACAAGCTCGGTGTTGAGCGCCTTGAATTCATCTGCCATGGTCGCGAAGGTCATGAATTCTGTGGTGCATACGGGCGTAAAATCCGCCGGATGGGAGAAAAGAATAACCCATTTGCCTGCATAGTCTTCCGGGAAACTAATGTTTCCCTGCGTGGTTACCGCTGTAAAAGCGGGTGCCGGTTCGCCTATCAAGGGCATTCTGTTCGTGGTGTTTTCTTCCATTTTTCTTTACCTCCTTCAATTTTATCAACAACGCTTCAAGGCGCGTCGCGTCTAATGAGTTCATTATATAGATTGTTGGTCTTGTTTACCGTGATAAAGTCACAGAGCGCGAAAATGGCTGTCAGCCCGAACATGTATCGTGGTGCTGATGCTCGTGGCAAACAGACCCCGTGGATTTAAGCTTGCCATCCAGGTAGGCTTGCGCGGCCCCTTGAGCTTCTCCGCTTGCTCCTGTTATGACCTCGATACCTTTTTCGTTGAATATTTCCACCGCGCCGCCGCCCATTCCGCCGGAAATGATGACATTGACGCCCAAATCATTCAGGAAGTTCGGCAGGAAGCCGGGTCTGTGACCGGGATTGGGGATGGTTTTTGTTGATGTGATTTTTCCGTCTTCTGCCTCGAAAATAATAAAGTTTTCGCAATGACCGAAATGCCCCGTGACCATTTTACCCTCGCTTGCTACTGCTATTTTCATGATTCTTCCTCCGTTTTTTCATTTTCGATTAATTCGTCTAACATTTTGCCGGCGTTCTCAATGAGCTGCGCGCACCGCCGGTGCTGATAATAATCTGCCGTGCGTTTGTCCGGTACTGGCCCCTGCTGAGCATCGCCGAGTTCCAGCAGATCCCGGCAGATAATCGAGCCGTTTTCTTCTTTGAAACGCCTGGCGAGGGATTGAATCAGTTCATAGTGCTTTGCCTTGGTTTCGTCATCGTTCGGGCTTGTGTAGCCGTATTTCAGCCCGGTAACCATAAACATACCGGTGACGGCGCCGCAAACCTCACGCAGCCTGCCCATGCCGCCGCCGAAGGAGGATGCGAGCTTAACCGACTGCTCAAAATCCATAGCCGTTTCATCGCAGTAAGCGCAGAGAACGGACTGCGCACAGTTGTATCCATCCAAAAAAAAGTCCTTTGCCTTTTCAGCGCGTGGTTCCAAGTCGATTGCTCCTTTACAGCATTTTTGCCAGTACATCGCCGACCGGTTCCAGCCACGCTACATCGAACAGTTCAATCATCCCGCTGTCACAGGCTGCGGCCAGTTTTGGGTCGATGGGCATTTTGGCAAGCACATTAATGCCGTGCTTTGCCGCGGTCTCTTCTAAATGGCTTTCGCCGAATATCTTATATTCCGTTCCGGTATCCGGCGCTTTAAAGTAGGACATATTTTCGATTATGCCGACAACCGGAATGTTCATCATCTCTGCCATTTTTACCGCTTTTGAAACGATCATGGACACCAGCTCCTGCGGGGAAGTGATAATGATAATGCCATCAACGGGAACGCTCTGGAAAACAGTCAGCGCCACATCGCCGGTGCCGGGCGGCATGTCAATAAACAGGAAATCAACTTCGCCCCAGATGACATCTGTCCAGAACTGTTTGACGGTGTTGCCGATAATCGGTCCGCGCCAGACAACAGGGTCTGTATCGTTTTCCAGCAGGAGGTTGACGGACATGATTTCAATACCGGTTTTGCTTGTTACGGGGAACAGCCCAATTTCGCTGCCCTGTGCTTTTTCTTTTAACCCGAAAGACTTTGGGATGGACGGGCCGGTAATATCCGCATCCAGGATGGCGGCATTGTAACCCATTCTCTTCATCGTGACAGCAAGCAGCGAGGTGACCATGGATTTACCCACACCGCCTTTGCCGCTCACAACGCCGATAACCTTTTTAATCTTGCTTAGTTCGTGTGCCTGTGCGGAAAAATCATTTTTGGTTTCTTCCCTGTCCGCGCACTCGGTTGAACAACCGCCGCAGTTGTGGTCGCAATTTTCGCTCATTTTTTTACATCCTTTCATATATGCAGAATGTTTTGACCGTGACCGGAAAGTGAACTTTGTTCACTTGAGCAGATTCGCACTTTGATTATAGTGCCATGGTCAAAACTCCCTGTTTGAAAATTTATTTTCAAACTTGCTCCATTTGTTAAATGTTTATTTGATTTCCGGTTGACAGATAATCAATTTTGTCCGTCATGACGGTTTTCAAGCTGTTATAGGCGGCCATCCCCGTGCAATGGCAAGTATAGTATTTAGAGCCGGTTAGCAGAAGATATCTGCCGATTGCGTTGACGGTATCTTCGTCCTCACTGCCGCCGGAGGCTTTGTTGTACAAATGGAACCCGCCGACGACATGATCGGGGTAACATCCCTTCAGGTCGTGAAAGCTTTCAACAATATTGATAATCCCTTTATGGGCGCAACCGGCGATCAGTATGGTTTTGCCGTTTTCGGTTAAGATGAGGTTTTGCTCATGACTGAAATTGTCCGGTATAAAACTATCGCCGGTTTTTTCAAACAAATCGCTGTTGCCCGCAGGCAGAAGGGTTTGACCGGTAACGGAGGAAAAAATTTCTATCCCGTCTTCAACCGCTAAATAACCGCCGGTGAATACAAAGCGTTCAACGAAAGGGAGCGTTTTGTCCAAACCAATATATTCTTTCGGCGCATTCGCCCTGTTCGCGTAGTATTCGCCGAACGATTTAATGTTTGTATATATAGGCGATTTGGTATTCAGCTTCAAAAATGTTCGCAATCCGCCGCCATGGTCATAGTGACCGTGTGAAAGAATGCAAAGGTCTATCTGCGTCAAATCCACACCCAATTTTACAGCATTTTCGGCAAAAAGGGAACCTTGCCCGGTATCAAACAACAATTGATGTTTTTTTGTTTCAATATATAGGCTTAAGCCGTGCTCGCTGACGAGGTTTTCAACATGAGATTCATTTTCGGCCAAAGCGGTTATTCGCATTTTTCGCACCTCTTCTTCGATTCAAAAAGCAACTCGACGGTTCTTTTATAAACATCTCTTACCGCGCGGCCAGATGAACAGTCAATTTCAGTTATGTTTTTACCATTGTTAACAGCTTTGATCGCCAGGGGGTCGAACGGTATTTTGCCAACAAAATCAACTCCGGCATTGCTGCAATAAACTTCAATATGTTGAGTATTCATCTTGTTGATATCATACTTATTGATACATACGGCAAGCCGAACACCGAAGCTTTTGGCAGTTTTGATGATTCTTTCCATATCGCTGATGCCCGAAACCGAGGGTTCCGCAACAATCAGCACCATATCTGCCCCGCTGATGGATGCGATAACCGGGCAGCCGATACCGGGAGAACCGTCGATGACTGCAAAATCGGCATGAGCGGCGGCGGAAAGCATCTGTTTTTTCACCTCGGAAACCAGTTTGCCGGAATTGCCGCTGCCCATTTTAAGCTGAGCGGTGGAGAAAACAGAATCATTAGAATACAGAATCAGTTCACCGGATACTGCGGGGGTCATCGTTATCGCACCGGCCGGGCATACATATTCACAGACGCCACAGCCTTCGCACGCAAATGGGTCAACCGTATAATTGCTTTCGTTATCAATTGCGCCAAATCGGCAGCTTTGCCTGCAAAAATCACAGCGGACACATAAGTTGGTGTCAATACTTGCTTTGGGCATCCCGTAAAAATCGGATTTTTCACCTTGTGCCTGCTGCGTCATAATCAAATGAAGGTTTGGCGCGTCCACATCACAGTCCGCATAAGCTTTTGCAGCGGATAGTTTGATAAAAGCGCCGGCGAGCGTTGTTTTGCCTGTGCCGCCTTTACCGCTTAGGATTAATAGTTGTACCATGCCTTGCCTCCCTCATCACATTTTGTAGCAGTGACGAGAATATTGTTTTATATTTTTCGCTCGATCTGACTGCAATTTCAGCATTGGAATTTAAGGTGCCGAGTTCGTAATCGTAGGCGATGCGGCCTATGATTTCAATGCGTTGCTCCACGCAAAACTTCTCCGAAGGGTTTTCGCTGTCCTGGCATTTATTGAGTATGACGCCGTGCGGTTTATCGAAAAGTTTGACGAGCTCATATACCATTTTTAGATTATGGACGCCGAACAGTGTCGGTTCCGCTACCAAAATACAGTAATCGGCATCTTTGATGTTTTCCATAACAATACAGGCACTGCCGGGCGGGCAGTCAATAAATGTCAGGCTTGCTCTTTTTTGATTGTTTTCGCCAATCATTTTTTTTATGATCGGTATACCGGACGGCTCGCCGGTATTCAGGAATCCGGTATAAACGGTCACATTGCCCGAATCCCCCTTGTGTGTCATGCCAACGATTCTTTCTTTCTCGGCCAGCGCGTTTTCCGGGCAGACCAAAACACAGCCCCCGCAGGAGTGGCAAATATTTTCAAAAACTTTCAATTGTCCGCCCGCATAAGCCAAGGCGTTGAACTTGCAAAAGTCAACACATTGCCGGCAGCCGGTGCAAAGCGCGTTATCCGCAAACGGGATTTTTACCTTGATTTGTTCTTCTTTTATGTTCGTGGGTTTAAAAAACAAATGACCGTTCGGTTCTTCAACATCGCAATCAATATAGATGGATGATTTTGCCGCACAGGCTAAATTTACGCTGACCAGTGTTTTACCGGTGCCGCCTTTGCCGCTTAGCACAGCGATTTTCATAGGTACTTTTGTCCTCCCGGCGTTATTGATAATAATGCTGCGGCTTATCAGCCCCCGTGGTTATGAAAACCCGTATGAATTTCATCCAGCTCCGAAAGCTTGCCGTCGAGGAATGCGTTGATGTTGTCTATTGCCGAGCCGACCCCGGTTTTGAAGATTCTTATTTTGGCTGCCTTGATAACTTCTGCCGCATTTTCACCGCAGCGGGGTGTCAGCAAAACCTCGGCCTTTTTGTCCACAATCGTTTGCGCGGCTTTTATGCCCGCACCGCCTTGGCTAGCAGCAGCACTATTGTCAACAAAGTCTGCTTGTTTCGTCTCGGTGTCATAAATAAGGAAGTAGGGGGTTCTTCCAAAAGAAATGCAAACACCTGTTTCCATGGTTTTCTCGTCAACCGGACATGCGATTTTCATTGTCTTTCCTCCGTTTCTTCATTCAGCAGTTAATTTGATATCAACCTGTTCAAACCCTTTTTGGCACCGTCCAAGTCCCCGGAAAGAGCCTGACCTTTGAGGGTATGCATCTGCTGTTTTGTAAGTTTTTCGATTTGGGTTTTGAGCTTTTTGATAAAACAGTCAACTTCTCGATATTCATTACTCATTCAATATCACCTGCAAATATGATAATTTATTAAAAGCAACGGTATTTATTTTTCCGCTTCAGCAATAGCCTTCCTGTTGCGGTGCTTATAACAGCCGCCGCAGGCACAGGCATTTTCAAGCCCGTCGCACAACTGATAATCGCCGCCTTCAATAAGGAGAACCTTGCCGTTTACCAAGGATTCTGACAGCTTTCTGCGTGCGTCAATATAGATGCCCTGCACCGTTGTGCGCGCGACATGCATCTGCCCCGCGCATTCCTCCTGCGTGAACCCTTCCAGGTCGATAAGCCGGATGGTTTCGTACTCGTCAACGCTCATGGTAATAAAATCATCTTCGATATCCGCAGCGTCAAGCGGTCCAAATCGCGCGCTGCCGGGCAAACAACAAACCTTTCTCCATTTTCTCGGCCTTGACATAGGACACCTCCGTTAGTTTCTGACATATGCCGGTATTGACTTCCATTATACGCTGTTTAGGACATATGTCAATAACTGCTTGAATAATATTTTCCGTTATCTTAGAGTTGAAAATTTGCCTGCTGAATATTATAATAATGGCAAATCAAACTTTTCAAGCAAAAATGAAATTATAAGCGGAAAAGGACGGGTAAACAAATGAAAAAAGGTTGGTTTATTATACTTGCGGTGGTGGTTTTGTCCCTCGCTGTGCTGTTGGTTGCGTCAAGATTTGGCTTTTATAACGATGCGTCGGGCTTTCATATTGTTAACAAAGATGCCGCGCAGATATTTGCAGATAAAGACGCGAGAAAGTTTGAGAACATTGAAATCAAAGCGGACAGCACCAATATAGAGTTCGTCACGGCGGATGATTATGGGTTTGAGTATATGACCAACAGTGCTGTTGATACCGTTTACAGCAACGAAAACGGTATACTTACCATCACACAGACGAGCAGAGGCAAACTCTTCAGCCTGAACCGGGGCGACAGAAATGATTACATCAAAATATATATCCCGGAAGAAGCTATGTTGAAAAATGTTGCCGTTACCGATTTCAGCGGCAATATTACCATCGACAGGCTTACGGCGGACAAATTAGAGATTAGCGCAACATCCGGCAACGCCGATATTAAAAACATACAGGCCGCTGCCGTGCTAATTGACAAAACAAGCGGTAATGTCACCATGGACAGTTGCAAAGCAGACAACCTGAATGTCAACTTAACCTCCGGCCATTTCAAGGCCAACAGCATGGACATGGGCGGTATGACCGTTCAGTTGACCAGCGGTAATGCGGAACTAAATGGGGAGCTCCGGGGTATAAACGATATCACAAGCATTTCCGGCAATGTCACACTGAATATTCAGGGTGAAAAGAAGGATTATAACAGTAATATTTCTGTTGTCAGCGGCAATGTCAATGTGGACGGCAGCAGCACCAAGACCTATGAGTACGAGAATGCCGATGCGGCAAATTCGCTAAAAATCAATGCCACCAGCGGCAATGTGACGGTGAATTTCAAAGGGCAGTAGGAATAAAAAAAGGAATAAAAAACGCAACACCGCTTATTGTATAAACTGTTTTCAAGTGATATAATTTTGGGCGTTTGGCAACAGCCGGACGCCGGCTGAAAAATGATAACAACCCGGAGGGCAATATGGAGTTTTTTGAGATTTTAAAAGCGATCATTTTAGGTATAGTAGAGGGCGTCACCGAATGGCTGCCCATCAGCAGCACCGGGCATATGATTTTGGTTGAAGAATTTCTGAATCTTAAGGTATCAAATGATCCGGAAGCGGCAAAAGCGTTTATGGAAATGTTCCGCGTGGTGATTCAGCTCGGCGCCATCATGGCGGTTGTTGTTCTTTATTTCAATAAGCTCAACCCTTTTGCGCTCAAGAAAACGCCGCTCGAAAAGAAAAACACCTGGACACTTTGGTTTAAAGTGGCTGCCGCGTCTATCCCTGCGGGCATCGTCGGCGTATTATTTGACGACAAAATCGACGAATTGTTTTATAACCCCTGGACGGTGGCTGTAACGCTTATTCTTTACGGCATATTATTCATTTTTATCGAAAACCGCAACAAAAATCGCGAACCAAAGACAAAAACGCTTCAGGATTTAACCTATCAAACCGCGCTGATAATCGGCGTGTTTCAAATGCTCGCGCTCATTCCCGGCACCTCGCGTTCGGGCGCGACCATCGTCGGCGCAATTCTGATTGGTACATCCCGTTCGGTAGCGGCGGAGTTCACCTTTTTCCTCGCCATCCCCGCTATGGCAGCTGCGAGTTTGATGAAAATGGTTAAGTTCGGGTTTGATTATACCGGTTCAGAGCTGGTTATTCTCATCACCGGGATGCTGGTCGCCTTCGCTGTTTCAGTTTTCGCGATTAAATTTTTGGTGGGTTACATCAAAAAGCACGACTTCAAAGTGTTCGGCTGGTATCGGATAGCGCTTGGCGCGGTTGTGATTATTTATTTTGTTGCACAAAATGCGATAAACAAGTAAATATCGCCTATATAAGTCAAAATCTGATAGTTTAAATGCGGCAGCCCTGTGATTTTACGCACAGGGCTGCCCGGTTTTTCACTTGTCAATTATTACGCCTCATTACTGCCGTGGTCTTCGCTTTGCCGGTCTTTTCCGTCGGCTTCGCTGTCTTGTGCATTATCGAACATTCCTTGGATTGATTGCATTTGAATTTTTTACAACGCTGATATTCTCTCCTTTATCAGCGTTGCAAGCCTTTCCTTCATGGGGGTGGGCAACAGTGATTCCTCACACATCGAAACAAACTTCATTTGCATTGAAACAAGTTTACCGATCATTTTTTCAGCGGAAATTTTTGGAATATTACACCCGTCAGCGAAAACAAGAAAATCTTTCTTGCGAATATTGCTTTTTTTACCGTTCACAGCCAAAGCGAATTGCTCTTTATCTTCGGGCATAATCACGTTGACTGGAAGCAAATCATATGCAGGTGAAAGAATGTATTCGCCGGTGCCTTCATTGGTTTCAAGCAGAGAAAAGTTTTTAAGGTGCATATCCGAATTGCCGACAATGAAGGAAAACACTAACCGCATAAATAGTTCTGTCATATCAAGGCCTTTGCGTGATGAATATTTCTCAATTATTTTGGCACAGCGTTCGTAAGAGCCTTTGTATTTATCCTGTGTCGACCGTAAGTCAAGTTGACAGAAATCTTCCATTGCAAGCATTTGAGTTTTCTGCTGCGTGAACACGCGGTCAACACGTTTTGTTATATATGCAAGGCTGTCCCCATTCCTCACGAGGGCATTAGGCACAGTTGATATCCCGCTGGCAGCGGCCATACGCATGACAAGCTGTTCCGATTCTGGCAGAGATTCAAATTCCTTAACCTGCGGCTTGAGTATATATCCCGTCGGGTAATCCACAATCGTCAGCCGACACTTTCCTGCATTGGGGTAAAGATGAAGCGACAGCTTCTTTTGCACGCCCGGAACGGTATATCCTTTATTGGTACTCTCTGTCGCAAGAAATTCCAGCGTTTTTTCATTCAAGTCAATCTCTGGCATTTCAGTCGTTCCAAAAAAGCGTTTAACACATGCGTTATGCCAGCCTGAAGTATTATTGGAGGCAAGCAATTTTCCGCAACATAAACAATTCATATGCGCTCCCCCCTAACACTGACATTTCCGATGCTGTCTTTGCAAGCAACAAGCAGCAATCCGAAACGGTCATTCACATTAATCTTCCAATTACGGGTGACCACATCTAAAAGCCAGCCTTCGGGTATAAGCCCGTCAAAAAACGAAAATAAAGTATTGGATAGATAGCTTTCAGCCTGCAAAGGCAGTGTAAGTGAAACTTGACTTGCATTTTCGCCGGTAAGATAATTTGAATCATAGGTAAATGAATAACCCGCATCGGTTTCTTTCAGTTCACCGGCGAAGGTGTTTCGGACATATATGTAGGCGGTTCTGAATGAATCCATCATTTCTCACCCTTCTTCCCCGGAATAGCTTCCATACCAAACATGGAAAGCGCTACATTTACTTTATCCAGTCGAACTGTTTTTTTCCCTTGTTCCAACTCCCGAACAAAACGAAGCCCTAAGCCGGATCGTATGGCAAATTCTTCTTGCGTAAGGCCAGCCATTTTCCTGTTCTCTTTTATAAACTTGTTAATTTCGTTCATGTTATCGCCTCCAATAATACTAATCACATGTATACATTATACCCTTTAGGGGTTATTGTCAACAGAATTTATAAAAAAGTCCCGAAAGGGTGTGATTGTTCAATATATCATTTTATTTATACCTATTAGGGTATAAAAAATACTTATAACAAGCTAAAAAGCGGCAGCCCTGTGATTTTACTCACAGAGCTGCTCATCTTTACCCGGTGATTAGTCCGCGCAGTTACCGCAGTTGCCTTGGCCTTGGTTGCCTTGTCTGTTGCCTTGGCGTTCGCCTGTGCCGTTGCAGTTGCCGTTATTGCCTTGCCCTTTGCCGTTCATGCCGCCAAAGCCGGCACCGAACTTTTGACCGATTTTTGCCGAGCCTGTTCCGTCACAGGTTTCTTGGGCGGATTCGAGCGCTGCGATGATTTCGTCCGCTTTTTCCTGCGTCATGGTTCCGGCTTGAACCTTTGCAGCAAGGAAATCCTTCTTGTCCTGCAGGCGTTCCGCTTTGTTTTCGGCGGTGCATACCGTTGCGGGTGCAGCATCTGCTGCGGGTTCGTTTACCGCAAACGCGGTAAGGGATGTTGCGCCAAGCGCGAGTACCACTGAACCGATGATGAGTCCTCTTTTGATCTTTGTCATTTGAAATGACCTCCTTTTGTTTGGGGATTTATTTAGCAACTCGTTTGCTATGTCACCATCATACCGAATGTGTGTGGCAAAAGTGTGTTTTTTATTCATTGAATCTGTGATACTTTTTTTATCAAAAAACACACTTTCGTCACATTGTTATTCTATAATGGTATAATAGTAACAAAATCTAAGATTTTGTTACACTTTGAAGAATTCCTGTCGGGCGCTGCCCTTCCTGCCGCGCGGCGGCATCGGTATTCTTTGTATAGGTGCTGTATTTTATGGTATAATATGATAGATGTAAATCAGGGGGTGATTGATATGCCGACCATCTTAATAGCAGACGACAACAAGCAAATCAGCTCGATTTTGGAAGAGTACGCTAAAAAAGAAGGGTACACAACCAGAATCGCAGGGGACGGGCTTGAAGCCATCGAATTATTTCACAAGGCTTCGCCGGATATCGTCTTACTCGATGTGATGATGCCCAAAATGGACGGGTTTGAGGTCTGCCGTGAAATTCGAAAAACCTCCAACACACCCGTCATCATGATTACCGCCAGGGGAGAAGACTTTGAAAAAATCATGGGGCTTGATATCGGCGCGGATGATTATATGGTCAAACCCTTTTCGCCCGGTGAGGTAATGGCGAGGGTTCGGGCGGTTTTGCGCCGAATGACAAATACGGATACAAAAAAGGTGCAGATATTTTCTTTTGACAATCTATCTGTTAACTTAGATGATTACACGGTAACGGTTAACGAGCAGAATGTATCTTTGACAAAGAAAGAGATTGAGCTTCTATGGACACTGGCGACAAACAAAAACAAAGTATTCTCCCGCGAAAACCTGCTCAACAGTCTTTGGGGGTATGACTACTTTGGGGACAGCCGCACAGTAGATTCGCATATCAAACGCCTGCGCGCCAAACTTGATGAATTCGAACACGACAACTGGGAGATTAAAACAATTTGGGGTGTCGGGTATAAATTCGAGGTGGCAATCAATGAACAATAGAATTGCTCTGAAGCTGACCCTGTATTTTTCGGCAGTCATCCTGCTGTTTTCGGTTATTATCGGCGGGATATTCATGGTGCTTTTCAGGAGCCACACCATTGAGCTTTATAAGACCGATTTGGAAAAACGCGCGTTGTCGATTGCCGCTACGCTTTCGGAGGCTTATGGCGAAAATGGAGGAAGCGCGGGGAACAGGTCGGGCGCGGGCAAACAAGGCGGATACGGCGCCTATCTGCGTGCTTTGGATAAAGTCGCCTTCAGTGATGTTTGGGTGGTGGACGAAGACCTGGAGCTGATAACAAACGGCAGAATGGGCAGCGGCACATACAGTTATGCCGATTTGCCGCAGGATGCGGAAACGGTTGTGGATAGAGTCTTTACGGGTGAAACCGCTTTCAGCGAAGGTTTCAGCAATCTTTTGGAAAAACCTTCATTAACCGTCGGCACCCCCATTTATGCGGGGGGAAAGGTTGTAGGCGCACTGCTGCTTCATTCCCCGGTGGAAGGTATTACCAAGGCAACAGCGCAAGGCTTTTATATGTTAGCCATCAGTATGTTCGCGGCGCTGGCGTTGGCAATCATTCTTTCGGTTTTTCTTTCCTTATCCTTTACAAAGCCCTTGCGTAAAATGAAGAACACTGCCGCTCAGCTGGCAGAGGGCGACTACAGCGCGAAGACCGGGGTTGTGCAAAAAGATGAGATCGGCGAGCTCGCCGCCGCCATTGATGTGTTGAGCGAACAACTCGGGCTCGCATCGCAGGAAAGCGAACGATTGCTGCAGTTGCGGCGGGATTTTGTCGCCAACATATCACACGAACTCCGAACGCCGGTGACGGTGATTCGCGGTTCGCTTGAGGCACTTTGCGACAAGGTTGTCACAGACCCGGCGCAGGTGGAAACCTATCACAGCCAAATGCTGGCCGAGAGCATCTTTTTGCAGCGGCTGGTGGATGACCTGCTGGACTTGTCCCGCCTGCAAAACCCCGATTTTAAAATCGAGACGCAGGAACTGAGTCTATGTGATGTGTTAAACGATGTGGTGAGAACCGGACAGCATATGGCAGGGATGAAAAATGTTGAGGTCGCAGCGGAGCTGGACACAGAAAACTGCACGGTAACGGGCGACCACGGCAGGCTGCGCCAAATGTTTTTGGTTGTGCTGGACAACGCCATAAAATTTTCTTATCAAAACGGCATTGTCAAAGTAACGCTTAAAGATAAAACCGTTACCATCAAAGATAACGGTATCGGGATTGTGAAAGATGATTTGCCGCATATCTTCGACCGTTTTTATTCGGTGAAATCGGCGGAAAACAAAAAGGGTACGGGGCTCGGGCTCTCGATTGCCAAACAGATAGCAGACAGGCATCATATTGAAATTGAAGTGGACAGTAAACAAAACGAGGGTACGCAGTTTACTTTTAAATTTTAGATACAAAAACAAAGAAAACCCTTAAAGCGTTATGCCTTAAGGGTTTTGTCTTGGTATTAACCAATAAACCCCCGGCTATGCCGGGGGAGTGAGAGCGCTTTAG
>CAZTCR010000011.1:0-70078 GCA_964612185.1 uncultured Eubacteriales bacterium
GCGCTCGCGAAGCCCGCTGACATGCTAAAAAGCCCGCTGGTGTTGGAATTCCTTGCCTGATGATTTAGTCACCCGACGGCTAACCCCGGCGATACCATCGCCTTCCACCCTCCTTGAAAAGGAGGGCTTAGGCAAACCCGCAATGCGCATCCTACCCGGAACGACACATAATCTTCCTTTCAGTATAAATACAAAATATTGCACATTGACAATGGTGCTACATTTAGTTATAATTGTAGCACCATTGCAAAATAGAGGTGTTAAAATGGATAATGCTGCGAAGCTTTCTGAACTTATTGAATCAAAAAACGGTATGGTAAAAACAAAAGACACCGAAAGCATCGGAATTCCGAGGCAGTATTTGTCTTTATTTGTTGAAAAAGGCAGACTGCAGCGCGTTGCGCATGGTGTCTATTTATCTCCGGATGCTTTTGAAGATACCATGTATTTGATTCAAGCCCGTTCCGAAAAAATCATTTTTTCAAATGAAACAGCACTGTATATCCATGAGCTTACCGACAGGGACCCATTGCAATATTCCGTATGTGTGCCGAGGGGGTATGGCGTTGCAAGGCTGCGGGAGTCGGGGCTTATCGTTTATACGGTGAATGAAGTATTGCATGAGTTTGGCAAAATAACAGCAAAAACTATTCATGGCAGGGATATTTCTGTATACAATCTCGAAAGAACCGTTTGCGATATTATCCGTTACCGCAACCAAATGGATGGTGACATGCTCGGAACAGCTCTAAAACGCTTTGCCTCCCGCAAAGAAAAAAACTTGCCTCTTTTTATGGAATACGCAAAAGTGTTTAAAATAGAAAAACCAGCAAGACAGTATTTGGGGGTATTGCTCTGATGAAATCAAGGCAAATCAAAGATTTAATTCGCAATCTGGCAAACAACAATATTGATGCACAGGTTTTATTACGCAACTATATGCTTGAACGGCTCCTGGAAAGGATATCACTCTCGCAATATAAGCGGCATTTTATTCTGAAAGGCGGTATGTTGGTAGCAGCCATGGTAGGCCTGGATGCCCGGTCTACGATAGACATGGATGCCACGATTAAAGGCTATCCGTTAAATGAGGAAAACCTGCGGAGTATATTTGATGAAATACTTCAAATTCCGGTAGAAGATGATATCAACATTACATTACTGAATATTTCCGAAATTCGCGAAGAAGCAGAATATCCATGTTTGCGTTTGAGCTTTTCCGCGCAGGTTGATAAAACGATCATTCCGCTCAAGGTTGATATTACAGCAGGTGATGTCATCTCGCCTGCTGAAACTCATTTTAATTATAAACTGCTTTTAGAAAATCGTATTATCAAGATTTATGCATATAATCTTGAAACGGTGTTGGCAGAAAAGATGGAGACGATCATTTCGCGCGGGATTGCAAATACCCGTATGAGGGATTTTTATGACCTTCACATTCTAAAAACATTACAGTCCGAAAACATTGACTATTCACTGCTTAAGCAAGCCATTGAAGCAACCGCCAAAAACAGAGGTTCGGCATCGCTTTTTAATAACCTGTCCGAAGAGCTGGAAAAGGTGCTGAATGATTCTGAAATCATTAGATTATGGGGTAATTACCGCAAAAAGTTCAGTTATGCCGCCGATTTGGAATGGGAAACGGTAATCGAATCCGTAAGAGAACTCTTCATACAGCTATAGAATCATATAATACTATTCTGCATTAAAAATGTAGATACATTTTTAATTGGCAAGCAAAGCTTGCCGCTGCGGCTCAAGCCGCAGACAGATAGCATTGAACGGTATTTCCGGCAGCACATGCTGCCCCCGCTGTCCTTTAGACAGCGGATTAAAAGATAGACTTGTCTATCTTTTAAATGGAGATTAGTATAATACTTTGCATCATCAAAATTGCCGGCCGCAGATCGCTATAAAAGGTGAACCCATGAACACACCCCTCTACAACGCTATCATCGCACACAACAAAAAGAACCGTTCGGCTTTCCACATGCCCGCCCACAAGGGCGCGGCGGACTGCCTGGCGCCGCTGGCGGCTGTTCTGCCGTTTGACCTGACGGAAATACCGGACACCGGCAGCCTGTTTGACGGCGAGGGCGCGACTGCCGAAGCGGAGCGCCTGGCGGCGGAACTGTTCGGCGCCGCCGGCACCTTTATGAGCGCCGGGGGCTGTACCCTTTGCATTCAGGCGATGCTGCGCCTTGCCGTGCCGCAGGGCGGCAAACTCATCTGCGGGCGCGTAATTCACCGCTCGGCGGTGAATGCCATGGCGCTGCTGGATATCACGCCGGTTTGGGTGATGCCGGACCTCTCCGCGGGGGATGCCTTTGCCGGCCGTATCACGGCACAAGGTGTGGGCACGGCGCTCGCGCAACACCCGGACGCAAAAGGCGTTTTTTTGACAACACCGGATTATTTCGGCGTGATGAGCGATATTGCCGCGATTGCCAAAGAGGCCGCAGCATACGGTGTGCCGGTGCTGGTGGACAACGCGCACGGCACGCACCTGCAGTTCATAAACCCTTCGCTGGGCCCGCTGGTTCAGGGAGCGCTGATGAGCGCCGATTCGGCGCATAAGACACTGCCGGTGCTCACGGGCGGCGCGTGGCTGAACATTGCCGATGCAAAATACCTGTCCGGCGCGCGGGAAGCACTCGCGCTGTTCGGGTCCACCAGCCCGTCCTATCTCATCATGCTGTCGCTGGACCTGTGCAGAGCATGGCTTGCGGAAAACGGCGCGGACGCGATGAAAAAAGCTGCCGCTCAAACCGAAACGATAAAAACTTTTATGCGGGGGAAGGGCTTTGTTTTGCCGCAGGGGGAATGCGACCCGCTGCGCGTCGCCTTTCAACCCGGTACGGCAGGTGCGGCGGGCGGCAGGGCCGGGCAAATCCTGCGGGAAAACGCAACGGAACCGGAATATGCCGGGCGGGAAGGTGTTATCCTCATCCCGTCGCCGTTCAATACACAAGGGGATTATGAACGCCTTGTTCGGGCGTTGGAACAGATACCGGTTTGTTTGACGGGAGAAAACAGCCCTGTTACCGGGCAGTCTTCTCCGGCAGAGATGCCAAAAGCGGTGCTGACACCGCGGCAGGCGCTCCTGGCGGCAAAAACTGTTGTGCCCGTGAAAGCATCAGCCGGCAGAACAGCCTGCGCGGCGGTTTGCCCCTGCCCGCCGGCCATCCCGTTTGTGATGCCTGGCGAAATGATTACATCCGAAGCGGCGGGAATCCTTGCCGAATACGGTTTTTCCGATATAACCGTTGTAAAATAAGCATTTATACGCTATAATTAAATTACAAAATTGCGGAGGCGATAAGGATGAAGTTAATTATTGCGATTGTCAACAACGACGACAGCCATTCCGTGCTCGGTGAATTGTCCAAGAACGGGTTCAGCGCCACAAAACTGTCCACATCGGGCGGATTTTTGAGGGCGGGCAATGCCACGCTGCTCATCGGCGCGAATGAGGAAAAAGTCAGCGAGATCACCGACATTATCCGCCGTTGCAGCAGCAAGCGGACCCAGATGGTGGAAACGAGTCCCTCGTTTTCCAACGAAACCTTTATGGCAATGCCCGTTGAGGTGACCGTGGGCGGCGCGACAGTATTTGTGCTGGATGTTGACCAATTCTTTAAGCTGTAGCAATTGAACGCAGGCGCCGCGCACGAAGCGGCGCGGAATGAAGGCTTGCATGAATTTCCAAGGGATGGAACTCAACAGCAGATTAAAACAAAGTCTTTCCGATATGATTGACGCCGGAAAACTGCCCCACGCGATCATCCTCGAAGGCGGCAATGCGGACACCCGCGTGAAGCTGGCCAGGCTCCTCGCGGCCGCGTTGGTGTGCAAAGCCGGGCAAGGCCGTCCGTGCAAAGCCTGCGCAGCGTGTGTCAAGTGCTTTGGCACCAAGCTGGAGGATAAAAAGTTCGCGGGGGAAAAACTGCTCAGCCAAACACTGCACCACGCGGATATCAACGAGATCCAAAAGGAAAAGGACCGCAAACAGTTCAGCGTGAAAGTAATCCGGATACTCAGGAAAGAAGCATACATCGTGCCCAACGAGGCAGATGCAAAAGTCTACATTCTGCTGGAAGCGCAGTTGATGAATGAGCAGGCGCAGAATGCTTTTTTAAAGGTTCTGGAAGAACCGCCCGGCTATATTTGTTTTATCATGGAATGCACAAGCAAAAACATATTATTGCCGACTGTCCTTTCCAGAGCCGCTTGTTTCAGCCTCGGCCAGCTTGATTTGACCGACGGCATCCGGGCGAAAAAGAGTGAGCTCGCGGCGCAAACAGCCGCGGAAATGGCCGTTGCGTTAACGGCGCCCCACGATTATGAATTGCTGAAAAAGACGGCCGTGTTTGAAAAAGACAAGAGCCTGCCGGCATTGTGCCTGCCGGAGTTGGAGCTGATCATACGGGACGCGCTGATCCTGCAAATCAGCGGGGGCGAGTGCTTTTCCGCGTCGCCGCAGGCGGCACAGGTACTGGCGGAAAAACTGTCGAGGGAAAAACTGCTTCGACTGATTGATGAAATCAGGCTGTTAATCGAGGCGACGCAAAGGAGCGCAAACAACAACCTGCTCGTTACAAGAATCTGCAGCAGGCTGCGCGGTTAAAAATAAATTTCAAGTAAAGTTTTGGGGACACCAAACTTTGGAAGGTATGGTCATAAAAATGGCAGAGGTAATCGGAGTCCGGTTCAAAGAGATTGGCAAAGTGTATTATTTTGACCCGGAAGATAAAAAATTGAAACACGGCGAGCGGGTTATTGTGGAAACGGCGCGCGGTTTGGAGTGCGGAGAGGTCGCAATGGAAAACCGCGATGTGCCCGACGACCAGATTGTGAAGCCCCTGAAAAAACTCGTCCGCATCGCAACGCCCGAAGACCTGGCGGCGGCTGAAAAATCAGCGGCAAAAGAAAAAGAGGCCTTCGCGGTGTGCACGCAGAAGATAGCGCAGCACAAGCTGGAAATGAAACTGGTTGATGTGGAATTCACCTTTGACGGCAGCAAGGCGATGTTTTACTTTACCGCGGACGGACGCATCGATTTCCGTGAGCTGGTAAAGGATTTGGCGGGCGTTTTCCGCACCCGTATCGAGTTGCGGCAAATCGGCGTGCGTGATGAATCGAAAATGATCGGCGGGCTCGGGATGTGCGGCAGAGCTTTTTGCTGCAGTACATTTTTGGGTGATTTTCAGCCGGTATCCATCAAAATGGCCAAAGAACAAGGCCTTTCGCTCAATCCCGTCAAAATCAGCGGCACCTGCGGCAGGCTGATGTGCTGCCTGAAATATGAACAGCACGCCTATGAGCATCTGCTGAAAATCACACCCAAACAGGGCGCGATTGTGGACACGGCGGACGGCAGGGGCGTTGTGACGGAAGTCAGTTTGTTAACCGGCAGGCTCAAAGTGCGCCTCGAGCGGCACCAGGAGGGCGGACCGACCTATTTCCACCGCGACGATGTCAAAATCGTCAAGGATGTGCCCATTCGTGTCGCGCGGCAAGAGATGGAAGCACTCAAGCATATCGAGTAGAGCGAATTTGCCTTACTGAAATATAAATTTAGCTTGCATTTTTCAAAGTTTGTGTTAAAATAAGTAATGATTTTTATAAGGAGGTTTGTAACATGGCATTTTTTATCAATGACGATTGTATCGCTTGCGGTTTGTGCGAGTCCGAGTGCCCGGTGGAAGCAATAACTGAGGGCGACGGCAAGTACATCATCGACGCGGAACTCTGCACCGATTGCGGCAACTGCGCTTCGGTGTGTCCGGTTTCGGCACCCAATCCCGCCGAGTAATCCAAAACGAAAAAAGCGCTTGAGCATTGCTCAGGCGCTTTTTTTCACACAACAACTCCCCGGAAAGGAAGGTAGTAAAGATGAACAGTACAACAGGTTTTCGCTATGCAGGGCAGCAAACGAGAGAAATCTCTTTCCCCCTGGGGGGGATCGGCGCGGGCTGCATCGGGCTCGGGGGCAACGGCCGGCTTATTGACTTTGAAATCTTTAACAGACCCAACAAAAACAGTTACAACGGGTTCACCCATATCGCGGTGAAAGCGGAGAATGAGGCCGGTGTGCTCGACGCCCGCGTGCTCAACGGCGATTTGCAGCCGCCGTACTCCGGCGAGCCCAACGGCGGCAATTTCGGCGGTTTCGGTTTTGGTGTGAGCCGTTCCGCTTTGACCGGGCTGCCTCATTTTGAGAACAGCCGTTTTACGGCGAAGTTCCCTTTCGCCTCGCTGGATTTTACAGACAGCCGCTTTCCGGGGGCGGTGACACTGACGGCGTTTAATCCTTTTATTCCGCTCAACGCCAAAGATTCGAGCCTGCCCGCGGCGTTTTTTGAGGTGATCTTCCGCAATACCTCCGCGGAAGAACTGACCTATACGGCGGCTTTCAGTTTGACCAATCCCGCTAAAAGCAAAAACATCAACCGCAGCGGCAAGCAAGGCGGCATCTCCTTTATCAGCCTGGACAATGAGCGGTATACGACTCAAAAACCGGAATACGGCAATATGTGCGCCGCGACCGATTGCGGCGCTGCGGACACACAAAACTACTGGTACCGGGGTGAATGGTTCGACGCGCTCGGCGTTTATTGGCGTGATTTTACAAAGCCGGGCAGCCTGCCCGCGCGGGATTATGATGAGCAGGCCGAAAAGCAGGACACGGCAACGCTTACCGCACGCGTCAAAGTCGCACCCGGCGCAAATGAAACGGTCCGTTTTGTTGTCGCCTGGTATTATCCGACTTGCGTCAACTACTGGAACGCGGAAAAATGCGACTGCGCGGGTGAATGTGAACCCAAAACCTGGCAAAACTATTACGCGTCCCTTTTCAGCGGGTCCGAAAGCTGCGCGGTGTACGCGTTTGAACACTACGAGCGACTGAAAGCGGATTCGCTGCTCTTTAGCGACACGCTGTACGCCTCCACGCTGCCGCCGAGTGTGCTTGACGCGGTGACCGCCAATATCTCTGTTTTGAAAACGCCCACCTGCCTGCGGCTCCCGGACGGTTCGTTTTACGCCTTTGAAGGCTGCCACTGCGACGGCGGGTGCTGCGAAGGTTCCTGCACGCATGTATGGAACTACGCGTACGCGCTGCCGTTCCTGTTCCCTGCGCTGGAGCGTTCGATGCGGGAACTGGATTATCAATACAACATGAACGAAGCCGGCGCTATGACCTTCCGCCTGCAACTGCCCTTGGGCAGGGACCGCGGCACCTTCAGACCCTGCGCGGACGGACAATTTGGCGGCGTCATCAAGG
Source organism: uncultured Eubacteriales bacterium (assembly GCA_964612185.1). GTDB lineage: Bacteria > Bacillota > Clostridia > Oscillospirales > Acutalibacteraceae > UBA1447. The sequence continues at coordinate 7,289 of CAZTCR010000011.1, forward strand.
TTTACCGCGAGTGGAAGATATGCGGGGACAAAGCATGGCTGCAATCGGTTTGGCCGGGGGTTAAAAAGAATCTTGCATACGCCTGGTCCGATAAAAACTATGACAAATGGGACCCCGATAAAACCGGCGTGCTGCACGGCAGGCAGCACCATACGCTGGATATGGAGCTGTTCGGCCCCAACTCCTGGCTTACCGGTTTTTACCTCGCTGCGCTGAAAGCCGCGGCCGAGATGGCGGAATACCTGGACGAAACGGATACGGCAAAAGAATGCAGCGGTCTGTTCCAAAAGGGCAAAGCCTGGGTGGAAGCGAACCTGTTTAACGGGCGTTTCTACTATCAAAAAATTGACCTAAAAGATGAGTCGATCATTGAACCTTATGAATTTGTGATCAATTACTGGAATTTTGAGGCGAAAGAGATCAAATATCAAATCGGCGAAGGCTCCGCCATAGACCAGGTGCTGGCGCAGTGGCACGCCAACATCTGCGGGCTGGGCGAGATATTTGATAAGGGCAGGGTGAAAAAAGCGCTTGAAACCATCTATAACTTCAATTATAAGCGGGACATGCGCAATCACTTCAACCCCTGCCGGATTTACTGCCTCAATGACGAGCGCGGTACGGTCATCTGCGAATGGCCGGACTCTGCCAAAAAGCCGGTGATACCGGTGCCGTATTCGGAAGAAACGATGCACGGCTTTGAGTACCAGGCGGCGGTGCATATGATACAGGAAGGGATGATTGACGAGGGCGTGGAACTCATCAAGGCCGTACGCGACCGCTACAACGGCTGCCGCCGCAACCCCTGGAACGAAATTGAGTGCGGCAGCAATTACGCGCGTTCGATGGCGAGTTATTCCGCCTTGCTCGCGTTTTCCGGCTTTGCATTTGATATGCCGAATTTAACCATCGGCTTTCATCCGGCGGTAAAGGGCTGCTGCAAATTCTTCTGGTCACTGGATTCGGGATGGGGTTTGTTTGAAAGAACCGATCAAACCGTTCGAATCAGCGTCCTGTACGGCGGGTTGAAGCTTGCACGGCTCAAGCTGCCGTTCATGACCCCTACCGATGTTCTTGCCGGCGGAAAAGGTATAAAATTCAAGGCGGAAAACGGGGCAATCGTTTTCGAAACGCCGGTTTGCCTCCAAGCCGGCACCGCAGCGTGCGAAATCGAGATAAAATAATAAGGGGAAGAGGCTGACCGCCATGGCAAAAAGGAAAAGAGAAGATTCTTTTTTCGGGCTCCACTTTGATTTTCACGCGCAGCCCGACCAAAAAAATATCGGTGAAAACAGCGACCCGGCGCTCATCGAAACACTGATCACTCAAGTCAAACCGGATTATATCCAGTGTGACACCAAGGGGCATCCCGGTATTTCGAGCTATCCGACCAAAGCGGGCAACCCCGCGCCGGAGATCAAGGCGGATATTTTGAGGATGTGGCGCGACTGCACGGAAAAATACGGTGTCGCGCTCTTCTCGCATTATTCCGGCGTTTGGGACAACGAAGCGGCAAAACAGCACCCGGCATGGTGCGCCGTTAACAGCAAGGGCGAAACGAGCAAAGAAAAGATGTCCGTATTCGGGCCGTACCTTGATGAACTGATGATCCCGCAGTTAAATGAATTAGCCCTTGACTACAGGATGGACGGTGTCTGGGTGGACGGCGACTGCTGGGGCACGGTGCCCGATTACAGCAGGTGGGCAGCCAAACGGTGGCAGGAAGAAACCGGGGCGGAAACCATGCCGAAGCCGGAGGACGAGGGTTATAAAGAGTTGCTCGAGTTTTTCCGCCGGGGGTTTCGCGATTATGTAAACCGGTATGCAACAGAGGCTAAAAAAGTTGCGCCGGATTTCCAAGTGGCGAGCAACTGGCTGTATACCTCCTTTGTGCCGGAGAAACCGACGGTTGCTGTCGATTTTATTTCCGGCGACTATTCGCCGTCGGATTCGGTCAATACCGCCCGGTTTGAAGCCCGCTGCATCATGAACCAAAATATGCCATGGGACTTGATGGCGTGGGGCTTCAATATTCAAGACGGTTACCATGTGTGCAAAACAAGCGAACAGCTCAAGCAGGAGGGCGCGGTGGTTATCGCGCTGGGCGGCGGCTTCCAAATTTACAACAAACAGCTCGTTGGTACCGTTCAGGATTTTATCATCCCGAACATGAAGGCGGTGGCGGAATTCGCGCGTGAGCGCGAAGCGTGGTGCTTTCGGGCCAAGGCGGTGCCGGATGTCGGGGTGATTTACTCGACAAAGGGCTTTTACGCGGACAAGAAAAACATCTTTACCTGCTACGGCGAAAAAACAGTCGACGATATGAAGACCTGGACCTGTTACTTGTGCGACTGCGGATTTTCAACCGAAGTGTTGATGACCCATCAGATTACGGGCCGCATGAAGGATTACCGGCTGCTTGTTCTGCCGGACTGGCGCGTCATAGAAGACGAACTGAAAACCGAACTGCTGGCTTATGTAGAGGCCGGCGGGACGGTGATCGCGGGCGGCCCGAATATCGCAAGGGTATTTGAGGCGGAACTGGGTGTGAAAATCGGGGAACAAAAAGATGAACCGGTCATCTACATCGAACAGGGCAGTTACCTGGCCGGGCTCGATACGGTTTACGCGCCGGTTGAAACGGTAAATGCGCATAGCCTGGGTAAAATATACACAGCGGACAACCGCGGCGCGGCGTCTTATCCGGCGGCAACCGTTGCGGCTTACGGCAAAGGCAAAATCGCCGGGGTGTATTTCCGCGGCGAAAACGGGTACTTGGCATCCAGGTCCGCCGCGATGAGGGATTATATCAAGACCCTGGTTCTCCAAACGGCGCGGCCGCGTCTGACACTGCGCGCGCCGGCTTGCATCGATGCTTCCTTGATGGAAAAAGACGGCAGGCTGATGATCAATCTGCTCAACACCGCCGGGGAACACGGGGATATCCGTGTCAGAACATTTGATATGATTCCGCCGGTTGTTGATTTTGAAGTGCTGCTTGAACTGACCGAAAAGCCGCTTTCTGTAACACTTCAGCCGGGCAACAAACAGCCGGATTATCGTTATGACGGCGGTTTGCTGAGCGTTCAAATACAACGGCTTGATATCCACAGCGTGATTGTGATAGACTTCTAAAGCAATCATCCATAAAATCAAAGAACACAAGCGAACGGTGACAAGGCAAACAGGAAAGGGAAGGCGCGCAATGGCTCAAACAAGAGTTGAATATTTGGGTTTGGGCATTTCCGCCGTTGTTTCCAAGGCACACGGTTTCGGCACCGATGCCCTGCTTTTGGCATACTTTGCCGCGCCCAAAAGAAAAGATAAGGTGTGCGATTTGGGTACCGGCTGCGGCATTATCCCGCTGCTCTGGTGCAGGGACGGCTTGGCGGAAAAAATCACGGCAGTCGATATCCAGCCGGCCGCCTGTGAACAAGTTCGCGCAGCCATCGAAGCTTGCGCGCTTGAAAGCAAGCTGTCGATTGTGGAAGCGGACTTGCGTGAACTCAAAGGGCGCCTGCCGATGGGCGTGTGGGATTTGGTGAGCATCAACCCACCGTATAAGGCGCTGAATGCCGGCATCAAAAGCCGTGGGGAAGCCGATTTGATCGCGCGGCACGAAGTGTTTTGCTCCTTGGCGGATGCCGCGGCGGCGGCATCGGGTCTGCTGAACTTCGGCGGCAGGTTTTGCCTGTGCCACCGGCCCGAAAGGCTCTGCGAGGTGTTTGCGGCCATGCGCGGAGCCGGCATAGAACCCAAAAGGATGCGCCTGGTTGCCCAATCGCCGGGCAAAGCCCCTTGGCTTGTTTTGGTTGAGGGCAGAAAAGGCGGCAAACCCGGGATGAAAATCGAGCCGGAATTGCTGATCAATAACGAAGACGGCAGTTATACAGAAGAAATGCGCGCGGTGCTCGGATCGTATAGGAATAATTGATGTTCTGTAGGGGCGAACAGTGTTCGCCCGAAATCCCGCAACACATAAACGGGCGAACACTGTTCGCCCTACAATTAGGATGTGATACCACTGAGCAAACTAATGATTGTCGGCACGCCCATCGGCAACCTGGGCGACCTGTCACCAAGGGCGCTGCAGGCGCTGAGCGATTGTGACTTTATCGCCGCGGAGGATACGCGGGTAACGGTTAAAATTCTGAATCATTTCGGGCTTAAAAAGCCGATGGTCAGTTATTTTGAACACAACCGTTTTGAAAAAGGCGAACAGATAGCCGCGCGGATTATAGGCGGGGAGGTTTGCGCCTTGGTGACGGACGCGGGCATGCCCGCGGTGTCCGACCCCGGGGAGGACTTGGTGAGCCTGTGCCATAAACTCGGCATTCAGGTAGAGGTGATTCCCGGACCCTGCGCATTTGTGTCGGCACTTGCAGTATCCGGTATGCCGGCGGGGCGGTTTACTTTTGAAGGTTTTTTGAGCGTGAACAAACTCAGCCGCAGGGAGCATATCCGGTCCCTGCTCAGCGAGCGCCGCACGATGATTTTCTATGAGGCGCCGCATAAGCTGCCCTCCACCCTCAAAGACCTTGCAGCGGCCCTCGGCAGCCGGAGAATCGCGATTGTCCGGGAGCTGACAAAGATATACGAGGAAGTGATCCTCACCACGCTGCCCGAAGCGGCACAGAAATACAGCGAGGCTGCACTGAAAGGCGAAATTGTCTTAATCATCGAAGGCGCGCCGGCGCCGGAAGCGGATGTTGTAACCCTTGAAGCGGCGGTGGCGCAGGCAAGGGCAAAAATTACCGAAGGTTTGCCGCTAAACGAGGCGGCAAAGCTCACAGCAAAACAGACAGGGCATAAAAAGGGCGATATTTATAAGCTTTTGCAGGATAAAGGCTGACAATAGAAAGGAAAAAAAGTTTATGTGGCAAGCAATTATCGATTATTGGCAGCTGAGCATTGCGTTTGTTGTCATCTCCATTATCACGGTTTTCGTCTGCATCAAAGCAGCTAAAGCTTCAAAAAAGACAAGGGCAGCGCGGGACATTATCGTCGAGCGCCTCAAATATGAAAATCAAGTCCGCAATGATTTTAAACACCTCACACCGGAACTCGTGGCGTCCGCTGAAGCAAAAGTGCTGGTGGACGGCATTGCGCTGAATATTCAGGCGGACCTTGAAAAAGAAAGTGACATGAACGCCGCGTTTGATCGCTTGACACAACCGCAAAAACATATCTACGCGCTATACTATGTTTTATCGGACGGTGCGCAAAAACTCAGCGAATTCTTCAAAATGAACGGAAAGCCCCTCACAGACTATGCCGGAGAGGCAGTTGAGCTGATATTTGGCTGTAAAGCTAAAGAACTTTACAAGGATGAGTATGCGGCTTATGACGAAGATAACGAGGAAGTTTCGCTCATCATCCAGCAGATTGAAGAAAAGGATGCGGCGTTTGCCCTGCTGATGGAGCAGATAGAGCCATACGAGCTTGCGGCGGCGTACATCAAACAAAATCCGGAGCAATTTATTCGCCGGTAGGGCAAGTATTTATATGCTTTTAAACGGGTACTGCGATATTACTTGTTTTGAACGCTTGAAAAGCACTTGAATCTTTGTTATAATGTCATTCAGCTAATCTGTAAATAAAATATATTTGGAGGGTTTAACAATGGAATTTAAAGGCAGCAAAACGGAAGCGAACTTGATGGCGGCATTCGCCGGCGAATCACAGGCGCGCAATAAGTACACCTACTTTGCCGCTGCGGCAAAAAAAGAGGGCTATGAGCAAATCTCGGCTATCTTTGAAGAAACCGCAGGCAACGAAAAAGAGCATGCCAAACTGTGGTTCAAAGAACTCCACGGCGGCAGCGTGCCCAACACGGCGGAGAATTTGCTCGCGGCGGCGGAAGGCGAGCACTACGAATGGACCGAGATGTACAAGAGCTTTGCGGACGAAGCGGCCGAGGAAGGCTTTACAAGAATAGCTGCGCTGTTCACCCTGGTTTCAAAAATCGAAAACAGCCACGAGGCACGCTACCGCCAACTGCTCGCGAACCTGGAAGAAGGCATCGTTTTCGCAAAGACAGAAGAAGTTGTTTGGATTTGCCGCAACTGCGGGCACCTGCATGTGGGCAAATGCGCTCCGGCCGTATGCCCGACCTGCAACCATCCGCAGTCGTATTTTGAAGTGAAAAGCAACAACTATTAATCCGGTAATATAAACTCCATTTTAACGAAGAAGAGACGCGGACAAAAATCCGCGCCTCTTTTTTAATGTGTCTTCGCATAGTGGATTGTAATGGAAAAACACGCTCAACCTTGTACGGCCACTTTGTGCTCGTCTTTTAGTGAACCCTATATCTTAATATTTTTTGTGTGCTGTTTCGTTCGAATTTGTCATGACGGATTTCAACATCGTAAATGAATTTGTGAGGGGGAAGCCCGCTGTTGATAAGGTCAATTTCCGCCTTGATTTTCTGTTTAATTTCTTCTTCGGTCATCCCTTCGGTGAGCTCCTCATTGGGGACAACGACCGCGGCGATGACCTGAGCTCCGCTTTTTTTGCGTTCCAGAACGACACATTCCTCGACGAGCTCAATTTTATCGATGTATTCCTCTAACTCTTCCGGATAAACATTTTTGCCGTTGCTCGTGATAATGATGTTCTTTTTGCGGCCTGTTATATAGATATACCCCTGCTTATCAATATAGCCAAAATCGCCCGTTTTGAACCAGCCATCCGGTGTAAACGCTTCACGGGTCGCTTCAGGGTCCTTGAAATACCCCAGCATGACATTCTCACCTTTGACAAGTATTTCACCCGTATTGCCGTCCGCGTCATCGGATTCCGTGTCGATTTTCACAGTGCAGCCCATCACCGGATGCCCGACCGAATGCGGCTTTATTTTTTCCGGCAGATTGACGGAAACCAGCGGTGCGCACTCGGTGATGCCATATCCTTCGAGAATGACGATGCCCAGCGCGTAAAAGTTTATGATCAGTTCGGGGTCCAGCGGAGCGCCGCCGGAAATCATCATTTTAAGTTCTCCGCCGAAAGCTGCGGTGACCTCTTTAAAGAGTTTTTCGCGAATGTCAATTCTGATGCGGAGCAAAGCGTTGCTCAATTTCAGGGCGAATTTCAGTTTTTTGTCCATGCCCTTTTTACGCGCCTCGTCCCAAATTCTTTTGTACATAGTCTCGATGAAAAGAGGGACCACCTCAAGACCGTTGGGTTTAAAAATTATCAGGTTGCGCTTGATGTTCTTGATGTTGTCGTTGATACAGATTTCCGCGCCGACAACCATGGCTGACAAATGCTCGCAGACCATCTCATAGGCATGGTGCAGGGGCAGTATGGAAAGGCTTCTCACATCGTCCTCAAACGGCATGGTTTGTACAGCCGCGTTGATGGCGGCGGTGAGGTTGTGTTGGCTGAGCATAACGCCCTTGCTGGTGCCGGTAGTTCCGGAGGTGAAGAGGATGGCGCACATTTTTTGCATGTCAATTTCATGTGCTCTGTATTGCATATTCCCGGTGTTTATTTCCTCACGCCCCAAGGCAATGAGTTCATCCATCGTCATGACTTTATCCGAAAACCGGAAATCCTCATCGGGATTGATGGAGACAAAGAGTTTGACATTTTTAAGCTGCGGCGCGATTTGCGCGATTTTGCTGTTTTGTGAACTGGTGAAGAAGACCGTATCCACATCGCCGCGCTCAATAAAGTTAATGGTCTGTTCCGCCGAAATCTCGCTGTCAAGCGGGACAATATATCCGCCGCCATTGACGGTTGCTAAATACGCGGTCACATAATGCGGATGCGCGTTTCCGGTAACCGCAACGCCGTGCCCCATCAGGTTCAGCTTTGCCAAGGCGGTGCCGGCACAATTCATCTCGTCCCACATACGGGCATAAGAATAATGCAGCGTTTCCTGATTATCCTTATAGGTATAGAATGCCTTTTCCCCGTACAGCTCTGCTGCCGAATAAACAAGGTGCCGGAGATCGCTGATGATGTGCCCTTTTTTGCCCGTTGCTTTCAAAATAAATTTCATATTTACTTCACATTCGCTTCCAGATAACTGATAATATCCTGAACGGTTCTGAACTTCTTGAACACGCGTTCTTCAATATCCAAATGATACTTTTCTTCCAGCGCGCAAATGATGTCGACAAATTCATAAGAATCGATACCAAGGTCGGCGGAAAGCACCGATTCCGGCTCGATCTTAACACTCTTGTCGTTGAGATATTCCCAAATAATGTTTCGGATAGTTTCCAACATGCCATCTTCCCCCATTGTTTAAATACCTATATGTGAGTAGATTATACACTGCTCAAGATTTATTAGTCAAGGCAATTAAGCATACGGTTCACGAATTGCCGGATAGCGCGGGGATATATCAATTTTGACACTGCCGTGTTGATTCGTTCAGTTCGTCCAATTGCTCAAAAGAGCGAAAACCGCTTTAACAGGCGATTTCCGCTCAAAGTGAGGTTGCGTCTCATCCGTGGAGGCTGCGGTCGACCCTCATGATTCGGCGTCTTTTAACTGGGTGCCCGCCATCGCCATCATATCCGCGAAGGTGGGTTGCGCCAAACTGAATCCGCCGCTGATGGTGATGTTCTGGCCTGTGGTGTAGGCGGACTCATCGCTCAGGAAATAGAGCACCGCCGCTGCGATTTCTTCCGGCTCCGCCATCCTTTTGATAGGCGTATGGCGAAGGAAAAATTCTTGGAACTCGGCCGTGACATGTTTTTTAACCGCGTCTGTCGCGGTCATGCCCGGGGCGACAGAATTACAGCGTATGTTGGCCCTCGCCGCTTGAACGGCAATCTGCTTGGTCAGGTAGATGATTGCGGCTTTGCTTGTGCCGTAAGCGATTGAGGTAAGGTCGGGCGCAACACCCGAAATCGAAGCAATATTGACGATGCTCCCGCCGCCCGTCGCCGCCATGCTGCGGACAGCGGCTTGCGTAGTGAGGAATACGCTTGCCAAATGGTTGTCGACAAAACGGATAAAGTCCTCGTAACTCTCTTCAAAGATGGTTTTATCCTTGCCTGCGGTTGTTCCTCCGTAAACATTAACCAACCCGTCGATTTTGCCTTCGTTTTTGATGACTTCGTTCACAACCGCCGCGTGCGTTTCTTTTTCCAAGGCGTTGAAGTACAGCGCGCTTGCTTTAAAACCCTGGGCGGTCAGCGCCGCTGCTCTTTCTTTCGCCAGGTCAAAGGCGTAGTCCGCAAGGTAAACCGACGCGCCTTCTTTTGCGCAGATGGTCGCACAAGCAAGACCGATGCCGTTGGCAGCCGCGGTAACCAGAACAACTTTGTCTTTCATTCTCATTTTATTTTCCTCCAACTCGTTTATGATTCGTAATAGCTTCCCATCATGGCGGCTTGTTCATCAGCTGTCATGTCTGTGAGGAAATGCCTCACGGCGGCTTTGTTGCCGTCACCCGCGACGATCGAACGCTTCTTACCGAGTTCTTCAACCGCTTCCGCTATAACATCTTCCGGCAGCATGGCCTTTTTCCTCGCCGCTTCCCCTGCGGGGCCGCCCGGCTGATTTTTAAGCCATGTCGGTGTGATGGTCGAACCGGCTGTGATTACGAGAACATCGACATTGGTTTTCGCGCATTCATACGCGACAGCCTCCGTCATTTTTAAGATATAAGCCTTCCCGGCGCCGTATTGGGCGATGTAGGGTGACGAAGTAATGCCTGTGAGCGACGAGATGTTGATGATCGCGCCTCTGTCCTGCTTGGCGAAGATGGCAAGATAATGGTACATGAATTTCATGAAGGAAATGACATTCACATTCATCATTCTCCAATGGTCTTCCCACGGCATATTTTGTACTTTGCCGAATTGGTGGCTGCACGCCACATAGGACATAAAGCCCATATCCAACGCATCCGTTACTTTTGTGACGGTTTCCACGCAGCCGTCCACCGCGAAGTCGGCACGGACAACCTTGTGAGCAACCCCGTATTTTTTGCTGATTTCTTTGCCGAGATCCCTGAGCATTTCCTCGCGCCGGCCGACAAGCACAACATTCATGCCTCTCTCTGCAATGGCTTCCGCCATGCACTGACCCATACCTTCCGTGGCGCCGAGGACAACGCCCCATTCACCGTATTTTTCTTTCCAGTTCATTTCAGCACCTCCAAACATTATTTTCTGCGTGTTTATTCCGCTACTTTTTCCGCCGCTTCTTCCGCCGTTTTTCTGTCCGCTATAAGTTTTTCACCTTTCTTGAGCGCGCCGAGCGCACATGCGAAAATGATGAGGCAGAAAACAATGGCAATAGTGAAAGTGACGGTGTAGCTCGATAGCTTCGCTACTGTCGGCACGATAAATACCGCGGTCGAACCGAACAGGGCGACGATAGCCATGACAACGCCGTAAATTGCGCTGAAATTCTTTCCGCCGAAGGTTTGCCGGACAAGGATGGGCATCAGTGTGCCCGAAATGGCAGCCATCGAACCGATCAAAAACGCGCCGATGAAAGCTACCGCTTTCGCGTCTATGTTATTGTCGGCAACAATCAGACCCAGGAAGCCCGCGATTTCAACAAAAACACCGATGCCGATGGTTTTCTTGAGGCCGATTTTATCGTTGAGAAGGCCGTAGAGCAGCCGGAAAACGATTCCGCCCAGAAGAATGGCCGAAACGACATAGGAAGCGTTTGCCCCGAGGCCGATTGCCGCGCCGAAATTACCCGCGACATTCATATGCGTGGCGTTGTACGCGACCAGGGAAGCGGCGACCACAATCATGATAAACGCCGAACTGCGGAACGCTTTTTTGGCGTCCATGCCGGCACCCGCCGCAGCCGGGCTGTTTTTCGCCGCGAGCGCTTTGAGCACTTCGGCGTCATCAGCGCCCAGAGGAGCCAACCCCTTATCTTCGGGTTTCATACGGCATAGGAAGATAACACACAGCGAGATGACAAGGGAGATAGCGGCGATCGTGATATAAGAGCCGCTCCAACCCCAGTTTTTGACAAAAACTTTAGCGATAATGGGGTTGACCGCCATACCCGCTATATAAGCACTCGCGGTTGAAATACCCATGGCGAGGCCGAGATGCTTGCGAAACCAGTTGCCGATCATAACAGGGGCGGGCAGGAACCAGATAATAGCCGTGGAGATGCCGAGCACGATTCCCGCGGCGTACCATTGCCATAGCTGCGTGAAGGTGGACATCAGCGCGAATGTGCCGACGGTAACGATCGTCCCGACGAGCAGTATCGCCCGGATGTCAAACTTTTTCAGAATCTTGTTGACGAAGAAAATGGTAAGGCCTGTGACAATTCCCTGGAGAACCATATACATGGCGAAGTTCGGCGTCGCGTAGGTAATATACTGCTTTTCGGCATAAGCCGCGGCTTGTTCTTCTGCCTGTGATGTTTGCGCGCCTCCGGCAACAAGCTCGTCATATTTCGTGTCATATGCTGTTTTATAAGCGCCTTCGACAAACTCAAGATTTCGGTCGGAACACACAGCTGTGATAAAGGACGCCGATGTGTTGGACATAACACCGATACCCGCCACCTGCAGCAGGCAGCACGCGATAAGGATAATCCAGGCGTAATGGAGTTTTCCGGTTTTCATCATTAATTCTCCTTCTGTTTGGATTCTTGTTTCGGATTTTTTTCGACCGATTCCGCGTAGTATGCACGGGTAGGGTAAATCGCGTAAATGATTTCTGTTTTCTCCCCGTTGGAGAAAACTTTCGCGGTGTTCGGAAAATTGTTTTCAACCGCGAACGCGATAGCCGGCCTGCCCGGATCGTCTGCTTCGTTTAACAGGCCGCCAAGTTTAATGCCTTCCTGATTGAAGACCGAGACCGTTCCGTTTTCAACTTTAAAGAATACCGACTGGTTGATTTCGAGCGCTTTTGCTGCTTGCGCGTTCTCAACGGCGACCTCGACTGTTTTCAGCGGATAGAATTTCAACCCCATCGCTTCGCCCGTGAACCACTCGTTATATTCATCGAGTTCACCGCTTGAAAAATTATCCGGCTGAACGGCCAAATCGGTCTCTCCGCCTTCGGTCAGCGCCCTGGTTAACGCGTCTTCTTTTTCCTGAGCCTCCTTTTCTTCATTTGTCAGGTCTTGCATGGTTTTTATAACGCCGGGTGTCTCCTCGCACTGATATTGCGGATAAGCTTTAATCAGCGTGTCATACAAAACCCTGTAAATGGTGATGTGACCGAAATCCGTCAAATGCATATCCTTATTTTTAATGTGCGTAAGTTCGTTTTTGCCCTTGTAGTTTTTGAAAGTGTTTTCGATATCGGCGAGGAGAAAACCGTGCCCGGTTTGATTTTCGGCGATAATTTCATTAAGCATATCCAAAAACCTGCCCATCGGCCGGCCAATGACTCTGTATAATTTATTTTTCAAGGTATTGAACGGGTTATAAACATTATGAACGATGATGATGGCCTCCGGATTGAGCTCTTTCATTTTCAAGAGAATTGCCGGAAATTCTTTCTTAAAAATCTCAACGCCCGCCGCGGCGTCTTCCTTGGTCTTTTTGCCGAGCAGTTCTTTAAGGGTCTTCAGCCCGGCTAATTTGTCGGTCTTAAACTTTTTGGCGATCTCTTTCATCGTTTTCGCGCCGAGGGGCCCTAAACCGAGTGCCCTGGTAAAAGCCATCAGAAAAGCGACCAGGACATTGTTCCCGCCTACCGACATCACGACGATTTCCGCGTCTTTCAGGTGCTGGATTTTGACCTCGTCGGTTGTCAGGCAATTCAAAATAATCGTTGAGTTAGCGCCCGTGATGAAATCGAGGGCGGCCGGCTTGTTCAAACGCCTGGCAAGGAGGTTCGTGTAGGAATTTACCCTGATCTTCATTTTGTATGAGCAACCAACGCTGTCCCCGTATAAGACAACCTTGGGAATGGCATCTGTTTGATCCATATTAGTTCACTACCTTTCGAATATATAATTAATTGTATATTTTTCTATTTGCAAGCCTTCTAAATCTTATCACTGTTTATACTATATCGCAACTGATTTATGCAGAAATTCAAAAAACACACTTGAAAAAACAAATGCGGGTTTTATTGTCCGGTGCAAACACTGACCATATAGTTCGTTGAAAAACGGGTCGTGCGCACAACACATGTTTCGTCGATATCTTTTTTTAAATCCTTGACGCCTGTGCCCAAATATTTTATAAAGCTCTCTTTTGCGGTCCATGTTTTGAAAAACTGTTCTCTGCGTCTGTCCGGCGGCAGGGAGAAAAACAGCGCTTGCTCCTTTTCGGTAAAGGCGCGTTTTGCCAGGCGATCAAAGTCGCGTTCCTTCATCAGCTGGATGTCTATGCCCACCGGTTTGTCGCACACGGCGCAAATCACCGCATTGCCCGAATGGCTGATGTTAAAATGCACATCCGGATAACCGGCGGTGTAGGGTTTGCCGGACTCTTCGACCTCAAAGCTGATAGCTGCCATAACTATCCCGAACACTTTTTCAATCGCGAGTTTTGCCAGCCAATAGCCCGTCAGGGACAGGTCTTTATCCGTTTTAATTCTCATCCGGTTGAGCTGTTCCTGTTTTTTCCTGTCCGCGAAAAGGGAAAGCGTATCATAGGCGGAATCGGGTATTTCCGATTTTAGCTCGATGAGGAATATCCGGGGTTCCATAATTTTGCCTCCGTCACCATATAACCGTTGCGTCACTGCCAATAAAACATATACTTTTCCATCGCGTCCATGAGCGCTTTGATGTCTTCAAAGACAGAAAGCGGCATACAGCGGCACTGTTTTTTTGCCGTCTTTAAAACCGAAGTTTTTGGCGGTAACCTTTATGGCGTATGCGGGTTTATACCTGTCGATGTAGATGTTGAGACTTTTTGCCTTCGTATTATCAGCCGATTTAACTTCGACGGGGATGATTTTACCTTCGCGCTGAATAACAAAATCAACCTCGGCACCCCTTTCAGACTCCCAGTAATAACTTATATATCCGGATGCCTTTAACTGATTGCAGATATAATTCTCAACCATACCGCCTTTAAAGTCGTTGAGTTCATCGGATGCATATAAAACATCACCGGGGACAAGCTCTTTCTTGGCGCCCAGCAGACCGGTGTCGGAAACATAAATCTTGAAGGCGTCGATATCACGATAGTTTTCAAGTGGTTTTTTCACATTTTCAACCCGATAAACCCGGCTGACGATACCGGAGAGCGTAAGCCATTCGATCGCGTTTTCAAATTCCGCCGCCCTGGCTCCTTTTTTAATCAGCTTATATTGAAACCTGGTATTTTTTTTTGATAGCTGGACGGTAATATTATCATAAGCCAAGCGTGTTTTTTTGATTTCATTTGTGTTGTTGTACTTGCTCATGTCGTTGAGATAACTTGTTAATATCATCTCTTGCGTATGCCTGACCAGAATATAATCTTGCGTGCGGATAAAATTGTCCACACAGTCCGGCATACCGCCGACAACAAGAAACTCACGGTAATACCGCATGGCAGATTCATGCAAAACACCCGGCATCGGTGTGTCTTTTTCAAAACATTGATGGATTTGACTGACCAAATTTTCTTCACCGCAAGCCAGTAAAAATTCTTCCATATCCATCGGATAAAGTGTCTTTATATCGACCTTGCCGACGGGGAAAGAAAAGTTCGATCTGTTAACCGCAACGCCAAGCAAACTCCCGGCTACAACGATATGGTAATCCGGCGCGTTTTCATAAAAATATTTGAGAGAGGAAAGCGCCCTTTCACAAAGCTGAACCTCATCAAAAACGATCAGGGTTTTTCCCTTTATAATTGTTTGCCCGGCAAGATGTGATAAAATCGGAATTAAATAGCCCGGCTCGATGCTTTCATCAAATGTTTGAATTAGAGCCGGATTGGTTTCAAAATTGAAATAGGCAACATTCTCATAATGAATACGCCCGAACTCCAACACGGAATATGTTTTGCCGACTTGCCTTGCACCTTGCAGAATCAAGGGCTTGCGATACGGACTGCGCTTCCATTCGATCAGGTATTCGGTAATCTTTCTGTACATAACATCACGGCTTTCTTTCGATGATGACAACAGAATATCACACATTCATGTAAAAAACAAGCAATATTTATAAATTTATCACACTAAACGACACGAATAATTTTGAAAAGTACACACAAATCGACACGAAGCGCATAAACAGGTGGAATAGCGGCTGCCAACCAAACACAATATAGCGAAAATAATACGCTAACTCCAGTAATGCATATATTTTTCCATCGCGTCCATGAGCGCTTTGACATTTTCAAGCGGGACGCCGGGATACAGCCCGTAAATCATCATCAGCCCACCCTGCCGGGTGGACAGCTTTTCAACTTCTTCGCGGATCAACGCGTCAATTTGCGCGGGTGTTCCGCCGAAGGTGATGTTCTGCCGGTCAATATCCAGGTCGATGCAGGTTTTGCCGGCAAAGTGGTCTTTAATCCAGTCAATGCCGTTGACCAAATCCTGCAGATTGAGGATATCTACTCCGCCGTCCACCAAATCGTCCGCAAGGGTGCGGATATCGCCGTCGGAATGCATATGCACCAAAATGCCGTTATCTCTGGCGGGTTTCATCAACCGCTGATAGGACGGCTTAAGGTATTTACGCAGCAGCGCCGGTGAAATCATCGGGCCGGTCTGCATGCCCAAGTCCTCCGGATAACCGATCATGTCGTAGCCGATTTTTGCCCATTTTTCCACAAAGTAATAGTTATACTCCTCCAGCATCTTGATGAGTTTCACCAGATTTTGGTCCTCATCCGCCATGTCATACAAAAGCTTTTCGTACCCGCACACATCGGACATCCGCAGAAAGGTGTGCCCGTGTTCGAGCGAAGCCGTCATAAAATGACCGGTTGCCTTCGCGAGTGCCACTTTGATTTTCTCATTTTTTACATTGATTTTCGGCAGAGGCGGCAGTCGGTAGCTGTCAAAGTTTTCCCAGGTGTCCAGCGGCCGCTTGATGATAACCCCGCGGATACCGTCGATGGCCTCCTGCCACACACAGCCGAAATCGTCCGTGAAGGTGCGTCCGGCATAAAGGCTGCCGGGCGTCTCTTCTATTTCTTTTTGCGGCCGCTTGTATCCGGGGAAAAGCTTCGGGTGGCTTTCAAGCAGCTCATAAAGCGGCTCATGTTCATAATAATGCCAACAAGCTGCGGCGATGCTGAAGCTCATGGGGATATAATCCGGGCGTTCAAAGCGGATTGCGCGCAGTTTGTTCTCTCTGTCGGTCAAACGAAACTCCCCCCAAAGCTAATCAGTTCAGCCTTTGTAATGCCTGTATTTTTCCAGCGCGTCCAGCACCGCTACGATGTTCTCCAGCGGTATTTCGTAATTCAGTTCGGCATTCAGCCCCAGCCCGCCCTGTGGCAGGTATAAGGCTTCCACGCATTCCCCCACATGGTCAAATATCCGGGAGCGGGTGGCAAAGGGGAACAACTGTCTGTCCAGGTCCAGGTTAATCGGAATTTTACCCTTGCAGACGCGCACCAGGTTGTCAAGCCCGTTCGCGCGGTACTGCGGGTTGATCATATCCACCCCGCATTCGGCAAGGTCCGGCATAATCTCCCAAATGCAGCCGTCCGTGTGCATGTAAATAAGCGCGTCACTCTTTTTGGCTTTGACCATGCCGTAGAGTTTTTTGTAACAGGGTTTCATGTATTTCCGCCATCTTTCGGGGCCAATCGCCAACCCCTTCTGCATACCCAGGTCGTCGCCGAAATAGGTGATTTCGCCAAGCCGCGGCAGAATAGCTTCCACCTGGCGGCAGTTGTATGCCAGCACTTTATCGATAAGGGTCTGTATAGCCGGCCCTTCCTCCGCGAAATAGACCATAGCCGGTTCAAAGCCGCACAGGTCCAGCAGCCGCAGGTACATAAACCCGTGGGGGATGTGCCCGCCGCGGTCGGAAGGAATCACCAGGTCAAAGATATCCTGCTCGCTTTTGACAGGATGTCCTTTTACAATAGACTCCATACCTTCTTCAATGTTTTCCCAGACACAGCCCCATTCGTCCGTATAGGAACCGCTGTGATAGGATGGCGGCATGCTGATTTCGTTGAGGTCAACCTCCACACGGCCGAAAAACTGCGGGTATTCATCAATCACGCGCTGGAGCTCCGCGCCGTACTTTATCCATGCCGCAGGCAGCATGCCGACGGATATCGGCAGCGTTTCGGGGTAATCATAGGTCATTGTTTTTGCAAGCAGGCTTTTCACAACAATCCCTCCGTTCTATCTATGATAGTGCCACAAAAGCACCCTTGTTTAATATCATCTGAAGAATAAATATGAAATATTCAGCGCGCTAAATGGTTTTGAGCAGGGGGTAATCGGTTCTTTCTATTCCAAAAACTCTGTGAAATACCGGACTTTTGGGATTGTAATCCAAAAACTATTGAATTTTATGAAGTTTTGGGATATAATATCGCTAACAATGAAACGGAGGAGTCACAATGATTGAAAGAAGAGAGTATTTAAACAGATTAATAGGCTTTAAAGATAAGCACATTATTAAAGTTATTACCGGGATTCGCAGATGTGGCAAGTCAACTATTATGGAAATCTACCAAGAGTATTTGCTGAATAATGGTGTTTTGCCGGAGCAGATAGTAGCAATAAACTTTGAAAACTATGATTTTCGGGCATTGAAAGAGCCTGATGTTTTGCATGCCTATGTGAAGGAACGCTTGGCCATTGGAAAACCAACCTATGTCTTTCTTGATGAAATACAAAATGTTTCAGATTTTCCTATTGTTGTTGACAGCCTCTTCATCAGAAAAAATGTTGATTTGTATATTACAGGTTCAAACGCCTATATGCTGTCAGGCGATATCGCTACGCTTCTATCCGGCAGATATGTAGAAATTGAAATGCTGCCGCTGTCTTTTCGTGAGTATGTCCATAGCAAGGGCGACAGTAAAGCACTCAGCCGCCAATACACCGAATATTTAGAAAACAGCTCCTTTCCTTACACTATAGCGTATAATGGCGACCAAAAACAAATCTACGATTATTTAAACGGTATCTACAATACAGTTGTATTAAAGGATGTAATAGGCAGATTTAAAATTACTGATACGATGATGCTTGAAAGCATTGTTCACTTTGTTTTCGATAATATCGGCAATCAAGTATCCACAAAAAAAATAAGCGATACCATGACATCAGCCGGCAGAAAAATTGATGTGAAGACAGTTGAAAAGTATCTGTCGGCGCTATTGGATACATTTATTATCTATCAGGCAAAACGCTACGATGTGAAAGGTAAGCAATATCTCAAGACGCTTGAAAAATACTATGTGGTCGATATCGGTATGCGTACGATGCTGCTTGGGAACCGAAATTTTGATGCCGGATACATTTTGGAAAATATCGTTTATTTGGAACTGATTCGCCGGGGATACCGTGTATATATCGGAAAAGTGGATGAGTATGAGATTGACTTTGTTGCGATGAACCCAAAAGGTATTGTGTATTATCAAGTTGCCGCAACAGTTCGTGAAAAGAGCACCTTGGAACGAGAGCTTAGAGCTCTGCAGAAAATCAATGACAATTATCCGAAATATATTTTAACTCTTGATGACGATCCCAAGGCGGACTATGAAGGGATACACAGAATTAATGCACTTGACTGGTTAATGGCGGAACATATCGAGTGAAAAAGGCATCAGATTTACACCAATGGTTTTTCGCACATCTATTCAATAAATTGGGGAAACAGCTTTTGTGTTTTTACTCTTTTATTTTATACCATTGTGTGTTAAAGTTATCATGCAAAATTTTATAAAAAGAGAGGTATGGTTTCATGGCAAGATTTATTTTCTCGGCGTTTTCCGATGAAGCGTCAAACGACATCAATGAGCAAATCGCGGCTTGCAAGGCAAACGGGATCACCCATATGGAGCTGCGCGGAGTCAACGGCAAAAACATTTCCGAATTCAGCGTTGAAGAGGCAAAGGAACTCAAGAAGCTGTTGGATGCCCAGGGCATGCAGGTTTCTTCCATCGGTTCCTTTTACGGTAAAATACCCATTGACGATGACTTTGAAGAGCATTTTGAGATGTTCAAAAACACCGTCAAGGTTGCGAAAGCGCTTGACACGGAGTATATCCGCATGTTCAGCTTTTATTTCTCCGAGGATGACAGTTACGAGGAATATAAGGAAGAAGTTTTTGCCCGTATCGGGCAGATGGCTGATTTTGCGGACAAAAACGGTATCCTCTGCTGCCACGAAAACGAAAAGGGCATTTACGGCGATGTGCCCGAGCGCTGCCTGGAAATCCTGCAAAAGTTTGAAGGCAAATTGAGCGGCATCTTTGACCCGGCTAATTTTATTCAATGCGGTGTGGATATCCTGCCCGCATACGAAATGCTGGAGCCGTATATCGAGTATCTTCATGTCAAAGACGCGGTGAAAGAGTCCGGTTTTGTCGTCCCCGCGGGCGAAGGCGACGGCAACCTGGAAGAAGTGATCCGCCGTTTTTCAAAAAAAGATGGCGCGCGCATCCTGTCTGTTGAGCCGCACCTTAAAGTATTTGCCGGTTTCAACGCGCTTGAAAAGCCGGGAGAAACAGTGTCCATCAAAGAAAAATTTACCTACCCGGACAACAAGGCTTCGTTCGCGGCAGCCTGTTCCGCCTGCCATAAGCTGGCGGAAAAAGTGCAGCCGGTTCGCTACGGCATCATCGGTATCGGTAATATGGGTTCGAGCCATTTCAACTATTATTTGCAGGGCCAGCTGCAGGAAATGCGGCTTGTCGCCGTTGCGGACATTGACCCGTCGCGCTTTGAACCGGTCAAGGACGCGCTGCCGGAAGTATTATGCTTCGATACAGCCGAGGAACTGATGGATTCAGGCACCTGTGACGCGGTCGTTATCGCAACGCCGCACTATTTTCATCCGGTCTATACCATGTACGCGCTTGAAAAAGGCTTGCATGTCTTGACGGAAAAACCCGCCGGTGTTTATACCAAAAAGGTCAGGGAGGCAAATGAACTGGCCGCGAAGAGTGATAAAGTGTACGCGATTATGTACAACCAGCGCACCAACTGCCTTTACCGCAAACTGCGGGAAGTGGTGCAAAGTGGGGAGCTCGGCGAAATCCGCCGTGTGAACTGGATTATTACCAACTGGTACCGCACCCAGTCCTATTACAATTCCGGCGGCTGGCGCGCCACCTGGTCGGGCGAAGGCGGCGGTGTGCTGCTTAACCAGTGTCCGCATAATCTCGACTTGTGGCAGTGGATTTGCGGTATGCCTTCCAAAATCCAGGCGTTTTGCCATGAGGGCAAATGGCATGATATTGAAGTGGAAGATGATGTTACCATCTATGCCGAATACCCCAACGGAGCGACCGGCGTATTTATCACATCCACCGGTGACGCGCCGGGCACAAACCGGCTGGAGATCACCATGGACAAAGGTCACATCGTGTGTGAAAACAATGAACTCAAACTGTATAAACTGGAGGTTTCCACCACCGAGCACTGCGCCACATCCCCCAGCGGATTCGGCAAGCCCAAGGGCGCATGGTCAACCTTGGAGACCGACGGCTGGAATCCCCAGCATCCGGGCGTTCTCAACGCCTTTGCGGCAAACATCCTTCGCGGTGAGCCGCTCGTGGGCAGGGGGGAAGAAGGCATTAACGGCCTGATGATTTCAAACGCCGCGCACCTTTCATCGTGGCTTGGTAAACCCGTTGACTTGCCGGTGGATGAAGAGCTGTTTTATACCAAACTGCAGGAAAAAATTGCGACATCCAAGGCAAAAGAAGATGCCAAAGGAGCCGTTGCCGGGGATATGGCCGATTCGTTCGGCAGTTAAGCGGTACCGGGCATTCCAATTGCACGGTAATATTTTATTGGTGAAAGGACTATCATCGCTATGAAAATATCACTTGTCGGCTGCGGCGGTATATCGGGCGCGCACATTCAAAGTATCATGAGCAACCCGGAGGCGCAACTCATTTCAGCAGCCGACATTAAATTAGAAAAAGCGCAAAAGGTCGCGCTTGAAACCGGCGCGAAAGCGTACGCGGGTCTGGATGAAATGCTTGACGCTGAGAAACCGGATGTGCTGCACATCTGCACCCCGCATTACCTGCATGTGCCCATGGCGCTCAACGCACTTGAACGGGGGCTCCATGTACTCATCGAAAAGCCTTGCGCGGTCAGCCTCACTGAGCTCGAGACACTCCGGGCTGCCCAGAAAAAAACCGGACTGAAAGTCGGCACCTGCTTTCAAAACCGTTACAACCACTCGGCTTTGCAGCTCAAAAAGTTGCTGGATGACACCGGGAAATATGGCAGGCTCACAAGCATCAGGGGCTTTGTCACCTGGGAGCGGGGCGAAGCGTACTATTCCGACGACTGGCACGGCACGCTTGACAAAGAATGCGGCGGGGTGCTCATTAACCAGGCAATTCATACCCTTGATATGCTTCAATATGTTGCCGGCGGCTTGACAGCCGTAACCGGACATACCTCCAACGACCATCTGCAAGGCGTTATTGAGGTGGAGGACACCGCAAGTGCCGTGCTGGAGTTTGCGGGCGGTGTCAACGGCGTGTTCTATGCCACTTTGGCTTATTCGGCGGATGCGCCGGTGTTTATGGAGTTTAAGTGTGAAAATGCCACACTGCGCATTGAGGGGGACAATCTTTTTGAAATCGGTTCTGACGGAAGAGTTACAGCCATCAACGATTTTGAAGAAAAGGACTACCCCGGCAAAGCCTGCTGGGGCACCGGACACCGGGCGCTTATTTGCGATTTTTACGCGAGCATAACGGGAAACAGGCCGTTTGATATCGATGCGTTTGAGGGCGGCAAGGCTGTTGAAGCGGTGCTCGGCATTTACAAGTCAAGCGATCTGGGCGGACGCGTTGAACTTTCATAAACATCAATAAAAAAACAACGAGGAGTATCATTATGTTAAATCATGAAAACCTTAAAAACAGGGTAGCGGTCATCACCGGCGGCGGCGGGATTCTTTGCAGCGGCTTTGCAAAAGATTTGGCAGCGGTTGGCGTGAAAGTGGCAATTCTCGATTTAAAACCCGAGGCCGCGCAAACGGTTGCGGATGAAATCATCGCCAACGGCGGCACGGCGATTGCCGTCTCCTGCAATGTGCTGGAAAAAGAGAGCCTGGAAAAAGCCAAACAGACCGTAACGCAAACCTTTGGCACCTGCGATATCCTCATCAACGGCGCCGGCGGCAATTCCCCTTTGGGCAACACCACAAAAGAAACTTTTGAACTCGAAGACATCGCACAAAAAGCTGAAGGCGTTAAAACCTTTTTCGATTTGGACCCGGAAGGGATTCAGTTTGTTTTTAACCTGAATTTCCTCGGCACGCTGCTGACCACACAGACCTTTGCCATTGATATGGTGGGCAAAGAAAAAGCTTGTATCCTCAATGTGTCATCCATGAACGCTTACAGGCCGCTGACGAAAATACCCGCCTATTCCGCGGCAAAGGCGGCTGTGTCCAACTTCACGCAGTTTATGGCCGTGCATTTTGCGGATGTCGGGCTGCGCGTGAACGCCATGGCACCCGGATTTTTCTCCACCAATCAAAATAAAACACTTTTATACAACGAAGACGGCTCGCTCAC
Source organism: uncultured Eubacteriales bacterium (assembly GCA_964612185.1). Classification (GTDB taxonomy): domain Bacteria; phylum Bacillota; class Clostridia; order Oscillospirales; family Acutalibacteraceae; genus UBA1447. Next base: position 29,889 of record CAZTCR010000011.1, read on the forward strand.
CGCGCGTTCCAACAAAATACTGTCACATACGCCCCTCGGGCGTTTCGGGGTTCCGGCCGACTTAACGGGCGCGCTGCTGTTCCTGTGTGACGAGGAATATTCCGGTTTCATCACCGGTGTCATTTTGCCGGTTGACGGCGGATTTTCTGCTTATTCCGGTGTATAATCCGTAGGGAGAGATACGATGTTAAACATAAAATCAAAAGATGATTGTGCTTTTGATATGCTCGCGCTCGGCGAGGTAATGCTTCGTTTAGACCCGGGAGACGCGCGCATCAAAACCGCGCGTGAATTCCGCGCGTGGGAAGGCGGCGGGGAGTATAATGTAGCCCGCGGGCTGCGCCGCTGCTTCGGGCTTAAAACAGCGGTAGCCACGGCTTTTGCGGACAATGAAATCGGCAGACTCGTGGAGGATTTCATCCTGCAGGGCGGGGTGGATACCTCGCTGGTCAAGTGGGTGCCTTATGACGGCATCGGCAGGACCGTGCGCAACGGGCTCAATTTTACGGAGCGCGGGTTTGGTATCCGGGGCGCGGTCGGCGTATCGGACAGAGGGCACACGGCAGCTTCTCAATTGAAGCAAGGTGATTTTGACTGGGAACATATTTTTGGTACGCTGGGGGTTCGCTGGCTGCACACGGGCGGCATCTTCGCCGCGCTTTCGGACACAACCGCGCAGGTGGTGCTGGAAGCGGTCAAAGCGGCGAAAAAATACGGCACAATTGTTTCATACGACCTCAATTACCGTCCGTCGCTTTGGAAATCTATCGGCGGTAAAGCAAAAGCGCAGGAGGTCAACAAAGAGATCGCCCGTTATATTGATGTGATGATCGGCAATGAGGAAGATTTTACCGCCTGCCTCGGGCTCGAGGTGGAAGGCAACGATGAAAACCTCAAGGCACTCAGTATAGCCGGTTATACCGGGATGATTGAAAACGCTGTCGAAATCTACCCCAACTTCAAAGTGGTCGCCACCACACTGCGCGGTGTCAAAACCGCGACGGTAAACGATTGGAGCGCAATCTGCTGGGCGGACGGAAAACTGTATAAAGGTTTAGAGCTTGACGGTCTTGAAGTCTATGACAGAGTCGGCGGCGGGGATAGTTTTGCCTCCGGCTTGATTTACGGATTGATGACAACCGGCGACGCGCAGCAAGCGGTCAATTACGGGGTCGCGCACGGTGCTTTGGCGATGACAACACCGGGCGACACCTCCATGGCAAGCAAAAGCGAGGTTGAAGCGCTGATGAAGGGCGCGGGAGCCCGCGTCATTCGATGATGGAGGATATGATGGATAAAGAACTCATATTAACAAAAATTCAGGCATGCGGCGTTGTTGCCGTTGTCCGGGCGGAAACCTGTGAGCAGGCAGAACGCATAACAGACGCGTGTATCGAAGGCGGGATAGCCGCCATTGAGCTGACATTTACCGTGCCCCACGCGGACAAGGTGATTGAAGCCTTGGCAGCAAAATACACACCGGAGCAAATAATCCTGGGCGCGGGCACGGTCATGGATGCCGCGACGGCCAGGATCGCCATGCTCGCGGGCGCAAGTTATATCGTCAGCCCGTATTTTGACGCCGAAACCGTCAAAATGTGCAACCGGTACCGGGTGCCTGTTATGCCGGGCGTGATGACGGTGCGCGAGGCGGTGCTGGCCATGGAAGCGGGGGCGGATATTTTAAAAATCTTCCCCGGCGAGTTGTTTGGTCCGGCCATTATCAAAGCCATCAAAGGCCCGATTCCGTACGCGAAGATGATGCCCACGGGCGGGGTGACGGCGGACAACGCCGGCGAATGGATTAAAGCGGGCGCGGTTGCCCTGGGCGCGGGCAGTTCCCTGACAGCAGGTGCCAAAACAGGGGACTGGGCGCTGATTACAAAAACCGCCAAGCAGTTTATTGCCGCTGTCAAACAGGCAAGAGCTTAACAACCGAAGGAAGCAGCGAACTTAACCGGAAACAAGTACAAAGGAGCATCCATGTTTGTAGACAAGGCAAGGATCAAGATCAAAGCAGGCAGCGGCGGTGACGGCAAGGTATCCTTCCACCGTGAAAAATTTGTCGCGGCCGGCGGACCCGACGGCGGGGACGGCGGCAAGGGCGGCAACATCGTTTTTCAGGTGGATGAGAATTTGGCGACACTGGCCGATTTTAAGTACAAACGCAAATATACAGGCTATGACGGGCTCAAAGGCGAAGCAAGCCGCCGTAACGGCAAAAAGGGCGAGGATTTAATCATCCGCGTTCCCCGCGGCACCATCATCCGCGAGGTGGAAAGCGAAGCGGTCATGGCGGACATGTCCACTTTGGAACCGTTCATCGCCGCCAAGGGCGGCAGGGGCGGTTGGGGCAACAGCCATTTTGCCACGCCCACGCGCCAGGTGCCCCGCTTTGCCAAAAGCGGCACACCCGGTGAAGAGTGGGAGATTGACCTGGAACTGAAACTGACGGCGGATGTCGGGCTTTTGGGGTTCCCGAATGTCGGCAAATCCACGCTGATTTCTGTTGTCAGCGAGGCAAAACCGATCATCGCCGATTATCACTTTACCACCATCACGCCGGTGCTTGGGGTCGTTTACATCGGCGAAGGGCAGTCTTTTGTCATGGCGGATATTCCCGGGCTCATTGAAGGGGCAAGCGAGGGTGTCGGGCTCGGGCATGAGTTTTTGCGCCATGTGGAGCGCTGCCGACTGCTCGTGCACATCCTTGACGCCGCCGGCAGCGAGGGCCGGGACCCCATCGAGGATTTTGAAAAAATCAATACCGAACTCAAGGCGTTTAATCCGGAACTCGCCGAACGCCCGCAAATTGTCGCGGCCAATAAAACCGATTTGGCAACGCCGGAACAGCTTGAAAAACTGCAATCCTATATTACCGGCAAAGGGTACGCTTTTTATACCATGTGCGCGCCGATTGCGGAAGGCACCAAGGAGCTTGTTGACGCGATTGCCGCTATGCTCCAAGCGCTGCCTCCGGTTAAACGGTTTGCCGCGCAGGAAATACCCGTGGAACTGTTCGAAAAGCGCAAAGATACCGGCTTCACCGTTACCGTCAACGACGATGTGTATTTTGTGGAGGCGGAATGGCTGCTGAAAATTCTCCAAAAAACAGACTTGGACGACTATGAGTCCTTGCAATATTTCCAGCGTGTGCTCGTTTTAAGCGGCATTATCGACGCGCTTGTTGAAAAGGGGATTACGGAAGGAGACACGGTTTCGATTTATGACTTTGAATTCGATTATGTCCCTTGATGATACCAAGGACCCCAACCTGCTGAGCCCCCTGACGCTTGCTTTTATCGGCGATACGGTTTTTGACCTGCTCGTGCGGGAAAAGATTATCAACGAGGCAAACCGTCCCGTCGGCAAACTGCATACCCTGTGCGCAAAAAGGGTGTGCGCGGGTGCTCAGGCGCGGGCTGCGGAACATATTTTGCCGCTGCTCGGTGAGGATGAGCTTGCCCTGTATAAAAGGGGTAGAAACGCCGATTCGGGACATAAACCGAAAAATGCCGCCGTTGCGGAGTACCACGCGGCTACGGGGCTGGAAACGCTGTTCGGCTGGCTGTACTTAAAGGGTGAAAACGACAGGATTCATGCTTTGTTTGACATGATTTGTGAAGCAGTATAGCAATCAGATTTGCAGAAAGAATACATGGTACGGCGACATGTCAAGGAGGCCATACCCTACATGTCGGGTGTGGTCAACAAGATTCTTTCACGCCCGGCCTTGCTGGTCACTGTCCACTGACAACTAACCGCTTAAGGTGCTTCAAACGCTTGGAGTATTATGAAAAACATGCCGGTTAAAAAAATCAAATTAACATCTTCACAGGTGAAGGAAATACTGCTGGATAATCTTTTATGGTTTTCCGGTTGCGCCTTATACACGGCATCCATACTGATATTCGCTGTCCCGAACGGCATCGCGCAAAGCGGTCTTACGGGCGTTTCTATTATGCTCAACAGCTTGCTGAACACACCGGTCGGTCTGACCTACTTATTGCTGAACATTCCGCTGATACTGGCAGCCTGGCTGTTTTTGGGGTGGAAGTTTGTCGCGAAAACGCTGTGGGTGACGGTCATCGTCTCAGTCATGTTTGATGTGATGACGCCATTTTTGCCTGCTTATACGGGGGACAAACTCCTGTCCGCTTTTTTTTGCGGCGCGCTGTCCGGCGCGGGGCTTGCGCTGGTGTTTATGCGGGGCGCCACAACGGGCGGGGTGGACATCCTCGCGCGGCTTTTCCGCAAAAAATGGCCGCATATTTCCATGGGCCGTGTTATACTTGTTTCTGATGTTATTATTGTGGTTGCAGCCGCCTTTGTTTATCAAAGCGCCGAAAGCGCGCTTTACGCGGCAATCGTCATCTTTGTGTGCTCGCAGGTGATTGACTATGTGCTCTACGGTACGGGCAACGGCAAGATGCTCATGGTGGTCACCGACCACGCGACGGAAATTTCAAAAGCAGTGACAACCGAACTCAAGCGCGGTGTCACAATACTGCCCGTGCAGGGCGGCTACACCGGGCACCACAAAAGCATGCTGATTTGCGCGGTGCGCAGCAGCGAGGTTTCAAAGCTGAACAGGATTATCAGGCAGTACGACGACAACCCTTTTATTATCATCTCCGAAGCGGGCGAGATTGTCGGCGAGGGGTTCAAGCTGTCGGAGAACTGAGAGCGGCCTTATACAACTGAGGGCTTCCGCTCGGCTTGACAAACAGGATTCCTGATGCTATTATTTTCTTCAGAAATAAATCATATAGAGGCGGTTATTTATGTCCGGACATTCCAAGTGGAGCACCATCAAGCGCAAAAAAGAAAAAACAGACAGCCAGCGCGCCAAGATTTTTACCAAAATCGGGCGTGAAATCGCTGTTGCCGTCAAAGAAGGCGGACCGGATCCTTCAACGAACGCAAAACTCAAAGATGCCATCGCCAAAGGCAAAGCCAACAATGTGCCCAACGACAACCTGGAGCGCATTATAAAAAAGGCAGCGGGCGAAGGCCCTGGCTTGGTCTATGAAGATATTATTTATGAAGGCTACGGTCCTTCCGGCGTTGCCATTATTGTGGAAACCCTGACCGAAAACAGAAACCGCACCGCGGCGGATGTTCGGCATTATTTCGACAAGTACGGCGGCAACATGGGGCAGCTCGGCTGTGTATCCTTTATGTTCAGCCGCCAAGGGGTGCTGGCTGTGGAGCAGGAGGGCGTTAACGAGGATAAACTCATGGAAGACGCATTGGAAGCCGGCGCGACGGACCTGTTAACCGAGGATGATGTTTTTGTGGTCCGCACGGAACCGTCCGACTTCGGCGCTGTCAGGGATGACCTGGAAGCAAAGGGCTATTCCTTCCTCTCCGCGGAAATTGAGTATGTGCCGTCCGTCTACACCAAACTGACCGGCGAAGACGACATCAAGAACATGTCCAAAATGCTGGAGATGTTTGACGATAACGACGATGTCCAGGCGGTTTGGCATAATTGGGAGAATGAGGAATAGACAAGTGAAGCTGCCAGAAAGCAATTCACAACTCAAGTACAAATCACACAAAAAATAACATAGAAAAAAGAGCTGTTGGATGCAGCTCTTTTTATTTCTCATTAGCATTGAAAGCGAAGAAATTCTGTGATACAATTTTAAATAATTGAAATTAGAATTGTTTCATTCTCCGAAAATTTATAATTTGCATGGAATACTATGCATTTCAATCAGACTTGTTGCAGTATATTTTAATTCAATTTTGATTAAGGGGAATATAGGATGAAAAAAGTATTATCTGTTTTACTGGCAGTGGTAATTATTTTGGGAACAAGCCCACTTGAGGGATTGGCAGAAAAAAGGATGCCTAATTGGCAAAGTACCGGTATAGAAGCTTCTGCGGTAAGTATAAACGATCTTAAATACAGATTATTTAATGAGGAAACTGAAGTTGAGATAACATATTGCGATAAAGAAGTGACTGGAGATTTTATAATACCTTCATCTGTTGAAGGGAAACCTGTAACGAGTATTGGTCATGACGCTTTTGCAGAGTGTGTTGGTATAACGCGGATTGATATGCCAAATACGATTGTGAAAATTGATGATTTTGCGTTCCACATGTGCACAGGATTAACAAATATCACTTTGTCAGAAAACATCGAATATATTGGTGACAGTTCTTTTTCGCTATGTAACAACATGCTGACTATTAATCTTCCTAATAGCCTGAAATACATTGGTGATTGTGCTTTTTCGGATTGTAGAAGAATGACAAGTATAACCATACCTGAAAACATATTATATGTAGGTGTACTTGCTTTTGCATATTGTGAAAGTATTACAACAGTAAATTTTAACGCTTTAAATTGCAATACTATGGGTACCAACTTAAACAATAACACAGCATTTGCTTATTGTTACTCATTTGCATATCTGAATATTGGTGAAAATGTCAGGAAAATACCTAAATATGCTTTCTTAAACTGCACCAATTTATGTGATGTTATTGTGCCAGATAGTGTTATAAGTATTGGCTATCAAGCCTTTGGTAATACACCATGGTATGACAATCAGCCTGAAGGTCCCGTGTATGCTGGCAAGGTATTGTACTGCTATAATGGAAATATGCCTTTTGATACTGAGTTACTAATAAATACCGATACTGTAGGCATTGCCGACTATGCTTTCCAATATTGCGGTAGTAATTTGAAAAGCATAAACATACCAAACACCGTTCAAACTATTGGCGAAGGAGCATTTAGAAATTGTGTCAACTTGCATTTAACAAACTTATCTGACAGTTTGACAAGTATTGGTAATTATTCATTTGAAAATTGCGAAGGCTTAACAGACATTGCATTTGGGGATGGTGTTACAAGCATTGGTGATTATGCGTTTTCAGGATGTATTCAGTTAGAAAACATTACAGTATCAAATGGTTTATCAAACTTGGGGGAGTATGCTTTTTATCAAACATTATGGTATGGGAATTGGCTTAATACTCAATCCGAAGATGTGCAATACATAGGTAAGGTGGCGTGCGGTTACAACGGAACTGCTCAAAATATTTCTATAAACCCAGGAACAATAAGTATTGCCCCGGGAGCATTTAGCGGCAACTTCAATTTAACAAGCATCAGTATTCCCAATAGTGTAACTAATATTGGCAGGTTTGCATTTTCTTCATGCACAAATTTGGGAAGCATAGTTATCCCCAATAGTGTAAATATTATTTGTGACGGTACTTTTTCTAATTGCACCAGTTTATCTAGCATTACAATTCCTGAGAGCGTTACGAGTATTGGTTCTTATGCTTTTAGTTATTGTACAAGTATAACAAGTATTTCATTACCTGAAAGTATTACTGAAGTGGGAAATAATTCATTTGAATATTGTACAGCGTTATCTAATTTTATAACGGGAGACGGAGTTAAATATTTAGGTTCATATGCATTTTCGCATTGTACTGGTTTAATAAGTGTCACAATAGGTATAAGTGCAAACCGTATTGATAGTGGCGCTTTTATAAATTGTAACAACATACAAACAATAAATTATAATGCGACATATTTAAGATTATCAAGTTCATTTTTTGAGAATGCTCCATTCTATTGCTTAAATTCGATTGAAAATTTAAATATCGGCGATAGTGTATTGAAAATAGATTTATTGCCACTATATGATTGTGACAATATAAAAAGTATTACAATATCAGATAATGTGCTTCATATTGGGAGTAATGCATTTAATTTTTTACTTGGCTTAGAAAATATATACGTATCCGAAGATAATCAAAAATATTCATCGATTAACGGAATATTATACAGTAAAGATAATAAAATACTTGTGCGCTGTCCAATATCGAGAAGTGATAATATAACAATTCCAAATGGTGTGAAATCTATCGCTGAAAGTGCATTTTATTACTGTAATCGACTAACATATATTAATATTCCGAACAGCTTAACAAACATTGGAGCCAATGCATTTTTTAGATGCAGTGAACTACAGTCAATTTATATTCCGGAGCTAGTTTCAAGTATAGGCGATGGTGCGTTTAATAGTTGCTATTTCTTAACGGATATAAACATACCAAGAAGTGTAACGAGTATTGGCGACCAAGTTTTTGACTACTGTTACAATCTAACAGTATCTTGTTATGAGGGTTCGTATGCGCTTGATTACGTGATTAACAATCATATAAGCTATAAGATATTAAGCTCAAACACATGCATTATCTCTGCTTCAACATTATCAAACACCATTTACCTAAAGTTCTATAATAAAGATAATGGCTTAGTTTTGAATAACAAAGCAACAACAATTAACGGCGTTTCTTACATTGCAAACAGCAATGGAGAAATTCAAGTTACAAAGGACAGCAGTAGCTTGGTGACTATTGCTGTAAGCGGATACTATGATTATATATGTGATAAAGAGATGCTTTGTAAAATACAAAACAATATATACTTAGAACCCCTAAAAGAGACTACAAAACCATATGTTTCATCAGTTTACTATATAAATATAACAGCAGTATCCGACTGGAAGGATGCAAGCTGTGATGATATGAAAATTCCACAAAACAGTACAGAAAAATTCGAAATTAGAGTTTTTCCTAACTGGCGAAACCACGAAGCGGGTAAAATTGTTCTATCACAAGATGGGACACATAAGATTGAAAGCACAACTGGTGTGTTCAGTAATGTTGAGTTGTCAGATGCGTTTATCATTCACAAAAAAATATATGCATATTGTGTAAGCTCAAATGGTGTGATATCGAGAACATACGAGTTGAAAATTAGAATAGTTGAAAGCGTAACTGGTGGTTTAGCGTGGGCTGAGGGAAACTCTATTTTAACTGAAAACGTTAAACTCTTTGAAGATGTTTCTGTTATTATACCAAACTCCGTACCGCTGCTTAATGGTCAAGAGTTTGGGTTGAAAATTGGCGCATATAGCGTTAGTGTTAAGCGAGACGGTAATAAGTTCAAAGCAGCAATAGGTGTGGGACTAGATAAAAAATATTATGAAAGTGACGATAAAATCTTTGATAAGGATGAGTGGAATATATTTAAATCAGCTGTTAAGCAGGTAAAAGAGGGCGCAGGTAAAATAAATGATTTTAAAGGATTTAAAGCGAAAACGGCAGATAGCAAGCTGTTCGCAAACAAATCAATAAGCGCAGAATTGGTAGGATATATAGAATATGAATATGTAAACGATTCGCCTGTAGTGACTGATATGGGTGGATATTTGAGGCTTAATGGAAGTGTTAGCAAGGCGTTCTATTTTCCTTGTGCATTTCCGGTTTATATTGATGTTGAATTGGGGATTGAATTGAAAGCACAAGTGAATGGTGCACGCGCAACTGCAGACAATGAGTTGCCGTTTGATCTTGCAGTAATAATAGATGCTGACTTGCCATATTTGCAACTTGGTATTGCCACAGGCATTAAAGGTGTTTTAAGTGCCGGTGTTTATGGAAAGGGCGCCTTTAACACTCAAATCAGATTTGCAGATAAGTTTTATAAGTTTTCACTTAAAGCAGAAGCGGCGGCTAAAGTTCAAACACTTATATTCGAGTATAACTTCGATATTTGGGATAGTGGAGATGAAGGATATCTGCTTGGCAGCGGTACATGGGGAAAGTCTGCCACAAAAATGAATGTGAATTCTCCTTCATCTAACCCAACTGAGAAGTTTGATATTTATGATACTTCTAACTATAATAAAATTGCGAACCGTGATTATGAAAAAAACACCAAATGGCTTGGCATGAAAATGCAGGGAGGCGCGGCAACAAATAATATTGAACCAAGTGGCAGTGAAGCAACGACCTTGCAGACTAGTATTTATAAAGATTCGCGTCAACAATTAGTTGAGTGCAACGGTCAAAAAATGCTTTTTTGGATAACTGACAATACTACCCGCTCACCCGAAAACAGAACGATGCTTGTCTATTCAATTTATAACGAATCAAATGACACTTGGAGCTCACCACAAGCGATAGCGGATGACGGCACGGCAGACTTTTATCCTAATGCTGTAACAGACGGAACAAATGTCTATGTAACATGGCAAAATTCTAAGACGAGCTTCACAGTAGAAACAGCAACGTTGGAGAACTATGCAGATGCAGGTGAAATCTGCGTTGCTAAATATAATTCATCAACGGGCACAATTGAAGCAACGCAGACGATTACAAACAACTCAACGCTGGATACAACACCTGTTCTCGTTTGCAAAGACGGGATTGTTAAAGTCGTTTGGGTAAATAACAACGCAGGTGATATTTTCGGTCTTGAGGGCAGTAATTCAATAAATGTATCAACTCTTTCAAACGGTACTTGGTCAAGTGCAGACATCATTAGAAACGGTTTGACCTCTATTCATTCACTTGATGTAACGCTCAATAACAATAAACTGTATGTAGCCTATGCCTACGATATGGATAATAATTATAACGATACATCAGACCTTGAAATATTCCAAACAATTTATGATGGCACAAATACAATTACAAAAAGACTCACAGAAAACGCAGTTTTTGATACAGCTCCTCAATATGGTACAATTGGAAACGAAACTAAGCTTTATTGGTATAGTGAAGGTAATCTTTATACACTGAACAACTTAGACAGCTCAAACTTTTCAACTGCTTTTGCTCAGCCAACAAATATTAATGATACTTTCACTATTGCACAGACGGACGGAGATATAAGTTATATTGTCTGGTCACAACTTGTTAATGAACATGTTGAGTTTTATGCAACCGAATTCGAAGATACTGCTTGGAGTGAACCTGTTAAGATAAGCTCAACAGATAATAAGGCGCTGAATCCATCAGCAATTATTGACGATAACGGAACACTGTGTATTGCATTTAATGGAATTAAACAAGACCTTGTTAATGAAAATGGATTCACGTATTACGAGGATGGACAGACAGATCTATGTATTCTGAAAGTTTTCCAAAGTGCTAATATTGCCATTTCCAATGATAATTTAAACATTGACTGTGCCGATATTGTGCCGAACGGAAAAATTGATTTAGATGTAATTGTTAATAATGAAGGAACTGTTTCGATTGATAGTGTTGATGTAATGATAAATGATACATACTTTTCAACTGTAGCTGTAACCCTTCTGCCGGGCCAAAGCAAAGATATCTCATTGGAGTATACTCTGCCAGGAACTATAACAAAACAAAAACTTAACCTTACCATTAAGCCATCAGGCACAGATGATTATGATTTGAGCGACAACAGCGTATCAGCAGATTATGGGTTTACAGAATTAGCGGTATCGGATGTTACAGTTGATGATACAAGTTTCAACAAAACTATAAATTCAACAATATCTAATCAAAGTTGCATGGATACAGGTAGTTTTATTATTCGAATTTATGAGGACTATTTATACGGAAAAATTGTTCACGAAGAAACTGTTTTAAATCTAACTCCTGGTCAGGTTTGTTTGTTTAACTATTCTATTGAAAAATCAAGTATCTCCTATAATGGGGATACATTGAAAAAGTATTACATTGAGGTCGCTACCAACGCTGAAGAATATAAAAAAGGTAATAATAGCGAGGGTGTATCTTTTAGTCAGGTTGAAAATCAAGGGGTGTCTGTTAATCTTTTAAAACAAGAAATTGATGGCACTAATGTTAAAGTGTATGCTGCGATACAAAATGATGCGACATATACAAACGAGGTGTTTGCAAGAATTGAAATTAAGGATTTGAATGGCAATATTATTGGTAACTTACAAAAAAAGATTGAGCTTGAAGCAAAAGAGGTTTACACACTTGAAGAAATAGTGGCTATTGCCGGAATAAATGACTATGTTACAGCAAATGTTACTCTGCACAACTGCGGAACGGTTGAAAGTTCCGGTTGCATTATTGATTATGGAAACAACTACATCTATGGATTAGCTAATGGAATAAATTCATTAAACGGTTATATTGATACTGCCAATGGATACGATTTATCTTTTATACCTACTCCGAATGGTTTCGGCACAGGAAGTATTGCTAATATAAGAAAAAATGGAGGGATAGTTGAAAGCTATAAAATAATCATTTTCGGTGATGTCAACGGAGACAGTAGTATTGATAGTATAGATGCAGGCAATATTGTTGATTATGAAAACTATATTGTCAGTTGGAACCCGATAACGGATGCCGCTCTTTTTAAAGCCGGCGATCTGAACGGTGACGGAAGTATTGACAGCATTGACGCAGGCATAGCCGTTGACGCGGAAAACTATTTGGTTACCATTGAGCAAACCACCGGGTTGGCAACGCAAAATTGACAAAATTTAGAAGCCCAAATCAACTGAATAACATTTTTCAGGCTGTATTTACGACAAAACCGTAAAGGCAGCCCATTTTTTGTTGTCTTTATATCAGCATTGTCACGTTCGGGATGCCCTTTGCGGCGTCCTTTTTGCTGTTAATTCGCGAGAACACAACATATTGTACTTTGTTACAGGGAACACAACTATTGTAAAAAAATAGTTTTCAAAACGGATATTTATTTTTCTGAAAAGCTTGATTTGTGTGCAAAATGTGATAGAATAGGGGTAAATAGGGATGAAATGGGATAAATTGGGATAAAAATCTGAAAAAGTAGCAGATGGGAGGGGTAAATATGGCATTGTTCGCAGGCAATTATACGCATAACATGGACAAAAACAACAGGCTGTTTATCCCTTCAAAAATCCGCGATTTATTGGATAAGACATTTTTACTCTACAAACCGCTCAGCGGTGCCAAATGCCTTTACGGCTATACGGCGGAAGATTGGGAAGATGCGATTCGAATACTCACAGAAAATATGACCGCAGGCGAAGAGCTGTCAGATTTAATCAGTGACGTTTACGAAAATCTGGATGTTGTTGAAATAGACCAGCATAACCGGATAACCGTCAGCGCGGATTTCTGCAGCTTTGCCAATATCGACAAAGAGGCGTATATTGTCGGCCGAGGCCGGCACTTTGAGATTTGGAACAAGGCGGACTACGATACAAAGCGCGCGGAAAGAGACGCGGCAAAACAAGCGAAAAAGGATAAGGGCGAAAACACGGCAATCCACCTGCATCATTAAGGAGCGGCTATGGAATTTGAACATATTCCCGTTCTTTTTGAAGAGGCGATTGACGCGCTTGCCATCAAGCCGGACGGAATCTATGTTGACTGTACAGCAGGCGGCGGCGGTCATACGGCTGCGATAGCGGAAAAACTCAAAGACGGCCGTTTAATCGCGATTGACCGGGACCCGGAAGCGGTCGAAATCCTGCGGGAAAGATTGGGCAAGTTTGCCGGTGTAACCGTTGTGCGGGAAAACTTTATGAATCTGCAGGCCATCCTCACTTCGCAAGGCATTCACAAGGCAGACGGTATCCTGGCGGATTTGGGTGTCAGCTCCCATCAACTGGACAAAGCGGAACGCGGATTCTCTTTTCACAACGACGCCCCTTTGGATATGCGCATGAGTATGACCGGCGCGAGCGCGGCGGATTTGGTAAACAGCTTACCGCAAAGCCGGCTGCAAAAAATCATTTATGATTACGGCGAAGAACGCTTCGCGCCTTCCATCGCGCGGGGAATCGTAAAAGCAAGAGCAGCCAAACCCATTGAAACAACTTTTGAACTGGTGGATATCATCAAAACCGCGATACCCGCCGCCGCCCGCAGAGAAGGCGGTCACCCCGCCCGCAGAACCTTTCAGGCGCTGCGTATCGAGGTAAACGGTGAGCTTGAGATGCTTGAAAGCGCTGCGCTTGCCATGTTTGAATCACTGAGTCCCGGCGGCAGGCTGGCAGTGATTACCTTCCATTCGCTGGAAGACAGAATCGTCAAAAAAAGTTTTGCCGCGCTTTGCTCGGGCTGCACCTGCCCGCTCCAATTCCCCGTTTGCGTATGCGGCAAGCAGGCAAAGGGCAGATTGCCTTTTAAAGCGAAAAAACCCACTCCGGAACAAATTGAAGATAACCCGCGCTGCAGAAGCGCGCGGTTGAGAGTAATAGAAAAAGTGTGAGAGGAGCTTGAACATGGCGGATTATGACAGAAACGCTGCTTACGACCTTTCAAGGTTCGCGCCTGCGGAAGTAAAGACAGCGCCGGGTACCGGAATAGTCAGACGGCCGGACAGACCGGAGATTGTAAAAGAAAAAACAATGTCGGGCAGGCAACTCAGGCAAGAGCAAAATCGCAGAAAGCAACTGCTGCGGAGATCGGTTTTTGTTGGGGTGGCCTTGCTGATGCTCGCGGGACTCCGCCTGAGCGGAGAAGTTCAAGTCGCTCAACTGGACAAAGAAATCAAGCAGCAAACCGTTCTGCTTGAAACCGCCCAAAGCGAAGGCATCCGGTTGGGGATGGATATTGAAAGAAGCTTTTCGTTTGATGAGGTGCAGCTTTTTATTGAACAAACCGGCATGCAAAAAAGCGATAGCAAGCAGGTTGTTAATCTCGACATCGAAAAGCAGGACAAAGTGGTCACTTATTTGGGCAGCGCGGCTGACTGAACAGGGACAGTTGAATAACAAAGCAGCGGGGTTATTCCCCGCTTCTTAAACAAGTGAGGAGATTGAAATGGGTATCAAGTCACCCAGACAGAGACTGATCATCCGTTCAGCCACTATTTTCGGTGTGCTTGTTTTGGTGGGGTTCGGTGCCAGCTTGCGCAGCCTTGTGAGTATTCAGTTTATTCATGGCGAGGTGTTCAGGGCCAAAGCGGAACTCAGCCAGATTGTTGACGAGAGCATCCCCGCGAAAAGGGGAACCATATACGATTGCAACGGCAGGGTGCTTGCGCAAAGCGCCTCTGTCTGGAAAATCTATATCAACCCCAAGAAAATTAACGCGCTCGAAAACGAGGGGATGCGCGAAGAACTGATCACAAAATTGTCGACCATCCTGGAAGTCGATGCGGAAAAGATACGCAAACTTACCTATCAAGACCAATCGGAATACGCCGAAGTAAAAACCAAGGTGGAGTTTGACAAGAAGGAAGAGATCGTCAAGCTTAGGGAAGAGCGGTATTATAAGAATCCGGGCAACGAGAAGGATAAGGGAACGCCCTATTCCTATGTAGTCGGAATCCGGGATGATGAAAAAAGGTATTATCCCTACGGCAATTTTGCCTCGGGGATTATCGGGTTTTGCGGCGTGGACGGCGGCAGTTTCGGGTTGGAAAAAGCCTGCGACACGCTTCTAAAGGGAACACCCGGCCGGATGATGACCGTTAAAAACGCCGGCAACGATACCATACCCTTTCAGCTGGAAACTGTTCATCCCGTTCAACAAGGCGCGAACCTGATGCTCACGATTGACGAGCATATTCAGAATTACCTGCAAAGCGATTTGGATGAGGCGTTGGTGTCAACGCAATGCAAGGGCGCTTACGGCATTGTCATGGATGTAAAAACGGGTGCTGTATTGGCTATGGCCGGTGCGCCGGGGTATGATTTGAATGAGCCTGAAACACTGACAAACAAGGCACTTGAAGAGCAAATCAAGCAAATACCGGACCCGGACGAACGCGCGGTTCAGCAAAACGCAGCCTGTTTTGCGCAGTGGACGGATTACTGTACGCAAAAAACTTACGAGCCGGGTTCCGTGTTCAAATTATTCGTTGCGGCAGCCGCGATGGAAGAAAAAGCGTGGTCGATGACAGAAAGCTATACCTGCACCGGCAGCATCAGAATCAAAGACAGGACAATTGCGTGCCATGTACACGGCGGCCACGGCACCCAAAATCTGCCGCAGGCGTTGGTTAATTCGTGCAACCCGTTTTTTGTAACAATCGGGCAACGCCTTGGTGTTGACAGATTTTATAAGTATTTCGAAGCTTTCGGTTTTACGGAGAAAACAGGAATCGAAATTGATGAAACGGCACCGGTTAAAGGCAATACTTACCATATCAAAGAAAAAATGAGTTCGATTGAGCTTGCCAGCTCTTCATTCGGCCAGTCATTCGAAGTAACGCCTTTGCAGATGATTACCGCCGTATCCGCCATCGCGAATGGCGGCAAATTGATGAAACCGTATCTTGTTGCAAAACAGCTTGATGACGCGGGCAACATCGTTTCTGTCAGCGAGCCGTATGTTCGCCGCCAAGTCATTTCCGCAACAACAGCGGCAACCCTTTCGGATATGATGGTAGATGTTGTTGACCAAAGCCCCGTCGGTAAAGCGAATGTGCCCGGTTACAGAGTTGCGGGCAAATCGGGTACTGCCGAAAAACTTGGTATAAAAGGCTCTTATGTTGCTTCCTTTAGCAGTTTCGCGCCGGCGGAGGATCCGAAAATTGCCGTACTGATTCTTGTTGATGAACCGGTCGGCCAAATTTACGGCGGCTGGGTTGCGGCCCCTATCTCTGCGGACATTATAGGGAAGATATTGAAATACATGAATGTAGAACCTAAATATACTGCGAAAGACCTTGCCGAAATCAAGAGGGAGTCCGAGACTGTTGCAGCAGTCAATTAGAACAGCCGATATCAAAGCAGAGGGCACATACCGTCGTATATCAATACGGGGAGGCAGTACAGATGAAACTTTCATTCTTGCTGCAAAATGTAAAGACACTGTCCGGTTATACGGATAGGGATATAGAAACGATTACCTGCGACACGCGCGGGGTAACACCGGGGAGTCTTTTTGTCTGCGTGACCGGCACCGGGCATGGGGATCAAACGGCGGCGAAGGCTTCTGTTGCCGCAGGCGCGGCGGCTGTCCTTACCCAACGAGACGCGGGTATTGAAAACCAGATTCTTGTGGAAGACGCCGGGGAGGCGTTCGCGCTCGTTTGTGCCGCGTATTTCGGTCATCCGGCACAAAGATTGAAGCTGGTGGGTGTTTGCGGTATGAACGGAAAAGCCGCGGCAGCTTATGCACTAAAAGAAATTTTTGACAGCGCCGGGATGAAAACGGGATTAACCGGCAGTTTGCAAAACAATACAATATCCGATTCATTCGAGTTGCATCGTCAGTTTGCCGAAATGGTTGCGGCGGGGTGTGAATACGGTGTGATGACGGTTTCTTCCCCGGTGATTGAACAAAAAATCATTGCAGGCCTCCGGTTTGAAGCGGCTGTATTTACAGGTTCGGCAAAGGGTGATTTGAATTGTCCCGATGATGATAAACGCAAAGCCGCATGCAGTAAATTATTTGAACAGTCCGCACTGGCCGTCATCAACAAGGATGACAGCGCGGCGGACTGCTTCTTGAGCAGCAACATCCGCCATTGCGTAACTTATTCCGTCAAAACAGATTTGTCTGATTACACGGCGAAAAACATTCATATGAAGGAATCGGGCGTTGAATATGAACTGGTCGGCAGGGGCGTCATCGGGCGGGTTCGCTTCCGGCAGCCCGGTGCTTTTTCCGTTTACAGCTCCATGGGTGCGGCTGTCTGCGCGGCGGAACTCGGCATACCTTTCCGGCAGGTAATCGAAGCACTCGCCGGTTCAACGGGCGCAGCCGGCGGACCCGAATCGGAACAAGGGATAAGTGAAGAAGCGTTCTGATTCATCTTGTTTGGATGAACGATAAAAAGGGCGGAGTGATTTTTTGAAAGCGATGGCGTTGGCGGAAATCGCCCTGGCGACAGGCACAACAAATCAAACAAATCCGATTGTTACAGCCATTTGTACGGACACCAGGAAACTGCAGCCCGGCTGCCTTTTTGTCGCCCTGAAGGGGGACAACTTTGACGGCCACGCGTTTACCCGCGGCGCGCTCGAACAAGGGGCGGCGGCGGTTTTGTGCGAGCGGGCAACAGGCTGCGGGGAGCAAGAAATTCTGGTGCCGGATACGCATGCCGCCCTGCTGAGTCTTGCGGCTTATTACCGCCGGCAGTTTAAACTGTTGATGATCGGCATCACCGGCAGTGTTGGCAAGACGACCACGAAGGAAATGACGGCGGCGGTATTGTCAACAAAGTATAAAACACTCAAAAACACAGGCAACCTGAATAATGAAATCGGGCTGCCGATGACCATATTTGACCTGGATGAAAGCTTCGAAGCGGCAGTGCTCGAAATGGGGATGAGCGGGCTGGGCGAAGTGTCGCGCCTTTCGCGGGTGTGCGCGCCGGACATGAGCATCATCACCAACATCGGTGTATCCCATATTGAAAAGCTGGGAACAAAAGAGAACATTCTGCAGGCAAAGCTGGAAATTATCGATGGCATGGAAGCCGGTGCGCCGCTTCTCCTTAACGGGGATGACGCGTTTTTACGCCGGGCGGACACCGCCGGGCATCCTGTGACCTATTTTGGGATTGAAAACGAACACAGCCAATTCCGGGGAGCGCTCGCGCCCAAAAGCGGCAGCGCGGCATCCTTCACGGTTGAACACGATGGGCATTTGCAGCGGATTGTTCTGCCCGCGGTTGGCAAACACAATGTATACAACGCGCTTGCCGCCTACTCTGTGGGGATATTAAACGGAGTCACGCCGGAGCATGCCGCGGCCGCACTGGCTGAATATACGCCTGCCGGGATGCGCCAGCGCATCCGGCACTTCGACGGCATGGCTTTCATTGAGGACTGCTATAACGCCAGCCCAGATTCGCTTAAAGCCGCTCTCGGTGTTCTTGCGGAAATGCAGGCGCAAAGGCGAATTGCTGTGCTCGGGGATATGCTCGAACTCGGCAGTTATGCCCGGCAGGCACATGAGGAAGCGGGCGGGTTTGCAGCGTCAAAAGGGATTAGTGTTCTGCTGACTTACGGCGAGCATTCCCGGCATACCGCGCGCAAAGCAAAGGAGTGCGGTATCGGCACGGTTCTGTCTTATGATTCTAAAAGTGAGCTCGCCGGGGCGCTTTGTACCATTTTATCACCGGGGGACGCCGTATTATTTAAGGCCAGCAGGGGGATGGGGCTCGAGGATGTCATCGACATCGTCTACAGGGAGCTGAAAGCGAATGGGTAACATCATACCTATTGTCATCGCGGCCGCCGCAGGGTTCTGCCTGACCGTTTTGCTGGGGTTCCTTTTCATTCCGTGGCTGCATAAATTGATGTTCGGGCAGCTTCTTGCGGATATCAGTCCCAATCGGCACAAACACAAGCAAGGCACACCGACAATGGGCGGTATGATGTTTATCATCGGCACCGCTGCTGCCATCACCACCGGTGTCGTTACGGCAAAAATAGCGGGTGTTGATATTGTTGCAGGGGATTCGATTGTGCCCGCGGAGATGAAAACAAAATTCTGGAGCGGGCTGTTCATGGCGCTGAGTTTCGCGCTGGTCGGCTTAACGGACGATTATATCAAAGGGGTTAAAAAGCGCAGCATTGGTTTGACAACCAAGCAAAGATCATTGCTGCAGTTTATCATCTGTTTGGTGTATCTGAGCAGCCTTCATATGGGGATGGGCGGCACGCCGCATATGTTCGTCCCGTTTTTGGGCAATATCGATATGGGGCTGCCTTATTGGCTGTTCGGCGTATGTGTTATCTACGGGTCCGTAAATGCCGTTCGTATGACGGACGCAATGGACGGGCTTTGCTCAAGCGTTACGCTGACAGCGGCAGTGGCGCTTGGGATTATCACCGCCATGCGGGGGTTGTTCGGGGTCAGCCTTGCGGCCGCCGCGCTTGCGGGCGGCTGCGGCGGATTTTTGGTTTGGAACCGCAAACCCGCCAAGGTCACCATGGGTGACACAGGCTCCTTTTTCCTGGGTGGTATGCTGGTTGCCCTCGCATATGCGCTGGGGAGTCCCGTCATTCTTTTACCGGTTGGGTTGGTTTATGTGATCGAGGCAATGTCGAGCCTCGCGCAAATCGGTTATTTCAAAGCGAACGAAGGAAAAAGAATTCTAAAAACAACGCCGATTCACCATCATTTTGAGAAGAACGGCTGGAACGAAAAAAAGATTGTCGCGGTTTTCACACTCGTTAACATCGCCGGCTGCGCCGCCGGTATCGCGCTGATGGCGTACGGCGGACAATAGACCGGCAACATGAAAAAACGGAGGCAGCCCCCATGAATGAAAGACAGCAAAGCAACCGGCTCCCGAACAAACAAATGACGATGAATGCCCCCGAAACAACAGCAGGTGAAAAGTTTTGGGACTATTTCGCGTTTTTAAAAAGATCGCCGAAACATTGGTTTGTAAAAGGTGAGTCTGATTTAATCTTCTTTATCGCCGTGTTTTTTTTGCTCTGCTTCGGCCTCGTAATGGTCTTTTCATCGAGCTATATCATAGCGCTCAACGATTCCGTCGATGCAAAAAACAACCCTTACCACTATTTTGTCAGGCAACTTGCATTTTCTGCCTTCGGGCTTTTTGTCCTCTACATGTTTTCAAAATTAAGGCCGGAGTTTATCCGGGAGTTTTCTGTCCTCATACTGATTGTGTCGGTAGTGCTGCTGATAGTGGTGCTGTTCCACCATACGACGCTGCCGGGCAGAGAGGGAATAAAACGCTTTATTCCGGTTCCGGTCATCCGTCAGATCCAACCGTCGGAAATCGCGAAACTCGGGCTCGTCATGTTTATGGCCTGGAGTATGGAACGCAATTTTAAACTGCTCGCGCGCAAGTCCGTTTATCTGTTTCCATATATTGCGCTGATTATCCTGTTCATCGGATTGGTTTACTTGGAGCATCATCTTTCCGGCACCATTTTGATGCTCTGCCTCGGTATTGCCATGCTGTTCCTCAGCGGGGCGAAAATGCGCTGGTTTTTGCTTTTCGGCACAGTTGCGGTGGTTGGTATCGCGGTTGGCATTTATTGCTTTTGGCTCATTGCCAACAAACCGGAGGAAGCTGCCCGCTTCCTGCCCGAACGGTTTGTTAACTGGGGCAGGCACCCGGATGACGCGCCTTACACCATTGTGCGGGTTATTGCCTGGCTTAACAAGGATTTCCAACCCCTGGGCGCGCGTTGGCAGACAAACAATTCCCTGTATGCCATCGCGTCCGGCGGGTTGTTCGGCAAGGGTATCGGCAATTCGCTGCAAAAGCATTTATACTTGTCCGAAGCGCAAAACGATTTTATTTTTTCGATTATCTGCGAAGAACTCGGCTTTATCGGCGCGCTGTTTGTGATAGCGCTTTTCGGTGTCCTCATTTGGCGGGGCTTTATCATCGCGAAAAAAGCGAAGGACCGTTTCAGCAGTCTGCTGGTAATGGGCATCGTTTTTCAGGTGGGGTTACAGGCGGCTATTCACATCGCAGTTGTAACGGATACCATCCCCAACACCGGCATCGGTTTACCGTTCATCAGTTACGGCGGAACCTCCTTGATTATTTTGCTGGCGGAAATGGGCATGGTGCTTTCCGTTTCACGAACGGCGAAGATGAAAAAGATGTGACGAATGAAAGGGCGGTGGAGATGTGCTGAACAACAAACGGATTTTGTTTGCGACCGGCGGGACCGGCGGGCATATCAATCCGGCGCTTGCCGTTGCCGGTCTTATACGGGAAACCTGCCCGGGGGCAGAAATTCTGTTCGTCGGCACACCGGATAAAATTGAGGCGCGCCTGGTTCCGGCGGCGGGCTTTGAACTCAAGACAATTGACATTACGGGCTTCCTTCGCACCTTCAACCTGACCGGATTGAAACGGAATATCACAACCTTCAGTAAACTTTTTAAAGCCTCTTCACAGGCAAAGCAAATTCTGCGGGATTTTAAACCCGACGCGGTTATCGGCATGGGCGGGTATGTGAGCGGACCGGTATTGCGCATGGCTCAAAAGATGAATATTCCGACAGCTATCCACGAACAAAACGCCTATCCCGGAGTGGCCAACAAAGCACTTGCAAAAAAAGCCGATTGCATTATGCTCACGGTCGAAAAGGCAGGCGAGCACCTCAAATCAAAAGTGCCGTTTGTCTTAACCGGTCTGCCCATCAGGGGCGACATTATCGGCGCGGACAGAGAAAAGAGCCGTATGGAACTTGGGCTTGACAGCCGGCCGCTGGTGTTGTCCATGGGCGGAAGTTTGGGGGCTGGTGAAATCAACAAGGCTGTGGCTGAATTGATCGCTGCAAAATATGCGGCGGCTGACTGCTATTTTTTGCATGCAACCGGCCAAAGTAATGTGTCCGTGGCAGACATTCTCCGGAACCGGGGCATTGATTTAGACAAAGAAAAACATATCATGATCAGAACCTACATCAACGACATGGAGCGCTGCCTGAGCGCCGCAGACCTGCTCATCAGCCGCGCGGGCGCGAGTTCGCTGAGTGAAATCCAGGCCATGGGCAAGCCGTCCATTCTCATCCCTTCCCCGAATGTGGCCGAAAACCATCAGTTCCATAACGCCATGGCGCTGGTTGAAAAAGATGCCGCAGTAATCATCCAGGAAAAGGAACTGACCGGTGAGCGCCTGACGCAGGAAGTTGACCGGTTGCTGAACAACCCCGCGCGCATGGCGGAAATCGGCGCGAACGCGAAAAAAATGGCTGTTTATGACGCCGCGCAGCGAATCGTGGAGTGTATTGACAAGATGGTCAACAGAAAAACATAAGGCGCGGCGGGTTTAGCGAACGGTTATTGCATTAATATGCCATTGTTTACCGCTGTTGGTAACAACCCGAAAGAAAGGAACTTTTGCCATGGCGACAACGCGCAATATTCAAACCGACCGGAGTAACCGGCCGCAAATGTCGGCCGGTGAGCGGGAGCGTTTGAATGCAAAAAAGCGTAAACGCAGGAAAAGGCGGCGTGTTTTTCTCTTCTGCGTATCGGCTATACTTCTGGTCGCGTTGCTCGCGGGGTTGACTTACGGTTTTATCACTGTTTTCAAGGTCACCGCATACCAGGTGGACGGCACCGCGCGTTATACGCCTGAACAGGTTTTTGAAGCATCCGGGCTGGAACTGGGGAAGAACCTGTTCTTCAGCAGCATCGGTGAGGCTGAAGAACAACTGGAAGTGATGCTGCCATACATCGGGAGCGCCGAAATAAAGCGCAAGTTGCCGGGGACATTCCTCTGCGCGATAACGGAAACACAGGCAGCGGTCTACACCCCGGACGGCGAAGGGTTTATGCTCATCGATAAAAACGGAAAAATACTTGAAAGAGCAGTTGCAGCCCCGCAAACCGGCATACCGCTGCTTTCGTGCCCCGAACCGGTTAAAAAGGATATCGGCCTCGTTGTTGAGTTTCAAAAGCCCCAAGACGCTTTTGAAAATCCGCTGGATACATACAAAAAACTGCTCGCGGCAATTGAAACCAGCTCGATGGCAGACATTACCCATGTGGACATGGCAAACCCGCTGGATGTATGGCTGGTTTATCAGGACAGAATCAAAATGCATCTGGGTACACCCGCACAACTTGAAAGCAGGCTGAAGTTTGCCGTAACGGTGATTGAACGCGAAAATGTCATCTCACCTGTCCAGCACGGCCAAATTGACTTAACCATACTCAAGACCGCGTATTTCAGACCGGAAACGGAGAGCACAACAATAAATCCGCCAAATTTTGAAAATTAACTTGTATTTCATATTAATACATGATAATATAAATTCGATAATTTTTACCGAATAATTGAGTATTGTCATATAGATTTGGGAGGATTGAGCAATGGCTATCGAGCTTGACAATGAATATGTAAGCACCACGCAGATTAAAGTGATAGGCGTCGGCGGCGGCGGCGGCAACGCGGTCAACCGGATGATTCTTTGCGGCGTATTGGGCGCCGAATTTATTGCGGTTAACACGGACAAACAGATTCTGATCCATTCAAAAGCAACACACAAGATTCAAATCGGTGAACGCTCCACCCGCGGGCAGGGCGCAGGCGGGCGGCCGGAAATCGGCGAAAAAGCCGCGGAAGAAAGCCGTGATTTAATCGCGGATGCGTTAAAAGGCACCGACATGGTCTTTATCACCGCCGGTATGGGCGGGGGCACGGGCACCGGCGCAGCGCCGCTTATCGCGCAAGTCGCGAAAGAAATGGGCATTTTAACCGTCGGCGTTGTCACGAAGCCTTTCAAGTTTGAAGGCAACAAGCGTATGTCACAAGCGCAGGAGGGCATTGCCCGCCTGGCTGAAAGTGTGGACAGCCTGATTGTTATCCCCAACGAACATCTGCGCGCGCTCGATGACCGCCGGCTATCGCTTTCCGAAGCGTTTGCGCTCGCGGATGAAGTGCTGCTGCAGGGCGTTAAAAATATTTCCGAACTGATTAAAATACCCGGTTACATCAACCTGGATTTCGCGGATGTTACCAGCATCATGAAGGATGCCGGCTACGCGCACATGGGCTACGGCAAAGCCAGCGGTAAGGACAAAGCCATTGCCGCCGCGAACGCAGCCATCAAGAGCCCGTTGCTTGAAACATCGATTACAGGCGCCAAAGGCGTTATCTTCTGTGTCACTTCATCGGACGATATCGGTCTTGAGGAAGTGGAGAGCGCGGCGGAGATCATTCAGGCGCAGGCGCATCCGGACGCCAATATTACCTGGGGTCTCGCTTTTGATCCGGAACTGACGGACGAAGTAACGATTACGGTTATCGCCACCGGTTTTGACAATACCGCGGCAAGGCTTGCCGCGACATCCAGCACACCCGCGGCAAAGCCGCCGGTTGCAAGTGCCTACCCGGACGCCTCGCAGATATTCGGCTCGCCGGCGGAACAGACCACGCAGACCACACCGGCGGAGGAAACGCCCGCAGCCCAGACACCGGAGCAGGAAGCGAAAGGGATGGATGACGATGAGTTTTATGTCATACTCAACGACATCATCAAACAAAAGAAATAATAATAACGGGGCAGGCCGAAAAGCCTGCCCCTTGTTTTTTACAAGAGCCCGGTTATGCCGGGCTCTTGTCATTTGTTCATCCGTATAAAATGGTCAGTAATCGAGTTTGGTGCTTGTTACGAACTCAACCAGGGTTGTGGCGAAAAAATATCCGATTTTTTGCAGCTGCGCGTAAAAGGAGACAACAACCATTGCCTTGAATTCAACGGCGTTCAGCTTTGTGCCGGCAGCCAGCAATGCCGCCGGGCAAAAGTCGCGAAGGGTATAAAGGGATGAAAACGGAATCACACGGGTTTGATAAGCGCCGGTGTCTGACTCGTTGAGGGTGATGACCCTTGCACCGTAATCAAACCCGTAAGTGCCCTGGAAATTCGCCTTCGGGGTTGCGACCAGGTCTACACCGCGGTGGGTAATATTGAAAGTGTTGGTGTGGTCATGGCCGAAAAACATCGCAAGCACATCGCCCTGACCGGTTATCGCGTCAAATTGCCCGTTGTTATAATACGGGGGGCATGGGTATTCCGCCAGCCGGCCTGCGTTTGTGTTTTCCGGGTTCAGCACAAAGTATCTGCTTTTATCATAAATATGCCGAACGGCGTAAGGAACCCAATGATTTACCTCGGTGAGCGCGTCGTATACCTCAGGCACCGGTATGTGCTGGAACATCAGCGAAGGCACGGGTACACCGTTATTCTGCGCTTTGAGATGGTTGCTTTTATTGACATACCAGTCAATCTGTTCGGTGGTCACAGGTCCATAACGACCCGCCTCGTCATACTCGCGGGAATCTATCATCCACAGATTAAACGCGAGCGCATCGCTTGCGGAGGCAAGTATGGGGATGCTGTAAGTACCGCAGCCGGGGAGCAACGCACCCTCATCGATGGAAACAGAGTTCGGATAGCTGTTGTAAATTGCCATCAGGTCTTCACGGCTGATCAACCCGCTTTCGGAATCATGGTTGCCGAACACCACCGCGACGGGTATGCCAAAATCGCCGAACGCTGTCATAATTTCGCCGATGTTGCTTTTTATTTGCTCGAGCGTGCCGCTCATGGCAATGTCACCTGTGATAACAACCAAATCAGGATTTTGTGTTTGTGCCAGCCGCCTTAACAGCACATTGTTGATGTCTTCATACTTGTCCGCGTCACTTTTATGCAGGTCCGTGATATGCAGAATCGTAAAACCGCCGTCATCCCGGAAACGCAACGCCTGTGCGGTTGTGCCGTCATCTTCTGCGGCATAAGCGGGCAGAAACAGGGTGATAAACAGCGTTAAAACCAGGAGAATGGACATGCCTTTTTTCATAACTTTTGCCTTCTTTCTTTATATACGGGCTTACGCTATGGTTGCCCTTTGTTTAATGGTAGTATGCCGGGTCAATTACTCGCTCTCACTGTGACAACTTTCAGCAACCCGGCAGGCCAATTCCTCCAACTGTCCGATGGTTGTCAGCGTCCCTGCCGCCTGCCGGTAATGCGCCGCACCGCGCAGGCCATTCATATACCAGGCGGCGTGTTTGCGTGCTTCCCGCATACCAACATAATCGCCTTTGTACCGGCACAGCAGCCTGATATGCCGCAGCATAACAGTCATTCTCTCTTCAACCGGGGGTTCCGGCAATAGGGTACCGTCTTGCAAAAAAGCATTTATTCTGCTGAATACCCATGGTCTGCCCAATGCACCCCGGCCGACCATTACCATGTCACAACCGGTGTGTGTCATCATCTCCGCGGCACTCCTGCCGCCGGTGATATCACCGTTGCCGATGACCGGAATATGAACCGCTTGCTTAACTTTTCTGATTGTCTCAAAATCAACAGGCGGCGCGTACATTTGTGCCCTTGTCCGCCCGTGTATCGTCACAGCGGCGGCGCCTGCCTGCTCGCAAAGCATGGCAATTTCAGCTGCATTGATATTTTTTTCGTCCCAACCGGTTCTGATCTTGATCGTCACCGGTAAAGTGATTTCCTTTACGCATGCCAAGACGATACGCTGCGCAAGCAAAGGTTGCTTCATGAGCGCGGAACCCCCGCCGTTATTAACTATTTTTGGTGTAGGGCAACCCATATTAATATCAACAATGTCAGGCGTAAAGCATAAAGACTTTACAGCGGATTGCGCCATAATTTGGGGGTTATCTCCGAAAATCTGCACCGCCGCAGGCCGTTCCGCCGAGGAGACGGACAAAAGCTCCGCTGATTTTTTATCGCTCAGGGTGATGCCCTTCGCGCTGGCCATTTCCCCCACCACATACGCCGCGCCGTACTCAACACACAGCTCCCGAAAGGCTCTGTCCGCCACACCTGCCATAGGCGCGAGCGCGGCATAACCGTTTATTCTGACATTGCCGATGTTCAATCAGTCACATCCCTAAAAAAACAAGTCCTTTATTTTTATATATTATCACAACAACAAATATTTTTCACCACAATCGGGAAAAATTATGATACAATATTGCTGAATATATTCAGCCGCAGGTTTGCAAATGAATCCCCCTGTCAGCATTCGCTGACATCCCCCTTTAACAAGGGGGACAAGCATAGCCGCAACTTGCCTCCCTTGTTAAAGGGAGGGGGACCGCGCAGCGGTGGTAGGATTCAAAAGCTTGTTGCTGACTTTGGAAGGAAGTATCACCATGAAGCTTCTCGTAATAGACGGCAACAGTATCCTCAACAGGGCTTTTTACGGCATCAAGCTGTTAACCACCAAAGACGGCCGTTATACCAACGGTATCTACGGTTTTTTAACCATCTATTTGAAATTGAAAGAGGAATGCGCGCCGGACGCGGTGGCAGTGGCTTTTGATGTAAAAGCGCCGACCTTCCGCCATCGATTGTATGACGGCTACAAAGCCCAACGCAAGGGGATGCCCGCGGAACTGGCGCAGCAGCTGCCTGTTCTGAAAGAACTGCTCGGAGCGCTCGGAATTAAAACCGTTGAGATGCCCGGCTGGGAAGCTGATGATATCCTTGGTACCTTCGCTCGTTTATGCACAGGGGATAACCAATGCTTTGCCGCCACAGGTGACCGGGACAGCCTTCAGCTGGTCAACGACAATGTTACGGTGCTGCTGGCCTCCACAAAAATGGGCAGACCGCTGAGCGTTCGCTATAACAAAGCAAAAATAGCAGAGGAATACGGTGTGGAGCCGGCACAGCTCATTGAAATAAAAGCCCTCATGGGCGACAGTTCGGACAATATTCCGGGTGTCGCCGGCATCGGTCAAAAAACAGCGGGCGACCTGATACAGCGGTTCGGTTCGATTGATAAGATTTATGAAGAGATTGAAACGGCGGATATCAAACAAGCTGTCAAGGACAAACTGAAAGCGGACAAAGAAATGGCTTATTTAAGCCGCACGCTCGGGACAATCAGCACCGAGGTGCCGCTGGACACGGCGCTTGAAAACTATATCCCGCAGCAGCCGGACACTTATGAAGTGACCAGAATTATGGCAGACCTTGAAATGTTCAAACTCCTGGAACGCTTTAACCTCAAAGCTGACCCTGCCGCCGCGGCAAAGGCGGATGCCGGCCGGCAAGAAGCCGCGCAGCCCCAAACGGCTTTTATGGAAGAGGAAGACCCGCTTGCGGTGCTGGAATCGCTTAAAGCGGCAAAACAAGCCTTTTTCATTACCAAGTTCACAAACGGTGAAATTACGGATATGTTTTTTGCCCAGCCGGGCAAGGTTACGCACATCGCCGGGCTTAATTTTGCTTTTGCGCCTTTTATCAAGGCTTTTTTGGAAAACGGCGCGGTCAAAAAATATACATCCGACATCAAACAGCTCTGCGGTTATGCTGAACGCTGCGGGTTCAACATCGATGGGTTAAAAGGGGACATTATGCTGTCGGGCTATGTGCTAAACCCCAACGCGAGCGGATACGAAGTCGCGCGCCTCGCGCAGGAATACGCGGTGGCGCCCGCTTGTATCGCCTGCGATAACCCGGATGCCGCGGATGCAGCGGTACTGCCCCGTCTCTTTGACACGCTCAACGCTAAAATAGAAGAAAACGGGCAGACATCCCTGCTTCACGATATGGAAATTCCGTTGTCGGGTGTGCTGGCTTGTATGGAAAACATCGGTTTTGCCGTTGACAAGCAGGGTATTGCTGATTTCGGCAAAGTTATCGAAGGCAGAATTGACACCATTGCGGCCGATATATTTGAACAGGTTGGTTATGAATTTAACCTCAACTCGCCCAAACAGCTGGGCGAAGCGCTGTTTATAAAGCTTGGGTTAACGACCAAAAAAAAGACAAAAAGCGGTTATTCAACCAGTGCGGATGTGCTGGAATCGCTCGCCGGCGAGCATCCGGTTGTTGAACAAATCCTGGAATACCGCACACTCGCCAAGCTCAAACAGACCTATTGCGACGGGCTTGTGAAGGTTATCGGGGACGACGGCCGGATTCACTCCACCTTTAAGCAGACGGAAACAAGAACCGGCCGCCTTTCGTCCACGGAGCCGAACTTACAGAATATTCCCATCCGTTCCGATTTGGGGCGCGAACTTCGCCGTTTTTTTCATGCCAAAGAGGGCTGGCTTTTGGTGGACGCCGACTATTCACAGATTGAACTGCGGCTGCTCGCGCATATTGCGGATGACCCGGTGATGATCAAAGCCTTTAACGATAATATGGATATACATACCATTACGGCATCCGAGGTCTTTAATATGCCCGTAGAAATGGTCACGCCGCTCATGCGCGGCCGGGCGAAAGCGGTTAATTTCGGCATTGTCTACGGCATCGGTGCTTTTTCGCTGGCGAAAGACATCGGTGTTTCGCGGGCACAGGCGGATACTTATATTAAAGGTTATCTCAACCATTTTTCCGGCGTACGGGATTATATGACACGCATTGTGGAGGATGCCAAAGAAAAAGGCTATGTTGAAACACTCTTCAAACGCCGCCGGTATCTGCCGGAGCTCATTTCCTCCAACGCAGGGCTGCGGGCCTTCGGCGAGCGTGTAGCATTGAATATGCCGATTCAGGGCACCGCGGCGGATATTATCAAAATCGCGATGGTCAAGGTGCACGAACGGCTGATAAATGAAAACCTCAAAGCACGCCTGATTATGCAGGTGCACGATGAGCTGATAGTTGAAGCACCAGAGGCGGAAGCGGAAACAGTCGCCAAAATCCTTGATGAGGAGATGGAAAACGCCGTTAAAATGCGTGTGCGGCTCGTCGCCGATGTGCATACGGGTAAGACATGGTATGACGCGAAGGGGTAAAGTTATGTCGCATTTGTTGTGAAGGCTTTGTGAAGTTATGATAGGAATATAGTTTTGTTAAGTGAAATAATAAAATCAAAAGCAAGTAGCGATAAACTACTTGCTTTAATGGTTATATTTTTTGTTGTTTACAGATTATAGAAATTAATCAAATAGCCTCAAATTAACACAAATTCTGACTATGAGGGCTTGATTTATCAGTTCACAAACAATCGTTAAAGCTAACTTCTTGTGATTTTAGTTGTCGGTGGGAAAGAACTTCCATCAATATCCGTGACACTGTTTGGTAATGTTACGCTTGTTAAAGATGTGCACCCCTCAAATGCACGCCCACCGATACTAGTGACGCTGTTCGGTATTGTTACACTTGCCAAAGATGCGCACCTGTAGAATGCATAACCATCGATACCCTCTACACTGTTTGGTATTGTTATACTTTTCAAAGTTGTGCAATCTTGGAATGTATTGATCTCGATTCTCGGGACACTGTCTGATATTGTTATGCTTGTCAAAGATGTACAACCCGAAAATGCGCGCTGGCCAATTCTTGTTACACTGTTTGGTATTATAATACTTTTTAAAGATTGGCAATTGGAAAATGAATCGTTCCCAATACTTGTGACATTGTTCGGTATTATTGCGTTGGTCAAAGATGTGCAACCCTTAAATGTTAGCTCCCCAATGCTCATGACTCCGTTCGGAATAATTATGCTAGTCAAAGATGAACAATCAATAAATGCATTCTGCCCTATATATGTAACACTATTCGGTATTGTTATGCTAGTCAAAGATGAACAATTAATAAAAGCACAGCTACCAACGGTCGTGACACTGCTTGGCAAAACCATACTCTTAATAACCTTGTTGTCCATAAATGCGTTATCGCGTATTATCTTTACAGGAGAACCTAGTATCTTGTCGGGCATTATTACATTGTTTTCTGTTCCAATATACTTTGATATTGCAACTTCACCAGAGGTAATTTTATACTGATAATCTTTTTCAGTTGTATTGGCGATATATGTAACATCTGGAATACTTGACTCAGGTATTGGTGTTCCTGATACGGTTGTTTCAATTCCATTTAAATCGGTCGTAGCATTTTTAGATGTTCCTGTAATGTTACTTTCATGAGTATCACCACCAACATCTTTCGAACACCCAGAGGCAAGAGATACCATAAGAAAAAACGAAATTAGTACCGACAACACTTTTCTTGAGTTACGCATAAATTAACCTCCGCAATCAAATTTTATTATTTGACAAAGCAAGTTCCATACTTTGTTTCTATAATGTTAATAATAATATCATATAAAAATGAAGTTTGCAACAAATAATTACATATACTCACAAAGCAAAATTCCATGTTCCGCCAAAATGAAAAGTAGGGTTGAATACTCAAGTGCATTGTGTCATAATATAATTTAAGATTTTAAGATTGTTTGAATGGAGGCGGGCGAAATAGCGGCAAATCAAACCTTGCAGAACGCAAAACAAGCGCAGAATGATGAGTTTTATACGCAGATAAGTGATGTTGAAAAAGAGTTGCGCCACTATAAAGAGCAGTTCCGGGGCAAGGTCATTTTCTGTAATTGCGACGACCCTTATGAGAGTAATTTTTTCAAGTATTTTGCAATGAACTTCAACTTTTTGGGTCTTAAAAAGCTGATTGCAACCTGCTATACCAATTCCCCTGTTGCTGGCGAGCAGTTATCGCTGTTTGATGTGGTTGGTGTTAAGCCAAAAAGCTCCGAAGCGAAACAACCGTATAAAATCGAAATTACCGAAATCAGGGACGAAAATGCGGATGGTGCGGTTGATTTAACCGATGTGCAGTATCTGCTCAAAAACAGGAAAAATACGTTAACACTGCTGCGAGGCGACGGCGATTTCCGTTCGGCGGAAAGTATAAAATTGCTCAAAGAGGCAGACCTTGTAATAACCAACCCACCTTTTTCTCTGTTTCGCGAGTATGTTGCGCAGTTAATTGAATATGGGAAAAAGTTTATTATACTTGGCAATCAAAATGCAATTACATACAAGGAAGTGTTCAGTCTTATTAAAGAAAACTTAATTTGGCTGGGCGTAGACAACGGCGGGACAAAATGGTTTAGAGTGCCTGAACACTATGATATTAAGACCGAATCAAGAATAAAGGTTGAAAACGGAATTAAATATTTTAGTTTTGGCAGTATTATGTGGTTTACTAATCTTGACCATGCAAAACGGCATGAGAATATAACCCTCTATAGAAAATACACACCAGATGAATACATGCGCTTTGACAACTATGAGGCTATAAATATTGACAAAGTTTCAGAAATACCATATGACTGGTATGGTGTTATGGGGGTTCCAATTACATTCCTTGATAAGTATAACCCTGACCAGTTTGAAATTGTTGGGCTTATAGCCGGAAATATTAAAGGGCTTGCTGGAATACCAAGTAAAATTGGTAAAGACGGTCCATATATTAACGGCAAACTTAAATATGGTCGTATACTAATTAAGCGAAAGTAGGTTTTACGGCAATGAAAATCGAATTACATGAAATATCAGTCCGCGAAGTAGCAGAAAACTATGTTGATAACGCCGAAGAAGGCGTTGTCGGGTATGGCGGTAAACTGAATATCCGCCCGAAGTATCAGCGCGAGTTCGTTTACGATGAAAAGAAACGCAACGCCGTTATTGATACAATCCGCAAAGACTTTCCCCTCAATGTGATATATTGGGTCAAAAACGAGGACGGAACCTTTGAAGTTTTGGACGGCCAACAGCGGACTGTCAGTTTTTGCCAGTACATTCAGGGCGAGTTCTCCATAGAAAACCGCGCTTTCCATAATCTGACCGAAACGGAAAAAGAGCAGATATTAAACTATACTCTGATGGTCTATTTCTGTGAAGGAAACGACAAAGAAAAATTAGACTGGTTCAAGATAATCAATATCGCGGGCGAAAAGCTTACCGACCAGGAATTGAGGAACGCCGTCTATACCGGGACTTGGCTGTCCGATGCAAAATTGAAGTTCAGCAAAAGCAACTGCGCTGCATATCTGTTATCAAAAGATTATGTAAACGGTTCGCCTATCCGTCAGGAGATTTTACAAACGGCTTTAAGCTGGATAAGCAGCGGTGAAATTGAAAAATATATGTCCGTTCATCAGCATGTTCCGAACGCGAATGAATTGTGGACATATTTCAGGAATGTGATTGAATGGGTTCAGCTTACATTTACAACCTACCGCAAAGAGATGAAAGGCATTGATTGGGGCGGCTTGTATGATAAATACAAGGGCAAAATATATGACACTGTCAAGTTGGAGCGGGAAATTCAAGAACTGATGATGGACGACGATGTTACAAATAAAAAGGGCGTTTACCCGTATGTTTTAACGCACAGCGAAAAATACTTGAGCATTCGCACATTTACCGACGGACAGAAAAGGGCAGCATTTGAAAGACAAAAAGGTAATTGTAAAAAATGCGGCAAACATTGTGAACTGAAAGAAATGGAAGCGGACCATATAACGCCATGGAGCAAGGGCGGCAAAACAAACCCCGAAAACTGCCAAATGCTTTGTTTGGATTGCAATCGGCGGAAAAGTGATGTATAGACGCTAAAAACAATTTCGAGGATTCGACCTCTCCGTCACTTCGTGCCACCTCTCCTGACGCAGGCGAGGCAAGTGCGGGGGACTCCCCCCACCGTCGAAGCGATTTATAACTTTATTGAAATAATGGAGAAGATGAAGTGATTTTTTCAAATTCCGATATTAGCCTTGAAATTACGGTAATAAATTACGAAATCCCGCACATCGTGCCGGATAAAGAATCATTTGATTATGATGCGAATTGGCTGATGCTAAAATACAACTACACTTCGCCAACAGAAACCATAACTTATAAAGATCCAACTTTTTTAGTTTATGAAATTATAAATTTTATAAAGGAACTCGAAAATCTAGCTGCTAATAATATAAGAATAATAGAGACAGACTTTATGGAACCTGAGCTTTCATTCAAATTCATTACAAATGACGATAAAACATATAGCCTTGATTTAGGTATTCATCTGCACCAGCGCAAACCGCAAGATGACTTTGAAGAAGAATATTTCAGCTTCATATTATCAAAAGCTGAGCTGAATGACATTATTACTGAGTTTAAGCAGTGGGTAACAGATTTCCCTGAAAGAGGGTTAAGCTTATATTGCAACTGAAGTATAACATTGCCATATAACATTAACGCCGGAAGCAGCTTCAAACAACAACAAACTTCCCGTTTCATTTCAATCCGAAAGTGAGCAACACCCTATGAATAAACATGATCGGTTCAGCGGTTGCCTGTTTGGCGGGGCAATCGGCGATGCTCTTGGCTATACGGTTGAATTTTTAAATTTACCGATGATACAAAACAGGTTTGGCGAAAACGGAATTACCGACCTTGTGTTAGACAAAGTTACAAATAAGGCAATAATTTCGGATGATACCCAGATGACCTTATTTACCGCCGACGGGATGATTTGGGCATACCTGCGCTGCAGTGAAAGAGGCATCGGGTCATATGCCGGGAGCGGGGTATATCAGTCCTATTTGCGCTGGCTGTATACGCAGACCGGGCATATCAAGGACAAGGTTTGGCTGGAAAAGCAGCCGCACGAAAAAGAGAAATCAATTATTGAATACGATAAAAGTATTTTGGAATACAAAGAACTATTTGCTCATAGAGCCCCCGGAAATACTTGCCTTTCCTCATTGGCGAGCGGAACGATGGGCTGTATTGAAAACCCGATTAACAACAGCAAAGGGTGCGGCGGTGTCATGCGCGCAGCACCGGTCGGGCTGTTTCTTCATCACAAACCGGAGTATGCATTTAGGATAGGCGCAGAGACAGCCGCTATAACCCACGGACATCCGTCCGGCTTTCTTTCAGCCGGTGCCCTTTCGGCAATCATAGCAGAGCTTATTAACGGTAAAACCATTCTTGAAAGTGCAAAATCCGCGATGCGTATGCTTGCAACGTATGAATCACACAGGGAAACATTGACGGCGATTGCGAATGCGATTAAACTTGCGGCAGGCAGTGCAACAGCAATAAACGCAATTAAAACACTTGGCCAAGGGTGGGTTGGCGAAGAGGCGTTGGCTATCGCACTTTATTGCGCATTAAAGATAACCGATACTAAGCAAGCTTTAATCGCGTCCGTCAACCACGACGGGGACAGCGATTCAACCGGCGCAATCTGCGGCAATATTTTAGGCGCTAGATATGGGCTAGGTGCTTTGCCGAAAGAATGGGTGGAAAACATCGAATTGGCACAGCTCTTAACCGATATGAGCGATAAATTGTTTACCCTTTCAGAATACGCATTTAATACGCATTGAAAATGGTTTGTCAAATAAAAGGCAATCAAAAGAGGTGATACCGATATGGCCGATATAACCATGCACCCCGAATATGAGCAACTCTTCAACGAAATCGCCGAATTAAAAAGCCAAATTTCGGCGCTGCTTTTGGAGCGTGACGAACTTCGCTGCCACATCTGCAAAAATATCGAAGCGGACTATATGGTTAAAGTCGGCACACTGGAATATAAGGCATTTGAATTTTACTGCAAGACGCTGCGCATCAAGCGAAAAATCGAACTGATTCAGGCAAAGATAAACAGGCAGGAAGCCGTATTTCTCCCGCTTATTGAGCAGCAGCTTGATAAAGAATATGTTGAGTACGAGCAGACACTTAAAGCCCGGCTGGATACGATAAACGCCGCGCTGTACCGCACAGGTTTACCCGAGCTGACGGATGAGGACAATGAACTGCTTAAAAAACTGTACCGGCAAATTGTCAAAAAGCTCCACCCAGACTTGAATCCTGATATAACGGAAGGTGAGCTTGACTTATTCCGCAGTGCGGTCGCAGCGTATGAAAATGCTGATTTAACCATCATTAAAAGCATAGCGATAATGGTTGAAGAAATCACCCCAGGCACAGACAATGCAGGTTTGTATGACGGGCTCGCGGAACTCCGGACAAAAAAAGAAAGATACCTGGAATCACAGCAAGGTATTCACGTTCAGATAGAAAAGATAAAAAGTTCGTTTCCATATAATCAAACGGATTTTCTCAAGGATGATGTTGCGGTGAAAATCCGAAGGAATGAGCTGCAGGTGGAAATTGAGGAACAGCGCAAAGTGTTTGAAAACTATGAAACAAAGTTGTTATCCATGCTGGAGGGCGGGTGCTGATATGGCTGACATCATAAAAATCGACGGGACCAATATTATTGAGATACTGCGCGGGAGCAACGACATAGGCAAGCCGTTTGCTCAAAACATTTATCTTGTGGATGCGAATGTTGCCGGCACCACGTATGTCGCAAACATTGAGGAGATTGAGCCGGGTCTTCGGGAAGGTTCCAAGCTCAAATTTCTGCGTGAGCCCGACAATCCGTTTGATAAACTGGCTATCAAAGTGATGGATGAAAACGGCAATAAAGTGGGGTATGTCCCCCGGGCAAAAAATGAAATATTGGCGCGGCTGATGGATGCCGGTAAACTGCTTTACGGCACCATTTACGAAAAGAGTTATGAAAATGAATGGCTTAAAATCACCATGCAGATTTATTTGGCGGATTAACCTGATATCAGTGTTAAGAGTTGAGTGTGGAGTGTTGAGTTGTGGAAAATGAGAAAACTGCAAAATATAAAAGTAAACGTTTCGCCGTAAGAATCGTTAGATTATGTAAATATTTGCATGATGAAAAGAAAGAATATATCATGTCAAAACAACTTGTAAGAAGCGGTACAAGTATTGGCGCGAATCTTGCGGAAGCTGAATGCGGTATAAGCAGGAAAGACTTTTTAGCGAAAGTATATATTTCACTAAAAGAGTGTGCGGAAACGAAGTATTGGTTAGAGTTGCTTTATGAAACCGATTATTTAAATAAAGAAGAATTTGAAAGTATTTATTATGATTGCGAAGAGATTAAAAAAATGTTGTCATCTACCACGAAAACAATGACAGCTAAAACGGAGAGAAGTGTTGAGAGTTGAGAGTTCAGAGTTGAGAGTGGAGTTATAAGAATTGCTTCAAGCTCCGCACTCCAAACTTCACACTCAAAACTCCAAACAGGTATTATTATGAAAATTATGTTCATCTGCACCGGCAACACCTGCCGCAGCCCCATGGCGGAAGGGTTATTCCGCGAGCTGCTCAAGACACGAAAAATTAAAAAGGTTATTTGCGAAAGCGCGGGCATCCTTGCCTATGCCGGTGATGAAGCCGAGCCGAACGCTGTTGTCGCAGCAGCGGAATTGGGCGCGGATATCTCCGCGCACCGCTCCCGACCGTACAACCCCTATATGGCGGATGACACCGAACTGTTCGTCTGCATGACACCAGCACACGCCGCGCATCTTATGGGTGCTCCTGCGGAAAAAATAATGATCCTCGCAGGCGGCATACCGGACCCGTATGGCGGGGATTTGGATGAATACCGCGCATGCGCGAAGAAGATTTCGGAAGGTCTAGAAGAACTATTAAAGTCCGTGCTTTCACTTTGACTACCTCTCAGTCACCTTCGGTGCCAGCTTTTTCTCCGAAAACAGGCACCCTTTTGTCACTGCGTGACATTTCCCCTGTCAGGGGAATTTCCTATCATAGGAGAGCCAAGGACGAAAATCCCTGAACTTGCCTCGCCTGCGGCAGGAGAGGTGGCAGGCGTAGCCTGACGGAGAGGTCGAAAAAATAGAGTTTAAATTTTGGAGGAAATGAAATGAATTCAACCAACAAACTCAGTGTATCACAGGTCAATATCACCGGTGGATTTTGGGCGGACAGGCAGGAACTCAACAGGGATGTAACCCTGGACAGCGTACGGGAACAGTTTGAGAATACCGGCCGCTTTGCCGCGTTCCGGTTTGACTGGCAGGAAGGCATACCGGACAGACCGCACATCTTTTGGGATTCCGATGTGGCCAAATGGCTGGAATCCGCCGCTTATGTCCTGAATAAAAATGAGGACAAAAAGCTGGAAGCATATGTGGACAATGTGGTGGACCTGATTGAAAAAAATCAGGATGAAAACGGCTATTTCAACATTTATTTCACGGTTTGCGAACCGGACAACCGCTTTTGTAACCGGATGGCACATGAACTCTATTGCGCGGGGCATCTGATGGAAGCGGCTGTGGCGTACGATGAAGCGACAGGCAAAGATAAATTCTTAAAATCAATGTGCCGCTATGCGGACCATATCGAAAAAGTATTTAAGACTGACAATTCCGCCGAGTTCAGCACCTGCGGGCATGAGGAAATCGAGCTGGCGCTTGTTAAGCTGTACCACTGCACGGGTGAAAAACGGTATCTGGAACTCAGCAAGCATTTTGTGGATATCCGGGGAACCCTGGCAAGCAAAGAAGTGCAGGCGGGCGAAAACGATGCCTATGTGCAGGACCATCTGCCCGTGCGCAAGCAAACCACTGCCGAAGGCCACAGCGTACGCGCAGGTTACCTGTTTAGTGCCATGGCAGACTTGAGCCGGGAATATGCCGACGAGGAGCTTTTTGAAGCATGCGATAAACTCTTTAAGAATATAACCGAAAAGCGGATGTATATCACCGGCGGCATCGGTTCCACATCGGCGGGTGAGGCGTTTACGGTAGATTATGATTTGCCCAATGCCTCCGCTTACGCGGAAACATGCGCGGCAATTTCATTGTATATGTTCGCGAACCGGATGAGCCGGAACAAAGCCGATTCCCGGTACGCGGACGCCGCCGAGCGGGCGATGTACAACGGTATTATCTCCGGCATATCGCTCGACGGCAAATCGTTTTTCTATGAAAATCCGCTTGAAATCAATCTGTTTGACCGAAAGCTGCCGCAAAAGGCGAAAACCCGCTTCCCTATTACCCAGCGGCTGGAGGTTTTCGGCTGTTCCTGCTGCCCGCCGAATATGACACGATTTATCGCATCCCTGGGTGAAAACCTTTATTCAACCAATGCGGATACGGTGTTTGTTCACCATTATATGCAAAGTGAAGCCGGCTTTCCCGTCGGCGAAAAAACGGTAGAGATTGAGCAGAAAACTGAATACCCGAATGAGGGTACGGTTGAAGTTCGGCTGACGGGCATGGCGAACAAGCGGATTGCCTTTAGAATTCCGGGCTGGTGCAAGCAGTATACCCTGCTGGTAAACAGCGAAATCGCAAGTCCGGAAGTTTTGAACGGTTATGCGTATTTGCCGGTTGAAGAGGATGATATCAAAATAATTCTCGCCATGGATATGCGCCCGCAGTGGCTTGAGGCAAACGGCCATGTGTGCGAGTGCGTCGGGATGGTCGCGTTGCAAAAAGGCCCGATCGTTTACTGCGCCGAAGCGGTGGATAACGGCGATGAATTATGGAGCCTGCGGGCAGATGTGTGTGTTGAAGTCAAAGATACTTTTAAACCATCGCTTCATTTGACGGCACTGAAGACCGAGGGATACAGAAAAACGGACAAAGATTCCGCGGCGCTTTATACACCCGTCGGCGAAGGCTATGAACCGCAGACCATTCAACTGATTCCCTACTATGCCTTTGCCAACAGAGGCGAGAGTGAAATGCGGGTTTGGCTGTATAAGTTTTAATTTTGAAAGGTTCCTTTTACAAAGGAAATTTCCCTGATAGGGAAAATGTCATGAAGTGACTGAGGATTACTACCAAAGGTGTTAGAATGATTTACACAATCATCCCCATTGAAAACTCCCATATCAAACCCCTTGCCGCGCTGGAAAAGCAGTGCTTCACTTCGCCGTGGTCTGTTGAGAGTATAGCGGAGCAGCTTGACAATCCATTGGCTCATTTTTTGGTGGCTGTAGCCGGCAGTGCGGTTGCCGGTTACATCGGCACGCAGGAAATTGCGGGGGAGTGTTACATCACAAACATCGCCGTTTCCCCCGAATACCGCCGCTCCAGGATCGCGCAGACGCTGCTGACGGCAGCGCAGGAAGGTGCACAGGCGCGCGGGTGTTCGTTTATCACGCTGGAAGTCCGGGTGAGCAATTTGCCTGCTATCGCGTTGTACAGCAAAAACGGTTTTGCTGTCGCCGGCGAACGCCGGGATTTTTACACAAAACCCGATGAGAACGCGTATATCATGACGAAGTATTTTGGGCTCTGTAAAGTTAAAATGAAGAAATAGGTCACGAAATCGTAGAAAAGCTTCA
>CAZTCR010000012.1:0-69633 GCA_964612185.1 uncultured Eubacteriales bacterium
GAGCCCCTTATAGGGGCGGTGCAAGCCACCAGCTGAGCTGGTGGTCTTGACTTTTCGGCTAACATTTTATTTCTTTCAGTGTTTTTTAATCGCCCATTAGTGTTATCGTCCTGTCAAAATCAGTAAGCCATTCGCCGTTAACAAAATTACGCGCGCGGAAGATGATTTCGTCCTCATACAGTTCCACTTGAAAACCTGTACCGCCTTCGTTATAACCGCTGCCGGGTGTTTTGCCGTATGACGGTATATCCACATAATATACTGTTCCCTGATTCTTTATACTGTTTGCATTAAAACCGCGATGGTGATGGCCGCATATAAAGAAAATATCCAGCACACCGCTGTATTTTTGCATGATCGCGTCAAGCTGCCCCGCCGCCTCGCCGATGGAAGTCATTGACTGGTGATTAATGATAAAAGCGGGGTTGCCGCTGAGCGCCGCTTGAGCAAGAAGGTCATCCGCCCACTGCAACTGCTCGGCTGAAAGGACGGTTGCGAGCCCAAGCACGCCCTCGGTATTGAGCACAATAAAATAGCAGCCGTTAATCACTCTATAAAAGTAAATTGTTTGTTCGGCGATGTCTGCGGTTCTCTTTATAAACTCGAAATATTTGCCGGCGGCGAATTCATAATTCTGGGTATATTCATCGTCAACCTTTTTACCGCGGATGTCATGGTTGCCCATCTCAAGCAACAGATTATCCGCTTTCGCAAACGCTTTCAGGGTAGCGCTGAGCGTAATATATTCGGGAATCGTCCCGCTTTCCGTCATATCGCCGGCAATAATAAAGGCGTCGGGGGTTACGGAGGCTTTCGACATATCCCGCAGGCCTTTCGCAAGCAGCGTTGTGCGGTCAGCCGCCTTGTCCGGTTGGATGTGCGTGTCCGCCACAACGGCGAAATTGAGCTTGAGATTCTCTTCATCCAATGGGGTGTAGGTAACCGGTCCGATGGAAGCCAGCAGGGAAACAGCCGATAAAATAAATGCGAGTATTTTTTGCAGCCAGGTAGGTAAACTCATCAAAATCACTCCATCATACATTTCTCCCCGGTTAAATATACAAATTCCGGGGGTATGGTTGTAACACAAAGATTGCCGTTGCTCACATGATGTGCTTGTTGTTCAGATTCACTTTCATCTACGCTATCATGAGTGTCAAAACAAATCGCTGTGCGTGCCCGTTCGGGTAAGCGTTAGGGTTAAAATCTCTTTTTCGATTTTGTAAATCAAAAGCCAATCCGGCGATATATGGCACTCCCTGTGACCTGCATAATTTCCGCCTAAAAGATGATCCTTGTGTTTTGCCGGGAGCGGTTTTTCTTCAATCAGGATATCGAGTACCGTTTGAAGCTGTTTTGTGTCGCATCCCCTTTTGACCGCCGCTTTGTAATCCTTTTTGAATTTGGCAGCGTATCTGATTTTAAGCATTCAGGTCCTCCATCAGTGCGCTTACGCTGTCAAAGGTCTTGCTCAAGTTCCTGTTGTTGTTAACATCGTCGATAGCCGCAAGTGTTTCGGCGTTCGGGACATCAACGCGCAACTCGAACGGAATCCCGCCATAGCGTACCGAATACCTCAAAAACATATTCATCGCGGTGGACATGTTGATGCCAAGGTCGGCAAAAATCGCTTCGGCTTTATGCTTGAGGTTTTCATCGACTCTGATATTTATATTGGTGGTGTTAGACATATGATTACCCCCCTTCTGTACTTACAATTTATCACAATATATATTTTTTGTCAATACTTTGTTACAATTTGTTTTACATATACAATACATTCATATTAATAATGAAGCACTTCCAATCGTGAAATTCAAGGTAAAAAAACCGTTCTCAAAATTAATATTGGACATTCGCTCAATTTTGCTATACAATAAATAAGGATATAAAACAAAAAAGGAGTAAAATCATGAAAAAGTTAACCGGAGTTTTAGCA
The DNA here is from genome assembly GCA_964612185.1 of uncultured Eubacteriales bacterium. GTDB lineage: Bacteria > Bacillota > Clostridia > Oscillospirales > Acutalibacteraceae > UBA1447. Next base: position 1,940 of record CAZTCR010000012.1, read on the forward strand.
ATCATCTTGGCATGCGCGGTGTTTGTAACGGCCTTTTCGGGTTGCCTGGCAAATCCCAAAAAACAAATCATTGGCAAATGGAAGGATTCCACCGGCATCGTCGGTTACGAGTTCAAAGAAGACGGCACAGCGGAGTTTTCCGTTTTAGGTGTGCCGGTTAAGGGCACCTACACCATGGACACAAAGGCGGAAACCGTTACACTGACCGGGACTGTTTTAATCAAGAGCATCAGCCAGACATACAAGTATCAGATTGAAGAGAGCTCGCTGATTTTGACGGATGTCAGTTCCGGCAACGCGGCAACCTATATGCGGGAGACGGCCGCAACCACAGCAAAATAGTCCGGCAAATTCGCAGCAAGAACAGCTCCGGCAATCGATGGATTGTCCGGAGCTTTTTTGGTGAGGTTGCATTTTCGGCAGGTGCAATGTATACTTTTTAATAATCGCATTTGATTTTTTCGGCAGTTGCTCTAAGGGATTTCACGCTGTGGAGCCGAAGGGTTTTCATGCCAAACGACAGGATAGGTGCCGCACGATGAAAAAAATAATCGATTATGTGAACAAGGTCATATTGCCCTGGATAATGGCGTTTGTGTTGGGCGTAACAGGCACAATACATACATGGTACAACTTTGAAAAGTATATCTTCGATAAGGGAGAAGATGTTGTGAAGTTTTTGCCGCAAACCATCATGCCGCCTGAAAATGAGATTTATCTGATTGACAGGGGCTGTCTCAACGACAGCACCTATCCGATGATAACATCGCTGCAAGGCATTGTTGCGCAGACGCAGGCGAAAATATATATTTATGATTCCAACCGGGTTATGTTTGCCAATGACTTCTTGAGTGCCAACCCGGATATTACGCCGGTCTATTATCATGACCCATGGGCGCTAATCGAACAATGTAAAATCAGCCTTGCCGACAATGGTTTTATTCTATATGAAAGGGGCGGCAACCCGACTGTCAACATGGCGGCTACCATCGCCGGTGTTGAACGCTGGCTGATTGTTGACACCGCAGTCGAGACAACGGCGATTGAACATGGTTTGGTAATGAAGCGTGATTTAACAGTTAAGTCAAACGGCGAGTTTACCGCAACTCAATCAGGCGTTTTCGCGGAGTATAAAGACCGGCTGAACAACACCTTTATTTTACACCAAAACCCGGGAAATATTTTCACCCGGGATTACAGCATCGCGATAAAAGCGCCGTGTCTGTTCGTGGATGAAAAAGATAATGCAGGGGTGGCATTCCGCGATGAGGTGTTCGCCCGGACAAGGGGCAACTCCATGCTCTTCGGCTGGACTACAGATGAGGGCACTTATGTGGAAAGGGCATCTGCCTACGGGCTGAATGTCATCGCATCCGACTTCTGTATGAATTTAAGTTTTTTGGCAAGCGTCAAACAGGATGAGCCCATCACGCAAAAAAATATCCCCCGGCAAATAACTGCCGATAAAACAAAGCATTATGTGGCAATTGTGATGAGTGACGGCGACAATCTGCAATGGTTCGAGGGCGGATTTTCGTTTGAAAACAGCCACTTTGGCAAGCGGCAGGCGCTGGACACTTCCTATAAAATGAGTTGGACAGCCCCGCCGATTGCCGCCGAGCTGGAGCCGGGCGTGATGAAACGAGTGTACGCGACGGCAAGCGGGAACGACAACTTCGTCTGCGGCGTTTCCGGCATCGGTTATATCAACCCATCCCGTTACCCGGCCAATTTCCTCAATAACTTTGTGAACTATACCGGTTATGAAATGGCAAAGTCGGATATGAAGATTGTCGCTATACTCGACAATGTAACCGGTCCAAAATGGGTATGGGAACAGACAGCTTTGAAGCCCGCTATGGCATACTTTGCCAAAAATGACAGTATCGACGGCGGTATCATACAAAGCGGTGACCGGTACGCGGGCATAAAAGGCAAAATCTACTGGAGCGGTGATAAGCCGTTTATCAGCTGCGGGCTTTCGTTCTGGTACAATGGTGAGAGCGATGAAAGCGCCAAGCGCGAATGGGTTGAAAATTTTGCTGATGAAGTGAATGCCCTGCCCGCGGGCATCCATACGCAAAAGGGCTACACCTATTTGAACGTTCATCCCTGGTCCACAAGCATGGAAGAACTCAATACCCTCGTATCTTTGTTGGACGACCATATTGAACTGGTCACGGCGGAAGAGTTGGTGCAGTTGGTGAAGGACCATGTATGGCATTAAAAAGTAGCTGGTTTTTAGTGGTTAGTGGTCAGCGGCTTAACCACTGAAGATGAGCAATGGCTGAGCAGTAGGTTAGCAATGGGTTAACAATTGTTTAACGATTGTTCAACTATTCTCAGCAATCGCTCACCAACCGCTCACCGGAAAGGATTAAATGATGACCGACATTCAACTCGAAATACTCGAATACATCCGCGCTCTGCGCGTGATATCGACCCACAGCCATCATCTGCCGGATAATTTATATGCCGAGCTGGATTTGGCAAAGCTTTTAGGGAACTGTTACTCAAGCTGGGCAGCCGCCCTGCCCGACTTGGGCGATGCGGCCATGGTCGACAGATACCTCAATCAATACCGCTGCAACAGCTTTTTCCGCTGGCTTTTGGATGCGTTGGAAAAATTGTACGGCATCCCCTTCACCGGCAAAACAGCCCCCTTGCTTGATGAGGCCGTAAGAAACGCCTATCAAAATAACAACAACCGGCACCTGGACATTATGAGAACGGACTGCCGGTTTGACAAAATCATCAACGACAGGCAAACTGACCCCGGATACGACCTGGGGCACCCGGATTTGTTCTCCCCGTCCTTCCGCTGTGATTGCTTTTTTTCAGGTTGGCTGAAAGACAAGCCGGAACCGAACGGCTTTCTCGCCTATTCCCTGTTTGAGGAAGGCCGCGTGAAAACGCTGCCGGATTACCTCGAACAGATAGCGCTTGCTGTGACGAAAGCAAAAAAGCGTGGAAGCGTCGCGTTAAAGGTTGCCATCGCCTATGAGCGTCCGCTCAATTTTGAAAACACGGATATCAACAAAGCCGCAAAAGCGTTCAACAACCCGAACGCTACCCAAAGGGAACTGCTGGACTTCGGCGATATGGTAATGTTCACCGTTGCAAACGCCGCCGCAGAAAATGATCTGCCGCTCCAGATTCATACCGGTATGGGGCAATGCCGCGCGACAAATCCAATGCAGCTGCAAACGCTCATTGAGCGCAATCCGGATACGAAGTTTCATCTCTTGCACGGCGGCTTTCCGTGGTTTGCGGACACATATGCCCTGCTGATGCAGTTTAAAAATGTTTATTCGGACACCTGCTGGATCCCGTACCTGTCGACCACCGCGGCAGCTCAATATATTGTTGAGTCTTTGGAGATTGCCGATGCTCACCGCCTGACATGGGGTGATGACGCCTGGATGCCGGAAGACAGTTACGGCGCTTTGCTGGCGATGGAGCATGCGCTGTCGAACGCGCTTGCCAGAATGATGGATGACGGCGCAATCGAAATGGAATACGCCAAGTACATAGCAAAGCGGATTTTATTCGACAATGCCAAAGAATTATTTTTGCTGTAAGTGTTTGTCCGAATTGTTACAGAGGATGCCGCCTCGACATTCTGTTCGGGTCTTTACACGGAGGGATAAAACCCGCCAAAGCACGAAACCTTGGCAGGTTAATGAAAAATATCGGGCGGGTTATTCACCCGCCCGTTCGCTTTTATGATTCTACCGCGTAGACACTGACCTTTTTACGCGCTTTGTCTTTACGCTCGAACTTGACTTTACCGTCGACAAGGGCAAAAAGGGTATCGTCCGAACCGATACCGACATTGTTGCCGGGATGGAAATGTGTGCCGCGCTGCCTGACAAGCACATTGCCCGCAAGCACGAACTGACCGTCCGCCCTTTTTACGCCAAGTCTTTTGGACTCGGAATCGCGGCCGTTGCGGGTGGAACCCATTCCTTTTTTATGAGCAAAAAGTTGAATGTTGATTTTAAGCATTTAAAACGCCTCCGTATATTACTTTAATGTTTTTACTGTGAGCTTTATTAAGCTCCCGCATTTGAAGTTCAAAGCCTTTTAAGAGATCTTGCGCTTTGATTGCCTGTTCTTTTGTGAGTGTGAGGCGCATCAAAGCCTGGTCCACTTGTGTATCCGCGTCAATCCCCATGACCTCCGTGATGGTGTTTGCAACCAGATAGGCTGCCGAGGAAACTGCCGCGCAGATGATATCCTTGCCTGCTGTGCCGCAACCTGCGTGCCCGCCGATATGAAAGCCCCTGATGATGCCTTCATGCTTGAGGATTGTCACCTTAACCATAAGTTTACGCGTTAATCGCTGAGATCTCAACTTTGGTGTAGGGCTGCCGGTGTCCCTTTTTGCGTTTCTCGTTTTTCTTGGATTTGTAGGTGAAAACAATCACCTTTTTCGCCTTGCCGTTTTTGAGCACCTTTGCTGTAACGGTCGCGCCCGCAACATAAGGGTTGCCGAATGTGGATGCGCCGTCTTTGCCGACTGCGATAACCTTGTCAAAGGTTATTTCGTCTTCTGCCGTAACTTCAAGCTTTTCGATATACACGGAATCGCCCGCTTCTACCTTATACTGCTTGCCGCCGGTTTCGATTATTGCGTACATGGAACGGAAAACCTGCCTTTTTGTTAAGACTCGCTATTGAGGGCGGGGCATATGCCCGCTTTTGGCGCCTTTTGACGGCGCCGCCCGAAATAAGCGGCGTGAAGAATTGTAACATAATCGTCAAGGCTTGTCAAACAATATTTTTTATTGCGGAGGATATTGTACATTTTATCATTGCGGCTTTTGTACAGTCTTTTATTCATAAGAACAGCCTCCTCATAACTCAATACCAAACTGCATTTTAGCTGCGGTAATGGTGTTTTGCAGCAGCATCGCGCGGGTCATCGGTCCGACGCCGCCCGGCACGGGTGTTATCGCAGATGATTTCGGCGCGACACAATTGAAATCGACATCACCGCACAGCTTTCCGTTTTCGTCCCGGTTCATGCCGACATCAATAACAATTGCGTCTTCTTTAACCATATCGTCAGTGATAAACTTTGGTATGCCGGCTGCCGCTATTAAAATGTCCGCCTGTTTTGTGATCGCCGGCAGATCGACTGTTTTGGAATGACAAATGGTTACCGTAGCGTTTTCTTTTAGCATGAGCATTGCCATGGGTTTGCCGACGATGTTGCTGCGGCCGACCACAACGCAGTGTTTACCCGCAATTTGCACGCCATAAGAATGTAAAAGCTCCATCACGCCCGCAGGTGTGCAGGGTAGAAGCAGGCAGTCCCCGAGCATGATATGTCCGACATTGACCGGATGAAACGCATCCACATCCTTCCCCGGTAAAATCGCGTTCAGTACCGTCTTCTCATCCAAATGCTTTGGTATTGGCAATTGGCAAAGGATACCGTTGATATCCGCGCGGTTATTAAGTTCTTCGATGAGCGTCATCAGTTCTGCCTGACCGGTTTCGGCCGGCAACGCATATTCATAGGATGTTATACCAACCAGCGCACAGTCCTTCTTTTTATTGTCCACATAAACGCGCGATGCGGAGTTGTCGCCGACGATGATAACCGCGAGCGCAACTTGGCGCCCCTGCCGCTTGATTTCGGTGACATCCTGCGCAACTCTGTCCAACACTTGCGCGGCTGCTTTTTTGCCGTCAATGATACGATACATCTACATCCATCCGTTTCTCGTAGGGAACGCATTGTATGCGTTCTACATAAAATGTAATCAATTCTCTTATTCTGCCGAAGGCGTTTCGGTATCGACCTCTGTCGCCTCATCATCCGGGCTTTCTTCAGCCGTATCCGTTGTTTGTTCATTTACTTTGGTATCCCTGCCGGCAGTGCTGACCGCAACCTTATTTTTTACGGTCTTTGCCGGGGGTGTTTTTTTGCCGGTCTTCGGTTTATCCTCCGGCGGGAAAAAATCCACACCCTCAACCGGTTTGGGGTTCTTTTTATATTTATTCAGCAGCGCAACCAGTAAAACGGCGCAGACGACTGCTAAAGCGATTGAGCGTACCTGATTGAGTGTTAAACCAATCCCTGCCAACGGAATACCGTCGAGCCGGAAACTTTCAATAACAGCCCTGCCCGTACCGTACCACACACCGTAGCAAAGCATAATCTGTCCGCTGAATTTGCGGTGTTTTTTACAAATAAAAAACAAGACGGCAAAGCCGAGCAAACACCAGAGGGATTCGTACAAAAAAGTCGGGTGAACATAGGCTTTATCCACCATGGTTCCTGCGTCAACAAGAATGCCCTTTGCGGCAAGTTCAGCCTGGCTGTAGTTGATAAAATCAGCAGTCTTTTGGCTCCACATACCCCAAGGCAAGTTGGTGTTGGTACCGAAAACCTCCTGGTTGGTAAAATTACCCCAGCGCCCGATCCCCTGCCCGACAAGGAAACTCATCGCGCACAAATCCAAGAGGTTGTAAAAATTCAGCTTTTCAAACCGGCATACCAAATAGGCTGCTATGATACCGCCGATAAGCCCGCCGTAAATGGCAAGCCCGCCCTCCCACACGCTGAATATGCTTGAAATGTTGTCTTTATAAAAAGACCAATTTGCCAGCACATAATACAGTCTGGCACCGATGATGCCGAGAATCGTGCCGTAGATGAGAACATCGATCATTTTGTCCAGGCTCATCTTCCATTTATACGCTCCGCGCCCACCCAGCAGAACAGCAAGCAAAAAGCCGAAGGCGATGATGGCGCCGTACCATTTAATGGATAGCTGTAAACCAAAAAAAGAAAACTCCGCTAAAACAGACGGAACACTAAACCCTCTTTCAAGCGCCTTAAAGTACACTACGGTAAAATCGCTCATTCAATTCTCCATTCCGCCGCCAAAGGTGGCGGCACAATAATAATGAAAAGATATGTTCCGCAAAGCGGATGCCGGTCTTGCCTGTTGACCGGCAAGTAACTTTTCTCGCGTGAAAATTCATTTTCACGCTCTCCCCTTGATATTATTTCATCTTGAAATAAACTTATGCCGGCAGAATAACGGAAAGAACCGAACTCGATTCATTCAATATACTGTCGAGCCGGGTATTTAGGCTGTCAAGTTCAATTGCTTTACATTCTTCAATATCGTCAAACAGCCCATTGCCCGTAAAGAATGTGGCGGCGAGCTCATTGGCGAGTTCATCCACATCATTATACATCATGATAAGCCTGCCGTAAAGCTTCCTTCTGGTGCGTTCAAAGCTTTGTTGTTCAACCTTTTCGGTCTTCAACCGCTTAATTTCATCTTTAATCGCTTGCGCGACCGTCTGCGGATCTTTTGACTCCCCGCCAAAGATGGCACAGGCATAACCGTACCCTTCAAAGTATTCAAAAGAAAAGGTACCGTTAATCAATTCGGCATCGATAAGCCTTTTATACAGCGGCGATGCTTTGCCCGCGATGATATCCAGCAAAATATGCGCGCCCAGGCGCTCCTGTGTTGTGCGTACCGGTGTTTGAACTGACTCCTTAAAGCCCAGCATAAACAGCGGAGCGCTGACGGCGAGTTTTTCTTCTATGTAACCTGTTAAAGGTTCCGCCGGCTCCGGTTCAAAGTCCCTTTTAACCGCGCCGCCCGTTGCCGGTTTTAAAATCCGGTCCGTCACCTCCAGCACATCGGCAACATCGGCATTGCCGGAAACGGCGAGGACCATATTGTTCAGATTATAAAAAGAGCTGTAGCAGTCATAGAGCAACTTCGCCGTGATTTGTGCGATGGATTCCTGCGTGCCCGCGATATCGATTCGAACGGGATTGACTTGGTACAGGGAGCGCAAAAGATTAAACAGCACCTCCCAATCAGGTACATCTTTATACATCGTAATTTCCTGCCCGATGATGCCCTGCTCCTTTTCCACTGTTTCTTGCGTGAAATAGGGTTTTTGAACAAAATCCAGCAAAATCTCCAGCGACGCCTTGAAGTTGCCGGTGCAGGAAAACAAGTAACCGGTCCGGTCGAAGCTTGTGTAGGCGTTGGCGCTCGCGCCGGTTTTCGCAAAGCGCTCGAACGCGGCAAGCTCTTCACTTTCAAACAGTTTATGCTCCAAAAAATGCGCGGTGCCTTCCGGTATGGCGGAAAAAGTGCCGTCCGGCAGCGATATTTTATTGTCAATCGAGCCGTATTTGGCGGCAAAAACAGCGTACGAGGATGAATAGCCGGCTTTTGGCAGCACCAAAATGGTTAAACCCGAGGGATGTTTTATCTTATAGTAAGCTTCCTTCAACGCCTCGTTGCGGATTTCTTCAATCTTCATCCCCGGTTCCCTCCCCTGTGCCCGTTAGCATATAAACGGTATCCAGCGTTACCCGCTGAGCAGCTTTTACAACCTGCTCCATCGTTATCTTTTCAATTTTTTCCGCTTCTTGCAGCGGGGTAATAATGTCCGGCTTCATCATCTGGGAAGCATACCATACAACCAAATCCTCCGGAGAATCCTCCACGCTGCGTAGATGGTCACATATCGACATTTTAGAAGCCTTCAAATCGCCCTCATCAACATCACCGGCTTTTACGGCGTCAAGCTGATCCAGAATCGCTTGCGTAGCCAATTGTTCTTTGTCGCTTTCAATTCCGCTCTGCACAAAAATAACGCCTTTTTGATGTGTCAGCCTTGCGGAGCAATAGTAACACAAACTCATTTTTTCCCGCACATTAGTAAACAGTTTGGAATAGGTACCCCCGCCGAAAATGTCTGTCATGACCTTTACCGCGGTCACATCATCCAGCGCGTTTTCCATCCCCGCCCGAAAACCCATCACCAGTTTACCTTGTTTCACCGGCAGCTTTTCGTCTGTTTTGCGCGGTTCTTTTACTGCTTTGATGAACTCTGTTTTAATATCCGCCGGGCTTCGTTCAATGTTGGCGAACTTCATCTGCAAAGCCTCCGCGATGCGCCCGTGTGCGCCGGTGCCGGCCATATCAATCTGAACAACCGCCGTTTTGAGCATATTCTGCAACGCCGTAAAAATAGTCTTACCCGTCAGCGCTTCAATCTCTTCTTTTGTCCCGTATTTGCTCAAGCCGTACCGTTCACCCGAACACATCAACGCCTCACAGCGGCGCAGCGCATAGACGCGCTTGTCGTTCAATTCGCTTTCCATCCGCTCAATCAAAAGCCTTTTTTCCCGTTGAACGGCGGCATCCGAAAAGCTTTCCGCTTGAATATCCGGGTCGAAGATTAAGTCAAGCAACAGTTCGGTGCAGTGTTGTGCGATGCTTTCGCCGGTCAGGGCAAAACGGTCGTCAATCGCCGTTAGACTCAATGTCAACAACTGCGCTTCACCGAGTTTTGCAACGCCGGCGGTCAGCACCGCACCGTAAAGTTCCGCTAATTTAGCGTTCAGTACGGAAAAATCGGGATACTTGCGGCAGGACCGGTGCAGAATATACGGCAGAACCGCATTCGCCGCCAGGTTGCCTTCCATGGGCAGCGCCATGGAAAAAAAAACGCAGCCCGTTTTGAAGCGGTCTGTTTGCAGCGCGCACAAGCGTACACCCGGCGCGATTGTTTTAACAATAGGCTTGTTGTCCATGTTGACCTCCGATTAATTGAGTTTTCAGTGGTTGGTAGTCAGTGGTCGAACGATTACCGATCGATTGCTGGCGGAAGTATCCCCCTCCGACTGGTGCCGGTTTCCCCCTTTAGCAAGGGGGACAAGGGGTTTCTTACTTGTCTCCCGACTTGCCTCCCTTGTTAAAGGGAAATGAACGCGGAGCGTTCTATGGGACCTGCCGAAGCGGTGGTGGGATTTAAGGGTACGAGTACTCCGTCCCGCGAGTAAAAGTTCGAGCGTCTAGATATCGTTCCGAGTTAGATCTTCGTAACTCTCGCGTTTTATAACCAGCCGTGCTTCGCCGTCTTTCACAAATACCACCGGCGGGCGAGGAATTCGATTGTAGTTGGATGCCATGGAATAGTTGTATGCCCCGGTGGAAAGCACCGCGAGTATATCGCCGGGTTCAACGCGCTGTACAGATGTCCCTTCCTGTATCAAATCACCGGTCTCGCAGCATTTACCGGCAATGGTGGCCGTGCATTCCCTTGGTTCATTTGCCTTGTTCGCGCAGATGATTTCATACTGCGCCTGGTATAGGATGTAACGGGGATTGTCCCCCATGCCGCCGTCCACGGAGATATAGGTGCGGACATTCGGTATTTTTTTTACAGCCCCCACGGTATAAAGCGTTATCCCAGCCGCGCCGACAATGGACCTGCCGGGTTCGATGATAACATAAGGCATTTTAAGCCCCAGTTCGGCGGAATACTCTTTAATGACTGCAGACACTTTTTTCATATAATCCGCAAACGGTCGAGGGCGGTCTGTTTGCAGGTATTTGATGCCGAAGCCGCCGCCAAGGTTCAGCACGCCGAGTTCTGTGCCGGTTTCCTCTTTTACCTGTGCGATAAAGTCAAGCATGACTTTTGCCGCCAGTTCAAACGGGTCAATATCAAAAATTTGTGAACCGATATGACAGTGGATGCCCATGAGTTTCAAATTGGCCATGGTCAGGGCTTTCTTGACCGCCTGCATAGCCTCGCCTGTTTCCAGCGCGAAACCGAATTTTGAATCAATCTGCCCTGTTCTGATAAAATCATGTGTATGGGCATTGATACCGGGCTTGATGCGAAACAGTATCTCAATCACTCTATCCGCATCACGCGCTATTTTGTCCAGCGTCTCCAGCTCAAAAATATTATCGACAACGATTCTGCCGACATGATGATCAACCGCCATTTGCAGTTCTTCCGGTGTTTTATTGTTGCCGTGAAAATATATTTTTTCCGCAGGGAAGTCAACCGAAAGTGCCGTAAACAGTTCCCCGCCGGAGACAACATCGAGCCCCATACCCTCCTCCGCACAGATCCGGCACATCTCTTTGCAGCAAAAAGCTTTGCTGGCGTAGAGCACCATGCCGTTACCGGCGTAGTTTTCATTGATAGAATCGACAAACGCGCGGCAGTTGCGGCGAATCTCGACTTCGTCAAAAACATAGGCGGGCGTACCGAAACGATTTGCAAGTTCCACGGTATCGCACCCGCCGATGGTTAAATGGCCTTTTTCATTCACCTGAATGCAATCCGAAACATACATAGAACATTTCTCCCTTTTAATACAAGATGAGCGCATCGCTGATTATTTTTTGAATTTCCTCCACACCTTCGCCGGTCTGGGAGGAGAATGGTATCTTTTTATTTTCCGGGAACCCCGATAACTCGTTCGCCAATTCTTCCATCCGTTTTAAGCGTTCGGTTTTGTTAAGCTTGTCGCATTTGGTCATCGCAATCACAAAATTATGCCCGCTGTCCTTCAAAAAGGTCATCATTTCGTAATCCTCCGCTGACGGTTTATGACGCATATCAATCAACTGTACAACAAGATTAATTTGTCTGCCGGTGGTAAAATAGCCTTCCATCATTTCCGCCCAGCGTTTTTTCTCACCCTGTGCGACCTTTGCGTAGCCGTAACCGGGTAAATCGACAAACTTGACGCCGTCACCTTTAAAAAAATTTACAGTAATTGTTTTACCGGGCATGGAGCTTGTGCGCGCCAGGCTTTTGCGATTTAAGATTTTGTTTAGAAGTGAGGACTTGCCGACATTGGAACGCCCCGCAAAAGCAATTTCCGGTACTACGGACAGCGGCAATTGCGCTTTGGTCCCATAGGAAGCCTCATATTCAAAGTTGTTGAAACGCATGGGGAGTCCTTTCAAAAAACGGATGGTTAGCAATGGGTTAACAATAGGTTAGCGATAGGTTAGCCATTGTTCAGCTACTGCTCAGCTACTGCTCAGCTACTGCTCAGCCACTGTTCAGCCATCGCTCAGCCGCCTACTGCGCTATAATATTCCGCGAAACCGGCAGATTGTCCGCAACCGGTATCGGCAGCTCTTCCCGGGTTTCCTTTTCAATGTTGCTGACCAACGCGTGGGTAAAAACCTCGTCAACACCGGTTACCGGCATAAAGCCGACACGGGCTTTAACGGCGTTGTCCACCTCACGCAAATCCGGCACATTTTCATCCGGAATGATAACCGTTTTGATCCCCGCCCGGTAGGCTGCCATTGCCTTTTCTTTCAGCCCGCCGATGGGCAGCACCCTGCCGCGCAGGGTGATTTCGCCCGTCATGGCAACATCTGCGCGCGCGGGTATGCCCGTCAGCGCGGAAACAAGCGCTGTGGCGATTGTTACACCGGCAGAGGGACCATCCTTTGGCACGGCACCTTCCGGCACATGGATGTGAATATCCTTTTCTTTGTAAAACTGCTTGTCGATATGCAATCTGTCTGCCCTGGAGCGGATATAACTCAACGCCGCCTTCGCGGATTCCTTCATCACTTCGCCGAGCGAACCGGTCAGCTCGAGCTTCCCGGTGCCGTCCAGCACGGCGACCTCAATTTGCAGCATCTCGCCGCCGACGGATGTCCAGGCCAAGCCGTTGACAAGACCGGGTTCGTTCATGGCTTCCGGTTTTTCGTTTTTATATTTTCTCGCGCCGAGCAGTTCGTCCAAATCTTCCGCTTTGAAGGTCACCTTTTTCTCGCCGTTCGCAACTTTCACCGCGGCTTTTCGGAAAATGGCAGCAATCGTCTGTTCCAACCGGCGCACGCCTGCCTCTTTGGTGTAGCCTTCAATCAAAAGATGCAGTGCATCGTCGGTAATCTTAAAACTCTTGCCGGAAAGACCGTGGCGTTTCGCCTGTTTTGGGACCAGATGTTTTTTAGCGATGTTAAATTTTTCCTCATGCGTGTAGCTGCCGAGTTCGATGATTTCCATTCTGTCCAGCAGCGGCTCCGGTATGGTATCCCGCATATTCGCGGTTGTGATAAACAACACACGGCTTAAATCAAACGGCAGTTCGATGTAATGGTCGCGGAAAGAGAAGTTCTGCTCCGAGTCGAGCACCTCCAGCAGCGCAGACGACGGATCGCCGTTGTAACTGCTGCTCAACTTGTCCACCTCATCTAAAAGAATCAACGGATTGCTCGTGCCCGCCTGCTGCATGGCGTTGATAATACGCCCGGGCATAGAACCGATATAGGTTTTGCGGTGACCTCTGATTTCGGCTTCGTCATGGATGCCGCCCAGGGAAATCCGCACATACTTTCGCCCCATCGCGCGGGCGATGGAACGCGCCACGGATGTTTTACCGACACCGGGCGGACCCACGAGGCAGATAATCTGTCCCTTTATGTCGGGGGAAAGTTTGCGGACGGCCAGCATTTCGACAATTCTGTCCTTGACCTTTTCAAGCCCGTAGTGGTCGTTGTCCAGCACCTTGCGCGCGTGGACTAAATCCAGCTTGTCGGTTGTCAGCTTATTCCACGGGAGCGACAGACAGGTTTCAAGATAGTTGCGGATGACACCGGACTCCGGTGACTGGGGAGAAACGCGTTCGAGCCGGTCGCACTCGCGCATGAGCTTACCGCTCGATATTTTGTCAAGCCCGAGTTTGTCAATCTGTTCCCGATACATCTGAATATCATTATCCGGCGATACGCCGTCGTTGAGTTCGCCGGAAATCGCCTTGAGTTGCTCGCGCAGATAATACTCCCGTTGGTTTTGGTCAATCTGCTCCTGCACATGGGTGTGGATATCCTCTTCGAGTTTCAGGAGCTTTCCCTCTTTTTCGAGCAGCACGCACAACGACTCGAGGCGTCTTAACGGATTAAGTTGTTCCAGTATCCGCTGCCGGTCGGCATATTCGAGCACAATATTGCCCGTGATATAGTCAGCAAGCCCGCCCGGTCTTTTTTCGGCAATGACAGCCAAAATCAAATCCGGCGAAAGCTGGGGGGCCGCGGTTGAATAGTCATTAAAAATGTCTTTGGCATGGCGGACGAGCGCCTCGGCATACTCGGTGTCGGATTCCTTAATCTTCATATCCGGGCAGCGCTTAACAGTTCCGCGCATGTACGGCTTTTCTTCGAGCCGGTCTACAAGCTTTGCCCGGTACAAGCCCTCAACTGCGACGCGCACATTATCACTGCCCTGCAGCTTTAAAACCTGCTTGACAGTAGCGACAACGCCGATTTTATACAGGTCGCCGAATTCCGGCGCGTCGTTGACGATGTCCATTTGGGTGACCAGAAAAACCTCCTGATTACCGGCCATGGCGGCCTTGAGCGCCGCCACGGATTTGCTCCTGCCGACATCAAAATGCAGGCGCATTTCAGGGAATATGACCAACCCCCGCAAGGCCACAACCGGCATTGCAAGGAGTTCTGCGGTATTCTTACTCATAAAATCATCTCCGATAGGGAACAAAATTGAACCGATTCCCTTAGCTTAATATTATACAATATATGGAGATTGCCGTCAACCTTCGAATGATGGTTTGTAAAGCTGTTTCGTTGGCGTTAGAGTGAATATAAAAATTCTCGTCTCCTGATTCAAATAAAACGGAAACCCCGCTTGTCAATCGATATGCGGGGCCTGTAATAAGAATTCCGTATTTACTCAGAACACAATCAGCTTTGTTCTTTCTTTTTCTTGTAGATAATAACAATAGTAACCGTTGCTCCGACGGCTGTTGACAAAGCCACAGCAGTAGCTATAACCAGCTTGTTTCTGTCCGTATTGTCCTTGTCCTCATCAATCACGGATTTGCCGGAAATCGTTGTTACTTCTGAAGATGCGTTATCATCTGTCAAGGGCGGCGTTTGGTCTGTTGTTGCTTGCGTTGCCGGCTGAGCATCGGTTTTCGAAACAGGGTCGATTGCTGCAGGCACCACCGGCTCATTAGGCTTCATGACCATAAGCTCCACCCGATTAATATCGTCGTTAAGCGAATATTCGGCCAAACGGAAAGCTGACAACCCCGTACCGTCGAGATAGTTGAACTTCGCGGAACCGGAGCCGATTTTTTTTATTGCGGCGTTATCTTCCATCTCAAACGATTGGTAGGAATAATACTTGTCAATTCCGGATTCGACTTTGTAGATGGTAAAAAAAGCTTCATAGATATTATCCCCAAAGTACTCGATATAATTCGCAACACTCAACACCCTAAGCTCCATCCCGGCTTGTGCCGCGGTTGCGGTATAACTGCCGTTTTGAAACCCTTCGAACCCTGCTGCTGGGTGTTTGTTGAAGGTACGGTTAAACATGTTTTTTGCGGCTTTTTCAATGGTGCTTTGTGTGATCGTCATCACTTTCACACCGCCTTCACTTTTAACAGAAACCCCGGAATAGGAGCCGGCGTTAAGCTCAAAATGCTTTAGCAGGATTTTAAGCACCTGTGCATCGGTCGTTACGGCGGGTTCGAATCTCTCCATATTGGCTTCGCTGAAATTACTCAAAAAAAGGTTCATGGAACGTCTGCCGGCCGCACTTTGCAGAATATAATATGCTTCTTCTTTATAAAACTGATCCGTAGGCGGGATCCACACATCCGCAAACGCGATTGTTGAAAAAGCAGAAAATATCACGAATGCAAGAAGTGCCGTGAACAGACGTTTAAAAAGTTTTTGTGAAGATTTCATTGATAACGCTCCCTCCAAAATAAGATGCGGCATTAAGAATCAGGCTCAACAGGAATGGATTGATTTTTCTAAAGCATAGTTTTTTTTCATATAACAATCCTTCCGCGGCAACCGCCGCCGCTTCAAGCAATAATATGACATACCATTGCGGGCTCTTTTTAAAAACATAGCTCCATATATTAAGCGTCTGCACAACAATCGGGTTCGTAACCGTATTCGCCAGCGAAATCAGAACAAAATCCCTGCGTTGTCTGATGCCTAAAATCAGCACCAGAAAATTTTCTATCAGCAAGGTCAATACAAGCGATATAACAATGCTCTTAATCATTATGCTTCACCAAAAGGTCAGCGTAAAGCTTTAATCCAACCGAAAGTATCATGCAGGAAAGAATTGTTATACCAAAAAGACCCGATACGCTGAATAATGCGGTTTTTAGACCGAATATCAACGACAGTAAGCCCGCAAAAAGGGCGAAAGTCGTCAGACCGAAAGCAAAGCCTTTGCCGAATTTGAGGCTGTTCGCAAGGGCGGTTAATGTGATGGGCATCGTCATATTAAAAAGCAAAACCGCTAGCAGTGCCGCGGCGGCATTTCTGAAAGAAAAAGCAAATAAGACCGCCGCCAGCGTGAGTGTTATTACACAAGTCTTCAGCCAGCCGATTTTGTCAGCGATAATACCGCCGAGAGCTTTACCCAAGACAACCCCGAAAACAAACAGAACAGCCATGCTCATTTGTGCCTTAAAGCTATAATTCAACATTGTGCCTGTGTAGGAGCGCAGGAAAACTGTTGTGAGTAAAAGCAAGGCCATAACAAGCTTTTTGCCATCGGTTTTCCCCGCGGAATCCGGGATAGTATTTTGAACATTCCATTTGGTTTTTACCGCAAAATACAGGTTGTAAAGAACCGCCGCGCAAAAGAACATCAGTACCGCTAAAAGATAGAATTTGTTAAAACCTTTCTTGACAACCAGCACCGCTAAAAAGAGTCCAAGCGCACCCGGCGCGACATAAATACCCGGCAGCGTTGCCTTCTTGTTGCTGATATTGAGAATGTCGATACCCCCGCCGATATGAAAACACGCATTGCCAAGACCCGCGGCAACACAGACGAGTATAATATTCGGTACAAAGCACGAAACGCCTACCAACAGACAACCAAAAGCGGACAACAATGCGTTTTTGTTCAGTAAGTCGCCCAATACCCCAATCGGCAGTTGGAAGGCAAACGCGATAGCGTTGTAGACCAGCATACACAAAACCAGTTCGGCTTTATCAGCGACGACCGGCATCACAACACCCGTCAGAACCGCGATGCTCGAGAAGTCCACGGCAAAATGAATGAGGCTGTAAGTGGAAACCATACGAACGTTCCGGCTCATTTAAACCTCCCCAAACAGCAACTCAAGCACACGCAAGTTTATTTTCTAATATGGATTATAATACTTGCAGTCCTAATATGTCAACACTTTTTATCCCTGGCTGCGTATTTTGAAATCTTAGCGGGTATAACCGTTGGTTTTGGTGTTTTCGGTAAGTTTGGCGGTTATAACCGTTGAGATTAAACGTTTCTCAACCTTCTACCAATTCAGAAACGCCTCCACTCAAATCAATAAGCGGAGGCGTCGTTGTTTTGGTTATCTCAGACCGCCGTGTTCTTTGGTTTTGGTTTCACCATCGACGAGGTCTGCCCGGCTTTTGCCGGCTTTTTATTCGGGTTGCGATCAATCAGCGGCGACGCGCCTTCATTGACGCACTGCGCGGTAATCGCCACACGCTCGATAAGCGGGTCAGACGGAATGTCATACATAATCGGCATGAGCACCTGCTCCATAATAGAGCGCAGTCCCCGCGCGCCGGTTTTCTTTTCGAGCGTTTTTTGAGCAACGGCTTCTAGCGCATTTTTCTCAAACTCCAGCTCGACATCATCCATGCTGAATAAAAGCTGATACTGTTTGAGAATAGCGTTTTTCGGTTCCGTCAGAATGCGGATAAGAGCGTTGACATCAAGTTCTTGGAGAGCCGTGATTACAGGCAGCCGCCCGACAAGCTCGGGAATCAGGCCGAACTTTACCAAATCCTGGTGGATAACGCCCGCGAGCATATTCGCTTTTTCAAGGTCTTTTTTAGACCTGACATCGGCGCCGAAGCCGAGCGCGGAACCGCCGACTCTTTTTTCCACAATTTTTTCGATACCGTCAAACGCGCCACCGCAAATAAAGAGGATGTTGGAAGTGTCCACTTGGATAAAATCCTGCTGCGGGTGCTTGCGGCCGCCCTGCGGCGGGACATTGGAAACGGTACCTTCCAGGATCTTCAGCAGCGCCTGCTGAACGCCTTCACCGCTGACATCTCTTGTGATGGACGGATTTTCGGACTTCCGGGCGATCTTGTCAATCTCATCCACATAAATAATGCCGCGTTCCGCTTTTTCAATATCATAGTCTGCCGCCTGAATGATGCGCAGCAGAATGTTTTCGACATCCTCGCCGACATAGCCCGCTTCCGTAAGGGTGGTCGCGTCCGCGATGGCGAAGGGTACATCCAGAATTTTAGCAAGGGTTTGGGCGAGCATCGTTTTACCGACACCCGTGGGACCCAACAGCAGTATATTACTCTTTTGGATTTCTACATCGGACGCTTTGCCCATATAGATTCGTTTATAGTGATTGTAAACCGCGACACTCAGCGACATTTTTGCGGAATCCTGACCGATGACATACTCGTCGAGTTTTGCTTTGAGTTCCTGCGGTTTGGGCAAATCCTTATCGAGGCTGTCGCTGATAGATGCCTTGCGGTTGCGGGGCTTGTCTTCTTCAATAATTGCCTGGCAAAGCTCCACACACTCGTTGCAGATATACACACCCTGCCCCGCAATGAGTTTATCAACCTGTTCCTGCTTTTTATGGCAAAAGGAGCATATGACCGGTTTTTCTCTTCTGTCGTCATCCTTTGGCATCATGCTTCACCTTATCTTTTTGTTAAAATCTTGTCCACCAAGCCATATTCCAGCGCTTCCTGCGCGGACATGAAGAAGTCGCGTTCGGTGTCTTTTTCAATAACATCAATCGGTTTGCCGGTATTTTCGGCAAGGATTTTATTAAGTTTCGCTCTGGTTTTAAGGATGTGGTCGGCCGCTATTTTAATTTCCGTCGCTTGGCCTTGCGCGCCGCCAAGGGGTTGATGAATGAGGATTTCACTGTTGGCCAGGGCAAAGCGTTTACCCGGAGCTCCGGAGGACAGCAGGAAAGCACCCATTGATGCGGCCATCCCCATGCAGATGGTGGAGACATCGCATTTAATGTACTGCATCGTGTCATAGATTGCCAAGCCGGCCGTTACAGAACCGCCGGGACTGTTGATATACAAACTGATATCTTTTTCCGGGTCCTGCCCTTCCAAAAAGAGCAGCTGCGCCACAACAAGGCTGGCGGTGACATCGTTGACTTCCTCGGAGAGCATCACGATTCTGTCGTTCAACAGCCGTGAAAAAATATCGTAGGAACGCTCGCCTCTATTGGTTTGTTCAATAACCATCGGGACTAAAGACATAATGAAACCTCCTCTAATTCAATCAATTCATAATCATATTCATTCGGCGTCTTTTTTAACCGCCGCTTTTTTCTTTGCTGCGGGTATCTTGGCCGGTTTTTTAACAGGTTCTTCCCCGTCAGCACCGTCCGGTGACAAGGAAGGCATAACAACGGCGTGCGCGATGACAAACTTAACCGCTTTTTCGCTGATGATGTCATCTCTCATCGTCTCTTCCGGAATGATGCCTTTGATTTTGTCGACCTCCATGCCATACATATCGGCAAGTTTCTGATATTCCGCCGCAAAGTCTTCCTCATCGGCGGTGAGTCCTTCCAGTTCGCCGATTTTTTCAAGCGCCAGTTTCAGTGCGACTTGCTTTTTCGCGTCTTCAATCATCTGCGCGTCAAAAGTTTCCCTGTCGGTGCCGACATACATCAAATATGTGTCCAAATCCGCGCCCTGCTGGGCAAGGCGTTGGGTAAAGCTTTCGGTGTTTTCTTTTGCTCTTTTGGTAAACATAACCTCCGGGATGTCCGCCATGGTATGATTGGCCAATGCATCAAGAATCTGCTCTTCAAAGGCTTTTTCGGCCGCTTCCTGCTTGCGGGTTCGGATTTCTTCCTCAATGCCTTTTTTCATTTCTTCCGCGGTTTCATATTCTCCGACATCTTTGGCGAATTCGTCGTCCGCCGCCGGCAGTTCTTTGACCTTGATTTCATGGAGCTTGACTTTGAACACCGCAGCTTTGCCTGCCAGTTCGGGGGCATATTCATCCGGGAATGTGACATTTACCTCAAACTCATCGTTGAGGTTATGGCCGATTATTTGATCCTCAAACCCAGGGATGAAACTGCCCGAGCCGAGTGTCAGCGTGTAGTTTTCGCCCTTGCCGCCGTCAAAAGCGACACCGTCAACAAAACCTTCAAAATCAATGACGGTGATATCGCCGTTTTGCGCCGCTCTGTCTTCCACAACGATTGTGCGGGAGTTTCGTTCCCTCAACTTGTTAATCTCGGCATCAACTTCGCTTGGGCTGACTTGCGTGTCACCTTTTTCGCCTTGCAATCCTTTGTAAATGGCAAGCATCACTTCCGGCTTCACAACCACTTTGACGGTAAAAAGGACGCCGTCCTCGCCAATTTCCTTCATATCGAAATCATAGGGGTTGTCCACCGCTTTGATATCGCCTTCTTGATAGGCCTGCGCCATGACCGTCGGGAAAAGCATCTCGACCGCATCATCATAAAAAACACTTTTTCCGTATGTTCTCTCAATTAAGCTCAGCGGAGCTTTGCCCTTGCGGAAGCCCGGAACAAGGATACTGTTCTTCTTTTTGTTGAACACCTTGAGTACAGCGGCTTTAAACTCTTCGGCTTCGATTGCAATTTCAAGCTCAAAAACATTTGGCTCAACCTTGACAGATGATTTCAGACTCATTCAATATTTCCTCCTATAATAGCGCCTTGATTAAAATAGGCGATTAACCGTGACATTATATCAGATATATTATTATATTTCTACTACTTTTTGCGATTCTTCAATATTTGTTCATGATTTGGTGCTTTATATGAATTATCACCGGTACTTTTCGCTATCAGGATAATTCAAAGCACGGGTTTTGGGCAAAACCCCAGAAAATCGCTTGAAATCAGGCTGAACCGGATCCCGTAGCGCTCAAAATCCCTGAAGTTCTTATGTGCCTGGGCGTGAAGATGCCCAAAAAAACAGCGTTTGATGTTTTCCTTAATCAAAACATCGATGATTTGAGCGCACTCGTCATCTGCCGTAATGAGGGGATAATGCAAAAAAACAACCGGTTCCGCATCATAAACCCTTGCCGCCGTTATCGACGCTTTCAGCCTGCCTGCCTCACGCAGGAGCACTTTTTCATCCTGCGCGCTATCGCTTTCAAGGGACCAGCCTCTTGTGCCGCAAACGGCCAGCAGCCCTGCACAGTAAGCGTTGTTGTGTAAAATCGACAGGCTGTCAAAACCGTTTGTTTTCAGGAACAAATCCATTTTTCTTTTGCTGTTCCACCAGTAGTCGTGGTTCCCTTTTAGCAGTATTTTTTTGCCGGGCAGCGCTTGCAGGAACTCAAAATCCGGCAAGGTTTCCTCGAGTGTCATCGCCCAGGAAATATCCCCTGCGATTACAACCGTATCGTTTTCGCCAACCAACGAACGCCAGTTTTTTTCAAGCCTTTGCTCAAAGCCTGCCCAACCGGGAAAAACTTCCATCGGCTTGTTTGTACCGAAGGAGAGATGTGTATCAGCAATGGCAAAAAGTGACATAACTGCCCCTTTCGGTTAAATATCTTGCGGCAGATGCGAGCAAGAAGATTACAGATCGAGCAATTCGAGAACAACGCGCTTCATGCTGTCCTGTGTGCAGCGGTTTATGAACCGTACCGGTTTTGCTTTTAACCCCGCAAGCTGCGCGGGGCACTTTTGGCCGGTCAGCGTTTCCAGCTCTTCGAGCATCGCGAACTCATCCTCATCTTGCGCGCCCGCCGGTTTGAGCGCCGACAAAACGCTTGCGCTGAATTTGAAAGGCGAAGCAGTTGAAGCAATGACAGCGGGGGTTAAATCCTGTGTTATTTTGCGGTAGTTTTTGAATACATGAAGGCCGACTGCCGTATGCGTGTCGCACAAGTAATGCAGCGCATGAAAGGTTTCCGCGATGGTCTCCCTTGTCCCGTCATCATCGCAGCAGCCCGCCGCGAACAGCGCCGTAATTTTCGCATTCATATCCGTGCGAACCTCATATGACCCTGTTTTGGCAAGGGATGCCATCAGTTGTTTGACATATTCGTCATCTTTGCCGCTTAATGAATAGAGCAGGCGTTCGAGGTTGCTGGAAATGAGGATGTCCATCGACGGGGAAAGCGTTGTATAAAAATCGCGTTTGCGATTGTAAACCCCGGTCTGTAAAAATTCCGTCAGCACATTGTTCGCGTTGGACGCACAGATGAGTTTATGAACGGGCAAGCCCATTTCTTTGGCATAATACGCGGCAAGTATGTTGCCGAAATTGCCGGTCGGCACCACAATGTTAATCTTTTCGCCCATAGCGACGGTGCCCTTTGCGGCCAGTTCGCAGTAAGCGGAGATATAATAAACAATCTGCGGTACCAGCCTGCCCCAGTTGATGGAGTTTGCGGAAGAAAACATCATGTTGTGCTGTTCAAGTTTTTCCGCTAAAACGCTGTTTGTAAAAATAGCTTTCACACCGTTCTGGGCATCGTCAAAATTACCGTCAATGGCGCAGACGCCGACATTGTTTCCCTCTTGTGTTGTCATTTGCAGCTTTTGCATCGGGCTGACACCGTCATTCGGATAAAAGACGAGAATTTTGGTGCCCGGCACATCCTTAAAGCCTTCCAGCGCTGCCTTGCCCGTATCGCCGGAAGTGGCGACAAGGATGACAATTTCTTTGCCGGGGGCAGCCTTTCGGGCGGAAGTAGTCAGCAGCTGCGGCAAGAGCTGCAGCGCCATATCCTTGAATGCGCAGGTGGGACCTTTCCACAGTTCCAAGATATGCATACCGTCACCGATATCGACAAGCGGCGCTATTTTTTTGTCACTGAACTTACCGGGCGCATAAGCGCTCTGCACGCAGCCGTCAATTTCATCCGCTGTGAAATCCGTTAAAAACAGAGACAGAATCGCCTTCGCTTTTCCGATGTAATCCAAACCGGAAAGCCTGCGCAGTTCATCAAGCGGGATTTGCGGCAGAGACTCCGGAACAAACAACCCGCCGTCGGCCGAAATGCCAGCGGTTATGGCTTGTGATGCTGTGACATGGACTTGATTGTTCCGTGTGCTTGTATATAACATGAAAACACTCCCTTGATATGTATTGTAAAGTTATATAGCTTTACAGCGTGCTGTCGAACGCGTTTTTGATATGGTTAATTTTTTTCAGTTTGCTCTCGTCATCCAAATAAACTTCAATCACATCAAACCTTGGTTGCAAATCGTACCGGTGACGCTGCAAAAACGCGGCGGCCACCCCGCAGATTTTTTTCTGCTTCTGAAAGCTGACGGATTCCGCCGGCGCGGCAATGGCGTGCTCGCCCCGTGTCTTGACCTCCGCGAAAAAGATATACTCGCTGTCACAGGCGATGATATCCACCTCGCCGTAACGGTTGCTGACATTGGCGGCGATTATTTGGCAGCCCTGGTCGCGCAGGTACCTTGCGGCATAAGTTTCGCCCCAGGCGCCGGTCATATTTTTATCCATTTGGCCGCCCCCCGTTTGGTTATTGATTTTTTGCCCGGTCAACATTTTTTAAAAAACTTTTTCTGTGAACCGGCGACACACCGTGGGTCGCGAGCATTTCATAATGGCGTTTGGTGCCGTAACCTTTATGCTTTTTAAAATCATATTGCGGGTATTGTTGGTCGAGTTTGAGCATATAACGGTCTCTGCTGACTTTTGCCAGGATTGACGCGGCGGCAATGGATACACTTAGCGCGTCACCTTGAATCACGGTGCGAACGGGGATAAAAAGCCGCGGTGTTTGGTTGCCGTCTATCAGGGCATAATCGGGTTTAACCGGCAGCCCTTCCACAGCCCGCCGCATGGCGAGAAAGGTCGCTTGCAGAATATTTATTTCATCGATTTCCGCTTCCGACGCCGAGGCCACACAGCAGGCCAGCGCCTTTTCCGCTATAATATCAAAAAGAGCATTCCGTTTGTTTTCAGAAAGCTTCTTTGAATCGTTTATTCCGTCAATTTCACACCCCGCCGGCAGAATGACCGCGGCGGCAAAAACAGGCCCCGCAAGCGGTCCCCTGCCTGCTTCATCCACACCGCACACGAAGGTAAATCCCTTCGCCCGGGCTTCGTTCTCGTAAAGATGCCAATCCATAAAAAGAGTATCCTTTTTCTGTGAATACGATTCAAAATCTAAACGCTTCACTATACCTGTTCCAGCGTGATTCTGCCGAGTTTGCCGCCGCGGTATTCATCAAGGAGCATTACGGCAGCCCTTTCCGAATCTGCTTCCCCGCCGCTGATGAGCATACCGCGCCGCACAGCGAGCATTTCTAAAAGCGCGTGGTCTTCAATCGTTTCTATGTCTTTCAATCCATATCGTTCAAAAAGCCTGCCCGGATATGAGACTTTCAGCAGCGCAAGCAGTCGCTGCGCAATCACTTCGATGTCCATAATCTCATCTTTTACCGAGCCGGTAAACGCGAGTTTGTCGCCCACTTTCGCATCCTCAAACTTCGGCCATAGTACACCGGGTGTGTCCAGCAACTGGATACCGCCCCCGATATCAAACCATTGATTTTGGCGGGTAACGCCGGGTTTGTCCGCTGCCTTTGCTTTATTTTTGCCGGCCATTTTATTGATAAAGGTGGACTTGCCCGTGTTTGGTATGCCAACGACCATCACGCGGATGGATCTGCCGGTCATCCCTTTTTCATGATTCGATTTGATTTTGTCTTTGAGTATATCGCTGATAACGGGTCTGAATTCGCTGAGGCCTTTGCCCGTTCTGCAGTCCACCGCGATTGCGCGGATGCCCTTCGCGGCATAGTGTTTAATCCAACTGCGCGTGGTGGTCTCATCCGCCAAATCGCATTTGTTGAGCAATATGATTCGCGGCTTTTCGCCGATAAGCTTTGAAACTTCCGGATTGCGGCTGCTTTCCGGTATACGCGCGTCAAGTATTTCCGCAACGGCGTCGACAAGCGGCAGGCTCTCTTTAATCAGCCTTCTGGTTTTTGCCATGTGGCCGGGGAACCATTGCACATTCTGTTTTTGGTAGTCACCCATTTTTTCTCCATCATCTGTGCGGCAGCCGTTAGCGAACCCACCAGTTGCCCTTCGGATATACACGGCCGATTACTTTGCCAAGTATATAATCTTCATCCACAAAGTTATCGTCGTTCAAACCCATCTGTTTCCAGCGGCTGTCGGTTGAGTTGTTGCGGTTATCGCCCATCACAAAAACCTTGCCTTCGGGCACCGTTAACGGGAAATCAACATCGCCCTTTTTGGTTGTCGGGTTGTTTAGATAAGGCTCGTTTAACATCTTACCATCCACATAAACCAATCCTTTCAGAAAGTCAATGTCCACCGTTTGCCCGGGCAGCGCGATAATCCGTTTGACAATCGGCTCGTGGAAGGGATTCGGCTGAGTAATGATAATAATGTTCCCTTGCTCCGGGTTTTTCACATAGGCGGAAACAATCAGTTTGTCGCCGTCGTGCAGGGTGGGTATCATCGACGGACCGATAACCCCGGCTACCCGGAAAAAGAAGGTAAAAACCAACATGATAATGATGACTGCGGCATAGATAATGGATGCCGTGTCATACACAAACTGGACAATTTTACTCTTGATATTCAATAGGGACATATCGCTCACTTCAATTCATTATTATTGTGCCCGGAGCTCACACGGTGATGCTAAAACGCGAGTAATCGATTTTGAACTTGTTCACCGGATACAGCCTGAACCGGGTGGTTCCGAGTATGTACCGCTCATCAATCAGACCGATGCCGGTCGCCCTGCTATCTTTCGAGTTATTGCGGTTGTCCCCCATGACAAAAACAAACCCCGCCGGAATCGTTTTGGGGAAATCAACATCAAACTTCCTCTCGGTTGGTTCGCTGATATAGGGTTCCTCAATGACGGTTCCGTTTACGATAACCTCGTGGCTGATAAAGTTAATATCAATGGTGTCCCCGCCCACAGCAATGATGCGTTTAATCAGGGGCTCGTGTACCTCGTTGGGCTGCGTGACCACCACAATATCTCCCCTGCGGGGCTGGAAATTGATGCCGGAAATCGCTACCCAGTCACCGTCATTCAGGGTAGGTACCATGGATGTCCCGTCAACCCCGACAGGCCTGAATAAAAAAGTGAACAGGATAAATATCACGATAATAGCGCCCACAACCGAATCAATCCACTCATAAAAAAGCATCCAGGGCTTTGCGCCAGGCGGTTCGGCAGCGGCGGCCGGTTTCGCAAACACAATCCAGTATTCCTTGACTTTTCGCACTTTCTCGCCTTCTTTGCAATCCAAACATCTATCCGATATTAAATACTCAAAAGGGCAGACCAGCGTCTGCCCTTTAAGGTTATTGTTAAAAACAGTATTGTTGCGCGTTCTTAACGCAGTTTTTGCTTAACCTTGGCAGATTTGCCGACTCTGTCGCGCAGGTAGTAAAGCTTGGCTCTGCGGACCTTGCCCGCCCGGACATGCTCCACCCTGACAACATTCGGGGAGTGCAGCGGGAACACACGCTCAACACCGACACCGTACGAAACGCGTCTGACCGTAAAGGTTTCGGAAACGCCGGAGCCGTTGCGGGCAATGATTGTGCCTTCAAAAGCCTGGACTCTTTCCCGCTCGCCTTCACGGATTTTAACATGCACCTTAACGGTGTTGCCGATGGTAATGACGGGTACTTCTGTTTTGAGTTGATCTTGCGCGATTGATTTGAGTGCATCCATTGATATTTTTCCTCCGATTTTTTCAGACATTCATGCGGAGCACCGCAGAGGACTGTCAGCTTTAATGTTTTGGCATTAAACCCCATCTTACATTGATGGAAACAAATGCTCGGATATAGTATCACAATAAACGGTTGGTTTCAAGCATTTTATTAAAATAATTAAGGTTTTACCGGTTTTAAAGCAAATAGTTTACCGAAATGGTTCAAAATCTGTTTTCAGCAACCCTTTCCGGATGATACGCGCATAAGCAATTTCGATTCGTATTTCTTTTTCAAAGCATTCAAGCAGCAAAGCCGGGTTTAGGTTCCTTGTGTTGCCGGCCGAAAGAACCGTTTGGATGGTTACGCGGTTTTCACTGCTTTGAGCCTCAAAGCGGAAAATGAAATCGTTAAGCTGTATTTCTTTTACAATCCGGCCTTTGCCCTTTTTGGCGGTTTTTTGGGCCGTTAGCCCGCCTTGCGCAACAAGTGTTTCTGCTTGTTGGCGGAAAGCAGCCGCATCAACGGCCGTTTCAAAATCCAGCTCAAGCTCATACAGCGCATAACAAATTTCTTTGGCGTCGTCGGCAACCGGTTTGACATCCGTTACTCGGATACCCACCGGCATCACTTTCGCAAGCGCGTCTTTAATTTCTTCATCGCTGATCTCGCCTTCAATACGCATGTCCATCGGTTCCGCTTCGCTTTCCAGCCCCAGGGACAGCGGCAGGGCGAAAGTAATGTACGGATGCGGATTAAATCCTTCGGTGTACCAGACAGGGATACGCGCTCTGCTGACGGCGCGCAGCATACACCGGTTCAGGTCCAAGTGGGAGATGTATTTGGCACCGCCCGTTTTGGCGAACCATACCCTAACCGCGCGCATGGCAAACACCTCCGTTCAGGTCGTTAACCCCGCAGCCGGCGCACTGTTCCCGGCAATGGGGTGTTGTTGTATGTGCGTATGCTTTTTTGCATTCGTTTATCAAAAAGTTTTTGCCGATACCATAATCAAGATGGTCCCAAGGCAGGATTTCATCAAATTCACGGTGCCGGTTCGCGTAAAACTCAGCCGAAATTCCGCATGCCTGAAAAGCCGCTGTCCAAAGGTCAAAACGAAACTGATCATCCCAGCCGTCAAAACGGCAGCCCTTGCGCCAGGCTAATTCAATCACCTGCGCCAGCCGTCTGTCTCCTCTTGCGAAAACACCTTCCAGGAAGCTTGTTTCGGGGTTGTGGAAGCTGATGTTGATTTTCCTGGTTTTTATCCGTTCCTTCAGGTGGTTTTGTTTTTCCCGCAGCTGCGCCGGCGTGCTTTGCGCTTCCCATTGAAACGGAGTGAACGGTTTGGGGACAAAACCGGCCGCGCTCACGGCAACAGCTACGCCTTTGCCCTTCGGCTTATCCGGATTCCGGTAATATTCGTCGACAACCTTCTGCGCGAGTTCGGCGATACCGTCCAGGTCTTCCGTTGTTTCCGTGGGCAGACCGAGCATAAAATAGAGTTTTACAGCCGTCCAACCGCCTTCATACGCCTTGCGCGCGGCTTCAAGCATCTCGGCTTCTGTAATATTTTTGTTGATGGCGTCCCGCAGGCGCTGCGTGCCCGCCTCCGGCGCGAAAGTAAGTCCGCTGCGGCGCACCGCTATGAGCTGCTCGCCGAGTTCTTGGGAAAAATTGTCCACCCGCAGGGAGGGCAGCGAAATATTCACCTTGTCCCGCACTGTCCACTCGAGTAATTCCGGCAGCAACTGCCCGATACCGGTATAGTCGCTTGTGCTCAGTGAGCAAAGTGATATTTCATCATACCCGGTGCTTTCACAAAGCGTCTTGCATTGTGCGTTGACCGTTGCGGGGGACTTTTCGCGGATTGGCCGGTATAAGAAACCCGCCTGGCAAAAGCGGCAGCCGCGTATACAGCCGCGGAAAATCTCGACCGTTACCCGGTCGTGAACCACTTCAAGAAACGGGACAACAAATTTGTCCGGTGCGAACATGCTGTTTAAATCGCTGACGATCCGTTTTTGCACTTGAGCAGGCACACCGGGCAGTGGCGAGACGCAGGCAACCGTACCGTCCTTTTTATAATCGACCGTAAAAAGCGAAGGCACATACACGCCCTTAATTTTTGACGCGGCAAGGAGGAACTCCGCTTTGGTTGAGCCTTTGCGTTTGTGCGCTTTGAGCAAATCAATAAGCTCCCCGGTAACTTCTTCGCCTTCGCCCGGCAGGAACAAGTCAAAAAACGCCGCCACCGGTTCCGGGTTGCAGGCGCACGGGCCTCCGCCGATAACAACGGGCAGCAGACCTGTTCTGTCAACCGCTTTGACGGGTAGCCCGGCTAAATCGAGCATGTTGAGCACATTGGTGTAACTCAGCTCATACTGCAGCGTAAAGCCGATCAAGTCAAAATCCCGCACCGGGTCGCCGCTTTCGAGCGCAAAAAGAGGCAGGCTTTCGCGGCGCATGAGTTGTTCCATATCCGTCCACGGCGCGAACACGCGCTCGCACCAGGTGTCCGCCCTGGCGTTGGCAAGTGAATAAAGGATTTTCATCCCGAGGTGCGACATGCCGATTTCGTAGGTGTCCGGAAAACAAAACGCATAGCGGATGTCTACGGCGTCTTTTTCTTTGACAATGCTGTTGAGTTCTCCGCCCGAATACCGCCCCGGTTTTTGAACCGACTGCAAAATTTTTTCAAGTTTTTTTGAAAGCATATTCATCCCCTGCCAAAAGCCTTCTGTTTCATTATGTCCAGCCGTTCTTGTTTAAAAAAGCCTGCCAAAAGTGTTGCTCTTGGCAGGCTCTGTTTTGCTTGAATTTTAGCTTGGCATGCCTTAAATGTTGTCTATGCCGGCAGCTTTGCGTAAATCGTCAACTCTATCCGTCTTTTCCCAAGTCAAATCAATGTCGGTTCTGCCGACATGACCCAGCGCAGCCAATTGACGGTAAATTGGACGGCGCAAATCAAGGGTTTCAATAATTGCGGCGGGGCGCAGGTCAAACACTTCAGAAACGATAGTGCTCAAGGTATCGTCGGAAATCACGCCGGTGCCGAAGGTTTCCGCCATAACGGACACGGGGCAGGCAACGCCGATGGCGTAAGCCAGCTCAATCTCACACTTTTTGGCAAGCCCCGCAGCAACAACATTTTTCGCGATATATCGTGCGGCGTAGGCGGCCGAGCGGTCCACTTTGGTCGGGTCCTTGCCCGAGAAAGCGCCGCCGCCATGCCTGGCATACCCGCCGTAGGTATCAACTATGATTTTACGCCCGGTCAAGCCGCTGTCCCCTTGCGGACCGCCTGTTACAAAACGGCCGGTCGGGTTGACATAAATAATGGTTTGCTCATCCATCAACCCAGCCGGAATGGTCGGGCGGATGACATGTTCGATGATGTCTTTACGAATGGTTTCAAGCTCCACTGCCGCGCTGTGTTGGGAGGAAATGACGATTGCGTCAACCCTGACGGGTTTGTCGTTTTCATCATACTCCACCGTTACCTGTGTTTTGCCGTCCGCCCGCAGATAATCGAGTGTGCCGTTCTTACGCACTTCGGTCATACGGCGCGCGAGTTGGTGCGCGAGGGAAATCGGCAGGGGCATCAGCTCCGGCGTTTCATCGCACGCAAAGCCGAACATCATGCCCTGATCGCCGGCGCCGAGTTTGTCTACGCCCATAGCGATATCGCCTGATTGCTCATCAATGGAGGTGAGAATCGCGCAGGTGTTGCCGTCAAAGCCTTTTTCGGCACTGTCGTATCCGATATCGCAGATCACTTTTCTGACAAGTTTCGGGATATCCACATAGCAGTTTGTTGAAATTTCGCCCATCACATAAACGATTCCGGTGGTGCAGGTACATTCACACGCCACCCTGCCCATTTTGTCCTGTGCCATAATTGCGTCGAGCACCGCGTCGGATATTTGGTCGCAGATTTTATCCGGATGCCCTTCTGTTACAGATTCCGATGTAAATAGATGTCTTGCCATAGTCTTCTCCTTTTCCCAAAAAAAATAACGCTCACAGGTTCAACCGCGGGCGTTTATAACACCTTATCTTTCGGTTTATACCGCAGGATTTGGCACCTTGTAAAGGTGTTAAGCTTTACTGGTTGCCGGGCTTCGTAGGGCCTGTACCCTCAGCCGCTCTTAATAAGGAAATATTCAATTTGCAAGATTATTTTAACTCTTTGCGGTACGATTGTCAAGCTTAATAATGAATGTTAAAAAACTATTCATTTCTTCAGTGCGCAACTCTGCGGCTGCAGCAAATCGAGCCGGACAAGTATCCCTTTCAGCGGGAAAAAGACCAGAGCGGTAATCAGGGAATTCAGCCCTGATTTAAGCAGGTTAAACGGGATGATAACCGGCAGCAGCATCCCTTTTACAGCATTATACGGTACGCCAAAGAACCGAACCGTAAAAAACAAATTCAACGGTATCATCAGCGCTGTCATGGCCAGCGAACCAATTATTAAGCCGATGATAAGCGACCAAACGGTTTTCCACTTCCTGTAAAAAAGACCGGCGACAACCACCAAAGCGCCGGACGCGCAAAAATGCATCACAATACCGACCCAGCCGCTGGCAGCGCTGATGGTAACGCCTTGCAGCAGGCTTACCAGCAGGAGAATGATCAGGCCGGAACCGGGGCCGAAAAGGATCGTGCCGACGAGCACAGGAACATCCGCCATATCATACTGCAAATATGGCGCGGAGGGGAAAAATGATATCAATGGAATTACATACAGGGAGACAATCGAGATTGCAACGAGCATTGCCATCTGCGCCATTTTTAATATGTTGTATTTCAGATTCTTGTCCATTTAAAATCTCCTAAAAACAAAATATCGCTCCGCGGTTATACGCGGGGCGACATACGCTTTTTATGCGCAAATCTCTTTCATCCGGACTATACCGTCGGCTCCGGAATTACACCGGATCAACCGCTTGCGCGGTTCGCGGGCTTTTATACCGCCGGTGGGGAATTAAACCCCGCCCCGAGTTGCTGCTTATAATATAGACACTTGTCAGTAAATTGTCAAGAGTAAAACCTCAAATATTATTGTTTTATTTTTACTGCTATGTTATTATTATTTCAATTACAGACAGCAGACAAAATTTGAAATCGGGAGAACAGCATGAATTTACAACCTATCAACAAAGCCGGCGGTGTGGAGGGCTTCTGCCTGATAAAATCGCTTGAAAAAAAAGTAACCGCCAAAGGCCTGCCCTACCTGGATTTGGTGTTGACTGATGCCAGCGGTGAAATGTCATCAAAATTCTGGGATTACAAAGAGGATTTGCACGCGAAATTCACCGCAGGGCAACTTGTTTGGGTACGCGGCACCATCAACGAATACAACGGCAGCGAACAGTTAAGAGTGGAACGAATCCGCCCGGTGGTTGAGTCCGACGGTGTCCGTATTGATGATTTTGTCCCCGGTACCGAATACGGCGGGGAAGAGATGCTTGCAGAAATCACGGCTGTTGTAAATGCCATCGGAGACGAAGAACTGCAAAAGCTCATTACCGCGATAATCGCGGAGTACAGAGAAAAGCTGCTCTATTGGCCGGCCGCCTTCAAGTTGCACCACGCGATGCGAGGCGGGCTGCTGTACCATACGCTTTCCATCCTCCGCCTGGCGCAGGGGGTCTGCAAAGTGTATCCTTTTGTGGACGCCGATTTGTTATATGCGGGCGTCATCCTGCACGATCTTGCCAAGACCGGCGAATTCGAAGTGGCTGATACGGGCATCGCCTCCGGCTACACAACAGACGGCAGCCTGGTCGGGCATTTGGTGCGCGGTGCCATGGCCGTGGAACGCATCGGCACGCAGCTCGGCACACCCAAAGAACTGCTGATGCTGCTGGAGCATATGATCATATCCCACCACGGGGAGCCGGAGTTCGGCGCAGCGGTGCGCCCGATGTTTTTGGAAGCGGAAATATTAGCCCAGCTTGACCTGATGGATGCCCGGGTATATGCCATAGCGCAGGCTGTTGACGAAATAAAAAGCGGTGAATTTACCCTGCGCCAGTGGGCGCTGGACAACAGAAAGCTATATAACCCCGGCAGGATGAACGGGGAACCGAAAGCGGCACTTATCGATAATAAATAAATAGAATCAGAGGAGGAGTTTGCATGCGCAACCACGAAGTCACCACCGTACAGCCATTGCTAAACAAAGACGGCAGCCTGCGCGAACCCGGCTGGTCGAGAAAGCTTGTGCAGATTTATGACCGCAACGCCATCAAAGTGCCGAAATTCAGGATTAAGGAATGGGATTATTACATTGTTATGGCTAAGGATTTCGGCATTGCGATGACGGTTTCCGATATCGGTTATATCGGCTTGCAATCGGTCACTCTGTTTGATTTTACCAAGCCGAATGAACTGACAAATACCATTATCAAACCGCTGACCCTGGGCAAACTGCGGCTCCCATCCTCCTCGCAGGGTAATGTTTCGTACCACGATAAAAAGCTCGATATTGATTACCTGATAACGCCCGGCAACCGCAATATCAAGTGCGAGTTCAGGGATTTTTCTCAGGGGAAAACCCTTACCTGCGATATCAACTTGGAGCAACCGGATATGGATACCATGGTTATCGCAACCCCCTGGAGCGAAAAGAAGACCGCTTTTTATTATAACCAAAAAATCAACTGCATGCGCGCGAGCGGCAAGGTCAGCTTTGACGGCAAAGAGTACGTGTTTAACCCCGAAACGGATTTTGGTACACTGGACTGGGGACGCGGCGTTTGGACTTACGAGAACACCTGGTACTGGGGTTCCGGCAACGGTATTGTTGAAGGCAAACCGTTCGGTTTTAATATCGGTTACGGCTTTGGCAACACGGCGGCGGCGACGGAGAATGTTTTGTTTTATGACGGTAAAGCACATAAGCTGGATGACATCACCTTCAACATCCCCGCGGACAGCTACACAAAACCCTGGACTTTTTCATCAAGCGACAAACGCTTTGAGATGGATTTTGTACCCGTCATTGATCGGGCGGCAAAAATATCACTTGGTGTCATTGTGACGGACCAGCACCAGGTTTTCGGTAAAATGAGCGGTAAAGCGGTGTTGGATGACGGCAAGGTGCTGGAGATCAAAGATTTACTGTGCTTCGCGGAGGATGTGCACAATAAATATTAAACAACCGCTTTCGTAGTTAAAGTGTTAAGGAGTACAGATGGACTGGACGGAAATCATCATTACCGTTGATGCTGCTGATTTGGATACGGCGGGTGATATCGCCCAGATGGTTGTGCCTTATGGTATCTATATTGAAGACTACCGTACGCTTGAGGCAGAGACCTGGGATATTGCCCATGTTGATTTGATTGATGAAACGCTTTTGGGCAAGGACCGTTCAAAAGGACTTGTCCACATCTACATCTCGCCGGAGGAAACCCCGGCGGAGGCTGTTGCATTTCTTGCGGAGCGTTACAAAGCGGAAAACATCCGGCATGGCATTGAAACAAAAATATGCAAAAACGAAGACTGGGAGAATAATTGGAAAGCGTATTTTAAGCCGACGACCATCGGCAAGCGTTTACTTGTCCGCCCTGTTTGGGAAGAGATTGAAGATGCAGGCGGCAGAATTGTCTTTAACATAGAACCCGGCCTCGCATTCGGCAACGGCAGCCATGAAACAACACAGCTAAGTCTTGAAGCATTGGAAGGATATGTGACAAACGAAAGTACCGTTTTGGATATCGGTTGCGGCAGCGGTATACTCGCTGTCGCGGCTTTGCTCTTGGGCGCGAAGTCGGCCACCGGTGTTGACATAGACAAACTGGCGGTAAAAACCGCAAGGGAGAACGGCAGAATCAATGGCTTCAAAGAGCCTGAGTTCACTGTTTTGAACGGAAATTTGGTTGACAAAGTCCACGGTAAATTCGACATCGTTGTAGCAAACATCGTGGCGGATATTATCATTTTGTTTTGTAAGGATGTCGCGAAGTATTTAAAGCCCGGCGGTGTTTTTATCGCGTCCGGTATCATAGACCTGCGGGAGGCTGATGTGCTTGCCGCTTTTAAAACATACGGTTTTCAAGTTGTAAAAAGGCATGAAAGCGGCGGTTGGATTTGTTTTGAAACCAAGCCGGTTATCGATGCCGATTAAGAATAACATTGAGGTAATTTTGTCATGAAAAAAGCTTTTAGCACCGTCATCGCCCTTGTTTTTTTACTTCTATCCGTTGTGCCGGCAACTGCCGTTCAAAGCAATGCTAACGGTCAGGTACCTTTTGTGTTGGTGAGCGGCATGGGCTACAAGCCGCTGGTGACGAATATCGGCACGGACAGCCAGCAATCCGTGTTCCCGCCGGCAATTAACGCGGAAGACTTGATACTGCCCATTGCCAAAGGCTTGTTCTCTGCCGTGAGTGCCGGTTGGCTTGGTTTCGGCAATCATCTGCTGCCTGCCGCTTACGACATTTTACAATACGCCGCGTGTGATGATAACGGTGATTCAGCATACGAGGTGCTGCCCTATACTTATCCGAAATCCATGGCGCATTATCCGGAAGTCGCGGGGGCAGGCTCGTCCGAGGGCGGACTCATTCACTCCGCCTGCGATAAAATCGGCGCGGATATGGTCTACTACTTTAACTATGACTGGCGTCTGAGCCCCATGGTAAACGCTGCCTATCTGGACGCGTATATCAACAATGTAAAGCTTGAAAAAAACTGCGAAAAGGTTGACCTCGCCGCGCTGAGCATGGGCGGTATTGTCACGCTGACCTACTTCCAAATGTTCGGCACCGCATCTGTTACAAGCTGCGTGCTGATTTGTTCCACCTACTCCGGCGTTCAATTGGCGAGCGACGCGATGTCGCTGCGGCTCGGGGTTGACAAAGAGGACATGCTGAACTTTCTGCCGCAAAATTTCGGCACCGCGCAAACGAAAACCGCCATGAAAGCGGCGTTCAAACTGTTAGACCTGCTGGGCATTGCCGACGGGCTTGTCGATTTCGCCAACGCCGGGCTTGCCGCGTTGCTGGACAGTTTTACTGAAGAAATAATGAAAGAAATTTTTCTCACCATGCCCGGTCTTTGGGCTGTTGTGCGTCAGGAAGATTATGAGACCGCCAAAACAAGCCTGTTGGACCCGCAAAAACACGCAAAGCTGATTGAAAGAATCGATTATGTCCAGTACAATGTGCATCAAAAGCGCAAAGAGATCATTCAAAGCGCTATGGCGGACGGAGTCAAAGTCGCTTTTGTCGCCAACTATAATCTCGCCCCCGCGCCGGTCTATGCGTCTTCAAGTTTCCATAGTGATACGCTCATTGAAACCGCCCGCGCGAGCGGCGGCGCGACTTGCGCGCCCTTGGGTACCACGCTGCCGGCCGGGTATGTGCAACAAAATGCCTGCGCCGGGCACAACCATATATCCCCCGACAACATCATTGACGCGTCGACCGCCGATTTCCCCGATCAGGTTTGGTTTGTGAAAAATGTCGGGCATGTCAGATGCCATTATGGTTCTGCGTACAACGAGTTTTTGCTTTGGCTCCAACACAGCCCGGAACAGCCGACGGTATTTACCAACCCCGGCTATCCGCAGTTTTTGGGCAGTGACAATGACGGCATGACACTCTACCCGATTGAGCGTATCGAACAGTCAGCCACACTGTTTGATTATCTGTTGAGTTTGATCAAGATGATTACGGCAATCAATCTGCCGTTTCTTAAATTCTAAAAATTGAGTGAGGTTGCTGTGATGAAAAGATTTTTTAGTGTTCTTCTGGTGTTTGTTCTGGTTGTGCTCGCCACCGTGCCCGCCTATGCTGTTGAGAGCTGTAATTGCGGACATACACCGCTCGTGGTGGTCGGGGGCATGAACGGCTTCCCGTTATACAAGGATGAAGGAACGCCCAACGAACTGCAAGTTTGGCCGCCTGTCATCAACTACGCCGAGGTTGCGGCCACGGCAGTCCCGGGATTTTCGGCGGCAGCTGCTTTTGGTGACTGGAACAATCTCGGCGACCGGCTCGTGCCGCTGGCTAACAAATTGCTTGAGCCGTCCTCCTGTGATGCCGACGGCAACTCCAAATATGTTTTAACAACAACCACCTTCCCGCTCTCCATGGCGCACTATCCGGAGTATATGAAGACCGCGCTCATCAGTGAGGAAGGGTTTCTTCATTCCGCCTGTGACCGTATCGGCGCCGACCATGTCTATTTTTTCAACTATGACTGGCGCCTTGACCCGTTGGAACACGCAAAGGAACTCAATACGATGATAAAACGGGTGATGCAAGAAACCGGTCATCACAAAATCGACCTCACCGCTTGCAGCCTTGGCGGCTCGCTGACACTGGCTTATTTTTCCGAATACGGCTATGACGATGTTGAAAGCTGCCTATTTTTGTCCTCCGCTTTTTCCGGTTCCCTCGCCGCGAGCGAAATCCTCACGGGTAAAATCTCCATTGATAAAACTGCTCTGAAACATTATTTGCGGCTCAATATCAACTCGGACAATCACCTGGATTTGGCGCTTGATGCTTTTGTTGAGGTGCTTGATCATACGGGTTCGCTTGAAAAATTAGTCGATTTCCTCAACGGGATGCTTGGCGCGTTAAAGGACCGCACCCTTAACGAGGTGATGGTAGACAACATGGGCACCATGCCCGGCATGTGGTCGCTTGTGCGGGAAGATGCTTATGAGCCGGCAAAGACCGCCCTGCTTGATGACCCCAAATACGCCGCGCTGATTGAAAGAATCGACGATTTTCATTACAATGTCCGGCAAAAGCGTCAAGAGATTATCGAGAACGCCATGCAAAGCGGTGTAGCAGTTATGTTCACCTCAAATTATGAAGATGCGCTTATTCCCGCTTTTCCATCCGCCATCAAGCATGGCGACGGCTTGATTGAAACTGTCTGCACCAGTGCCGGCGCGACCGTCGCGCTGCTGGGCGAAACACTGCCGGACAATTATACCCAGGCGAATGCCTGCTGCGGCAACAACCACATCTCACCCGATCGGGTTGTGGACGCGTCCACTTGTATGTTCCCCGAGCAAGTCTGGTTTTTCCGTAGCGTAGCACATATCGGCACACTGTACGGCTCCGAGTTCTGCGATTTTATCTTTTGGCTGCTGGAACAACCCGGACAGCCCACCGTATGGTCGAGCGCGGCGCACCCGCAGTTTATGGCCGCCGGCGATAAAGGTATGACACTGCATCCGACCACGGCGGCGGACGGGCAGCAAAAGACAGTTGCTTATTATGTGGACGCGGTATTCAAAATCATCACACTTTTTAAACAAATTCCGGCTTTCTATTCAGCCGGATAAAAGGAGGAGATTTTATGTATTGCAGCAATTGCGGCGCCGCTTTTCAGCCCGGAACCTTTATATGCACCAAATGCGGTGTACCGGCGGGCACCGGCAACAGGTTTTGCCCCAACTGCTCATCTCCGAGGGATGTCAATGCCGTGATGTGCGTTAAGTGCGGCGTTTACTTCGCTCCGCCGCAAAACTTCGCACCGCCCGGTGTTGTGGTCAAGTCAAACCTTGTCGCGGCGATTCTCGCGTTTTTCCTTGGCACCTTCGGCGTACACAACTTTTATCTCGGCTACACAAATAAAGCGGTCGCCCAGTTGCTGATTACCATACTCTCCTGCGGGGCGCTGGCTGTTGTTTCACAGATTTGGGCGATTGTCGAAATGGTCCAGCTCTTAACGGGTTCCATCAATGCGGACGCAAACGGCTGCCCGCTGAAGAAAGATATTTAAGCGTGAAAAGAATCAAAAAACGCAAGCTGCCGATTATCATCCTGTCTCACGCCGGGGTTGCCGCTTTTGTATGGGTTTACATGACCTATTTGGGCTGCCCTGTCAGGCGGTTCTTGGGCGTGCCCTGCCCGGGCTGCGGCATGGGGCGGGCTCACCTGGAACTGCTGCAAGGCAATATCCGCGAAGCGTTTTCGTTTCATCCGCTTTTCTTTTTAGCAATTCCGCTTATCTTCCTGTTCCTGCACAGCGGGATATATGACTTTCACATCCCCCAAAAAACACTGAATATCATCGGCATTGCCGCGATTATACTTTTGCTCGCTGTTTACCTGCTGCGTATTTTTGTGCTGCATGACCCGGCTGTGGCAACGGATTTTGAACATTCCGTTCTCGGCAGAATTCTTGAATCGATATGACGCGTTCCGGTATTGCCCGCGTCATCCTGTTTCAACCATAAAAATAGGAGGGACTGCTCATGTCATTCTTAAAAGCTCTACAGCGCGTGTTGTCCGCACTGCTGGCCATTGTCACAGCGGTGCTGGCCGTTGCCGTGAAACTCCCCGTTTGGGACAAGGTGCCCGACACCAAGCCCGGTGTGTACGGCAAATGGGTTGACCCGTTTATCGGCACGGGCGGTATCCCGTGGGCGAGCGCAATGCTGTTCCCAGGCCCGACGGCGCCTTTTGGCATGGTCAGGCTCAGCCCGGACACCAGCTTCCCCGCCGGGTTCAACCCCGTTAAGCTCGGCACGGCCGGTTACTACTACGGCCACCGGAACATTTTGGGGTTCAGCCACACGCGGCTTTCGGGAACGGGCGCGACTGACATGGGACACTTCCGGGTAACACCGGCAGTCGGCAATGCAGACCCTGCGGACAGACTCAAGAAGCCCCTCGTCTTTTCCCACCGACAGGAGAAAGCCACCGCCGGCTACTACGCGGTCAACCTGCCAACCATCAGCTGTTTGGCCGAACTCACCGCGGCAAACCACACTGGCGTGCACCGTTATACCTTCGGCACGAAGAAAGACGCGCACATTTTTATCGACGCCACCAGTTTTCTCTTAGGCGGCAGAGCGGAGGAAGGTAAAATCGCCATTCTGCCCGATGCCATGGAGGTGGAGGGAGAAGGCCGTGTATTTACCGCCTTCACCGGCCGGTACGGCGGACTCAAAGGCTATTTTGTGGCGCGCTTTAACAAGCCTTTTGAAAGCTATGCCTCATGGAGTGATGGTGTCAGCGTTGAGGGCGGCACTGCTGCTGCCGGCAATGACGCCGGCGCGAATCTGAACTTCGGCAACATCAAAAATCAACCGCTTGAACTGAAAGTCGGTATCAGTTTTGTCAGCCTT
This sequence comes from uncultured Eubacteriales bacterium, assembly GCA_964612185.1. Lineage (GTDB taxonomy): Bacteria > Bacillota > Clostridia > Oscillospirales > Acutalibacteraceae > UBA1447. The sequence goes on from CAZTCR010000012.1 coordinate 41,588, forward strand.
GAAAACGCGCGGGAAAACCTTGACGCCGAAACCGGAAATCTCGGTTTTGAAGGTGTTCGGGACACCTCCCGTCAGGCTTGGGACGAGTGGCTGTCAAGAATTAAAATCGATACCGAGGACACCGAAGTAAAAACAATATTTTATACCGCACTGTATCACACGATGATTATGCCCACCGATTTCACGGATGTGAACGGGCAATACCTCGGCTTCCAAAATCAAATCGGGTCGGCCGAGGACTTCACCTATCGTACGGACATGTCGATTTGGGACACTTTTAGAACAGCACACCCGCTTTATAACCTGATGGCACCGGATATTCAGCGCGACTGCCTAAAAAGCCTTGTCCGCATGGCACGCATCGGCGGTACCCTGCCCCGCTGGCCATCCGGCGCGGGCTACACGGGGTCCATGTTCGGCACACCGACGGATATGGTCGTTGCGGAAAGCTACCTCAAAGGCATCACCGATTTCGAGTTTGAGGAAGCTTACGAATTCATGAAAAAAACATCGCTTCAATCCGTCCCCGGGGTCGACAACCGCGCGAATATTGACGAATACAACATCTACGGATACTGCCTGGGCGATGTGTCGAAGGAATCAGTCAGCCGCACAGTTGAATACGCTTGGGCGGACGGCAGCATCGCGCTGATGGCCAAAGCGCTGGGTAAAACGGATGAAGCGAACTATTTCACGGCAAAATCCATGAACTATAAAAACCTTTGGAACCCCGCGACAAAATACTTTCAGGCGCGCAGAGCGGACGGTACCTGGATACAGCCCCTGCTGCCGAACATGACCAGTTATTATGACGAAGTTTTGCCGGCCAAGGTTTCCGAAGCCTACTGTGAGGGCGGCCCCCGCCATTGGCGCTGGACCGCGCCGCATGACCCGCAAGGGCTTGTCGGCCTTTTCGGCAAAGATTATTTCATCAGTGAGTTGGACACCTTTATGGCAGACGCGAGCAAAAACCGCGCGGCAATCAGCCCCGGCGGCGGCTACTGGCAAGGCAATCAACACGATATCCACGCGCCCTATCTCTTTAACGAAGCCGGGCGGCCGGACCTGACGCAAAAGTGGGTGCGTTGGGCGCTTACCGAACGCCACAGCACGGATGTGGATGGGCTTGACGGTAATGACGACGGCGGTACGCTGAGTGCCTGGTATGTATTCTCGGCTTTCGGGCTTTATCCGGTCGCGGGCACAGACCGCTACTGGATTGGCGCGCCGATTCTTGATAAGGCAGTAATAAACCTGGGCAACGGGAAAACATTGACCGTAATTGCCGAAAATCAGTCAGCCGAAAACCTTTATGTGCAAAAAGTGACGCTTAATGGCGTAAAACTTAACACCGCTTCCATTACGCACGCGCAGATTGCTGACGGTGCTACGCTCGTCTTTACAATGGGGGGCTCCCCTGCGCCGGGCGGCGGTTTTTGACAGCCGGCAACAGAATAACAAACGGACGGTTCTCGCGTTATTGCGCAGGAACCGTCCTCTTTGTTTTCAACTGTTGCAACAATGATGCTCCCTTCAATTTGACAGGTGAGTTCATGTGTTCAGTTTGCCTCTTTTAGATCTGTATGGTATGACGAGAGCAGTCCGCGCAGGATAGAAGTAAATTTGCTGACTATACAGTATTCCAACGGTGAACACCAACGCTGACGAAATGCCGCCCCAAACCAGCAAGACGACGGCTGCGGCCAGGCTTGTTACACCGTTGTAAGCCTGCCGGTCGGCAGAGCCGTTTGAAATATTGATGCAAAAATAGTTTTTTATTATACCGCCGCCCAGCCCGACCGCCATGGATACAGCCAGCAGCAGGGCGACAGGAAGTTGCTCAAGGCTCATGCGTGTGCCTCAATCCAGACAAGGCGGGCAGTTCTGCGCTCCTTGAGTGAAAAGGTGCGGCCTTTTTTGCTCAGTTCATACCCGGAAACCGTAAGAACTTCACCGCTGTCCTCATCCGTCAGTTTGTATGCGCTCTCGTCCAGGGCGTAGGGCAGTCGCACAGTCAGGCTGTTTTCGGGGCAGTCCTCCATCCGGAACAACAGCAAAGCACCCCGCTGAACCGCACTGTCAAAGAAAGTGTAAGCAGTAAAACCGGTTTTATCGTCCTGATTATGCCAGGGTGTCAGCACATAATAATCCTTGAGCAGGTACCCGCTGAGTTTTTTCCACTCCTGTAGACCGAAACGAAGGAGTTCGAAATCCTGGCTTGGGTCCTGTACAAACTGCGCATCCACATTCAGCGACGGCAGGTAGGATGCCCGCCAGGTGTAAATATCACTGCGGCCGGTAAGTGCCAGCTGCGACTCCTTCTCTTTGGTGTTGGCGCCGCAAAACGGAATCCATTTATTGAATGTTGTGGTCATGGATAGCCGCAGTGCTGTGGTGGTACGGTCATTATCGCTGCGCAGCAGCGGGATACCACGCCGCAGCGATTCCAAATCATTCCGGCCGCCGCCGCTGGCGCAGGAATCCACAAACCCGCAGCCGCCAAAGCTGAGTGTGCATGCGATGATATCATCCCACATTTTGTAGTGAGCGGCAACGAACTTACACTCTGTGATACCTGCCCGGTTTTCTCCCTCCAAGGTGTCCAAATAAGACCAGAGACTGCCCGGGTCACTGTTGTTGTCTTCCCGGTACATTTCCACTTTATTTTCACGCAGAACTTTACAAATCCGTTCGGTCGTCCACGCCAGGCATTCCGGAATGCCGATGTTGTTGGCAACCGACCCGCAGCCTTCGCGCCGAATCGCCCATTCCGGTGTGTAGCCATAGTTTTTAGCCAGTGATTCGGGGTCCGTTACCCGTTCGGGTTCAAACCACATCAGTGTCTTCATACCATTTGCACGGGCAAAATCCGTTGACTCGCGAAAAGTATCGCCCGGCCACTTAACAGGGTCCAGCGTCCAGGTGCCGACAGTGCCCCACCAGTCCCTCTCCGGGCTGGAGCCGTCCGGCGCTATATACCAGCCGGCATCAAACCAGCGGAAGTCCACCTTAACATCTTCGGCCAGCATCTTTTCCAATGATGGCCGCCATGTTGTCGAACGCTCGGAAATACTGCCGTCAGAGTTTGGCAGCCCGGTATCCGATGCAAGGCAGCAGCTTGAAAACGGCTGCGTCCGGTTGCCGTATGCATCCGCTGCAGGCATATTGCAATGGACAAACCAGCTGCGCCAATAGTTGACAGCGTGGTTTTCGCTGCGGAGTGTGTACGGTGCCCGGACAAACAGTGCTGTTCTGATTTTTTCGCCGGGTTTTAAATAAGTTTTGAGCCCCGGTGTCGAACGAGCCGTAAAAGTGGTTGTGTCCGTATCGGTTGTAAAGTCGGCCGTCCAACTGCCGGCCCAACCGATGGCCAGCATTACGCCGCAATCCCCGTACTCCAGGTTGAAGTACGGGAAATTGACATGTGTAGGGCGGCCGCTGTCTGACAGAAAGTGAACAGGCAACTCTTGAAGATCATAAGCATATGGCTGATATAAATTCACATGGTCGCCCAAAATTCCCTTGAGCACCGGTCGCCCGCCGGTAAAGGTCAGCGTGCTTTCCGGGTTTTCCAGAATACCGCTGTTTTCACTGCCGGTGTTCTCAAACCAAACGGTCCACTCCGACACGCCATAAGCCGGATAATAAGCTGTCAGCAGTGTCACCTGCAGACCATCTTGCAAAACCCAAACCCTCTCAACCATTTCTTTTTTTGTATCCGATGACATAGCCCGTCCTGTTTCGCGAAAAGCTTCCGGCGGAAAACCGTCATACCGTCTGCCGTTATAAGTGAACGAAAACGGAAAATTTTCCGGATTTTCAAGCAGTGTGCGATACCACTCGCCGGCATCTGTGTTTACATAATTTTTCATCTTTTGATTTTCTCCCTTTTAAATTATTCGATGTATGGCTGCAGATTTACTTGTTGACGACCCTTTCCGGATTCCCTCTGTTGATAAACCGCACCGATATCTCCGGCGTTTCGTATTTATCGTGATCACAGGAAAAGGCGACCGCGGAGGTGCCTTTGGGCAGCGCAGCGGTTCCCAATGCCTCAACATTTTCGATTGTTGTGAAGTTTTTATTGGTCAATTCCGCTTTACCGTCAAAATCAACCAGTAAATATTGATTTTCCGAAACGGTGCAAATGAATTTAATCGTCCCGCCTGCTGTCTTAAACGCAGGGTTGGAAATACTCCCCTCGCCCTCGTTTTTCAGGCGTATGGAAAAGCCCGCTTCCATACGGTTGGTTACAGACCAATCCGAACCGCCGGGCTGCCCGGGCTGCATTTCCGCGAGGTTGCAGACATACGGTTTTAAAATCTCCATCGGGTAGAGCAGGTACGAATTTTCGTCCTCTTTTTCCAGATGCCATTCGGTTGCCGGATCTTTCAGTTTTTCTTTTTGCTCCTCTGTAAAAGCATCCGCAAGGCGCAGCGTGTCCCAATACTTCATGGCAGTTAACAGCTTGTCAATCTGACCGTGCAGATGGAGTGTTTGTACCGATATGGTCATCCCGTAACCGGCGTCAAAGCCCGCGGATTCGGACAGCGCCCATTCCAGGTCTTCCAAAGTCGAGCATTCAAACTTTTTATCTGCCAGCCTTATCAGGAACCAGCCGAGCATCCGCGGGAACAGGTTGCGGCGGAAGAAATGCTGGTTTTTAATACGGTATTCCACCTGCCCGGTGCGCATCGCCTCACCCCAAGGCTCGCCCCAGTTCATGCGGGTATTCATGTGCCAGGTAAAGTGGTGCAGGCCGCTCGCGTCGTTGATGACGGTATGATCCCAGCCGTTAAAGCAGCGGACGGAAAACCTGGTGTGCGCGTATTCGTCGTGCCCGGTGTAGTCGCAGCCTTCCAACCCGTCAAAAGAAATCTGGCTCAATCCCGTTTTATTGAAGATTTCAACAATGCGGTCGCTGAACGCGTCCTGCAGTTCCAAATCCGGGAACAGCGTGTTATACGGATAATCCCAAAGTTTATAAAGCGGCGCTTCTTTTTTATGGGCGGAAGCGGTTGTATCGAACTCGCCCCGCCGGCAGTTTTTCAAGAGATAACAACTGTCTTTTTCTTCAAAGGAACCAAAAGATATCAGCTCGTTTTCACACTGCAGGGCATTGAGAGTCATCGGTGTGTCGAAATAGTGGGATTTTTTAATCAGGATGTCTGTCTGTGACTCGTCGATGTCTTCGATGAAATACAGCTGCCCCTGTTTGAGCAGATGTTCGCTCGGTACGGGGGTCACATAAGCATCGTTCGTATTCAAAAAGTTCGTGAGGGTGTGAACACCGACCAAGATACCGTTGTTTTTGCATTTTTCAACAATTTCTTTGATCTGTTCGTCCCCGCCCGGGAAGCCGTCCTCGTTAAAGGTAAAATGCCCCCAGCTTTGAAAGGGGCCGTCATGGTAGATATATTTAAAACCCGCAATCTTCGCCTTTTCAATCACAAAGTCCATATCGTCCTGATAAAAATTGGAGATTAGGTAGGACCGCATCGCCCCGCGTGACACCTTGCCCCACTCGCCTTCAATGATCGGGTGCGGCAGCCCCTGTTCAATTTCAATCTGCCCGATTCTTTCTAACGCGTCTTTTTGTTTGCAGGCAAACAGCGCGATTTTCGCGCCTTTTATATGAGCGTCTTCGCCCTTGACCGGCAGCACCAAGCAATCCTTGACGCCGTTGACTTCCCGGTACTCCGTCCGGTCGCGGCGGCGGCAGGAAAACTGCAGAACTGCGCCGCCTTCCACCCTCGCTGCGGCACGAGCCGTTTCGGCAAATCCGCCGACGGAAATTTCGGTGCTCTCCTGCTTATATTTCACCTTTTCCTTTATCTTGCCCGCATATTCCTGCGGAACACCCTGCACGGTTTTGATGTTAAGCGCCTGCATCCCGAAAGCGACATTGTTCCCTTGGCAGACACCGATAATGTCGCCCACCACCTCGTCGAGGGTGACGAATACGGGGCCGAACATCAGGGCATCCGCGTCCGCCGGAACTTCGACGGCTTCAAAGGACACGCAAACATCGGTTTCAACAAATTTCAAACAAACTTTACTGCCGCCTTCAAAAACGAATATGATGGTATCATCTTTTACCCCGGCCTTTTGCGGTGGGTAAATTTTTCCGTCGGACAAAAGTGATACCAGCGCACTCCGCTCACCTTTGAGCAGCACTTCTTTTTCATCCGCTCTGACGGAGGTTATTAACCCGGTTTCAGCCAGCGTTATTTCGGTAAAGCGCGATTTCCATGTTATCATCACGAATCCTCCGTATCATCTAATATTCCGGCTGCTTTCAGCCAGCCCATGTAATCGTCAAATCGTCCATCTCCATGCCGTTTTTTGTGGGATACCACCGGTTGCCCAGCATAACCGCGTCCTGCTTGCAAAGCATAGTCACCTGCTTAAGGCCCGCGCAGCTGAAAAAGGCGTAGTCGCCGATTTGCGTCACATTGGCCGGAATGGTTATTTGTGTCATTGCTTCACAGAAAGCGAACGCGTCTTTGCCAATAGATACAAGGCTCGCGGGCAACACCATATTTTTCAGCGCAGTCGCCTTGTGGAATGCTTTTTCCTCAATGGTCACCAACCCTGCCGGCAAAACAACCGCTTCAAGGTCAGCGCACTTATAGAACGCTTTGGTGTGTATTGTTTCCACCCCGGCAGGAACGGTATAGCTTGCCTTACCGGTTACTTTGCCGTCCGCATCGACGGTCACGCCCTTTTTAATCGGGTAATAAATCAGCGTTTTCATATCTTTGCTGAACAGCACCCCGTCCACGGCAGTGAAATATTCATTGCCGGGGTCGACAGTAAACTCTTTAAGCGAGGTGTTGTTGGTGAACGCCCACCCGCCGATTTCACGCACATTTTTACCGATTGTTATGCTTAACAGGCTTGTTGCGTTAAACGCGCCGAAATTTGCCACCTTCACCACCGGCATCCCGTCGACTTCATCCGGGATGACCAAGTTCTTCACGGTCGATTTATCCTTGTAAGTTCTGATGATAACCGTATGGTCCTCCACAGAATAACGAAATCCGTCATAAGTTTTTAAGCTGCAGCCTGAAAGCCCTGCTGTCATAATAACCAATACTAAGGCAATCAGGAGTGCCTTGACAACTTTACTCACCCGCGTTCACCTCCGCCAACTCCGCAGCGGGCGCTTCCTCCGCCTGCCGGACGCGTTCTTTCAGTTCCTCAATGATTTTTTTGTGTTTTTCTTTGGTTATGTCATAGAAGAAAAATGGCGCCATGCCCAGCACACTTCCCAAAATGGACCCCCAAATGTAGATGTTCAGCAGTGTACTGCGGATTCCGTCGTCATAAAACACATCCCAGTCTGAGGTGAAGCCCGCCAGTGCCAAAATCAGCGGCAATATCCAGCCGGTTGCCTGCCCGATCGGGCCGGTGATCCAGCTGCTGATGCCCTGAATCGAGTCACAGCGTTCCCCGAAGCGCCACTGGTGGTACTCCATAATTTCACCCGCAAATCCGCTGGAAGCACCGCCGGAAACCTCTCCGGTAAAGTTGCGTATCGCCATAAACACCAGCATAAGCACCAGGTTATTCGTTAAGACTGCAACAGCGATGCCAACCGTCAGGGCAATGTTGCCAAACATTCCGGCAATATAAACATCGCGCCGTTCATACCGCTTAATAAGCATGGGCGTGATAAAAAACCCGAGGTTGCAGGGGATGACAAGAACCGTAGTCACAAAACCCATCAGCCATTCCCGGCGCAGCGCATAAACAAAAAACAAGGTCATCAGGTTGCCGGCAATCCCGGACCAGGAGCCGATCAAACCGGATATATTCCGAATCCAGAGGTACTTATTGCGCAGCACCTGTTTGGCGCCCTTGAGGAAAGTCACCTTGACGCGCAGCTCTTTTTTCAGTTCAATCACGCGCTCTTTTACAAACACCAGGGATAAATTCATCAGCATACCGACACCGCACAAGATAGGGATAAACACCTTGTAAGTTGTCAGGTTGGTATACCCGCCGGTGAACGAAGCCATCAGCGGGAACAGCATGAATAAAATGGTTTGCGGCAGGTTGTAAAAAAACGGCGCGATGGAGAAGAACTTTTGCCGCTCCTGCGAATTCGGAGTAATAAAGTTTATCATGCCGATGGTGGACCCGTAGTCCGCGGTCATTGTGCCGAGCAGCCCGAACAGAAAATGCAGGATAACCACCTTACCTGAGTAACTAAAGGCGTTATAGTTCACATACGGGATCACACACAGCAAGATATAAATCGGGATGGAATAGATCAGAACGAAGGGTTTGGCTCTGCCGTATTTTTCGCTGAACTTGTAACGGACAAACCAATCCGAATAAAAATTGAACACGCTGATGACAAGAACATTGCCGACAATCTGCGGCATGCCGACCAAAAAGCTTTCAAAGGTATCGGGCGGCAGGGAATACGCCACTAGCCCGAGAATCAGCTTAACACCCATCGCGGCGTGGGCAATGTTGCGCACCTTCTTGTCAATGCGGCCGAAGTTTTCATAAATTAACATGTTCAGCGGTGTCATCCAGGTAAACACATACCCCGAAACCATGCCGATAATGCCGATTTTATAGAAATCCATGACGGATATGCCCATAATGGCACCGCAGAAAAAGCCCGCGTTAAAGCCGATAAACCCAGCCACATACTGATATATGTTCCCGCCCGACGCGCTCACGCAAAAGGCGACAAACTCCTTTATGGAAACATACTCACCTTCTTTGGGGTGGTTCCAGTAGGTTTTTACATAGCGTTTGCCCTTTTCAAACTGCTCACGCGACAGATATTGTTTGACATTCAGTTTCATACATACCGCCTTCACGCGTTTGTTGTTGACTGTGAGAGGGGGTTTCAGCGGCGCTGAATTTTTCTTAAGTCCTGCGAAATAATCTCCAGCCCCGTGAATATATCCTTCAAATATCTGTCTGAAACGAGCACGCGGGGCACAGCGTATGCCGGCATGTGCTTCACGGCTTCCGAAATAATTTGATCAATCTTGTTTTGAGTGTCCGAAGTGTAAAAGACGATCAGCTCAGGATTGAGCATAATAATCAGCGAGCGGACAACCTTTGCGCAGTATACCGGGGTAACCGGCTCACACGGCTCATCGCGCAGAAATGATATTTCCCCCGCGAAGCCGTTCGCGCCGCGCAGGATTTTGCCGTTGACAATTTGCCCGAGCCCGATGCCGTTATGACCGAACTGCAGGGTGGCAAGGGTGGCGTTTTCTTTGTTCACGGCATATACAACAGCGGCAGACGCGGTCAGCTTCATGTCGTTCTCAATCACCGCGTCAACCTTATGTTTAGACATTAGATATTCTTTTAAATCAAAGCCATTGAGGGAGGGATTATAATACCAATCAACAATCTTGCCATCATCGGTTATAGCCGGCACAGCTACACAAATAATTTTAACATTCGTATATTTAGCGCGGATTGAATTAAATACCGTATCGATCTCTTTGCAAAATTCTTTCAGTTCAATGGTCTTTTGACCGGCTTCGCAAATGTGCTGCGCAAAGTCTTTTAGCGCATAATGCAGCGCCTCATTATCAAGCGCAAAATACAAGGTATACAGATAAGCGGCGTTAAGGTAGTACAACTGTGCCTTTCGCCCGCCGGTTGAGGGTGCGACAACAGACGGTACAATCACCCCCGCCTTTATGCCGAAATCGATTGCTTTTGAGACGGTTGGAATGCTCAAACCCGTTGTTTGAGATACCTCGGATATCGCGCAGCTGTTACCGGTTCGCATGGCGTTAATAATGGCGTTGAAATGAAATGTTTTCAAAACGGCACCTCATATTTCGGTTTATTTGCGAAAGGATAAAATTAAAAAAATCATTCAAAGAGAAATACTTTTTTAACTTGCTTTTAAAAGTATTATACACTGGATTTTCAAAAGGTCAAACACTTTTTATCGGCGTGTTAGGCCCATGTTAGGGTCATAAGGTTAAGGTCGTCTAAAAAAAGACCCCCGGGGAGAAATCGTTCTCGCCCGGGGTGCCACTACATTGTTATTCTACTTCTTTTTCTTCCCGAAAATGCCGCCCTTTTCTTCATTGCCTTCGTTTGAAGGACCTTTGCTGCCGAGCGACGCTTGGAACTGTTTGAGCAAATCCTTTTGCTGCTGATTCAAATTCTTCGGCACATCGACAATAACACGGATATACTGGTCGCCTTTGCCCCTGCCGTTGAGCACCTGAATGCCCCTGCCCTTCAAACTGAACACCTCACCGGGCTGTGTGCCCGCGGGCAGTTTAAAGTCCACCTTGCCGTCCAAAGTCGGTACAAGCAGGCTGTCGCCCAACACGGCTTGCGCGTAATTTATGGTATAATCACACCAGACATTGTAACCGTCGCGTTCAAAGAACGGATGCGGGCGCACAAAAACCGCCACATGCAAATCGCCTGCCGGGCCGCTGTTGATGCCGATATTTCCCTCGCCCCGGACATTGAGCACCTGCCCGTCGTCAATGCCGGCGGGGATGTTGACTTCAATATTGCTTTGCTTTGAAACCCGGCCGCCGCCGCGGCATTTGTTGCACGGTTTTTCAACAAACTTGCCTCTGCCGCCGCATTTGGGGCATGCTTTGGTGGTTGACATCACGCCGAACGGCGTGCGCTGTTGGGCGTTGACCTGCCCCTTGCCGTTGCATTCCGGGCAAATCTTGGGTTCCGTGCCTTTTTCCGCGCCGCTGCCTTTGCACTCCGGGCAGACTTCGATTTTGCTGATATCAACGGTGCGCTTGCAGCCTTTTGCCGCTTCTTCAAACGATATGGTCACCCTGGCCTGGACATCTTCGCCCCTGCGCGGCGCGTTTGGATTGGCTTGCCTGCCGCCGCCAAAGCCGCCGCCCCCGCCGAATATGCTGCCGAATATATCGCCCAGATCAAATTCCATCCCGTCGCCGAAACCGCCAAAACCGCCGCCCGGACCGCCCGCGCCGAAGTTGGGGTCAACGCCCCTGTGGCCGAACTGATCATAGCGGGATTTTTTGTCGGCGTCGGACAGGACTTCGTAAGCCTCGTTGGCTTCCTTGAATTTGGACTCGGCAGTTTTGTCACCCTGATTTAAGTCAGGGTGATATTGTTTGGCCTTTTTACGGTATGCTTTTTTAATCTCGTCCTCGGTTGCGGTCTTCGGCACACCGAGCACTTCGTAGAAATCGCGTTTTTCGGCCAATACAATCGGCTCCCATCGTTATAGTTTAAGCATGACATAGGTTGAATCCGGTAAAGCCGGACGCATTGTGTATTATTATAGCGGTTCTCCATTTCAACTACAAGGGCGGAAATAAATTCCGCCCTTGTGCTGATAGTTGATAGCCTTACTGGTCGTCCGGCACATCGGTAAAGTCGGCTTCCGTGTACCCGCCGGCATCACCGGCAGGCGGAGCGTCTTCGCCCGGGGCTTGGCCTGCCGCCCCTGCCGCTTCCGCGGCCTGTTTGTAAAGCCTTTCGGAAACTTCATAGAACTTTGCCTGCAACTCTTCCTGACCGGATTTGATGAGGTTCATGTCCTCCCCCTTGAGGGCTTCTTTGAGTGACTCGATTTTTTCGTTGAGCGCTGACTTTTCATCGTCGGAGAATTTGTCGCCCTCTTCGCTGATGAGTTTTTCACACTGATAGACCATTTGGTCCGCGCCGTTGCGGGTATCGATATCCTCACGGCGCTGCTTGTCTTCCGCTGCGAACTGCTCCGCTTCACGCACAGCCTTTTCAACATCATCTTTGGACATATTGGTGGATGATGTGATGGAAATGGATTGTTCCTTGTTGGTGCCCAAGTCCTTCGCGTGTACATGCACGATGCCGTTGGCATCGATGTCGAAGGTCACTTCGATTTGCGGTGTGCCCCTTCTCGCGGGCATAATGCCGTCCAGGTGGAATACGCCGATGCTCTTGTTGTCCTTGGCGAACTCACGCTCACCTTGGAGCACATTGACTTCAACAGACGGTTGGTTATCCGCCGCGGTGGAGAAGATTTGGCTCTTTTTTACCGGTATGGTGGTGTTTCTTTCAATAATCTTGGTGCTGACCCCGCCGAGCGTTTCAATGCCGAGCGAGAGCGGCGTGACATCAAGCAGCAGCAGTCCTTTGACCTCGCCGCCGAGCACACCGGCCTGCAACGCGGCGCCGATAGCGACGCATTCGTCCGGGTTGATGCCCTGGAACGGTTCCATCCCCATGAACTTTTTAACCGCCTCAAGCACTGCAGGTGTACGGGAAGAACCGCCGACCATCAGAACCTTATGAATATCAGAATTTTTCAAGCCGGAATCCGCCATTGCCTGACGCACGGGCCCCATTGTTTTTTCCACAAGGTCTGCGGTCATTTCGTTAAACTTCGCCCTGGTGAGGGTCGTCTCCAAATGCCTGGGGCCGGAAGCGTCCGCCGTGATAAACGGCAGGTTGATGGTGGAAGTGGTCACGCCGGAAAGCTCGATTTTCGCCTTTTCCGCCGCTTCCTTGAGGCGTTGCATGGCCATTTTATCGCCGCGCAGGTCAATGCCCTGCTCCTTTTTAAACTCGTCAGCAAGCCAGTCTATAATCCGCTGGTCAAAGTCGTCGCCGCCGAGCCTGTTATTGCCGGCTGTCGCGAGCACTTCCTGCACGCCGTCGCCCATTTCGATGATGGAAACATCGAAGGTACCGCCGCCGAGGTCATAAACCATGACCTTTTGGTCGTTCTCTTTATCAATACCGTAAGATAGTGCTGCAGCGGTGGGTTCGTTGATGATTCGCTTGACTTCAAGCCCCGCGATTTTGCCCGCATCCTTGGTCGCCTGGCGCTGGGCATCTGTAAAGTACGCGGGAACGGTGATAACCGCCTCAGTCACTTTTTCACCGAGATACGCTTCCGCGTCGGTTTTCAGCTTGGTTAGAATCATCGCCGAAATCTCCTGCGGGGTATACTTTTTGCCGTCGATGTTCACCTTGAATTCTGTACCCATCTGCCTTTTGATGGATGATATGGTTCTTTCCGGGTTGGTGATGGCCTGCCGTTTGGCAACCTGCCCCACCATACGCTCGCCGGTCTTGCCGAACGCGACGACGGACGGTGTGGTTCTTCCGCCCTCCGCGTTTGCAATAACAACCGGTTCGCCGCCTTCTATAACCGCTACGCATGAGTTTGTTGTGCCTAAATCAATTCCTATTACCTTTGCCATTTCAATGTCCTCCTTAAATTGTAAAAATATATATTATCTGCAGTTTTCAGTTTGCGACCGTTACTGTTGCGCTGCGAATAATCTTATCGCCGAGTTTGTATCCCTTGCTGATTACCTGTGCGATAGCATTTTCATCCAAATCTTCATCCTCAATGTGCATCACGGCATTGTGAAGGTTCGGGTCAAAATCCTCGCCGGGTTCGCCGAAGCATTCCACACCGAGTTTTGTGATGAATGCGGTAAATTGGTTGTAAATCATGCCAATGCCTTTTTTATACTCTTCCGCATTCGCGGCATCGGCGCTTTGCGCCCGTTCAAAGTTGTCAATCACCGGTAAAAGCTCTTTGACCACGGATGATTTTGACATACAATAGAGCTCTTCTTTTTCCCGCTGTGTGCGCTTGCGGAAGTTGTCATACTCCGCGGCAAGGCGTAAAAGCTGATCGTTCTTTTCGGCAAGTTGGTTTTCGAGTTCCTGTTCCCGCCCGGCCTTGTCCTTTTTTACCTTGTGGGTTTTTTCCTGCTCCGTGACCGGCTTGTCTTGCATATCGTCTTCTTTCCTACTCTTCGTCATCGGCTGCACCTCCGTTTTTTCATTGTATTATTATCTATTCTTCAAGCGCCTGCGTCAGCAGAGAACCGACCAAATCGGTTAAATACCGGACGCTGGGAATAAGCCTTGCGTAGTCGATTCTTGTGGGCCCGATGAGCCCGATAACGCCGCCTTCTTTGAGCCCGACGGAATACCGCGCGAGGATGATGCTTGAATTTTCGAGCTGGCGGTATAAATTCTCTTTACCAATCATAATGTCCAGCTGGTTCTTGCTCGCGGATATCAAGCGGTTAAGAGGCTCTGATTTATTGAGAAAGTCCATTAACTCATGGGCATTGCCGCTGAATTCGCGGTGATTGAGCAGGTTGGACTGTCCGCCGAGCATGATTTCCGTTTCCTCCGCGTCCCGGGACAAGTCCGCAACCGTCGCGAGCAGCGGGAGCATAGCGAGCGCTTCGATACCAAGGGAGGCGGCAAGCGTTTGGAGCATAACGGTGTTCACATCGCGCACGGGGTAGCCTAAAAGTTTAGCGGCAGTCAGGTTGTAAAAAATCTCTATCATGGAGCCGCTCAACTCAAAATCAAGCCGGCAGACCCTGCTGCGGATAATCCCGCCGGATGTTAAGAGCACAATCATCGCCGTACGGGTTCCGATGGGGACAATCTCAATGCGTTTAATCAAGACACTTTCGCCCTTGGGCATGGTGGACACGGCGGCGCAGTTGGTCAAATCCGCCAGCACTTCGCCTGCTTTTTCAAGCAGCCGCTCCGGGTCACCTTCTCCGGTGGACATGTCCGCCTCTATCTTCCTGCGCTGGGGGGCGTTCAACTCGTATTTGTTCATTAAATTATCAACATAATAGCGGTAACCGGAATGCGATGGTATTCTGCCCGCGGAGGTGTGGGGCTGCTCCAACAAACCCAGTGCCGATAGTTCCGACATCTCGTTGCGGATGGTTGCCGACGACAGCGCAAGACCGAGTTTTTCCACAAGTCCCTTTGAGCCGACCGGCTCGCCCGTTTCAATATATTGTTCGATAATTGCCGCGAGAATTTTTTGTTTGCGTTCGCTTATTTCCACCAATTTCACCCCGTTTGCCGTTAGACTGCTAAAAATTAGCACTCATTGCTTTCGAGTGCTAAGTTCTGTCTATACTATACAACCTGAATTCATTTTTGTCAACAATTCAAATGTAAACACTTTGTTAATGATTGTTGGACAAATTGTGGCGGGATGAACGATAGCAGAGCAATGGCTGAGCGGTTGTTGAACGATAGGTGAGCGGTAGGAGAAAATTTGCTGAGCAATAGGTGAGCAATATAGGAGCAATTGCTGAGAAGTTGTGGTACAACAGCGGAACAATAGACGAGAAATCGTTCTCCCCTCGCAATCCTCGTTCTCCCATCGCTAACCCATTGCTCAGCCATTGTTAACCTATTGCTCACCCGTCGTTCAGCAGTTCCCCGATGATTTTATTGGATAAAAGGAACCCTTTCCGTGTAAGGTATATACCCTTTACATTTGAGTTCAGCAAGCCTTGTTCTTCAAAAACCTTCGCCCGCTCCCGCATCTGCTCGGGTATGCCGAAGCCATATCTTTCAAGGGTTTCGCGTTCTTTGAGCCCTTCATTCAGGCGCAGGCGCAGCATGGCGTATTCCTCAAAACCGCCGCCCCCGCCGTCCGGCACAGGCTCACTGCCGCCGATAAAGCTTTTCAAGTCCCGCGGATAGTAAAATCGTTTCCCGTCAATGAAAGAATGGGCGGCGGGGCCGATGCCGAGATATTCCTCACAGCGCCAATACTTTAAATTGTGCCGGCTTTTCCATCCCGGGCGGGCGAAATTCGATATTTCGTATTGCATAAACCCTGCCCGTTCGAGCGCTTCGACCGCTTGCAAATAAAAATCGCAAACCGCGTCCTCATCCGGCAGGTTCAGCCTTTCTTTTTGCGCGGCAAACGGCGTGCCGTCCTCAATTTTCAGCATATACGCGCTGACATGGGTGATACCGGCGGCGGCGCAGCAATCAATTGACCGCTGAAGACTGCCGGGCGTTTGCCCGGGTATGCCGAGCATCAGGTCCAGCGAAATGTTTGTTATGCCGGCGGCTTTTGCTTTTTCGACTGCCTGCGCGGTGTCCGCGGCAACGCCCTTGCGCCCGAGCGCAGCCCGTTCCGTATCAACAGCGGACTGCAACCCCAAAGAAATACGGTTGACACCCGCTTGAGCAAGTTTTTCAAAATCAAAGAAGCTATCCCGCGCGCCGACATTGGACGGGTTACATTCAACCGTAATCTCCAACCCCGCATTCCGGCCATTGTTAAAGCTGCTTTTTGCTTGTTCAGCAAGCCCGGCGAGTCTTTCGGCACCGATGAGCGACGGCGTACCGCCGCCGAAGTACAGGGTGTCAAATGGTCTTTGGAGTTTTGTCCCCCAGGCGTGAATACCGGTCGAAACGGCTCTGTAGTAATTGTCCATTGTGCCCTCATCTGCGCAAACGGAGTAAAAATCGCAGTACGGGCATTTACCGGCACAAAACGGAATGTGGATGTATAAGCCGATGGGGCCGTTTCCACTCATAACGGAATGCCTCCTATGTTATAGGTGAACAATAGGTGAGCGGTGGCTGAGCAGTTGCTGAGCAATAGCTGAGAAGTTGCTGAGCGGTTGTTGAGTAATTGTAAACCGATCGTTAACCTATCGTTCTCCCATCGTTAACCGATTGCTCACCTATTGCTAACCAATCGCTCACCTATTGCTCTGCCGCCCGCGCAGATATGAAAAGGCGGGCAACCGCCCGCCCCGAATAGCTTTTCAGAATCAAACTTCTGCGGTAACCGCCGGTTCGTCCGGTTTGCCTGTTTCACCCGTTGACAGCACCTTTTGCGCAGATGCTCTGCGCGCGAGGAGTTCTTCATACATTTTTTCGCGTTTTTCCCCGCCGAGGTCATAAAAGAATTTTGGGATAAGCCCGAGGCTGCCGGTGACAATCGGGATAATGGTCGTCATCGCGAAAAGGTAATATTTTGTCCTGTCTGTTTGGGTACCGACTTTTTTACCCTGTTCATAGCCGATTTTTTTCATCAATATCGGTTTAATGGTACCGCTGATGGTACCGACCAATTTGGTGGCGAGCCCCCTCGCGGTGCTCGTCATCCCTTCTGTTCTGTAGCCGTTCTTCCATTCGCAATAATCCATCGCCTCGTTGGACATTTCAACAGGAATCACCTTGCGGATACCGTACACGGACATCGCCAGCGTTTCCTGCGCCATCAAGACCGGTATCATGTACTTCGGTTTGTTGTACCAGCCTTTCGGTCCGATTCCGCCAATGGAACCCAGCAGAAAAACACCGATATTCAAAAAGTCACCGAAGTTGCCCCCGGCAATCCAAAGGAACTTGGTGGAAAACTTTTTTCTCATCCAGGTCACATACGCGTAACTCGCGTTTGACACAAACCCGCCGGGGATACCCACAATGTTTTTGATGGAAGCGGAACCCAGCACATCAATCAGGTAATTGTTCATGCCCGCGCTGATGGAGAACGCCCCGAGGAAATCCGACAGCGTCATGAGCAGAATCGGTTTGTTGTTGAGAATGGAACGGAAACCGTCCATGATACTTGGGCGCTCCACCGACTGCAGAACCCGTTCCCTCGTGACAACGAAGAAGAAAAGAGCCATCACGCCGCCTGTGATTGTTGTAATTAAGCCCATGGAAATATAAGCGGTTGCCAGCTTCATTTTGATCATATCATGGTTGATGAGGTCTATCATCAAACCCATGGCAATTTCCGGCAATTTTTCAACAAATCCGGAAAAAAAGTTTGCCTTGGTAATCAGCCGTGTTCTGTCTAAAGGATGCGGTGTGATGGTGGCAAGCATCCCGCTCACAGATACGCCCCTGAAGGTTCCCGCCCCTTCGCGGATGAGCGCGAGCGCCAGCCATACGGCGAATTTGGTAACATCCATGCCGCCTTTGTTGGGGAAAATGACAGGCATCAGCCAATAAATACAGGTGCCCAAAGTGCCGGGTATCGCCAGTATGATGAGATAGGGCTTGAATTTCCCCCAGCGTGTTCTGGTTTTGTCAACAATAACGCCCGTGAAGGTATCGTTGACGACATCCCAAATTGTGTTGATAAAATTGACAATAGCGAGATAATAAAAATCAATATGCAACACATCAAAAATAAAGCGTTCCGCATAGAGATTGATGTTAAAACTGTTCGATACATCGAACAATACATAGGCCATCGTTTCCCTGGAACCGACATACCGCCGGTTCTGGTAGACCAGTTTGGTCTGCCCTTCCTGAGCCATGCTGTTAACCAACCCTTTCTGTCTTTTGCGGAGTCCCCGCATAATTTTTCTCGTCTTTAATTATCATCGAGCTTGAGCACAGCCATGAATGCTTCCTGCGGAACTTCGACCGAACCGAACTGGCGCATGCGCTTTTTGCCCTCTTTTTGCTTTTCCAGCAGTTTTTTCTTGCGGGTAATGTCACCGCCGTAGCATTTGGCCAGCACATCCTTGCGCATCGCCTTGACCGTTTCACGCGCGATCACCTTGCCGCCGATGGCCACCTGAATAGGTATTTCAAACATCTGGCGGGGGATGTTATCCTTGAGCCGTTCCGCAATCCGCCTCGCGCGGGGATAGGATTTGTCGGCATGGATGATAAAGGACAGCGCGTCAATCACATCGCCGTTCATCATTACATCGAGCTTGACCAGGTTGGACTTGCGGTAATCGGTTAATTCATAATCGAAGGAGGCATAGCCCTTTGTGCGGGATTTTAAGGAATCGAAAAAGTCATAGATAATCTCATTGAGCGGGAGTTCATAATGGATATCCACACGGTCGGAGGTTACATAGGTCATGTCCTTAAAAATACCGCGGCGATCCTGGCACAAATCCATGATAGCGCCGACATATTCCGACGGTGAAAAGATGTGCGACGAAGTGAACGGCTCCTCGCTGAAAGCGATGCGGGCGGGGTCGGGGTAGTGGGTGGGGTTGTCAATTTCCACCACGGTATCGTCCGACAAATGGATTTTATAGATAACGCTCGGAATAGTCGTTATCAAATCAAGGTCATATTCCCGCTCCAAGCGTTCCTGCACAATTTCAAGATGCAGCAGCCCCAAAAAGCCGCAGCGGAAACCGAAGCCGAGCACACCGGAGGTTTCCGGTTCGTAAGATAAAGCGGCATCGTTGAGCTGCAGTTTTTCCAATGCTTCGCGCAGGTTGCCGTAGTCCGCGCCGTCCGCCGGGTAAATGCCGCAGAACACCATCGGGTTCACCTTGCGGTAACCGTGCAGCGCTTCCTTCGCGGGATTCGCGGCCAGGGTAACGGTATCGCCTACGCGGGCTTCGTTGACGGTTTTGATGGAGGCGGAAATATAGCCGACCTCGCCGGCAGCCAGCTCGTCCGCGGGTTCCATGCGCGTTGCCCGCATATAACCGACTTCAACAACGCTGAACTGCGCGCCGGTCGCCATCATGTTCATGATGTCTCCGGCTTTTATTTTGCCATCCATCACCCGCACATAGACGATAACGCCTTTGTAGCTGTCATACACAGAGTCAAACACCAGCGCGCGCAGCGGCGCGTTACTGTCGCCTTTCGGCGCGGGAATGTCCGCGATAATCCGGTCCAGCACCTGTGCCACATTTTCGCCTGTTTTCGCGGAAACGCGCGGCGCATTGGAACAGTCGAGCCCGATGATATCCTCCACCTCGGCAGCCACCCGGTCCGGCTCTGCGGCAGGTAAATCGATTTTATTGATGACCGGCACCAGTTCCAAATCGTGGTCCAACGCCAGGTAGGTGTTGGCGAGCGTCTGTGCCTCAATGCCCTGGGAAGCGTCAATCACCAGCACAGCGCCCTCGCACGCGGCAAGCGAGCGCGATACCTCATAGGTAAAGTCCACATGACCCGGCGTGTCGATTAAATTCAGGGCATATTCCTGCCCGTCTTTCGCCTTGTAATTGAGTTTGACGGCACGCGCCTTGATGGTGATGCCGCGCTCGCGCTCAAGGTCCATATTGTCCAACAGCTGCGTGGTCATGTCCCTGCGCGCGACGGATTCCGTCAGCTCTAAAAGCCTGTCCGCAAGGGTGGACTTGCCGTGGTCAATATGGGCGATGATGCAAAAATTCCGGATATTTTCCTTGGGAAAGGACAATGTTTTCGCCTCCGCTTGTGGAATGTTGAAAGGTTAGCGATGGGTTAGCAATAGCTGAGCAATAGGTTAACAATGGCTGAGCAATGGGTTAGCGATAGGAGAACGGGGTTAAAGATTGTGAATCACTGGTTAACGATTGCTCAACAACTGCTCAGCAATCGCTCTGCTATTGTACTGTATTATAATTTATATTAATATCCGAGTCAATAGAAACGCGCCCCGCCGCTTGCATATGCCGGGATAGAACGGTATAATTTAGTCGTGATATCTAACCAAAAGGAAATGATGAAATGAAATATGGTATCTACTACGCTTATTGGGAGAACGAATGGAGCGCAAATTATCTGCCCTATATCAAAAGGACAGCGGAACTCGGGTTTGATATCCTGGAAATTGCCTGTACACCAATCCCCGGTAACACCCCTGTACAACTGGCTGAACTGAAAGCCGCCGCTGCGGCATACGGTATCACACTCACCGGCGGGCACGGCCCGAGCACAAAGCATAACCTGGCATCCCCTGACCCGGCCATAGTGCGGGCGGGCATGGATTTTTACACCGCGTTGTTCAAGAACCTGGATATTCTCGGCATACACAAGGTCGGCGGCGGCATCTACTCCTATTGGCCGGTTGACTATTCCAAACCGATGGACAAAGCCGGTGACCGTGCGCGCAGTATTGAAAATGTCCGCAAGTTGTCGCATATCGCAAAAGAAAGCGGTGTCACCCTTTGCTTGGAAGTACTCAACCGCTTTGAAGGGTATCTGCTGAATACGGCGGAGGAGGGTGTCCGCTTTGTGGACGAGGTCGGCGCGGATAATGTGAAGCTGACGCTGGATACTTTCCACATGAATATTGAAGAGGACAGCTTCGGTGGGGCAATCCGGCTGGCGGGCGACTGGCTCGGGCATCTGCACATCGGCGAAGCGAACCGCCGCGTACCGGGCAAGGGCAGGCTTCCCTGGGCGGAAATCGGCGAAGCGCTCAAAGATATCAATTTTACCGGTGATGTGGTGATGGAACCGTTTGTTCGCACCGGCGGAACGGTCGGCTCCGATATCAAGATTTGGCGGGAACTGGAACAGAACACGGATGACGCTAGTTTGGACAGGGACGCCAAAGAATCGCTGACATTTATTAAGGGTGTTTTTGAGGGGTAGATACTGCCGGTTTGTCAATAGTTTTTAAAAGAATTTAATCGGGCTGCCTTTTACGATGTAAAATCGCGAAAGACAGCCCAATGCATTTTTGCTATACCTTACGCAACAAGCCCCGTCGTTTGGTCAATGGTGATAACATAGTTTTCCGCATCAACCGCAATGCCGGCATCCATACTGTCGACTTTTCCATCATCGTTCAAGTCGGCGGCTTCTATTTTTGCGGCATCTTCGGTTTCATCCCAATCGACTAAATAGTTTTCATAGTCGACCATTGTTCCGGCATCCATGCTGTCAATCGTCGCGTCACCGTTGACATCGCCATAGATTATTAACGTATATGACGCGACAACGCTGTTCGGCATCGCGTTCTTGGCTGTGCTGACAACATTAACAATTGTGCCTGTGCCGAAGCCGTTTGATGTTGGAATATATTGCAGTTCATAGCCTTCCTTCACGACAACGAAATCATCTAATGAAGAAATCCCTGCTGTAAGTCCATATATAAATCCGTTTTCTGTGTCGATGATGGTTGTTTTGCCAGGAACCGCTTGGAGAAGCTGTCCGCCTGTACCATCAACAAGAGCAATATCAAACGTGGTTTGCGCACCCATATAGGTTAAAATTATTGTGAATGTTCCAATTTTATATTCATCATCAGCAGAAAATCCAATTTCATAACCATTAAAACTTAAGTCATCGAAATCAGCGAAAACCCATACAGCACTGGTTTCGTCTGTGTAGTAAACCGTCATTTCCATACCGTTTAAATCTAATATATCAACATCAAAAATAAATTCTGTTTTATCCGGCAGTTTCGTAACCTCAATGTTTGCTACCGGATTTTCTGTTCCGGTTATCATGAATGTCGTACTCCTGTCCATATATTTTACCGTTATTGTGTTGCTGCCAACAATTAAGTTGTTGTTATTAATTGAAACATTGTAGTCGTTGAAATACGAACCGTCATCATTAAAGCTCCATACCGCGCTTGTTCCGTCCGTATAACTCACCGTTATTTCCATACCGGTTTTGTCTATCCAGTTTTCCAACCCCGCGATATATTCCGTTTTGTCCGGCAGTTTCGTGACTTCTATGCTTGCGACCGGTGTTTCAACCACTTCCACTTCAAAGGTGGTCTGTGCATCCATATAAATTACTATAACCGGGTTGCTGCCTAACTGCCAAGGGGTATTGTTTTGATCTGAATTCCAATTCACCTGGTATCCGTTAAAGAAGGAGCCATCCTCATCATAACTCCAAACCTCGCTGGTACCATTTGTATAAGAGACCGTCAGCTCCATACCATTCATGCTATAGTAATAATGGAAATATTGAATATATTCTTGCTGTGCCTCGTCCCATCTGGTTCTCCAATTGCCGTCCGCATTCTCTACATAGGTCGTTTTGTTTGGCAGTTTCGTGACCTCTATACTTGCGACTGGTGTTTCAACCACTTCGAAATTAAAGGGTGTGCTTTTTTCAAGATAGCTTAATGTTACTGGATTGCTGCCTAACTGCCACGGGGTATCGTATTGATCTACGTTCCAATTCAAATTGTAACCGTTAAAGTAGGAGCCGTCCTCATCATAACTCCATACTGCGCTGGTGCCGTCTGTATAATAGACCGTCAGCTCCATGCCATTCAGGTCATAGCTATAATAGAAAAACGGAACAACTTTCTGCTGTGTTTCATCCCATCTAGTTCGCCAATTACCATCTGTGTTTTCTATATAAGTTGTTTTATCCGGAAGTTTCGTGACCTCAATTCTTTCTACGGGGTTTTCTATGACTTCGACATCAAATGTTGTCTCAGCGCCCATATAGCTTACCGTTACCGTATTGCCGCCTAACTGCCACGGGGTATTGTATTGATCAGTATACCAATTCACCTGGTAACCGATAAAGTAGGGGTAGGGGTAGTCCTCATTATAACTCCACACTTCGTTGGTACCGTCTGTAAAATTGATTGTCAGTTCCATACCATTCATGGCATAATTATAGAAAAAGAACGGAATCTGTTTCTGCTGTGCCTCGTCCCATCTGCTATCCCAATAACCATCTGCATTTTCTATATAATTTATTTTATCCGGAAGTTTCGTAACCTCAATACTTTCTACGGGGTTTTCTATGACTTCAACATCAAATGTTGTCTCAGCGCCCATATAGCTTACCGTTACCGTATTTCCGCCTAACTGCCACGGGGTGTTGTGTTGATCTGTATACCAATTCACATTATATCCATTAAAGTAGGAACCGACCTCATTATAACGCCACACTGCGTTGGTGCCGTCTGTATAATAGATTGTGAGTTCCATGCCATTCATGTCGTTCATGTCATAACAGAAGAACGAAATATAATCTTGAAGCGCTTCGTCCCATCTGTTACTCCAATAGCCATCGATATTTTCGATATAAGTTGTTTTGTCCGGGAGTTCTGTGACTTCAATACTTTCAACTGGATTTTCTATCCCAGTTACCTCAAAAGTCGTGCTTTTACCCATATACCAAACTGTCACTGTGTTGTCTCCGAGTACTATATCGTCATAATAAAAGTTAAAGGAATATCCATTGTAGTATAGATCGTCCTCGTCATAGCTCCATACATCACTTGTACCATCCGTATAATCTACCGTTATCTCCATCCCGGTACGATTAATACCGTTTACGCCGTAATACAAACCTGCAATGTATTCCTTTTTATCCGGTAACTGTGTGACTTCGATTCTCTCTACGGGACTTTCCACTACTTCAAATTCAAAGGTGGTCTGTGCGCTCATATAACTTACCGTTACCGGATTACCGCCTAACTGCCACGGGATATTGTATTGATCGGTACTCCAATTCACCTGGTATCCGTTAAAGTAGGAGCCGTCCTCATCACTACTCCAAACCTCGCTGGTCCCGTCAGTATAATGAATTGTCAGTTCCAATCCTTGAATGCTCCAGTAATAATAGAAAAACGGAACTTCTTCCTGCTGTGCTTCATCCCATATGGTGCGCCACTCGCCATCTATGTTTTCAATACAGCTTGTTTTATTAGGCAGTTTCGCGACCTCAATGCTTGCGACCGGTGTTTCGACCACTTCCATATCAAAGGTAGTCTGTGCGCCCATATAACTTACGGTTACCGGATTGCCGCCTAACTGCCACGGGATATTGTATTGATCGGTACTCCAATTCACCTGGTATCCGTTGAAGTAGGAGCCGTTCTCATCATAACTCCACACTTCGCTCGTGCTGTCTGTATAATAGATTGTCAGTTCCATACCGTTCATGCTATTCATTTCATAATAGAAGTACGGTACTTCTTTCTGCTGTGCCTCGTCCCATCTGTTTCCCCAATAGCCATCTATATTCTCAATATATGTTGATTTGTCCGGCAGTTTTGTGACTTCAATGCTTTCGACGGGGTTTTCTATACCGCTTATCTCAAAAGTCGTCTGTGCGCCCATATACAGGACATTTATTGTGTTGCTCCCGACTATAAAATTATCATAAGAAAAATCAAAATAATATTCGTTGTAATATGAACCGTCCTCATCATAGCGCCATACCTCACTGGTTCCATTGGTATAATGTATCGTTATTTCTGTACCGGTACGTCTAATATCGTTATCCACACCCACGATATAATGCGTTTTATCCGGCAACTGTGTGACATCGATGCTCTCTACGGGACTTTCCACTACTTCAAATTCAAAGGTAGTCTGTGCGCTCATATAACTTACCGTCAACGGATTGCCGCCTAACTGCCACGGGGTATTGTATTGATCGGTACTACAATTCACATAGTATCCGTTAAAGTAGGAATCGTACTCATCATAACTCCACACTGCACTCGTGCCGTCTTTATAATAAACCGTCAGCTCCATACCATTCATGTCATAGTAATAGTAAAAGAATGGAACATGCTCCTGTTGTATTTCATCCCATCTGTTACCCCAATAGCCATTGATATTTTCAATATATGTTGATTTGTTCGGCAGCTTTGTGACTTCGATGCTATCGACAGGATTTTCAACCACTTCGAAATTAAACGTTGTGCTATTTTCAAGATAACTTGCTGTAACCTGGTTGCCGCCTAACTGCCAAGGTGTATTGTATTGATCTGTGTTACAATTCACTTCGTATCCGTTAAAGTAGGGGCCGTACTCATCATAACTCCAAACCTCGCTGGTGCCGTCTGTATGATAGACCGTCAGTTCCATGCCATTCAGGCTATAGTTGTAGTAGAAAACAGGAACATGTTCCTGCTGTGCTTCATCCCATCTGATTGTCCAAAATCCGTCCGCATTTTCTATATATGTCGTTTTGTCCGGCAACTTGGTAACCTCTATGCTCTCGACAGGGTTTTCGATCACTTTTACATCAAAGGTGGTCTGTACATCCATATATGTTGCTATTACCGGGTTGCTGCCTAACTGCCACGGGACAATGTATTGATTGACATACCAATTCACTTGGTATCCGTAAAAGTAGGAACCGTTCTCATCATAGCTCCATACTGCGCTGGTCCCGTCTGTATAAGAAATCGTCAGTTCCATACCATTCATGCTATAGTTATAATAAAAAAACGGAACATATTCCTGCTGTGCTCCATCCCATCTGCTATCCCAATAACCATAGATATTTTCAATATATGTTGATTTGTCCGGCAGTTTTGTAACCGCTATGCTTGCGACCGGGTTTTCTATCCCCATTACTTCAAAAGTCGTACTTATGCCCATATACCATACCGTTATGATGTTGCTGCCGACTGTAAAGTTATCATAGTAAAAATCGAAATAACAGTCGTTGAAATATAGACCGTAGTCATTATAGTACCATAGGGCGCTGGTACCGTCCGCATAATGCACTAGTATTTCCATTCCATCAAGATAAACCCCGTTATCCACACCCACAAGGTAGTCGGTTTTGTCAGGTGTTCTTGTAATTTCGATGCTTGACGCATTCCAATATTTATAAAAATTTGCATTAATATATAAATCTTCCGCAGGCATCGTTAAGAAGTAGGTATCCCAGCCAATAAAATTATGTCCATCCTTGTACGGATCATCAGGATAACTGATATAATCGCCGTATGTAACCGGTATAACCGCATATTCTACACCGTCTACCAGAAAATAAGCATAATAGATGTTCGCATCAAACATCGCATAGATATAGATGTCTTCCGCAGGCATTGTTTCGTAGCTGGTATCCCAGCCGATGAAAGTATACCCATCAATAGATGGATCATCAGGATAATTGATATTATCTCCGAATGTAATCGGGATGATATATTCCATTCCATCGATAAAAAAATAGGCATTGTAGGTGTTTATCTCGAACACTGCATTAAAATAAAGATCTTCCGCGGGCATCGTTTCGTAGGAAGCTTGCCATCCAAGGAATGTATGTCCTTCCTTATATGGATCAGCTGGATAACTGATATAATCGCCGTATATAATCGGGATAACAGTATATTCCATTCCGTCAACCATAAAATACGCATAATAAGTATTTACATCGAACATTGCATTAAAATAGATATCTTCCGCGGGCATTGTTTCGTAGTAGTTATCCCAGCCAATAAAAGTGTTTCCGTCCTTATACGGGTTAGTTGGATTACTGATATAATCACCGTATGTAACCGGTATAACCGCATATTCTGCACCGTCTACCAGAAAATGTGCATAATAGGTATTTATTTCAAACATCGCATAGATATTGATGTCTTCCGCGGGCATCGTTTCATAGTTGGTACCCCATCCGATGAAAGTATTCCCATCAATATATGGATCATCAGGATAGCTGATATAATCTCCGTACGTAATCGGGATAGAAGTATATTCCATTCCATTAATATAATAATGAGCACAGTAAATGTTTATCTCGAACACTGCATTAAAATAGAGATCTTCCGCGGGCATCGTTTCGTAGGAAGATTGCCATCCAAGAAATGTGTAGCCTTCCTTATATGGATCATTAGGATAACTGATATAATCTCCGTATGCAATCGGGATAACTGTATATTCTGCGCCGTCGACTAAAAAATATGCGTTGTAGATGTTTATCTCGAACATCGCATAGACATATATATCTTCCGCAGGCATTGTGTCGTAGTAGGTATCCCAGCCAAGGAAAGTGTATCCAACCTTATTTGGATCATCTGGATAACTGACATTTGATCCGTATGTAATCGGGATAATATATTCTATTCCATCAATAAAATAATAGGCATTGTAGGTGTTTATCTCGAACACTGCATTAAAATAGATATCCTCTGCAGGCATTGTTTCGTAGGAAGCTTGCCATCCAAGGAATGTATATCCTTCCTTATATGGATCAGCTGGATAACCGATATAATCTCCGTATGCAATCGGGATAACTGCATATTCTGCGCCGTCGACCAAAAAATATGCGTTGTAGGTGTTTACATCGAAAATTGCATTAAAATAGATATCTTCAGCTGGCATTGTTTCGTAGTAGGTATCCCAGCCAATAAAAGTGTATCCGACCTTATTTGGGTCATCTGGATAACTGATATAATCGCCAACTGTTATCGGAATAGCAGCATATATTTCGCCATCAACCCAAAAATATGCATTAAAAGTATCTTCCTCCCCCTCAGCAAAGGATGACGTTTCTTCCAATGGTATACTTGCAGAAACAGAAGGCTCTTGGCCAGCAATGAAATCTCCTTCCGCTGTCACATTAGGCGGTATTAGTGTTTCACTATCGTCTTCCGTCCATGCATAATCGTTTATTTCGGCCTCTGTGTCAAAGGTGTTTTCATTAACATCAACTGCTGAAGCAGAGAGAACCCCCACCGGTATCATCGCAAACAACATTGCCATTGCCAAAAGAGCGGATAGCGCTTTTTTCATCATAATAACCTCCAAGTATAAATTAACGTACTGTAAAGTTAAATGAAAGTTGAGAACCCGAACTCCTTAGTGGTACAA